>CALVBO010000001.1 GCA_944325835.1 Candidatus Gastranaerophilales bacterium
TGTTTGGACAGCGGGCTGTCGGTCAAGAAATGTGGTTTTACGATGGCCGAAATATTACTGTCATTAACGATAATCGGTGTAGTCGCGGCGATTACGCTTCCGTCACTCACAGGCAATATAAACGAACGAACATGGAATACCCAAAGAAAAGCGCTTTATGCACGCTTTAGTCAAGCAATAGCCTTAATGCCTGCCCTCAACGGCTATGGTGTATTAAAAGAAGAGAGTTCCGCCGGAGCCAGTGACGCCGAAGATACCGCGGCAGAAACTTTTGTAACATCCGGATTGTCAAGTGTATTAAAGATAAACAACATTTGTGACAACGAACACTTAGAAGATTGCGGAATTGTATCAAAAATAACAACATTAGCAGGCTCTCAGATTGATTTTCCTGACACAATGGGGAATTTGAATTCTCTAATGGTCGGAACGCACTCAACCACAACTGAAACTATAAGTATCATTGATACGAAAGCCGCAGCGTTTGAAACACAAAACGGTGAAAGTATTGCAGTATATTACAACCCGAATTGTGTTGGTGATTTGCAAAACCTCACGTGGGGCGGTGGCACAGGTTACTTTGGCCAAACGAGAGTCTGTGCAAACTTTATTTATGATTTGAACGGAAATAAGGGGCCCAATACAGTAGGAAAAGACATAGGATTTATGACATTGATGTATCCGAGTGACCCTAAAATCTCTGCACCAATACCTGCGCAATCAGCACTCAGCGGAACTTATGCCATGAGCGGTGATAACAATGCCACACAGGCGTGCACGGCTTATGACAGTGAGTATAGAGCACCGAATATGGAAGAACTTTATGCAATGTTCGTTAATAAAAACTTGTTGAATGCAGCATATACAGCTTCAACCTGGAGTTCTACCAGCATTGTCGCAGATGGAGAATTGCATAAACTTTTTGTCAGGTATACTAACGGGGAAGTTGATGATCTGGCATTAACTTATTCCACAAATGTCTGGTGCGTAAGGCGATAACCGTGAGCACGACTCCAAATAAGAAACCGCCCTGACCGGCGGTGGTGTGTAAAACGATAACCGTGAGCACGGGTTCCGTTATGACCACCTTGACCGTCAAACAATATAGTTTATTTAAATGAGCCTTTTTACTGTGGTGTTGTATATAATCATTCTGAAAGAGGCTCATTTTTATGTATAAATTTATTTTACCGATATTAATGCTTACTATTTCAAATGTTTTCATGACTTTTGCCTGGTACGGGCATTTGAAATTTAAAACCTCTGCGCTCTGGCTCGTCATTCTTGTAAGCTGGGGAATTGCATTTTTTGAATACTGTTTTCAGGTGCCGGCAAACAGAATCGGTCATGAAGTCTATAACGCCGTGCAGCTCAAAACTATTCAGGAAGTTATCACCCTAATTGTATTTTCGGGGTTTTCTATATGGTATTTGAAAGAAGAATTCCGCTGGAATTATCTGATAGGCTTCGTTTTTATTGTTCTTGCGGTTCTTTTTATATTTAAAAAATAGGATATACAACAGATATCCGAATCTGTTGCACTATTTCTTTTTTCGAGTATAATTATAAAATATTGTATAGAAATGAGGATTAAAAATGAAAGCTAACGTTGTAAAAGAAAAAGAAAATATTGTAAAATTAGAGATAACGATTCCGGCTCAAGATGCTAAAAAGGCTTATGACAATGCTGTGAAAACTTATTCCCAATATGTTAATATTCCGGGTTTTAGAAAAGGTAAAGCTCCTAAAACTATGGTTGAAAGACAGGTCGGAAAAGAAAGAATTCAACAAGAAGCTCTGGACAGATTGCTCCCTAAATTTATTGATGAAGCTGTTAAGGAAAACAATCTGGATATCGTTACCCAGCCTGAACTTACTGCTGTTAAATTTGAGGACGGCAAAGACGTTGAAGCTACTTTGAAGCTGGAAGTTAAACCTGAACTTACTGTTGGTGAGTATAAAAATTTGAAAGTTGATGTTGAAGATGCAGTTATTCCTGCCGATGCTGTTGAAAAATCAATTGAAAGACTCTTGAATCAGTATTCACAGGTCGTAGAAGTTAAAGAAAAACGCAACGCAAAAGAAACTGATATCGTTGTTATTGACTTTGACGGTTCTGTAGACGGCGAAAAAATTAAGGGCGGCGAAGGCAAGAATTATAACTTAGACCTTGCACATTCAAACTTTATTCCGGGCTTTGCCGAAGCTATTGTCGGTAAACCGCTTAATGAAGAGTTTGATGTAAACGTAACTTTCCCGGAAGAATACCATGAAGAATCCTTGAAAGGTAAACCTGCTGTATTCAAAGTTACGATTAAAGAACTTAAAGAAAGAATTATGCCGGAATTGAACGACGAATTTGCTAAAAAAGTCGGCAACTTTGAAACAGTTGATGCTTTAAAAGAAGATATTCAAAAACACCTTGACGCTCAAAAAGAAGCGGCAAGACGCCAGAATGCTGAATCTGCAATATTCGCTAAAGTTATGGAATCTGTTAAGGTTGATATCCCTGAGTCAATGATAAAAAGAGAATTTGAAGCTTTAAAAACCGAATACGAAGAAAGATTTTCTATGCAAGGGCTTTCTTTGGAAAATGTTTTCAAAGCTCAAGGTCAGGACGTTAACAAAGTGTTAACAGAAGAAGCAGAAGCAAGAATTAAAAACACTCTGTTAATTGATAAAATCGCAAAAGATGAAGATATCAAATTAACACCTGTTGATATTCAGGCAAAACTTCAGGATTTGAGCAGAATGTACGGCGTTGATCCGCAAAGTTTGATGAAGCAATTCTCTACAAATCCGGGTGTTTTAAGCGCGATTTCACAACAGGCAATTAATGATAAAGTAAGAGCCTTCCTCGCTGATAACAACAAAGTTAACTACGTTGTGTCAGCTAAATAGGTAATTTGATTATTAAGAAGAGAGAGTTTATTATATAAGATAGAGAAAGGAAAACCGAATATGAGTTTTGTACCTGTAGTAATTGAACAATCAAGCCGCGGCGAACGCTCGTTTGATATCTTCTCAAGACTTTTGAGAGAAAGAATTATTTTTCTGGGAACTCCTATTGACGATATGGTTGCCAACCTTGTTGTTGCACAATTATTGTTACTCGATAGTGAAAACCCTGAAAAAGACATTATGTTATATATCAACAGCCCGGGCGGCAGCGTAACAGCAGGCTTTGCAATTTATGATACAATGCAGCACATCAGAGCTGACGTTTCTACAATTTGTCTGGGGCAGGCTGCTTCAATGGGTGCGTTCCTGTTGTCTTCAGGTGCAAAAGGCAAAAGATTAGCACTTCCTCACTCCCGTGTATTAATCCACCAGCCTTTGGGCGGTGCGCAGGGTCAGGCAACTGATATCGAAATTCAGGCTCAGGAAATTCTGCGTATTAAAAAATCACTGAATGAAATTCTGGCTGCTAATACCGGTCAATCTATTAAGAAAATTGAAAAAGATACTGACCGTGATTATATCATGACTCCTCAGGAAGCTCTGGAATATGGTATGATTGATAAAGTTATTACACGCGAAGAAATAAAATAACCGGAGATAAATTAAATGCCAAAACATGATGATAGTAAACTAAAATGTTCATTTTGCGGTAAAACACAGGATCAGGTAAAAAAACTGATTGCCGGCCCTGATGTTTTTATCTGTGATGAATGTGTCGAACTTTGTAACGAGATTTTGGACGAAGAATTCTTTGAAACAAAAGAAAAAGCCACTCTTGAAAGTTCTGATAAATCTGATGAAAAACCGATTCCGAAGCCTCATGAAATCAAGGCATATCTGGATCAGTATATCATCGGACAGGATGACGCTAAGAAGGTTTTGTCCGTTGCGGTTTACAATCATTACAAGCGGCTTAAAAATAATTCTTCAACGGATTTGAAAAATGATGTTGAAATTCAAAAATCAAATATTTTGTTGGTCGGCCCTACCGGAAGCGGTAAGACTTTACTGGCACAGACACTTGCAAAAATGCTGGATGTTCCGTTTGCGGTTGCCGATGCAACAACTTTGACAGAAGCCGGTTATGTTGGTGATGATGTTGAAAACATTCTTTTGCGCTTATATCAAAACGCTGATTTTGATGCGGCAAAGGCTCAACGCGGTATTATTTATGTTGATGAAATTGATAAAATTTCCCGTAAATCAGAAAATACCTCTATTACAAGGGATGTTTCGGGTGAAGGCGTTCAACAGGCGCTGTTAAAGATGATTGAAGGCACTGTTGCACACGTTCCGCCTCAAGGCGGAAGAAAACACCCGCATCAGGAATTTATCGAAATTGATACCAAAAATATTTTGTTTATTGTCGGCGGAGCGTTTGTCGGGCTTGAAAAAATTATTGAAAGACGTACAAATGAGGGTTCCTCTGTCGGGTTTGGCGCTAAGGGCGCACTTACGCAGGCAGAAAAAGAAGCTCAGGCAAATAAAATTCTTAAAAAATTGCAGCCGGATGATTTGATGAAATTCGGTTTAATCCCTGAATTTATCGGTCGTATTCCGACTTATGCGGTTCTGGATCAGTTGAACGAAAAAACTTTGAAAATGATTTTAACTGAACCTAAAAATGCGATTTTGAAACAATATCAGCGTCTTTTAGAGATGGATAATGTTAAATTGGAATTTGAACCTGCTGCGATTGATTTGATTGCCAAAGAAGCAATTAAGCGTAAAACCGGTGCCAGAGCATTGCGTTCTATTGTGGAAGAGCTGATGCTTGATATTATGTATGAAGTTCCGCTAAAAAATGATATTACGGAATTTACGGTCACTGAGGATATGGTGAAAAACCGCAATAATGCTGAGTTGATACAGCTTCCGACTTTGAATAAGTCGAACGAAAGTATTGCTTAGTTGCCGGATTGGGGTTTGTCTTGCTGCGCGCAGCTTTGAACAGCGGGAAAACGGCAGGGAACGGCTTTTCATTTATTGGGAAAATGTATGGAAAAGAAAAAAAATCTTATATTAATTGACGGTCATGCCCTGGCTTTCAGGCAGTATTTTGCATTAGAACGTACCGGAATGCGTACGTCTACCGGAGTTCCTACCTGGGCTGTATTTGGTTTTTTTAAAGCTTTATTTGATTTGTTAAAAAACAGGGAGCTTGAACCGGACGCTATTGCGGTAACTTTTGACGTCAGCCACCATACTTTCCGTACAGAGCAATATGCCGAGTACAAGGCTAATCGTGAAAAAATGCCGGATGATTTGCATATTCAAATGGGGTTAATTTATGAAGGTTTGCAGGCATTTAGTATTCCTATTTACCAGAAGGAAGGCTTTGAGGCGGACGATGTTATAGGAACTATTTCTAAGAAGGCATGTGAACTCGGACATAAGGTATATATTCTGACAGGCGATCAGGATTCCTTCCAGCTTGTAGATATCGAGGGATGTGTTAAGGTTATTATTCCGTCAAAGGGCGAGCTTGCGGAATATGACTGGGATAAAGTTTATGAAAAACTGGGAGTTTATCCTAATCAGGTAATTGACTATAAGGCGCTTAGAGGTGATTCTTCGGATAATATTCCGGGAATTCGCGGTATCGGGGAAAAGACGGCGCAAAAACTCCTTGGAACTTACGGCGATCTTGATACGGTTTATGAAAATTTAGAGAATATTAAAGAAAAAGCTGTTCGCGAAAGATTGCGCAATGGTAAAGATATGGCTTATATGAGCCGTTTTCTGGCGACTATTGTAAGGGATGTTGATGTTGACTTCGATTTTGACGGAGCGTGCATTAATTTGCCTGTTTTGAGCAATGTAACTGCTTTTTTGACTAAAATGCAGTTTTTCTCATTCTTAAAAAATATTAAAACTATTCTGGCTAATTTTAATAAAAGCGGTGAGGGCTGTTCGCAAAATTCTGACAGTAATGCACAGCTTGGCTTGTTTGGAGCTGAAGAGCCTGTCGAAAGGGTTCAGAGTCAAAAATTCATTGTTGAAAAAGAGGTTATGACGGTTGAGGATTTTAACGCAATGTCTGCAAACCTCCGTCAAAAAGGGGCTTTTTTCTTTGCAACAAGTGAAACTGTTGATAGTATTTTAAAGCAAAAAATCAATTATATGGCGCTGGGGGTCTGTGATATCAAGATTGACGGCGATAAACGAATAAAATTAACGATTGATGAAGAGCATCCGGCTTATGCTTATTATATTCCGTTGAATTTGCGATATAATCTGTCGTTTGGCTCCTCCGGTGCTTTAATGGCACGTTTTAAGGAACTTTTTGAAGATGAAAACCTTGCCAAATTAACTATAGATTCCAAAAAGGAATATAATGCTCTGCGCTCAAACGATATTGAGCTTAATAATGTTGTTTTTGATGCGGTGCTTGCAAGTTATGTTGAAAACCCTTCTAATAATCACGACATGGACGTACAGGCGCTTCAATGCTTAAATATTTCGCCCGTTAAGGAGATGAATTTAAATGCTGCGCGTTCCGTTCAGCTCGGGCTTTTAGAGGACGGAACAGATTCGGCAAAGGCTTACCGTGAAATGTGGCTTTTAATGGAGCTTACCAGATACAGGGCTGAAAGTTTTGATGACGCAAACTGGAAGCTGCTGCAGCAGATGGAAATTCCGCTTGCGAAGGTGCTTGCTGATATGGAATATATTGGCGTTGCAATAAATACTGACTCTCTGAACGGGTTAACCGAATTCTTAAACAAAAAAATCCGTCGTTTGGAAAGATGTATTTTTGATATTGCAGATGAGGGCTTTAACCTTAATTCACCTAAACAGGTCGGGGAAATTCTCTTTGATAAGCTTGGAATTCAGCATAAAAAGAAATCCCGCGGCAGGGCGAATTATTCAACTAGTGCGGAGGTTTTAGAGGAGCTTGCAGACGAACATGATATCGCAAAATACCTGCTTCAATACCGTAAATTTTCTAAACTGAAATCAACTTACACAGACGCGTTCCCAAACCTTATTAACCCGATTGATCATCGTATACATACGACTTATAACCAGACGATTACGGCTACCGGCAGGCTTTCTTCATCAAATCCGAATTTGCAGAATATTCCTATCAGGACTGATGAAGGTGAAAAAATCAGAGAAGCTTTTGTACCGCAGGAGCCGTATAATATAATTCTATCTGCCGACTATTCGCAGATTGAATTAAGGCTTCTTGCTCATATTTCAGGAGATGCAAACCTCCAGCAGGCATTTATTTTTGACAAAGATGTCCACGCAATCACGGCATCCAATATTTTTGAGGTACCGCTTTCACAAGTTTCCAAACAGATGAGAGGACGCGCAAAAACCGTAAACTTCGGGATTATTTACGGTCAAACCCGCTACGGGCTAGCTAAAGCTGTCGGGATTACAAATGAGGAAGCAGAAGCTTTTATTAACAGATATTTTGCGACCTATCCGGGCGTAAAATTGTATATGAATGCGATGATTGAGCGGGTTATGATAGACGGTTATGCCGAAACAATTTTTGGCAGAAAACGTTTCTTCCAGAATGAAATAAACAGTTCAAACGCAATGGTTAGAGAATTTGCAAAACGTGCGGCGATAAACTTCCCTATGCAAGGCTCGGCGTCAGATTTGATGAAGCTTGCTATGATTAGGTTTCATACCAGTCTGCGGGATAATAATCTTAAATCCCGTTTGATTATGCAGGTTCACGACGAAATGGTTGTAGAAGTTGTACGTGAAGAGCTTGACATCGTTAAAAAGCTTGTGAGGGATGCAATGGAACTTGACCAGCCGCTTGCTGTGCCGTTGGTTGTTAATATAAAAGAAGGGGCTACATGGTAATGAAAAAACTGGTTATGTTTGGCTTAATGCTGTTATTGGCTGCGATTCCGGCATTCGCAGAAGAAAATCCGGCGGCGCAGCTTGCGGAAATTGAACTTGTGACTCCGCAAAATATTGATTTTTCAAAATGCGTTCAGACATTTAATTTCCCGGTAGAAAAACTTTTTTATATGTCTATTCTTGCGATTAATGCGAATAATTTTCAAATTGAGGAACTTCAATCTAAAACGGGATATATATTATTCAGAGCTGTTAATAAGAATTTTCTAATGAGTGTTGTGAAAATTGACGCAGATCATTCCATGCTGAAAATTACGCCGGCAGATAATGTTTACTTCTTCCCGTACGGAATTGTGCATAATATATATAAATATATAGAGTTGAACGCTGATGAGCAATTGCAGGGTTTGGAAGTTTTGAAAAATAATCCTGCGCCGCAGTCTGTATCTACCCCCGCACAGCAAAAATAGTTGAACTCTTGACTAAATGTAAAACATGTTACATAATGAAAGAGTGCCGCAGAGCGGCATGAATAATAAGACAAAGGCGATAAGCCGGAAAGGATAGAAAGATGAAAAACCGCAGAAATGTATTAACTAATGCAGGGGGGGGGGGGAGCCGCTCAACCGGTAAATCCCGTGCCTTAGACACCAATGTCATCCTGAATAGCGAGCGTACTGAGGCACAAAGCGAGAATGTGAAGCAAAACTGTCATGCTGAACTTGCGGATTTGCGTACGGTTGAACGCAGTGAAAACCGGATAGCGAGCAGATTGAGCCTGTTGGAGCAAAGCTCCTTAGGCGAAACTCTGCGAGCGTGGAGCAAATCCAAGACAGTTTCAGCATCTGTCCCATGTCGCGAGCTACCGTTAACGCTGGCCAGATCCCGAAATAAATTCGTCGGGATGATATTAAAGGAAATACCGTCATTGCGAGCTACCGAAGGGTGCGTGGCAATCCAGTCAACCAACGCAGCACCCCCATGTCATTCCGAACTTGTTTCGGAATCTGTCCCACGTTACGAGCGGGTATCCAACGTTGGCCAGACCCTGAATCAAGTTCAGGGTGACAAAAATATGCAATTTGTCCGTAAGTGTCTACCGTCATTGCGAGCGGTCGGTTTTACTATGGCAGAGATACTGTTATCTCTCACGATAATCGGTGTTGTTGCAGCGATAACGCTTCCGTCACTCACGGGCAACATCAACGAGCGCACGTGGAATACGCAGAGAAAAGCTCTTTATGCCCGTATGTCACAGGCAATTGCGCTTATGCCGGCAATAAACGGATACGGTACCTTGAAGGAAGAAAGTTCTGCCGGCGCAAGCGATGCAGTCGACACTGCAGCTGAAACTTTTGTCACAAACGGACTTGCTAAAGTCTTGAAAATTAATAATATTTGTGACAGTGAACACCTTGAGGATTGTGGTATTACGTCTAACTTTACTAATCTTACCGGCAGTTCGTTAGATTTCCCGAAAACTCTTGTAGAATTGAATCCGATGTTTAACGGTAATTTTACTTCTGTTGAGAATGGTAATAATGTTACCTGGAGCTATTCGCAACTTGATACAAAGGCTGCCGCTTTTGAAACAGCTAATGGCGAGAGCATTGCTGTATTTTATAATCCGGGTTGTGTAAGCGATCTGGATATGAATTATCAATATGTTCAGGCAAAAATGTGTGCAAATTTTATTTACGATCTGAACGGAAATAAGGGGCCTAATACTGTGGGTAAAGATATTGGCTTTATGTCGATACTTTATCCGACAGATTCAGTGGTGGCGGCTCCGCTTCCTGTGAATAACGATTCCGCTGCCGGCAGCTATCAGGCTGCAATAGGTGCTTGTAATAAAATGGATACAGAAAGTCGTTTACCTAATAAAGATGAACTTTCTGCAATCTTCTTTAATAAAAATTTGGTGGGTATCAAAAATATGTATTATTGGTCCGGTACGGTTGAGTCGTCTACTTATGCCTGGAGTCAGAATATGGGCGGCGGTAACCGCAAAATTACAGATAAAACACTGTCTGCCGGTGTAAGGTGTATCAAAAGATAGAAAAGGCGGGTTTCATGCCCGCCTTTCTCAGTTATTTAATTAATGTCTGAACCGGTTTAAAGTTTGGATGTTTTGAGGTTCTCAGCAGCTCAAAAAGAACGATTTCAAGGCAGGTGATTTTTGCTCCGTTTTGTTTCATTGCTTCAATTCCCTGTTTGAATTCATAAGTGTTTCTGCTTGCACAGGCATCTTTTACAACATAAACTTCGTAGCCTGCATCTATTAATTCAGAAACGGTCTGGTGAACGCAAATATGCGTTTCAATACCGCCGATAATGACCTGTTTTTTGCCGGTTTGCTCAAGTGCATTTCTGAAATCTTCACCCTGCATTGCTGAAAATGCCGTTTTTTCAAGAACGGTCACGCCTTCCAGATTAAAACTTGCGATAGTTTTTCCAAGTCCCTGAGGGTACTGTTCGGTTATTATGGCCGGAATATTCAAGATATGCGCGGCTGTAAGCAATTTGTCCATTTTTACGGCAGCGTCATCTTTTTGCAGCATACCGACAAGCTTTTCCTGAAAATCTATTGCCACAAGTACGCAGTTATCAATATTTAACATAATATTAGTTACCTCCATTTGCATTAAATTTATTTATAAATCTGTCAAGGATTTCCATTAACCCTCTGGTGTTGAGTTTTGAGAATATTATTTCAAAGTTTTCGTTTTCCGGTGCATCCAGACCGGAATACTGTATATTTATGGTTACTTTCGCACTGTTTTTGTAGATAATCTGTAAAGAATTAGTTTTATCAAAGTTGATTAGCATAAATTCTGCGCGATTTTTGTCCGTAAAATATTTTATCTTTGTATTTGGAAAACTTTTTTCGTATTTTTGTTTAGTTCGGTAAAATGCCGGTTCTATAACGCTTTCAAGCTTTTTGTTAAAGATATTCTGAAAAAGTTTGTAATTTTTATGTTCATCTGTAAGCTCATTACTTAACCAATCTTTTTCAGTTTCAAATTCGTAATCCGCCGCGGCATTATCAATATAAAGATTAACACCGCTTTTAGCGCGATCTACCTCAAGCCGTTCTATTTTATTGCGCAAGTCTTTTGCGCTTTCTTCTGTGTATGTGAATAAAATGCCTTTCATCTCAAGGTTATATTTATTTTTGAGTTTGTCAAAAACTTTTGCCGCATTTTCGATTTCCGTTTTTGGCAGAATAATTAAGTATTTAAATTCCGCATAATTAATGATAAAGTCTGAATCCCTTAATATCATGGAAAGACGGCTTTCCACATTATCAAGTAAAAATTTCTGGTGAGAAATTTCGTCTATACTGACAGCAAGCATTGATGAATTTAGAATTTCACTGAAAAAGTTTGCGTTCACTATGTCGCTGATTTGTTCATATATATCGGAATTCGGCTTCAAGACGCCTTTATCCCTGAGCGAAGTTTTAAGACGTTCAATTGTTTTATACTGATTCAGGGATTTTTTTGCGTTAATTATTTTTATCAGAAGTTCAAAGTTTGTGATATTTATGTTACAAAAATCAGTTATCCCGCAGTCGTAAGCATTCAGAAGAGTTTTCGGATTAATTTCTTCAACAAGAAGAATGATTACGTTACTATTCTTTTTTATATTTGTGATAGCCGTGAGGGTTATATCAGTAATTTCTGATACGTGAAAAAGGATTATGTCCGCAGTCGAGGAGTATTTGTATAGTTCCGAGGAATTGCATTTTATAATAGTATCATCTTCTCTCAACAGCACAAGTTTTGCCTGTATAGAGTTTAATATAGTTGAACTATCTGAAACTATAGCAATTTTACTCATGCCTGACCCTATACCTGAAGGTGTTTCTTAATACAGATGAAGCTTCCGCCGGAACCGAATATGATACCGGTCAGGAATACTGTCAGGATAACAAGGTTCAGCGCGTAATCCGGACTCGGCACGAAGAAGAAATTATGAACTGCAAGCAGGTATTTGTGAACCATGTAAACAGGGATTATAGAAACAAGCGCCCCCATAAATCCGTAGTATGCACCCTGCAGCAGAAGCGGGAAGCGGATATACCAGTTGCTGACACCCATTAAGCGCATAATTTCTATTTCATCTTTTCTGGACTGGATAACCAGCAGAATTGTGTTATTGATAATCGTTACGGTTAAAATACCGATTACTGCAACAACAAATATCATTAAATGCGACACTATGTGATTTGCCGTATTAATTTTTTCTGCCAGATCTTTCGCGTAGTTGACATCCTCAACATAAGAAAGTTTTTTGACGGAATCAAAAACCGCTTCAACATTTGTTGGAGAATCCACCCGAACATGCAGCGTGTCCGGCAGCGGGTTGGTTATGTCCGGCAAATCAAGTTCTTTCTTCAAAGAATCCCATGAAACCTGTTTGGGTATAAGCGTGATTTTGGTTACATGGTCAAAGCCTTCAATTTGTTTTGTTGCATAATCTATATTGGTATCATTTTTCAGATATACAGAAATCTCAAGCACCTTCCCGAGTTCTTTTGCAAAAGATGAAATGGAAAGGGTTGATCTGAAAAATACTCCAAAAATCGTCAAAATTGCCGTCATTGTTGTTATAATGACAACGTTAACCAGAAGCCCGGTACCTTTAAGATCATTGATGGCTTCTTTTACTAACCTGTAAAGTATTCTTACTTCGCAAAGTTTATCTTTAGGTATGCGTTTTTTTATATTTTTTCTTACTCTGACGTTATTTTTACTACTGTTCATAGGTACCTGCTTGCTTATCTCTGATAATTTCACCAAAACCGAGTGTAATAACCCGTTTTCTCATATAGTTAACCATAGCTTCATCGTGGGTGGAAACAATTACCGTGATGCCTCGCTGGTTAATCTGATCTAAAATTTGCATGATTTCCATGGAATTTGTCGGGTCTAAGTTGCCTGTAGGTTCGTCTGCGATTAATAGAGGCGGTCCGTTAACGATTGCGCGTGCAATACCGACTCTTTGCTGTTCACCGCCTGAAAGTTCTGACGGGTAAGCGGTTAATTTGTCGCTTAAACCTACAATGTTTAAAGCACTTGTTACACGGGAACGGATTTCTTTTGTGCTTATTCCGAGCGTTCTGATAACATAAGCTACGTTATCATAAACAGTTTTATTCTGGAGCAGTTTATAATCCTGAAAGACAATTCCCATGCATCTTCTGATGCTCGGAACTTCATCATTGGAAAGTTTGCCGATATCTTTTCCGCCGATTGTAACAATTCCTGAAGTAGGTAATTCTTCGTGGTAAAGCAATTTCATTAAGGTAGATTTTCCTGCACCTGATGCGCCTACTACAAAAACAAATTCTCCCGGTCTGATATCCAGATTAATGTTTTTTAGTGCAAATTTCCCGTTTTTATATTTTTTTGTGACATTTCTGAATTGAATCATTATTTTTTAAGTTCCTCTATCTTTAAAGCTATTTTTTCTGCGGTAAGTCCGTAAAAGTCAAGCAGTTCACTCCATTTGCCGCTTTGCCCGAACTGGTCATTTATGCCTATCCGATGAACACGCGTAGGAAGTTCTTCGCTTAAAACTTCGCAAACCGCGCTTCCAAGCCCGTTTATAACTGAGTGGTTCTCAATTGTGACAACAAAACCGGTTTTCTTTGCGCTGTTAATAATAGTATTTTTATCAATAGGCTTAATGACAGGCATGCTTATTACTTCTATATCAATGCCCTTTTCTTTTAGAATATCCGCTGCCATTAAGGTTTCCGCAAGTGTTTCTCCATTAGAAATTACGGTAAAATCTTTTCCTTCTTTTAAAACTTTTGCCTGATAAGGGTTAAATGTGTAATCCTCCGGAAATATATCAATAAGATTTGTTCTGGCAAGTCTTATGTACATCGGGCCTTTATATTCGGCCGCGAATTTAATAATTTCTTCGCATTCTTTGCAATCAGACGGAACTACTACCATCATGTTAGGAATAGAGCGCATAAGCGCGATATCTTCCAGCGCCTGATGGCTTGCGCCGTCCTCGCCTACAGTAACCCCGCCGTGCGTGCCGATTATTTTTACATTGAATTTAGGGTATGCAACAGAATTCCTTATCTGATCGTAAGTTCTGCCGGTTGCAAACATAGCAAAACTTGCCGCAAACGGAATTTTACCCTGCGAAGCCAACCCCGCTGCTGTTGCTATCATGTCTTGCTCGGCAATACCTGTATCAAAAAATCTTTCAGGAAATTTTTTACCGAAAATTTGAGTTTGCGTTGAGCATGCCAAATCAGCATCCAATACAACAATATCTTTGTTCGTTTCGCCTAATTTAGCGAGAGTTTCCCCAAAAATATTTCTTATTGCGCGTCTTTGCTTTGTGTTTAATGTCATCATACCCCCCCGCTTATTTGTAAAACAATGTAACAACAATTACATTATATCATGAAAAAAAGTTTTATTGTAATACAATAAAGTTATGTTAAATATATCTTTTTTATCTCTTCTGATAAATCTTGGGATATGTTAAGAATTATTAAAAAAAATAGTAAATTTAGCAATTTTTTTTCTTGACGGATATTAGAAGATTAGAAGTAAAGATATACGTTATCTGAAAGGAACAAATTATATGATTCAAGTACCAAGTATCCAAAATCCGTATCAAGTGTATCCGATGGCTCAGCAACAGTATATGCATAATCCGATGTATATGCCGCAGCCGCAGGCTCCACAGGCGGATTACAATGCCGTAAAAATTGCAATTAACGGCGCATCAGTTCAGGCTCCGGGTGCTCAACAAGCTCAAGTAGGCGGTTACGCAGTACCTACAATGCCTTACTACTCTTACCCTCAAGCAGATTTATACAGTTACCCTCAAGCGGTTCAACAGCCTTACTACATGCCGGCTCAAACAGTTATGGCACCTGTAGCAATGGCTCCGGCTCAAGCTCCGGAAATGGTTCAACAGGCAGCACCGCAGCCGGCTCCAATGCCTCCTGTACCACCTGTTCAACCGCAAGTTATTCAACAAAACCTTAACGCTCCGGCAGCAGTTGCTGTTCCGGAACCGGTTATTACTCAAGCGGCAGTTGCAGCTCCGGAAGTTCAGCCAAAAGAAGTTAAACCGGAAACAACTCAGCCAAAAGTTGAAGTAGTTAAACCGGAAGAACTTAAACCACAGGTCGATATCAATGCATTCATCGCAGAATTGACCAACCCGGACTTTGAAAAACAGGCTTCCGCAATGGAAAATATCGCAATGATGGTTAATCAGGAACCGCAAAAAGCAACCGAACTCTTAGATGAAAGAGTTGTTAAAGCTTTAACTGATATCCTGAACGCTGATACGAAAGAATTAGTCGGCCCGTCAAAAGAACAAATGGAAGCAAGACAAAAAATTATGACAGGTAAACAGGTTTCTGATGCCGAAAAAGAATTGGCTAACGCAATGACACCGAAAGAACAGGCTGAAAGAAACAAAAGCTACGCTTTATTCACAATGGCTATAATGCAAAAACTCTTTGGTGATGAAGTTCAAAAACTTTCAGGACAGGTTGTTCCAATCACCGAGTTGCCGGGCGCAGTAGCAGTTGTTGAACAGTTGAAATCTAACCCTAACCCTATGGTTAGAGCGTCAGCAATTGAGTCATTGAGCTATATCCAAAGACCGGAATACAAAAATGACTTGAACACAATCTTCACAATTGCAAAGAACGATCAGGACAAAAACGTTCAAGAAACAGCAACAGCAGCTTTAGCTAAATTAAATAAAGCATAAAACTTAAAAAGAATTATATAATTTAATATCCTTTCTGTTGACTATGAGGAGGTTTTTAACCTCCTCTATCTTTTTGTCAATCTTGACTAAATGAAAAACATGTTACATAATGTAAGAGTACCGCATATCGGCATGGATAATAAGACAAAGGCGAGAAGCCGGAAAGGATATAGAAATGAAAAAATGCAGAAATGTAATTACTTGCGCAGGGGGGGGGGGGGAGTTGCTCAACCGGTACTATTGAACAGTCGAAAGCCATTAATTGTCATTCCGAACTGCGCAAGCGAGCAGAGGCACAAAGCGAAAACGTGAAAAATAACTGTCATCCTGAACTTGATTCAGGATCTATCCAACATTGCGAGCTACCGGTGTTGCTGGACAGATGCCGAAACGGTCTTGCTCGACTCGCGGAAAACGTGCCTACGTGCTTTCAGCACTCCGCACTCCGCTCGCTCGCGCAATTCGGGATGACATTAAAGAATATACCGTCATTGCGAGCGGTCGCAGACCGCGTGGCAATCCACCGGCGGTCGAGCCGGTTCCATAATGGGTTGGTCGGCTTACGGTCAGCGTTTACTATGGCAGAGATACTCTTATCCCTCACGATAATCGGTGTGGTTGCTGCGATAACGCTTCCGAGTTTGACCGGAAACATAAATGAGCGTACATGGAACACGCAGCGCAAAGCACTTTATGCGCGTTTTAGTCAAGCGCTTGCGCTAATGCCGTCTTTGAGCGGTTATGGAACCTATACTGAAGAAAGCAGCTCCGGTGCTGATGATGCTATGGATAACGCTGCGGAAACATTCATTACAGCAGGACTTTCAAAAGTTTTAAAAATTAACAATATTTGTGATTACAAGCACTTAGAAGATTGCGGAATCCCAACGGTTGTGAACACTTTATCAGGCGGTACGCTTAGCAAATTTACAACAGACTACAATACACTGGTTGGCTTTAATGAGGTATTTAAAATTGTTTCTTATAGCCAGAATAATTGTACCGGAGAGAAAACCTCTAAAGTAACATATAAGCTTGATACAAGAGCCGCAGCCTTTGAAACTGCCAATGGTGAATCAATTTTAATTTATTATAATCCGTCCTGTACCGGTGATATGCAGGAAGAAATGATTTTTGTTCAACCCAAAATGTGTGCGAATTTTGTGTACGATTTGAATGGGAGCAAAGGTCCAAATACGGTTGGTAAAGATATTGGATTTATAACGGCACTGTACCCTTCCGATCCTGTGATAGTAGCACCGTTGCCGCTAAATTCTGATGCCGGAAGCGCAGCGCAGACGGATGCAAGTAAACTTTGTCGAGCACAGGATAGTGAAAGCAGACTTCCAAATATAGATGAATTATCTGCAATGTTCATCAATAAAAATCTGTTAGAGTTGCCTCAATATGCGTATTGGTCGGGTACAGTTTATACAAAAGATTCTTCTAAAGGCTGGGCTCATGCTTTTATAAATAGTGAAACTAATCGGATGGTTGGGCCTCGCTCTGAGGTCGCTCCGGTTCGTTGTATAAAAAGGTAATTTAAAAGGCGGGATAACACCGCCTTTATTATTTTCTTGAAACTATTTCTTTAAACTTTTCCAAATCCTCTTTTGTATCAATTCCGACCGGTACAAAGTCTACTATTGAAGTTTTTATTTTCATCCCGTTTTGCAGCGCTCTTAATTGTTCTAAGCTTTCTGCCACTTCAAGCTGTGATTGTGAAAGCTTTGTCATTCTTTTTAACGCTTCACGTTTGTAGCCGTAAATACCAAGATGTCCATAGAAAGTTGCGATATCAGCATTTCTTTCATAAGGGATTTTTGAACGTGAAAAATAAAGCGCATATCCGCGGTTGTCGCGTACGCATTTGACCAAATTCGGATTGTTGATTTCTTCTTCGTCCGTCAAAACTCTTAGCAATGTGGAAATATCTGCTTCCAAATCTTCAAGAACATTTCTCATAACCGCATCAATACTTTCAGGAGTAATAAGAGGTTCATCTCCCTGCAAGTTTACAACGTGAGTGATTTCCGGATGTCTGTCCATGACCTCCTGAATTCTGTCGCTGCCGCATTTGTGGTTAACTGATGTCATTTCAACGTTACCGCCAAAGCCTTTTACGCAATTATAAATCCGCTCATCATCTGTCGCCACGATAATAATATCCGCAAGTGTTGACTGTGACGCTTTTTCATAGACCCATTGAATAATAGGTTTTCCTTCAACTTCAATTAACGGTTTCCCTTCTAATCTGCTTGAGCCGTATCTTGCCGGAATTATAATTGCTGTTGTCATTCTTTTCCCCTTTTATATATTTTTGACGATAAAGCAAACCCACTGGTTCTGATGAAGCTCTTGTTCCATTTCAAGTTTGCAGCGTTTTATTGCATCAAGAACCACCGGTGCTTTCTCTTCCAAAATCCCGCTAAGTACGAGATAGCCGCCTTTTTTCGTAATCCGCTGCAAATCTTCCATAATTTCGTTTAGAACATTGTGGAGAATATTTGCAAGTACAAGGTCAAATTGGCGGTGAATGTTTTCGCTTGTACCGAATTCAAATTCGCACTCAACATTATTTTTTAATGCGTTTTCTTTTGCTACATCAATTACCGTATCATCGTTGTCACATCCGTAAACGTAATTTGCACAGAATTTTTTCGCGCAAATCGCAAGAATTCCGGAGCCGGTTCCGATATCAGCAACATCTTTATCTTTTACTCCGATTATTTCAATCGCTTTCATACAAAGCTGCGTTGTAGCATGAGTTCCTGTCCCAAAAGCACAGCCCGGCTCTAAACGGATAACAATTTCGTCAGGTTTTTCACTGTATTCAAGCCAGTCCGGAACAATGACAATTTTATCAGAAACGCGTGTTATATCCCATTTCTCTTTCCATTTTTTAGACCAATCTTCATTTTCTTTTTCGGTCAAGGTGTGTTTCCAACTGCCGAGCATTTCATCTGTAAAACCGCGTTGAATAAGCAGTTTTCTATATTCAGTCAATAACTCATCAAGCGCAAGCGGTTTTTCCGTCAAAAAGACCTTTAATGTTCCGCGGGTGGTTGATGTCATCTCAAGGTCTTTGTAGCTTTCTTCTGCAAGGATTACGCCTTCACACGGAAGGTTTTCAAAGCAAAATTCCGAGATAACATCTTCTATTGCCGGATTAATCTCTATTAAAAGCTCAAAGTAGGTTTTCATTCCAGAAATGCGCCCATTTTTCTAAATTTATTGTATCTGTCAGATTTAAGCTGTTTGCCTGAAATTTTAGAAAGTTCTTGTAAGCTTTCCATAATAGTTGATTTCAGGGTGTCAGCCATAGCTTTAGGGTCAGTGTGCGCACCGCCCAGAGGTTCTTTTATTTCGCCGTCAATAATGCCTAATTTTAAAAGATCAGGTGCAGTGATTTTAAGCGCATTAGCCGCATCAGCCGCGCGTGCCGCGTCACGGTAGAGAATTGAAGCGCAGCCTTCCGGTGAAATTACCGTGTAATAAGCGTGTTCAAGTAAGAAAACTTTATTCGCGACAGCAAGTCCTAACGCCCCGCCGGAGCAGCCTTCACCTGTGATAATTGCAATAACCGGAACTTCCAGTTTTGCCATTTCTCTCAGGTTAACTGCGATAGCCCCGCCCTGATTGGTTTCTTCCGCGCTGATACCCGGATATGCGCCCGGGGTGTCGATTAACGTTACAATCGGGAGGTTGAATTTGTTGGCGTGCTTAAATAATCTTAAAGCCTTTCTATAACCTTGAGGCTGAGGCATGCCGAAGTTATATTCCAAATTTTCTTTAGTAGATTTACCTTTCATTGTTCCGACAATCATAACCGGTTTGCCGTCGATTTTTGCGATTCCGCCGATTATTGCTCTGTCGTCCATGCCTTCACGATCCCCGTGGAGTTCAATGAAGCTGTCGCACATATTATTTACGTAATCTAAAAAGTTCGGACGTTCAGGGTGGCGCGCTATTTGCAGTTTCTGTGACGGTTTTAGATTTGCGTATAATTCTTTTCTGCAATCGTGTGCCTGCTGTTCAAAATTTTCTATTTCCTTGTGTAAATCCATGCCTGACTCCATACTGATTTTTTTGAATTCTTCGATTTTTTTCTCTATTTCTATAATAGGCTTTTCAAAATCCAAAACTGTCATTGTTACCTCTTTTTTGTTAACTCTTTAAAAGCATTTCGCCCTGCCCGCCGTGCGGTGCTGACTAAATTTATTTTGCTAATGCGTGCATTTCCAGAATATCCGCTAAAGTTTGTTTTAAATTTTTGCGTGATGAAACAACATCAATTTGACCGTATTTCATCAGGTATTCCGCGGTTTGGAAATCAGCCGGCAGTTTTTGTCTGATAGTCTGTTCAATAACTCTTCTGCCTGCAAAACCTATTCTTGCGCCCTGCTCAGCAACGATTATATCGCCCAGCATCCCGAAACTTGCAGTAATTCCGCCGAATGTCGGTTCTGTCAGTACATTTATATATAAAAGGCCTTCATCATCAAGTTTAGCGCAGGCGCAGGAGGTTTTTGCCATTTGCATAAGGCTAAGGGCGCTTTCCTGCATTCTTGCACCGCCAGAGGAGGTGATTGCCATAACAGGAAGTCTGCGTTTAATCGCTTCTTCTATAATCCTTGTAACCTTTTCCCCTACAACGCTTCCCATAGAACCGCCCATGTAGTCAAAATCCATGACCGCAACGGCTGTTTTTTGCCCGTTGATTTCTCCGATGCCGGTGATTACAGCTTCATCAAGTCCGGTTTTCTGGTGCGCTTTTTCAAGTCTGTCTTTATACGGTTCTGTATCAACGAAATCAAGCGGATCGGTTGGCTTGATATTTGAATTTAATTCTTCAAAAGAACCTTCATCAAAGAGCAGTTCTATTCTTTTTCTGGCGTTTATTCTGAAATGGTAGTCACAAACAGGACAAACCATTTGATTTTCTTCAATATCTTTTTTCAGAAGCTGTGCGTCGCAGTGAACACATTTAGTCCACAAATCGGGATTCATATCAACTTCAACTTTAGCTTCCAGCGCGCGGCGTTGAATTTGCGCTTCTTTTCTTTTCTCAAACCAATCTTGAATAGTCATATTATTAACAATATCCCTGTATTATCTAATTTACCCGTCAATTATACCATATAAATTCTGCGGTTCAAGTCTTTGACGAAATTCTTAATATTTGTGTTATAATAGAATTATTGAAATTGAGAGGAAATATGAAAGTAAGTGTAAAAGTACCCGCCACATCAGCGAATTTAGGCCCCGGATTTGATACAATGGGGGTTGCGTTTCCTTTGTATAATATTATAACTATTGAGGAAACTGTTATGCCGGGTTCGGGTGTTTTGATTGAACTTGTGTCAGATTTTGATTATAAGGACAAAGCTCACCTTGAGCATGTTCCTGTTGATGAGAACAGTATTATATATAAAGCAGTAGAATTACTCTATAACTCAATCGGGCAGACTCCGGGAGAATTGAAAATTACGGTAAATTCTAAAATTCCGATGACCAGAGGACTTGGCAGCAGTTCTTCCGTAATCGTAGGCGCATTAATCGCTGCGAATGAACTTTTGGGCAAGCCCGCAGATGAAGCTGCACTACTTTCTATTGCAACTGAAATTGAAGGTCATCCGGATAACGTTGCGCCTGCAATTTTAGGCGGAATGCTGTTTGCCTCACTTCAGGATGACGGAAGCGTTATTTATAAAAAATTGCCGTGGCCGGAAGAATGGAAAATTACCGCCTGTGTCCCTGATTTTGAACTTTCAACAGATATTGCACGTTCAGTTCTCCCTAAAGAAGTGCCGATGAAAGACGCAATATTTAATGCACAGAGAACGGCAATGTTTGTTGATGCCGTGCATACAAAAGATTCTGCGATGATGAAACTGGCATTGCATGACAGGCTCCACCAGCCTTACAGGATGAATTTGATGCCAGGGCTTGAGGAAATTATGAATGCGCTTAAATATGAGGAAAATGTTTTAGGCTGCGTTATAAGCGGCGCCGGTTCAACAATTTTGCTTATAACAGAAAAGAACGGTGCTGATAAAGCTAAGGCGATTGTAAGAAATATCTGGAACGCGCAGAATGTAAAAGTTGATATATATGATTTTCCTATTGACTATGAAGGTGCGCAAATAATTAGCAGTTAATTGTAACAAAAACTTTACAATTCATGGTATAAAAAGGCAATTTACGCGAGATATATTACTTTATATATGTAACGAGGACTAATTAAGGTGATACGCTATGGTTGCTAATATTTTTGGTAAAATCTATGCAAAGCTTGGCAAGCTGGAAGCCCAGAATAAGGTTTCCCGTATTACTCGTCAAATCGCAAGATTGACGAAGCAAATTGGTCGTGCGGAAAAACAATTTAATTCAGAAAAGAGGGCTGCTACTAACCAGGCTAAAATGATGTCTAACAGTGTGTTTAGTATGTCCAGTATGATGCAGGCATTACCTTCTGAATATGCAAGCTTATTTACTGATCCTACGAGAGGTCAATTGGATATGTCTAAGGCAGGTACTGATGAATTTAAGACACTATATGCTCAGTTCCAACAATGGCAAGCCGGTATGCAGCAGTTAGGTCAAACTCAATTGAACCAAACTCTTGCTATGATAGAAGATGAATTTGATGCAAGATATGAAATGGAAATCCAAGCTATGAAAGACGAACAGGCTGACCTTGAAGTTGAAAAAGAAACCGCTCAAGCTGAAGTTCAAGTATTTGAAGGAATGGAAAAACAAGAAGGCGAATTTGCTAAGAACAACATTCAAAATATGTTTGGCTAACGCCGCATAGAATAGGAATAAAGAATTAAGAATAATTTGGAATAATAGGAAATAAGGATGATTTAACCCGCTTGCAAAGCGGGTTTTATTTGTTGACTGCATGATATGTTTGACATAAAATATTGTCAGCAGGGATTTATAATTATGAAATATTCAATATACTCCGCAGTCGTTGTGGGGAGCGGAATAGCCGGACTTTACGCAACGCTGAGAATGAATAGAAATTTAGAGCTTTCGGATAACATTTTACTCGTCACTAAATCCAATTTGGGCGAAAGCAACTCGCATTATGCTCAGGGCGGTATCGTCGGTGTTATGCAGGAAAATAAAGAGGATTCAATTTCTTCGCATGTTTCTGATACGCTAAAGGCAGGTGCGGGGCTTAATATCTCGGATGCGGTCAAGTCAATTTCTAAAAGCTCTGATTCTGTAATAAAAGATTTGATGAATTATGGCGTTGAGTTTGATACCACTGATGACGGTAAATTATCTTATACTCTTGAGGGTGCGCACAGCGTAAGACGAATTCTTCACTCCGGCGGGGACGCAACTGGCAGAAGAATGCAGGAGGCACTGGCAAAAACACTCCAAGAGGCACATGGCGTTGATATTTATGAAAATCACAGCGCGGTGGATTTGCTTATAAATTCTGAAGGTGAGTGTAAAGGTGTAGTCTTATTTAATAACGTAACAAAAGAGTATGAAGTTATTTACTCTTCTGTTGTCGTGCTTGCAACAGGCGGTATCGGCCAGCTTTATAAGTACACGACAAACCCGCAGGGTGCAACCGGTGACGGATTGGCTCTGGCGCATATTGCAGGTGCTGTCCTGCGTGATATGGAATTTGTTCAATTCCACCCGACGGCTTTCGCGCAGCCGGGGGTAAAAAACCGTTCTCTTATTACGGAAGCGCTTCGCGGTGAGGGTGCAAAGCTCGTTGATGCTTCAGGTAATGAATTTATGGCAAAATATGATCCGCGCAAAGAGCTTGCACCGCGCGACATCGTAACACGCGCAATTTGTAAGGAAATGATTGCCCGGCACGTTGATCATGAATACCTTGATGCAACCCATATTGATAAGGAAATTTTGGCCCGTCGTTTCCCTACAATTTCAAGAATTTGTAAAAAATACGGCATTGATATTTCAAAAGATTTGATCCCTGTTGCGCCTGCGGCACACTATTTTATGGGCGGAATTGTCGCGGATGTTGACGGGAAAACCGATATAAAAGGGCTTTATGCAATAGGAGAGGTGGCATCAACAGGACTTCACGGCGCGAACAGGCTTGCAAGCAATTCGCTTCTGGAATGTGTTGTGTGTGCATATAACCTGATTGAAACGCTTAGAAAAATGGATTTGAGCGCGCCAAAACAGATTGATTCGGATATTAAATCTGTTATTGACCGTTACAGCGAAGATGTTCAGGTCGATGAAAGCATTGATTTCGATTTGGATGACCTTATTCAACAGTTAAAAGAATTAATGTGGGATAAAGTCGGTATTTTCAGGGATGAACTTTCCTTAAAAAGTGCGCTTGTTGAACTGAATAAGCTCATTTTGAACTTCAATCGTGAATATAAGTGCCTTAGCAAAGAAGAATATGAGTTTAGAAACATGCTGATAGTAGCAAAGGCTATTACGGTTTCTGCGCTGAACAGACACGAATCGCGGGGGGCACATTTTAGAAATGATTACCCTGAATGCGGCGCAGAAGTTCAGCACAGCTATTTTAAAGAAAGGGAGAAAACTTTATTATGCTAAGCCGTTTTTATATAGAAAAACATATTAAAGATGCTTTGATAGAAGATATCGGGTTCGGTGACATTACGACAGAGAATTTGGCATCTGAGGGGGATATGCTGGAGGGCTTTTTAAACACCCGATCTGACGGCGTCCTTTGCGGAGTGGAGGTTTTTAAAACTGTTTACGAAATTCTATCTAAAGATATTAAAATAAAATTCTATTTTAAAGACGGGGACAAAATCAAGAAAGGTGATAAGCTGGCGGATTTATCGGGGCCGGCGAAAGAACTTCTTATGGGTGAAAGACTTGCCCTGAATTATATCCAGCGTATGAGCGGAATTGCAACTGAAACCGCTAAATATCAGGATGCAATCGCTCCTTACAATGCAAAAATTGTTGATACACGCAAAACTACTCCGAATTTCAGGGCTTTTGAAAAATATTCCGTTAAAACCGGCGGCGGTGCGCTGCACAGATTTAATCTTTCTGATTGTGCAATGATTAAGGATAACCATATCCGCCTTGCCGGCTCGATTACAAATGCTGTGACAAAATTACGTGCTTCAATTTCGCATGCTCATAAAATTGAGGTGGAATGCGATACGCTGGAGCAGGTTAAAGAAGCTCTTGAGAGCAAAGCTGATATCATAATGCTTGATAATATGTCAACTGATATGATGAAAACCGCCTGCGAACTGATTGCGGGGCGTGCAATAGTTGAGGCAAGCGGTAATGTTCATCTTGATACGGTCAATGCGATAGCGGCCTGCGGTGTCGATATTATCTCTTCAAGCGCAATTGTGGCAAAAGCACCAACGTTAGATATTGCGTTGGATATGTAATCGGCGCAGGTGTGATAAAGGCACCAACGTTAGACATTGCGTTGGATATGTAATCGGCGCAGGTGTGATAAAAGCACCAACGTTAGACATTGCGTTGGATATGTAATCGGCGCAGGTGTGATAAAGGCACCAACGTTAGACATTGCGTTGGATATGTAATCGGCGCAGGTGTGATAAAAGCACCAACGTTAGACATTGCGTTGGATATGTAATTAAATATCTTCGGGCACGTAGAAGTTTGAGTTTTTGATAATATCCCGCACAATAGGTGCTTCGCAATAGCCGCGCGTTACGGTCTGGTATTGTTTTACAATACTAATGACATCCTCTACGCTTAGTTTGATTGTTCTGCGTTTAACAAAATTGTTTTCAATAATTATAGCCATTTATACCTCCACAATCAGCCTATCGACACTACGGCGCGGCAGCTTTAAAAATTACTCCGTATGATATAAAAATAAATTTTCAAATTTATAGCAAAAAAATATTTGTTCAGGAGTTATAGCAATATGCGTATAAGTTCAAATTACATTACCCGACCATATTCTCAATATCAAAACAGGCAGATAAAGTCTGAAATTATGCCTGTAAGCCAGCCGCAGGTAAATTTCGGCCAATCATTCGTGCCAAAATTTATAAAGAGAATGCTTGTACCCAAGGATGTGAAGAAGAAAGCAAAATTTCACTGTTATCTGGCTGATAAGATGAAGCTTTATTTTGATTTTAATTATGGCAGAAGAAATTATACGGTAATTTCAATCGGGCGTTCCCTGGCATCCGTTGTAGAAACACTGGGGAAGAAAAGACGCGATGTTGTGTGCCTGCCGCTTTCCGGCTTGAGTTATGAGTTGCCGTCAGAGATTAAAAATATTGAGGTTTATAGAGAATTTTTAAAATCTAAAGGGCTTACAAAAGAAATAATTGCGGCAAATCCTGACAGGCATTATGTTCTGGTTGATAATTCAATCAGCGGACGAACCCTGCGAAATGCTAAAACGTTTTTGTCGCGTGAAGATTTGTTGGGCAATCCCGATAGACTGGAGATAAAGTCTGCTGAGGAAATTTACGGTGACAAGTATAATAAACTTTCAATGAATTATCTTTTTGCGAGTGATGAGTTTCAAGAGTTTTCACCTGTAGGGTGTTTACACTTGCAGGACTTAAAATATACTTTTGAACAGGCGAACTATAAAACCTGCGGCATGTATGAAACCAAATCACGATTATTTCGCAAGAAATTGTTTGATTTTTCTATACAGGATATAATTGACAGGAGTAATAAAAAACGAAACCGGTAAATTTATTACCGATTTCGTTTTTTTATATAAGCTATATTACAAATATAATTAGTATCTGTAGTGAGCAAATGCTTTGTTAGCTTCAGCCATTCTGTGGGTATCTTCACGTTTTTTGCAAGCAGAACCAGCGCCGTTAGAAGCGTCGATGAGTTCGTTTGTCAATTTTTCGATGAAGGATTTACCACCGCGTTTTTTAGCAGCTTCAATTATCCAGGAAGAAGAAAGAGCAAAACCTCTGTCCGCTTTAACTTCAATCGGAACCTGATAAGTTGAACCGCCGATACGGCGAGCTTTAACTTCCAATAAAGGAGTAGCATTTGTTAGAGCTTTTTGGAAGATTTCATGAGCCTTTTCGCCTGTTCTTTCTTCAATTCTTGTCATCGTAGCATAGAAGATTTTTTCAGCGATAGACTTTTTGCCTCTTCTCATAATTCTGTTGATAAATTTAGAAATATCAACGCTGTTATAAATAGGATCTGCTAAAGGAATTCTTTTAGCAGGTTTTGAACGTCTTGACATTATTTCTTACCTCCTTTAGCTGCACCTTTTTGGTTTTTCTTAGCACCGTATTTAGATCTGCTTTGTGCTCTGTTAGCAACGCCTGCAGTATCAAGGGTACCTCTGACGATGTGGTAACGAACACCAGGAAGGTCTTTAACCCTTCCGCCTCTGATAAGAACAACGCTGTGTTCTTGAAGGTTGTGACCGATACCCGGGATGTATGAAGTAACTTCAAAGCCGTTTGTTAATCTAACTCTGGCAACTTTTCTCAAAGCTGAGTTTGGTTTTTTAGGTGTAGTAGTGTACACACGTGTGCAAACTCCGCGTCTTTGAGGACATTCCATCAATGCCGGAGATTTCGTTTTGTCTGTCAGTTTTTTACGTTCTTGACGAACTAACTGGTTAATTGTAGGCATAATTTCTCCTTTTTTCTGATTTTTGCAGACCTGAAACCCTTACGCATTCCGGTCTTTCAGTGTATTATTGTTTGAACTGCCGGCTATCCAGCACGAATCCGGCTAATGTGTTCATAATTATTAAACATCAAGCATTTTAGCCTGTCAAGTAATGATTACTTCTCTTGTAACAATTTATACAGATTTCTAAGATATTGCGTGCAGCCCATATCGCGAATACGTTTGATTTCTCTGATAATCATGAATGCGGGGATATCTCCGAGTGCGGAAATATCAATATTAAGAACCTGGCGTGAGGCTATGGCAAATTCATTCTTGGCCGTAAAAATGTATTCTTTGAGCAGATTTTTCTGAGTTGCGAGATATGGCGTCGGAGCATCTTCATAGTAGATTTGTATTAATCTGTCAAAATGTTTTTGCAAATAGCCAAACATTTCGGGTTTCTGGCTTAATTGCATATTCAGTGGTTTGTTGCCGCGGGCGCCGTTATCCTCGCTGCATTCCCAGATTACAATCCTTCCGCCGCTGCTTTCAGGGATTATATGTTCCATTGTTCCGAAATCTTTGTTGTAAAGTTTCATCCCGATTTCTTCGGGCGAACGTGAGGAATATTTTACGATAAATGCGTTCGTATTGTTATCGGAGGTCGGAAGCTGCCGGATTGCATTCATAATTTTTAGTCTTACTTTGTCATCGCTAAGTGACAGTGCAAAATCATCAAACCTGCTGATTGCACTTTTACGTTTGAATTTTTTGTTTTCTTGTTTCCCGCGCTGATATAAAATTCCTTTTGTTTCGCTAAGCAGTGAATGCAGTTCCGGAACTTTGCTTTTAGGAATTTCACCGCACAGGAAGTTAAGCTCATCAAGAATTAAGAATTGTTCTCTTATCAAATTCTTTTCAGCTTTTGCGTGAAGCATTTTTAAGATTGCCTGCATGTTCATTGTCGGGTGCGCGGGTGCAAGTTCTGCCATCTTAAAGAAGATTAGTTTGTTAATCTCCGTCATGTTATGAATATTTTTGTCAAAGAGCCTTAGAGCATCGACAGCCGGTTCGTTTAAAAGCTCAAGGGGAATAAGCTTCTTTCCGCAGACAGGACAGGGAAGTCCGCACATTAAAATCTCTTTTAAGAATTTCTTCGGAAAATATTCGTGAATTCGCGCGCTGAAATTTACACTGTCCGCACTGTTTATTTTTGCCGCGTTAGGGGGGGGGGTAGACTGAACCGCTGTTCCTGATTGAACAAGGTTTTGATTTTTATATAAATTTAGAAATACCGGTGAAATCCTCATGTCCGGTTTAAAAATCAAACAAAAATTTTTTTGCTATAATGTTGTCCGAGAAAGTTTCGCGATAAGGAACGTGGCGTGAATGAGTTGCGGAGCAACTCCCGCTCACGCAAGCGAAACTTTTGAGTGACGTATTAGACAGCGAAGCCATGCGCGACCCGCGGTTCAGCGCGAGCGAGCTGAGGCATTCCAAGGCAAAACCGCGCTTTTGCCTGAATGCCGTTAAGCGCGAGTCGAGCAAGAGGCGGGGCGCAAGTGGCGAAGAACTGCTTTATTTAAGAAAAGGAGTTTTGTATGAATATTGAAGCATTAAGAAAAGAGTCTGAGCTTGTTGATTTGTTTTGCTCGCTGGCGGAAATCCCTTCTCCGTCGCTGCATGAGGAAAACGTTGCAGAATTTATAAAAAAATACTGTGCGGAACATGGTATTCACGCAGAAAGTGACAGTTACGGAAATGTTTATGTAAATGTTCCGGCAACTGACACCACTAAACAGCCGATTTTGCTCTCAGCGCACATGGATGTTATTGGTGATGACAGTCCTGTCGTTCCTTATCTGGACGGTGATTTAATCCGTGCAGAAGGTAGAACGCTGGGCGGGGATGACAAAGCCGGCGTAGCTAATGCGCTTTATTTTGCTGTAAAACTTGCTAAATCAGATGTTAAACACGGCGGGCTTGAACTTTTCTTTACCCGTGACGAAGAAAGCGGAATGAGCGGTATTCATAATGCTGATTTCAAAAAGCTTAAATCAAAATATGTTCTGGTCTGCGACAGCGACACGCTCGGACAGCTAGAGGTTTCGGGTGCAAGCTATACACTGGTAACGATTAACTTGAAAACCTCTAAGGGCGGTCATTCCGGCATTGACATCGGCGACAAAACCCGTTACAACGCGGCAAAACTTATTGCGGAACTTGTTAATGACCTGCCGCAGGGCGTTTTTTATGAAGAAAACGGGTTTGTTATAACCTCCTGCAATATCGGCGGAATTTCAGCCGGCAAACCGGAGGTTACAAATATTATAAATACTGATGCGCTCGTAACTTATTCAATTAGGAGTGCAAGCCGTTCAAAAGAAGCCGAACTTAAAGCTTTAATGGAAAATATTGTTCAAAAATTTAATGATAAATACGGCGAACTCGCACATGCTGAAATTACTTTTGCCGAACACTTACCGCCATTTGAAGCAAGTGATGATAAATTTTTGCCGGAGGTATTCAAAAAAGCCGGTGCAAATCTGGGGCTTGATGTGAAAGTTTCTTCTTTCCACGCAGGCGCCGAAACACATATTTATGCTAATGAAACCAATGCTTCGGGTGAAAAATTCTCGCCTTATCTCATTGGGCTTGCCACGGTTTGTAATATGCACTCTAAAGAAGAAAATCTTGATTATAAATCGTTGCAGAAAGGTCAAGAATTGTTGAGCGAAATTTTCAAAATTTTTAACGCTTAATTTTTATCGTGCTACAATGTCCTTATGGATGTAAAAGCAATTTTAGAATTTGATAAAATTACAGAAAAACTCGCAAATTACGCAAAAACAGCTCAATCAAAGGAGCTTTGCCGGAATTTGCGGGTTTTTGATGATGCAAATATTATTGCTTCTGAACTAAATTTTACTAAAGAAGCAAAGGCGATTCTGGATTCACCGGCCGAGCTTCCTATTTCGTATCTCATTGACTTTTCTGCGCTGAAATATTCCTCTATGCACGGCTATTTCTCTGAAGAAGAAATTTATGAATGCGCTAAAACACTTTCAACCTTCCGCTACATAAAAAGGTTTTTAGCTGATAATTCCTCACTGGCGCCGAAATTGGCAGAGTTAGCCAGAAATCTTGCGGTTGATAAAGATTTAGAGGATAAAATTTTTGCCGCTTTTGATGAGAATTTGCAAATTAAACACAATGCCACCCCTGAGCTTGCCGGACTTTATTCCTCACTTGGGGATAATGAACGGAATTTGAAAAAAACAGTTGCGTCTTTGATGAATAATCCTGAGTTTTCTAAGCACCTGCAGGAAAATATTTATACAACCCGTGACGACAGAATAGTTTTTCAGGTTATGGCGCCTTCAAAAAATAAAGTCAACGGGATTGTCCACGATGTTTCGGCGTCGGGAAGGACTTTCTACGTTGAGCCGGAACAGATTGTTCCGCTTAATAACAAAATCCGCGAAATTAAAGCGCAAATTCACGCAGAAATAGTCCGCATTCTGCTAGAATTCACCAACCTGATTAAAATAAATATTGAAGAATTTATCAAATCCGAAAAAATTACGGCAGAAATTGATTTCCATTTTGCAAAAGCCCGTTATGCTATAAAAATTAAAGCTATTGAACCGACATTGAATAGTGAAAAATTTATTAAACTTGAAGAAATGCGCCACCCGCTTTTAATTGACGTTGTTCAAAATGTTGTTGCTAACGATATTGAAATCGGGAAAGACTGTCACTGTATAGTGATTACAGGTTCTAACACAGGCGGAAAAACTGTTACAATAAAAACTGTCGGACTTTTTGTCTTAATGACAAAATCCGGAATGTTTCTGCCTTGCGCTGCTGCAAATATTTATCCGTTTAAACATGTTTTCGCGGATATCGGGGATGCTCAGAGTATCCAGCAGTCGCTTTCAACTTTCTCTTCTCACATGACAAATATCATTGAAATTTTAAATAAAGCTGATGATAAATCCTTCGTTGTTCTTGATGAAATTTGTGCCGGTACTGACCCGACAGAAGGTGCGCTTCTTGCAAAGACTATCCTTGAATATATGGCAGAAAAGAATATAACGTCTATTGTTACGACACACTATGGTGAATTAAAGTCGCTTGAATATACAAACCCGTACTTTAAAAATGCGTCTGTTGAATTTGATGTTACAACGTTGAAACCTACTTATAAGCTTTTAATCGGAATTCCTGGACTAAGTAATGCTATTCTGGTCGCCTCAAATCTTGGTTTGCCGCCAGAAATCGCAGACAGGGCAAAAGAAATGCTGCATTCACAAAAAGACAATTCCATTGTTGTCGTTGAAAAATTGCAGGAAACCCAGCAGAAACTCTCACGCGAACTTCAAACCGCACAGGAACTGCGCGAAACTACTGACGAAATTAAGAAGGAGTATGAAGAAAATTTATCTCACCTGAAAAAGGATAAAAAGAAAACCGTGAAAATTATAAAAGATAAATTTGACAGAGAAATTCTTGACGTTAAGGCAGAAATAAAGGGTATTATGGATGAACTTCGCCGCGACAAGTCCGAAAAACTTGCGCGTAGGGCTTACGCAAGGCTTGCACAGCTTGAGGGCGGATTTAAAGACAAGCTTAATGATTATGAAGTTAAAGAAGAATACGGCGAAATCGACTGGAATTCCGTGAAAATCGGAACAAAACTCACGGTTAAAGAGCTTAACCAGATTGTAGAACTTCTTTCGCAACCTGATAAAAACGGCAAAGTTCAGGTTAAAATGGGTAATTTGACAACAAAACTTCCTGTTGAAAAACTTGCGCCTTATAACAAAAATTTTGATAACTCCGGTAAATATTACGCACCAAACACAACGCAAAACTTTAATCTAAAAAAATATTCTGTATCGACCCGTCTGGATTTGCGCGGGTTCAGGGTTGAAGATGCGCTTGATAGTGTGGAACTTTATCTCGATGAAGTTAGTCTTGCCGGACTTCAAGAGGTAATTATAATCCACGGACACGGAACCGGCGCCTTGAAAAGTGCTGTGAGGGAATATCTTTCAGACTCTCCTTACGTAAAATCTTTCCGCCCCGGAAATGATTCCGAAGGCGGGGACGGCGTTTGTGTCGTCAGTATAAAATAGTTTCAGGGTAGCAAAAATATTTTTTACGGATTTTCTTGTTACTATAAGGAGATTAAATACATGTTACCCGTAAATTCATTGAATATGTCACAAAATAATCCTAATTTTGGATTTAAGGTTTTAGTAAAAGAGAATTCAAAACTCGTTGATATGACAGAGTCTTATCTTTTCAGGGAACTGTCTAAAGATACTATTGAACTTTTTAAAACCAAAGCTGCAGCAATTCTGCCTGACAGAACTGTTATAGTAGAGCCTACTATCAGGCGTCCAAAACCTTTTGAATGCTTTGATGCCAATTTTTATACTGATGATGAAAAGGTAGAAAATATTATAGATTATGATTCTCATGCATTGCTGACTTTTTTAAAAAGAGCGACAAATAAATTTACTAAAGTCCATTCCAGATTCTTCTATAATGGCGAGCAAAGTCCTGAAATGATTGCAAGAACTGAAAAATTTAGGGAAACAAGTACAAGACCATTATTAAGATTTAAAAATTCTTCCGGGAAATAGTTTTAAAAAATATTCTTGTATGTATTTAAAGCCCTCGTCAGAGGGCTTTAAACTTAATATATTTTAATAATCACTGTCCAATGCTTATAAAATAGAGTAAAATAAATAGTGTTTTGGAGCTATTTATAGTTTGAAAGGAGAAAATATGAAATTTGATTTGAAATTTGCAGCGGTAACTGCACTGGTTTTAGGCATTGGTATCGGTAGTGCTGCGATTGCAGAAGGCGTTCCGGGTAAAGTTGCTGTTGTAGATGTACCTAAAATTGTTTCTGAATCAAAACAGGTTCAAGCTTTGAAAGATGAACAGGCTAAAAAATCTCAGGAACTTAACAAATGGCTGGATGTTGTAAGAGCTGATGTTGCTAAGCAACAAACAGAAGCCGGCAAAGAAAAATTGTTGAAAAAATATGAAGGCGAACTCGCTAAAAAACGTGAAGCAAATGCCAAAGATTATGCAAAAAAACTTTCAGAAATCGACAAAAATATCTCTGCAACAATTGAGGCTCAAGCAAAAGCTAACGGTTATGATTTAGTTTTATCTAAATCAACTGTTCTTTACGGCGGTGAAGATATAACTGCTGAAATCGCGAAAGTTGTTAAATAGAACCGGGCTTTATTAAAACGTAAAAAAGGTGTACATTTTTTGTACACCTTTTTTTATGAGTTGAGAAGTTTGTTCAAATGTGTTATTCTATTATAGTCGGATCTGTAAATTTATATAAATTTAGGAGGTTATTATGAGAGGTTATGCAATGTTAAAAATTGGCGAAACAGGCTGGATTACGAAAGATACGCCGGCTTGCGGGCCTACGGATGCAATTTGTAAGCCGATTGCGCTGGCTCCGTGTACATCAGACGTTCACACGGTTTGGGCGGGTGCCATTGGTGACAGGCATAATATGATTTTAGGACACGAAGCTGTCGGTGAGGTCGTTGAAGTCGGTGCGCTCGTAAAAGATTTTAAACCGGGTGATAAGGTTTTAGTATCTGCTATTACTCCGGACTGGAACTCTCTGGAAGCACAAGAAGGTTACGCAATGCATTCGGGCGGGATGCTTTCAGGGTGGAAATTCTCAAACTTTAAAGACGGCGTTTTCGCGGAATATTTTCATGTAAACGATGCTGACGGTAATTTAGCACACCTGCCGGAAGGAATGGATTTAGGCGCGGCTTGTATGATAAGCGATATGGTTCCAACCGGTTTTCATGGCGTAGAACTCGCTGATGTTCAGTTTGGTGATAATGTTGCGGTAATTGGTATAGGACCTGTTGGTCTGATGTCTGTTGCAGCAGCTGCAATCCGCGGGGCCGCAAATATTTATGCGGTCGGTTCAAGAAAAAATTGCTCTGATTTGGCAAAAGAATTTGGCGCTACTGATGTTATTAACTATAAAGAAGGTGACATCGTTGAACAAATTCTGGATAAAACCCACGGGTATGGTGTAGATAGAGTTATTGTTGCCGGCGGGGATAATGATACCTTTGATCAGGCCATTAGAATGCTTAAACCGGGCGGTAAAATCGGTAACGTAAATTATCTTGGTGAAGGCGATTATATTAAAATCCCGAGAACTGAATGGGGCTGTGGTATGGGGCATAAACAAATTGTCGGCGGTTTGATGCCGGGCGGAAGATTACGCTCGGAAAAACTGGCACGTCTTGTCTTAACTCACCGTATTCATCCGGAAAAATTGATAACCCATACTTTTAACGGGCTGGATGGGGTTGAACCGGCGCTTATGCTGATGAAAGATAAACCGCGTGATTTGATTAAACCTCTGGTAATTATTTAAAGAAAAAAGCCTCCGGAAGTTATTCCGGAGGCTTTACGTTTGCGCAAATTTATTTTTGTGGAGTTTTACTCTATTATATGGACACTATTAAGATATCTGATGTTAATTTTGGCTCTTTTAATAAAAAACAGATGGCCGCGTGGCGTTTGGCAAATAAAATTCAACACTACACTAATGCTGCATATAAAGGTCATACCGGTGCAAAAGAATATAAGTTTCCGGTGATTCTTTCCTCGTCTAATAAGTTTAGAGGCAGGCTGCCTGATATAACGCCAGATTTGCATACTTTTGAAGAAAATGTTTTTCAGGAGTTAAAGGATACAAAACGTAAACCATTTGGCTTTTTCAGGGTTCTGTGGAAAATGTGCCGGAATTTTGGAACGGGTGAGCGCTGGGATACAAAATTTTTACCTGCATTCCCCGGCAGAGATAAAAAAGGGCGTGTTCAATATGCAAGGTACAATGACCAAATTGTAACAGGCAACGATGTATCAAACATTTTCTTTGGGCATACATGTAAATTTTTGGGGATTCCGGAGAAATTATCCTTATGGATAGCACGTCTGGATGCGTCCGGAATTTTGGAGCCGTTTTCTAAAGGGAAGTTTCCTTCAAAAGAATTGTTAAACTTCAGGGATACTCATTCGGACCAACAAGCGATTGTAAAGGGTATGCGGGAGTTTGATATTAATAATTACAGATTGCGTAATATATAAATTACGTTATAATGTATTATATGGAAGGGTATTATGATTAATGATGATTTATTTATAACTGCGGTTGTTATGTTTCTTGTTTCAGTGGCGGCTGCTTTGGCGCTTCTTGTAGTTTTGCTGATTACAGGAATAAATTGGTACAGGAATAAAAAGCTTAAAATCTCGTTAATACAAGCTGGGATGATATTGGGTTCAATGTTTGTGCTGTATTTGGGTGTCCCATTCTGGTGTCTGGCGATTGCCGGTAATATGGAATTGGACAAAGCTGAAACGATGCATATATTATCTGTTAAAACCTCGCTGCTTCCTTCTGTAAGATCATTTATGGAAGCGGAACTCGGGGCATCTTATATGGCAAATTTTGAAGGGCAAAAAGCTATTGATGCTTATGAAGCTTCCATTAAAATTCGTGATAATAAATTTTCAGCGGCTAATCTTTGCCTTCTCTATTTGTATAAGGGTGATTTACAAAATGCAATTAGTATGTGCACAAAAGAAAATCTAATGCAGTCAGCTGCGGCCGGCTATATTCTTCAAAATGACTATGAAACTTCTATGGAGGTTGTAGATAATACAATAAAATCGTCACAAAAAGTTTCGTGTTGGAATTTTGCACAAAAGGCATATATTTACAGAAAGCTTGGAAATCAGGATATGTTCAAGGAGTTTTATAAGAAGGCGGAGGCCTTATGCCCGGGAAATGCAGCTTTAAAACGATTATATGAAAATAAAAATTATTACTCTGATTTCTATATGCAGAAGAAAAAGGAATTTAATTTTTAGCAATTATGTAGCACAAAAATTAAATGCTATACGGAATGCACAAAAAAAGATGACTTGATAAGTCATCTTTTTAATTGGCTGGGGCGAAAGGATTCGAACCTCTGAATGGCGGGACCAAAACCCGCTGCCTTACCGCTTGGCGACGCCCCATTATCTTTGCGTCACAACCTTTCGGCTACATTTATTATTCTACTCGCTCAATTTTTAATGTCAAGAATTTATTTGTATAATCGGACTTTTTTCCTGCGCTTTTATAACCGGCACTTTTTCGTTTAAAAGGCGCGCTAATTCATCTAATACGGGGATTTCGCTCTCAAAATGTCCTATGTCTATGATTGCGATTTCGCTATCAAGTGCTGTATGGAATTTTAAATCTCCGGTGATTAATACCTCCGCTCCGTATTCCAGCGCGTCATGCCGGAAATCAGTTCCGCTGCCGCCGCAAAATGCTATACGCTTGACGGTGTGCAGGTTTTTAGGGTTCGTATAGCGAATATTTTTTGAAACAGATTTCAAGATTTCAAGTAGTTTTTCAAAGCTCATAACGCAGTCGCAAAAGCGGAGAAATTCATGTTCAATACCGCGGTTTACTGAAAAATCAAGCTTTTTAATCAGTGTTTCAGTCGTACCGCACAGTGCTTTGTCAAGGTTTGTGTGCGCGCAGTAAATGTCAATTCCTCTATGAAAATTAATTGGCACAGTAAAAAGCGGGTGGTGCGAAATTATCATATCGCAGGATTGAGCTTGTGCCTGATTTAAAATATCCTCTGTCACGGTAAGGCAAAGCATGACTTTTTTTACATCCTGATTAGGCGTTTCAATAATCCAGCCGCTTAAGTCCCACGGTTCTGCACTTTCCGGAGGTGCTGATTTTTCTATGATTTTTGTTAATTCATATTTGTTGACCATATTCTTTTTAAAATTTCTTTTGCAATATTTTCTTTGGAAGCTTTTTCTATTTTTTCAATGCCGCCGTTTGCGTTTAATATGTGAACTTCGTTTTCGTCACTGCCAAAGCCGATGTCTTTGCGGGAGATGTCGTTTGCAATCAAATAATCGCAGCCTTTTTGGGAGATTTTTTCTTTTGCATTGGTAAGCAGATTTTCACTTTCAGCACAAAAACCTATGATTTGTACGCCCAAATGTTTTTCTTTTTTTATATTGCAAATGGTTTTTAAAATATCGGGATTTTTGACAAGCGTCAGTGTTATTTCATCGGTTCCGCCGGATTTTTTAATTTTTTGCTCTGCTGTTTCTTTTACCCTGAAATCCGCAACTGCTGCCGCCATAAAAACCGCGTCCATATTTTCGAAATGTGCCAGAACCTCTTTTTGCATTTCAAGAGCGGATTTTACCATAACTGCACCGGCTGCGGGAACGGTTGAAATAAGAGTTACTTCCGCCCCAAGATTTTTTGCGGTTTTCGCGAGTGCAAAGCCCATTTTGCCGGAGGAATAGTTGGAAATATATCTTACCGGATCAATTTCTTCAATTGTACCGCCTGCCGTGATTAAGATTTTTTTACCTTTGAGCGGCAGATTCGCAGTTAGTTCGTTGAGAGCGGTTTCAAAAATCTTGTCAACAGACGCAAGTCTGCCCTGTCCTTCGTAGCCGCATGCCAGAAATCCGCTTTCAGGTTCTACAATTTTGTAATTAAGCTCTGCCAGTTTTTTCAGGTTTTCTTGAATAATTTTGTTTTCCCACATATTGCAATTCATTGCAGGTGCAAGAATAACAGGCTTTTTAAACGCACAGGCAACAGAGGTAAGAAGGTTATCGCAAATCCCGTTTGCAAGTTTGGAAATAGTATTTGCTGTAGCAGGAGCTATTACAAAAATATCTGCTTCATCAGCAAGTGAGATGTGCTCCGGCTTGAAGTCATCAATTTCAAACTCGTGGATTGCAACATTGTTTTGTGATAAGTTTTGCAAAGTCAGTTCAGTGACAAAATTTAGAGCATTCGGGGTCATAATGACTTTGACATTTGCCCCGTTGCGTTTAAACATTCTGACAAGTTCGCAAGCCTTATAGGCTGCAATCCCGCCGGTAATGCCTATAAGAACAGTTTTGCCGCTTAAATTACACATTTGCCGCCTCTTTTTTTATGATTTCTTCCAATTTTAGAATAGCAGAGTCAACTTCATCGTTTACGATTGTATAATCATATTTTTTTGCGCGTTCAATTTCTTCTCTAACCGCGCTTAAACGTTTTTGAATAGTTGCTTCATCTTCTGTATGGCGGTTGCGCAAACGGTGCTCAAGCTCTTCAAGGCTAGGAGGTGCAATAAAAATCAAAACAGCCTCCGGCATTTGTTCCTTAACCTTTAAGGCGCCGACCGTTTCGATTTCAAGGATTAAATCTTTGCCGTTATTCAGACATTTATCCACAAATGCGCGTTTTGTCCCGTAAAGATTTTGCGCAAATTCCGCCCATTCAAGAAATTCACCGTTTTTAATACTTTTTTCAAATTCATCACGTGTCAGATAAAAATAATTTACACCGTCTTGCTCGCCCGGGCGTTTGTCGCGTGTTGTGCAGGAAATTGAAAGACTGTAATTAGGATTTCGTTTAAGAAACCCGTTTATAACAGTGCCTTTTCCCACACCTGACGAACCGGATAATACAAATAATTTTTTCTTCATAGTATACTTATTATACAATGAATATGTTAAAAGAAAAAGATGTTTATGATTTTTTGAGGAATCTTAATACAAAAACGGGGTTGAAAGACACATTAAAATATTTAACGGTGTATCTGCGTGAGGCTGTGGACGCCGGTGCTGTCTGGGTGCTTTTGATTAATCCTAAGACTAACAGACCTATGCATAATGTCTGTTCTTGTGATAAATCTTCTCCTGTTCCGGAAAGGGTGCAACAAATTAATAAGCTTGTTGTTGATTATTTTGAGAATACTTTTGAGCCGGAAGATATTCTGGAGTTTATAAATTCTATATCGCAAGACGATTTGATTGTTGAACCGGTAATTTTTTCTAAAAATCTTCAGGGTGTACTCGGTGTGCTTGGCAAGAACAATAATTACCGCAGTGAAAACTCGGATTTCGTACGCCTTATTCTGGAAGCTGCCGCCCAGAAACTTGAAATTATCTCTCTGAAAGAGGAGAATGAACGTACTTTTAAGGAAAGAATGGGGTTTTTAGCAAGTATTTCGCATGAATTTAAAACCCCGTTAAATTCTATTATAGGTTTTTCTGATATTTTACAGTTGAAAAATAAAAATCCCGAGCTTGAAAGATATATTAAAAATATTTCTAATTCGTCAAAATTTCTTCTCGGGCTGATTCTGGATGTACTGGATCTTTCGCGTTCCCAGAGCCGGAAATTGGAATTGCAATATGAGCAATTTTCGCCCAAACACGTTATTCTTGAAATCCTTGAGTCGCTTGAAAATCAGATAAAAGAGAAAAATCTGGAGGTTCGCTATACTTTAATGGAAATGCAGATTAATGCTGATTTGAGGCGGTTTCGCCAGCTTGTTCTTAATCTCATAAGTAACGCGGTTAAATTTAATAAAGTTAACGGAAAAATTACGATTGTTTCTTACCGTAACGAGAAGGGCGAATTTGTTTTTGAAATTAAAGATACGGGCGACGGGATTAGTAAAAAGGATTACGCCAAAATTTTTAAATTTTTCTCACAGGTTAATCAGGATCAATTGAAGCGCCAGCAGGGTTCAGGTGTGGGGTTATTTTTGTGTAAAACTATAGTTGATGCGCATAAGGGGCATATTGATTTTAAATCGCGGCTGAATTACGGCAGTACCTTCTGGTTTACGCTGCCGGCAGCTTGATGAAAGTATGAAGAAGGCAATAAGTAAATAAGGCAATGGGGCAATGGGGCGAAACAACTATTAGTCATTGCGAGGAGTGAACGTAGTGAACGACGTGGCAATCCACCGGCGGTCAAGCAGGTTTCATGTGTGAAAGTCGAACTTACGGTCACGTTTAACAATAATATTAGGCCAATGTGGGTTGACTGGATTGCCACGCTCCCGTTGGTCGCTCGCAATGACATGAGCCGATTTCACGTGTTGGTTTCAAAATGGCGAAAATACTCTTATAGTGCCGGCATTAAACAGTTGGTATGTCGCTTTTACCTTATTTTTGATTTCGGGTCTAAGATATCCCTAATCGTATCGCCGATAAGGTTGAAGGACAAAACTGCTATAAATATCAGGAACCCCGGTGCCAAAAGCCACGGACGGTAAATAATGTTTGAGAACACCTGCGCTTCTTTAAGCATATTTCCCCAGCTTGCATCAGGCTGCTGTATGCCAAGACCTAAAAAGCTTAACCCTGATTCCGACAGAATATATGACGGAATGGATAGGGTTATCGCAACAATTATAAAGCTTGTAGTTTGAGGTAGAATATGCTTTGTGATAATTCTGAAATCTGAGGCGCCGATTGATTTTGCCGCCTGTACAAATTCCTGATTTTTTATGGATAAAACCATACCTCTTACAACGCGCGCAAAGCCCGCCCAGCCGATGAACGCCAGAATTATGACAATGAGCATAAACCGCTGAATACTTGTCATGCCGGCGGGCAGAATTGATGCTAATATGATTAAAAGATAAAAACTCGGAATTGACATAATTCCTTCCGCAATCCGCATCATTACAGCGTCAACTTTTCCGCCGAAATATCCCGAAATTCCGCCGTAAATCATGCCAATCGGGAATAGTACAAACAGTGCAAGAAATCCTATTGTCATAGAAATCCGGCCGCCGAAAAGTATTCTTGAAAATACATCCCTGCCGTTGATATCTGTGCCAAGCAGAAAAAGCTGCCCGCCTTTATCCACTGTCACAAGATGAAATTTACCGTCCTCACCGCGGGCAAAGAACTTCAGATAGTATTTCTGTGAACGGTCAAGCCGGTAGATGCTGAAATTTGTTTCGTCAAACGAACGCTTATAATTATACGTATACGGTCTAGAAAGCTTACCTTTTTCGTCAATTGTAAATATTTTGGAAGGCGGCGCGTATGCAAGGCTTCTGTTCGCAAAATCCTTGCTATAAGGCGCAATAAAGTTTGCGAAAGCCAGCGCAAAATAGATTATAAAAAGCACCCATAGCGCGATTTTTGCAAATTTATCCTTCATTAAGCCGTTAAAGATTTCTTTAAACATTATTTAGTCCCTCCCGTCCTGATTCGAGGGTCGGTAAAGATTAATAGCAAGTCTGCGATTAGGTTGCCCAGAATAAGCATGATTGCTCCCATCATCAATGATGCCATTACAAGATTAATGTCGGATTTCATGACCGCTTCGAGGATTAAACGACCTAATCCCGGATATTGGAAAACGTATTCGGTCAGCGCAGCCCCGCTCAGCAATCCCGCAAACTCAAACCCCAGAAGTGTAATCATAGGATTAATGGCGTTTCTGAGAGCATGTTTAAACACGACTTTAAACTCGCTGATACCTTTTGCACGCGCAAATTTTACATAGTCGCTGTCAAGAACATCCAGCAGGTTTCCTCTCATCTGCCGCTGCAAGCCGGCAAGCGAAATCGTAAAAAGTACCGTCACAGGCAAAATCAGGTGCTTGGTTATATCAAGAACTTTTTGACCTAAATTCATTTCAAGAAAATTGGAACTTGTCAGCCCGCCAATCGGAAACCAGCCGGTTTTAACGGCAAAAATCAAAAGCAAAACTGCAAAGAAAAATGACGGTATTGCCATACCGATACTTGTCAGAACCGTTAAAATTCTGTCCAGCGGGGATTTCCATTTTACGGCGGCAATTATCCCGAGCGGCACTCCGACAAGCCACGTTAAAAAAATTACGATTGTTGTCAAAAGCAGTGTGTTCGGAATTCGCTCTTTCAGCTTTTGCGCTACCGATTCACCATTGGAAGTTATTCCCAAATCACCTTTGATAAAAGATTTTGCCCACAGTCCATACTGAACCGCTATATTTTTATCTAGTCCCAGCCGTTCGCGTTCTCTATCCAGAGTTTCTTGCGAAATTGAAGGGTTTAAACGCAGTTCCGCAAGCGGATCAACCGGCGAAAGTCTTATCAGTGCAAAACTTACGACGGATACGATTATCAGAAGCGGAATGGTTTGTAAAATGCGTTTTAGAATATATTTAATTATGTCCATTTCCGCCCCCCGTATCAATATAAATCTCTTCAATATTATGGATTATGCCGCCAAGTGAGGTCGGGTAAACATTTTTAAATTTATTCCTTATCGCGCTTATCCTGACCGGCGAATAGAGATAAATCATTGGTTTTTCATTGTAAATTATTTCCTGATATCGGTCATAATATTTCTTTCTGTCCTCAAACGAAAGCGCGGTCGCGCCTTTTTCAAAAAGGTAATCCAGTTCTTTTTCCCACGGTAAAAGGTTTACACCGGCTTCTGCGGGTTTGCGCTGGTTGTACATGTGTAAGGCGCCGTTTGAAAGCCATACGTTTTTCCCGCCGTTCGGCTCAAGCGGAGATCCGGTAAGCCCCATTACAACCATATCCCATTCATAGGTTGAAAGTAATTTATTTACAAGCGAATTGAATTCAATCGGTTTGAAGTTGACTTTCATCCCTAAATCTTCTAAATCCTGCTTGACCATAACGCCTATGGCTTCGCGTTCGCTGTTACCCGCGTTTGTCAAAAGGTCAAATTCTACGCGGTTGCCGTCTTTGTCGCGGAGTCTGCCTTTTTTGTCCCACGTGAAACCCGAGGCGCGTAAAAATTCTTTCGCCTTGTCAACATCCCGCGGATACGGTTTTAATTCTTCATTCAAAAAAATTGAATTTAAGCTTTCCGGTGTAAACAGCGGTTTTGCAAACCCGTTTGCGATATTGTAAACCATATTTTCCCTGTCGATTACCAGATCAACGGCTTTGCGGAAGTTTAAATCGCGGAACCATTTCCCCTTAATCGGGTCAACGTAAGGCTTTCCGTTCTCATCAGTTCTGTCATTAAGGTTCATTGAAAGGTACATTGTTCCGGTGTCAGGGCCGAGGTTTACCATTGAAAAATCTCCGTGTTCCTGACGTTCTTTAAAACGCGGAACATCTGGGCCCTTTACCCCGATAACGTCAAGTTCTCCGCCTTCAAACTTTAAAACTTCATTGTTGGCATCTCCGACAATCAGATAAATGAGTTTGTCAAGGTACGGCAGTTTTTCCCCTTTGGAATTTATCACATAGTAATCCGGATTACGTTTATAAACAGCACGCTGCGCAGGCACGTATTCCACCATTTTGAAGGGGCCTGAAGTGACTAAATCTTTAGGGTTTATGTTTGTTGACATAAATGTGTCGAAAAATTCTTTGCCCTTTTTGACTGCCGGCTCAAAAACGTGTTTTGGCGCAATCGGGGTGGAAAGTGATGCCAGAAACGGCGCAAACGGTTTTGGCGTCGTGAATTTTACTGTATAATTGTCAATTTTTTGTACTGTAGGCAGCTTGCCGTCAACACTTATTGAATCCCTTGTTGAAGTATTACCGTAGCCGTCCAGAATAATATTTTTCCACGTAAAATAAACATCCTCCGCCGTAATAGGTTTGCCGTCAGACCATTTTAAACCACGGCGCAGGTGCACAATATAGTCGTTTCCGTTAATTTCAAAGGATTTTGCGAGTTTTGGAATATATTGACCGTTCACAGGATCAATAGTCACAAGTCCGTCATACATAATATCGGCAAAAGTTGAGGATGTTGCATCTTTGGAATTAAACGGGTTAAACGTTTTCGGGCCTTCACCGATAGTGGAATTAATCATTGTACCGCCGAATTTGCCGGCCGGCAGGTCTGTTTGAATATAATCGACACCGTTAATTGTGACATTTTTGCGGTTTGCAGGGTAAACATCAAGTGTAAGTTTTTCCTGTTGAGAACCCTCAGTTTTAGTTAGGGTTTCCGGTATATCACGCCTTAAACAGGCTTTACCCAGAAGTAACACTAAAATTATGACTAATACAACATAACCCAAATTTTTCATAGTATCAGATTAGCATAAAAAACGTTTTTGTTGAATACTCTATTGACTAATTACAAAACATGGTACATAACCGCCGGTCAAGGCGGCCTCCTAATTCATTCCGAGCTATCGGTCTTGACTAAATAGAAAACATGGTACATAATGAAGAAGGCAATAAGGCAATAAGAGAATAAGGCAATAAGTCGTAATGACCGAATGGAAGAAAAAAGACTAGTCCTATTGCCATAATGCCCTAATGACCTATTGCCTTATGCCAAAGTAGGTTGGGCTTGCCAGCCCAACGCAATAAAAGAAAGGATGGAAAGAATGAAAAAACGAAGTGTAAGCATTTTATCAGGGGGGGGGGGGGGCCTCTCTTAACAGGCACTATTGACGTGTCGAAAGCCATTAATTGTCATTCCGAACTTGTTTCGGAATCTGTCCCGCGATACGAGCAGGTATTCAACATTGACCAGACCCTGAAACGAGTTCAGGGTGACAATATTTCGTCATTGCGTGCCGACGAATGTCGGCGTGGCAATCCAGTCAAAAACACCGCGTCTCCATATTTTCATTCTGAACTGCGCGAGCGAGCAGAGGCACAAAGCGAAAACCACGCTTTTCGCGGTGCCGTTTTACGCGAGTCGAGCAAGACTGTTCCAGCATCTATCCAGCGTTGTGTTCTACCGGTGTCGTTGGATAGATCCCGAAATAAATTCGGGATGACACTGGCTGAGCCAGTTCTACAATTGGCCCTGAGCGCCTGTACCACGAGAAAAGTAGGTGCAACGGACGTAACGCAATCGTCATCACGAGGAGCGAACGAAGTGAGCGACGTGGTGATCCAGGCCACTAAGTGGCATCCACGACTGGTTGGACATGACTTTTTAACGCCCGTCCAATTAGGAAGCCGGCTTGACCGCCGGTGGATTGCCACGCGGTCTGCGACCGCTCGCAATGACCGAGGGTGGTTAGTGCATGCAGCATTTACAATGGCAGCCCAGCTGCGCCGCTCGACTGAGTCGAGAGCCATAAAGGGTTTACGGGCTCACGGACGACGAATAGCCTTTACAATGGCTGAAATATTATTATCTCTCACAATAATTGGCGTAGTGGCTGCAATAACGTTACCAAGCCTTACGGGAAATATTAACGAACGCACGTGGAACACACAAAGGAAAGCGCTCTATGCACGGTTTAGTCAGGCGATAGCTCTTATGCCTGCATTAAACGGTTATGGAACTCTGACGGAAGATAGTTCTTCCGGAGCAAGCGATGCTGTCGATACAGCCGCTGAAACCTTTATTACAGCAGGACTGTCCAAAGTTATGAAAATTAATAATATTTGTGACAATGAACACTTACCTGATTGTGGAATCGCTTCCAAAATAACAACATTGGATGCTTCAACTATGAGCTTCCCGACCACTATGGAAGCGTTAAATTCTAATATGGTAGGCTCTTATTCAACTGCAGTTGATAATGCTAGTTTGCTAAATACAAAGGCTGCAGCATTTGAAACCCAAAACGGTGAAAGCATTGCCGTCTACTATAATCCCCGTTGCATAGGTGATTTAAACAATAGCGGCTGGGGCTCAGGCGGTGTATATATAGCGCCTAAAGTTTGTGCAAATTTTATTTTTGATTTAAACGGAAACAAAGGCCCTAATACTGTGGGTAAAGATATAGGCTTTTTAACCGTTATGTACCCGTCGGATCCTAAAGTCGTAATGCCTTATCCGGCAAATAATATGCTTGGTTCTAAATATACTCATACTGCTGCTGTCAAGGCCTGTACAACTTACGATCCGGAATACAGACTTCCGAATGTTGAGGAAGCAAACTCAATTCTTGTTAATAAAAATCTGGTATCATCAACACTTGACGGGTTGACATTCGGCAATGGTATTTGGACATCATCTCCGGTTGCCCAGTTGTCACGCGGAAATTACTGGCTTGTTTACGATCTGCAGGCTGACGATTGGCCTAAAGACAATTCACTTAATGTCTGGTGTGTAAAAAGATAAAATAAGGGGGAATTTTCCCCCTTTCTTTACTTTATTTATTTTACTAATTCTTTATAAAGTTTGAGGTATTCAGCGGCGCTTTTCTTCCACGAAAAATCTGCTTCCATTGCGGATTTTCTCATTGCGTTAAAAACGTATTTATCCTGATACACCCACAGGGCTGTTTTTATTGCATTTAGCATATCCCAGCCGTTGTAACCCCAGAATTTGAAACCGGTTGAATTATCAAGCGGATAACCGGTCACAGTGTCCTCAAGCCCACCTGTTGCCCTTACAACAGGCAATGAGCCATATCGCATTGCTATTAACTGGCTTAATCCGCAAGGCTCAAATTTTGACGGCATCAGGAAGAAGTCGCTGCCGGCATATATAAGGTTTGCAAGTTTTGCATCAAAACCGACATAGGCTCTGATATTATTTGTGTTATTTGAAAGCCATATAAAGAGGTTTTCATACGAACGGTCGCCGCTTCCAAGAAATACAAAATCCGCATCAAGATTTTTAAGTTCGTTTTCCATATCGCGGATTAAATCAACCCCTTTTTGCTCAACAAGTCTTGAAACAAAACCGAAAAGCGGACGGTCAGGGTTGTATTTTAAACCGAAATATTCGCAAAGAGCTTTTTTGTTTTCTTCTTTTTTATCCAGCGATTTTACGTCGTAATTTTTAGCAATATTTTTGTCTTTTTTCGGATTATAAACATCATAGTCAATACCGTTAAGAATTCCGGCAATCTTTTGAGTGCAGCCACGCAGTGTATAATCCATGCCTTCACCGTATTCACCGGTCAGGATTTCCCGTGCGTAGGTCGGAGATACAACAATAATTTTATCCGCATAATTTATTGCTCCCTTCATCCAGTTTACACGACCGTAATGTTCGCAGCCCCATTCATTGTAAACGATATCTTTTCTCATATTGGCAAAATCAATGATATCATTAAGCCATACACCCTGGTATGCAAGGTTATGAATTTCAAACACGCATTTGGTTTTTGACCAGAATTCATCAAATTTGTAGTTGCTGTGCAGGTACAGAGGAAGCATTGCTGTGTGCCAGTCGTTTGCGTGGATGATGTCTGCGCGGAAGTTCAGCAGTTTTGCATATTCCATAATTGCAAGCGAGAATGCAACGTATCTTTCGTGTTCATAGCGTGTATCCAGCCATTTTGGATAAACCTCTTGAAAACATGAAAAATACCAGTCATTTTTGACAAAAAATACATTTATATCTGTTCCCGGAAGCTTTCCCATAAAAAGGTTAAACTTTTGCGGCTGCCAGCCGAATGTTATCCATAAATCGGAATTTGGAAGCTCTTTGATTCCGTATTTTTCTTTGTCAATAAACCCGTGAAGCGGTGTGAACATTGCAATTTCAGCGTCTTTTTCAAGATATTTGGGTAAACTCCCCATAACATCAGCCAGACCGCCGGCTTTTGAAAACGGCGCAATTTCATTTGACGCAAATAATATTTTCATGTCCCTCTCCTTTCGACTCAATATCCTGCCGCCTCCGGACAGGTTTTATTCCTGTTCTTGCTGCTCCTGTTCTGTTTGCTCGGCAAGACCTTCTAAAAATTCTTCTGTTTCGGCAGCTTCAAGGTCAATCGGCTCTCCGTTTTTAATTTTCTCTTTGAGTTCGTCGCTTATATGAATCCCGTAGCTTTCAGGGTTTACATCAAACGGGAATATTACATCGTGTTTTTCAGCTATTGTCATTGCCTGTTCTATGCAGAGCTGAGCTTTGTCAAGTTCTCTCTTGAACATAAATACTTTATACAAATTGTAGTTCAAGAGCATAATCAGAAGCTCGCTGTGAAGTCTGTTCTTTTCAAGCTGAATTATTGAATTATTGATTACACCGTAAGCGGTATCATATTGTTTTTCCATAATATGAATATTGCTCATAAAGTACCAGGCTAAAAGTTCAACGCCTGCCATACCTTTTTCCTGTGAAATGTTTATAACATCGTAGAGGATGTGGCTTGCTTTCGGGATAGAATTTATTCTTATGTATGCACTTGCGATAAATAAGTCGCAGATTGATTCAATTTTGTGCAGCATGCAGTTTTTAGCATTAACTTTTGCTCTGTAGATATCAGTAGCAAATGCTTTCGGATCGTCAAAATGGAACGCAAACGCCGAAACAATAAAGGAAATTGCCGGAGAAAATCGGTCTGTTGCAGCGATTTCAATTTCAGGAACCTCTTGTAATTTACCTTTCAGAAGTTCTTCCAGAATTACAAAATACTGGAACGAAGCCGGTAATTGCGGTAAATCCTGTTTTACCAGATCTAAAAATTGTCCGACGTTACCCGCAAGCAGGCAGATATTACAAAGAGCAACGTAGCCTACAGTATCATAAAGCATTGCGATAAAGTCTACACCTTCCATATCCTCCGGTCTAAGCGTATCAATCGTTTCCGGGGTTACGTATTCCAGAATTTTATACCCTAAATCAAGGCAATCTTTCATTGCACCGAGATTGAAGAGTATTACGATGTGGACAAGCGACATAAGGAAGAAATTCTTGTCAAAATTAGGACTATTCGGGTCAATTGAAGCATTCGGAAGTAGTGAGAGAACTTTGTGCATAAGTTCAAGACACTTGTTGTAATCGCCTTCCTGCAAACCTGCTTTAATCATTTTGATACAAAGTTCAACAATTTTTTCTTTTTCATCCAGTCGTTCAAGGTTTTTGAGCGTATCTTCCGCAATGTAACCGGTTTTATCAGGAATTACTTCAAAAATATTGTTGGAAATCGCATCATACATCTCATTTTTAAATCCTTCCGGATCTTCAACGAGATTGTATTCATCATTCTGGTTAACCATATCAATCATTCTTTGCGCGCAGTTCAGGTAAGAACAGTAATCGCCGAGTGACAGGTTAATATTTGCCAGTTTCTGCCATTGCTCAAATTCTGCGGTATGGTCATTTAGCAGGTGATAAAGATATGCTTTTGTCGGGCTTGGCATATTTTCATCAAAAACTTTTTCAAACAACTCGCCTGCAACTTCTTTCAGGTAATCCTGATTCATTGTTTCAAGCAGGTTTTCTTTCAACAGGTTGTAGTTCGGGAAATAGAAACAGTTGTTGTAATAGTACAGATAACCCATTGCAGACAGTCTGTTAATAAGTTCTTCGCTGTTTTCATATCCGAGGGATTCCATTGTCTGAACGTCAATGCGGGTCCCGAGAAGCATTAATGAGGCAAGAAATTTAAGCATTTCTTTCTCATCTTTCATCAGATTAAGCCTTCTGACAAGTAGCTTGTTGAGGGAGGACGGAATTATAATAGTTTCAGCCTTGGCAAGTTTTAATCCGTCATCCGTAATTTTTATTACCTCAAGTTCAAGCAGATATTGCAACGCGAAGTCAAGAAATAATATACTCCCGCACGCATATTTCGCAATACGTTGGAGATAAAAACTGTCCAGAATGTTTTTATATAGTTCTTTATTGTCCGCAATAATTTTTTCAAACGGTGTCGGTTTCAAAAGAATTTCGCAGTAGTATGGTTTACTTAACAGGAAGCTTGAATTCTTATGCAGCGAGAATTTCTTGTTATAAGAAATTAAATAGCTTATATCAAGTTCGTCAAAAACTTCAAGAACGTGACGCATAATATCAAGTGAGCCTGCATCAATTTTTTCAAAATCTTCAATAAAAATAAGGCTGTTAGGTATTGCCTCAAGCAATGAGGCAAAAATGTCATAGTATTTATATCTGGTTTCTAAAATATCTTTATCTTCGCGTTGATGAAGAGTGATTAAATCCTTAATTATCAAATCCGGGTCGATATTTTGAAACATTGAAAAATCATTTGTTGAGAATAATTTTTGCGAAACCGTGTATTCAAAAATTGCGGAAACCAAATCTCTAAAGAATGAATACGGTGCGTATTTCATATCATCATAACAGGTTATACTGATGATATTTTTATAAATCCCCAGCGCCTCTATTTCGTTTACTATTTTCAGTGAATAAGGTTTATAAATCTCATCGGTCTTAATTGCCAGAATTCCTTTAGGATAAGCCTGAAGCCGGTTTACCATGTGTAAAAGAACATCAGCATTTTCAACCCGCATAAATTCGCACTGAACATCTTCCAGTCCGATAGTTTCCATATCGTAAATCGCGTCGGGATCTTTTTTAGCTTCCATTTTGCTAAGAGCATGACCGTCTATTTTATCCTGCTCCATGAGCATGTTTTGAACAAAGTTAGGGATTTGAATTTCATCAGGTTCATCGTAAACGTCAATAAGCTCGATTTTATCCTTAACTTTTGCCTCATAGAACATGACCATTTCATCTTTGACCATGACAGAATCCAACTGTTCAAAGTCAAAATCGTTTTTCAAAATATCGTGGATTGAAGAGTCTGTAATTACCTGAAATGCGTTTAGAATTTGTTCTTCAGGAGAAAGCTTGTCGTGGTTTACAAAACTTACATTAAATTCTGATTTTACCGAACGCGGATCCTCAGAGGTTTCTTTTTTTATGAGCGTAATATTACATCTGATAGTGCAATTCTTTTTGTGTGAAAGTTTACAGTTAAGCTTGGTTATTTCCTGAATTATATCAAGTGCGGTTTCCATTGCTTTTGCCGCTGAACTTGAGAAGGTGTATTCTTTAGTAAAACGGATTATATAGGCCTTGTCGTAGATACGGCATTTGTTTTTTGATTTTTTAACAACATCTTTTATGATTTTGTCGGTATTTGATTTGAATTTATTAAGAAGTTTCGACGAGCCGATATAATTTTTCATATCGTCGATGTTAGGCAGGTCGATAATCATCATTGCATAAATATCTGTATTTGCATCATTCAGGACGCATGACATTTCAGTGTCAAAACCGCATTTCGGACATTTACCTTTGATGTTCGGAACGATTTTTCCGCAGTTATTACACTTAACAAGGATAGGGAACCCGCATTTTTTGCAGGAGTTGGAAGTGTTGACTGTCCGGCAAACAGGGCAAATCAATTTTAAGACCTTCTTACAGTTCGGACAGGTCATTGCATTATCGTCTACTTCATAACCACATTTTGGACATTCCATAATTTTTATTATATCACATAAAATATTAATGACAACAGAATTCACGTGGTATTGACTAAATAGAAAACATGTTACATAATGGATGTAGTTAAACGGTTAAACAGTTAATAAGTTAATAAGGTTAATGACCGAATTGACGAAGAAATCATATACTGTCATTCCGAACTTGTTTCGGAATCTGTCAGACGCTACCGGTAGCTTGCAACGCAGGCCAGATCCTGAATCAAGTTCAGGATGACAAAAAGGTAATAATATAATAACAAAAGACAAAGGCGAAATGCCAAGAAAGGCCCGGCGGTCAAGCCGGTATCAAAATTAGACCCGGGTGAGTTCCCGGAGAAAGGATAGAAAAAATACGAAAAGACGAAGTGTAAGCATTTTATCAGGGGGGGGGGGGGCCGGCTGAGCCGGTCGCTGAGCGGCATCCACAAAGCGACCCGAGCGAGAAATTAACGATTGCGGTTAAGCAATCCGAGCTTGCGGACGACGTGAAAAGTATTTGTCATGCTGAACTTGTTTCAGCATCTATCCCGCATTGCGAGCTACCGGTAGCGTTGGACAGATCCCGAAACGAGTTCGGGATGACAGCTAAGAGCGTACCGTCATTGCGAACGGTCGTAGACCGCGTGGCAATCCAGTCGGAATCCAATATGTCATTGCATTACGTGAACGTTAGCCGACTATCCCAATATGAAACCGGCTCGACCGGCGGTGGATTGCTTCGTCACTACGTTCCTCGCAATGACAATGACGGTCAAGCCGGCTTCCTGTTTGATTGGTCGTTAAAACGTCATGTTCAACCCCTGTGTATGGCACTCAGTGCCTTCACGATGGCGGAAATATTGTTATCCCTCACGATAATCGGTGTGGTTGCGGCGATAACGCTTCCGTCACTCACTGGAAACATTAACGAACGCACGTGGAGTACTCAAAGAAAAGCCCTCTATGCCCGCTTTAGTCAGGCAATAGCTCTGATGCCGTCCTTAAACGGTTATGGCACCCTTACGGAAGATGAATCGGGTAATGTCGTTGAGGATACCGCAGCAGAAACATTTATAACCTCCGGCCTCTCTAAAGTGCTTAAAATAAACAATATTTGTGATTATGAGCATCTGGAAGATTGCGGTATTAAATCTGAAATTACAACGCAAACCGGTAATCGTATGGCGGTTCCGAAATCACTTAGTGAGTTAAATAGCCTTTTAATCAGCGCTTATGACTGGAGTATCACTGATACTAAAGCCGCTGCATTTGAAACCCAAAATGGTGAAAGCATTGTTACATATTACAATCCGCGTTGTGTATTTAATCAAAACTCGCTGGCATTGAAAACCATGCAGTCAAGAATGTGTGCTAATTTTATTTACGATTTGAACGGGACAAAAGGGCCAAATACTTATGGTAAAGATATAGGTTTTATGACAGTATTTTATCCGGTCGACTCCGTAGTGGTTGCCCCGCATGGCGCAAAAAACTTGAAAGTTGTGGTTTCGTATAGATCTACGGCCGGTAAAAATGCCTCTTCATACTGCACAGAACAGGCCGGTACCGATTATAGGCTGCCAAATATTTATGAGTTGGCATCTATATTTGCAAATGATAAGTTATCAGACGGTTTTGTCTCAAGCGGTAATACAAGCCAGGCGGAATATTGGTCTTCGACTGTTTATAATTCGGAGCGGGCGTATTCATTTAGTTTTGATAACGGCAGTGCGCATACTAATCTTATGACGGATATTAGAGTCGTAGGCTGTGTGATGCGTGATTAAATCCTATCGGGAGCCTAGTCTAGGTTAACGGGCTCCCTTTGAATTTTTTCTATTGCTTCGCGTGCCGTGAACACCAGCCAGTCAGGCACATTTGAAATCGTTGTAAACTGACGCAGCACATCAACTACCCGTTTAAAAGAACGGACAATATCGCCTTCGCCTATATCAATTTGACCGGTAATTGTATCCCATTCTGCCCCCTCAACCCAGAGTTCTATTAAGGAAGAAAAATATGTGTTAATGTAAAGCGGTTCTTCCAGTAAGTATTTCCCCTGTAATTTTTCTATGCGCCGCTTGATATTACGAATAGTATTCAGAGATTTTCTGACAGGTTCTGAGAACGGCAGATAAGGGAATTCCCCGCGCAAATCCTCTGTCGTAACCGCACAGACAACAGCCGCAAGCTGTGCCGGTGTTAAATTCTCCAGAGCATTAGAGAAAATTATTTCAGCAAGGAAAAGTTCATTTTCCGAGCGGATTTGTGATATCGTAATCCCGCCCTCGGTCGGATAATCATCTTTTAAGTACCCTGCGTCAGTGAGAGCGTTTCTGTGCGCAAGAAATTTATTCCAGAAAATATCGCGCTGGCGCTCTATCTCTTTTTCAAGTTTGTGTTTGTGCCCGATTAATCGTCCGATTACCTCAATATTTTTTGAGTGCTTTTTGAATAATCTGCAATTGTCACAGCAATAAGTGTGCATTTTTTCAAGATTTTTCTTGTTATCGCGTGAAAATTGAAGAATTTCTTCTGAAATTTTGCGGTTTTTCGCACTTTCCTGTTTAATAATTTTTTTGTAGGTATCTTTATTTTGAATATAAAGATTTTTTATTGACAGGTATTCGCGCAAAGTGTCATCGTTTTTGGAATACGGACAGTCAATTTGACGCTCTTTAATCTGCGCATCATATTGTTCATTTTGCTTTAGTAGCGGGAAAAGGCGTGAGCCGGAAGAAAAGTAACCAAAACTTTTCATGATTAATTCTTTGGCTTCTTCCAGTGTAAATCGTTGTAAAAGGTTTAAGACCATGGAATAACTAGGTGAAAAGCGGCTTTCTAACGGGTTTGCACCGCTCAGGACAAGTTCTGCGACTTCTTCCGGAGTTTGGAAATAACTTCCGACAACCGTTACATATCCGACTTCATCCATGCCACGGCGTCCGGCGCGTCCGGACATTTGTAAAAATTCGCTGGCCGTAAGCATTCTGTGACCGCTGTCCGTGCGTTTGCTTACAGAACTTATAACGGTTGAGCGCGCAGGCATATTTATACCGGCAGCGAGAGTTTCAGTTGCAAAAACTACTTTTATTAAACCTTTCTGGAATAATTTTTCAACAAGAATTTTCCAAGAAGGCAGAAGCCCCGCATGGTGTGAAGCTACTCCCTGATAAAGGTATTCAATATGCTTGTTGTTATAAAGATACGGGTTCTCTGCGATATATTCTTCTACAAACTGGCGGATTTGCGCTTTTTCCGCGTTTGTTACAAGGTCTAAATATGCGCATTTTTCCATTTGTTCGTCACATCTTTTTCTTGAGAATGTGAAGTAAATTGCAGGAAGCATGTCGTTATCGTGAAGATTTTGTACAATTTCTTTGACATAGCTTTTTTGTTCCTTCAATTTTCCGTGCCTGCCGTAAGGACGTTTTTCGGGTCTGATTTTGGAATTAAGCTGTCCGCTAGGTGTTAAAAGCGGTAAAAGTTTTGCCGGCTGGGAACTGTCAAAGTAGAAGAATCTCAGCGGTACCGGCCGGAAATCAGTATTAACAAGTTTTGTTTCCGAGTGAACCGAGTTAATCCATTCGGTGAGTTCATCAGCGTTTGCGACAGTTGCGGAAAGTGCAACAATCTGGATATTCGTAGGGCAGTAAATTATACTTTCTTCCCAGACTGTTCCTCGTTGTTCATCGTTCATATAGTGAACTTCGTCAAGAATTACGTAGCGTACATCTTTAAGATTATCAGCAACAGCGCCGAGGTTTGTTCCGTAGAGCATATTTCTGAAAACTTCCGTTGTCATAACAACAATCTGCGCAGTGCGGTTAATTGATGTATCGCCTGTTAAAAGTCCGACTTTTTCCGTGCCGTATTTTTCTGAAAAATCATAATATTTCTGGTTAGAAAGCGCCTTGAGAGGAGTTGTATAAAAAACGCGGGTATTATTTTTTAAAGCTTCATGAATTGCGTGCTGTGCAATTACGGTCTTGCCGGCACCGGTAGGCGCGCATACCACAACGCTTTTTCCTTCACTTATATAATCGCAGGCCTCTTTTTGAAAATCATCCAGTTCAAAGGGAAATTCGTACATTATACTCCTCATCTATTCCTATTCTCAGGATAACACGGATTAGCGGTTTTATCAAGGTTTAATAAAAATTTACAAATCCCTGCGGTTCAGTTATAAAAGGAAAATTTAAGGCTTATACGCATGAGGGTCCGCCTGTGTAAACTTGATTTCGCGCATGCTTTGAATTATGATGTCAATAAAGTTAACTTTTCGTTAACATTGTCGGGATTTAATCCCGAATGCAATTTACAAGATTGAGGGTTGTTATATTGAATATTAAAAAAACATTTACTATTTTAAGCTTAGCGCTTCTTTTTGGCTGCACAGCAGCAAACGCTTATACTCTGGATGAGATTAAAACAACTATTGTTAATCAGGCAATTGAACTTGGTATTGATCCGGCGCTTGCTTTAAGTATTGCAAAAGTTGAATCAAATTTCAGAATGGAAGCACGCAGTTCCTGCGGGGCTGTCGGTGTTTTTCAGATAATGCCGTCAACTGCAAAAAAAATCGGTATTAACCCGTATTCATTGACTGAAAACATCCGCGGCGGGCTTAAATATTATCTTACAATGTACAGAATGTTCGGCTCTGTTGAACTCGCACTTGCGGCATACAACGCAGGCCCGGGAAACGTAAAAAGATATAATAACACTGTTCCTCCATTCGGAGAAACAAAAAGATTTGTAGAAAAAATTATGGCGCTCCAGAATGTTCACAAAAACGATCCTGCAGTTTTGCAGGCAAGAGCACCAAAACCGGTCGTTGTTAAAACTACGCAGGTCGTGAAGGAAGAAGTTAAACCGCAGGAAGAGGAAAAAGAAGATGAAGTAATTGATCTTGAAGCTCAAAAAGCATCTTCTGTTATTATAGAAACTATTATGCAGGAAGTTACTGCTATTTAATTATGAATATTTGTCTTTTTTGCGGCACATTTAATCCTGTTCATAATGCGCATATAAGAATGGCACAGTATGTTTTGAGGAAGTTCGATTTTGAAAAAGTGATTTTTATTCCGTCATACATTCCGCCTCATAAAAACACGCAGGGCGTGAGTGCTGAAAACCGTATGGAAATGGTTCGACTTGCAATTAACGGCCAAAAACGTTTTGAGGTTTCTGATATAGAATTTCAACTTGCGCAAAAATATGAAAAATCCTATACATATTTGACCATTCTTGAATTGCGCAAGCTTTTCAATACAGAAGAAAAATTTAATTTTATTATAGGCACAGATGCCTTTGAAAAAATTGAAAGCTGGTATGAAGCGGACAAGCTTAAAGGCCTTCTTAAATTTATTGTTTCACGGCGCGAAGATGATTGTGACCTGAGCCGGTTTGATTATTTGAGGGAAAAAGGTTTTGATTTTGACTTTACAAACCTTGCGTTTTATGATATTTCTTCAACAGAATTAAGAAATAAAATTTCTCGCGGGGAAAGTATTTCTGATTTGGTTCCTGCAGCAGTTGAGGATTATATTATTGAAAATGGTTTGTACAGATGAAATAAAAGAATGGCTGAGGGTTAACCTGACCGCAGAAAAGTATGTTCATTCGCTTGGAACGGCAGAGGCTGCAAAGGCGATAGCAGAAAAATGCGCTTATGATGAGAACAAAGCGTATTTTGCGGGGCTTGTGCATGACTGTGCTAAAAATCTTCCATTAGAAGAACAACTTGAACTTGTCAGGCGGGCGCCGTTTGAGCTTATGGAGGGCGAAACTGACAACGCAAAAATTCTTCATGCTCCGGCAGGCGCTGTTCTTGCCAGTGAAATTTTTAATGTTAATGACGAGGAAATCCTTTCTGCTGTGCGCTGGCATACACTGGGACATGTCGGGATGACTATGCTTGAAAAAATAATTTTTCTCGCAGATAAAATTGAACCCGAAACCCGCGGACGTGAGGATTATGAAAAAAGGCTTAAAGCCCTTGATAACCCGAAAATGCTCGAGAAAGAAATTCTTGATTGCTATATTTATACAATAAAAAGTCTTGTTGACAGGCAGTTAAAAATTTGTAATCAAACTATTGATGTTTATAATTATCTGTCCGAGAAAGGCTCACGCCTTGGCTGAGCCTTTTGAGTGACGTATTAGACAGCACTCTGCCGAGAAAAACAGTCCAGTGAACTGTTTTTCGAGAGGGAACGCCACGGCTCGCGGTTCAGCGCGAGTGAGCTGAGGCATTCCAAGGCAAAACCGCGCTTTTGCCTGAATGCCGTTAAGCGCGAGTTGAGCAAGAAGCGAGGCGGAGCGGCGGAGAACTGCTTTATTTGTTAAAATTCTTGAAATAAGTGTACAAATTATATTTTTCATGCTAAAATCGCAATGAAGGAGCTGGTTTTTTAATGAAAATATTGGAGATAAAAAATAGTTTAGTTAAAATAGCGTATGACGTAGAAGACAATTTAGCACTTTCAGGGTTTGCAATCATTGAAGATACCAACACCCCGTATGTTGCGCAGGTCGTTAATTTGAAGGCTGAAAACGGCAGAAATTTCGCGGTTTTAAAACTTCTGTTTACATTTAATACAGAAGGAGTTTTGAAAGCATATAACGGTACGATACCTTCGCTGGATGCTACAATTACCAGACTTCCTTCAGAAGAATTATTAAGCATTCTGCCAATGGATAACCCTGTTTATCTGGGACTTCTTGCACAGCAGGAAATTCCGTTTAAGCTTGATTCCTCAGTTCTGGAATCTAATCTTTTAATCTGCTCCAATAATGTCGACAATACCAGTAAACTTCTAAGCAATATCCTTCCTCAGATTGTTGAAGAAGGTAAAAAAATCGTTTTATTTGATGTTAATGGCGATTTTTCATCAGAAGAAAACTTTGTTTTCGGCAAAAACTTTAAGCTTCCGCTTAATTCACAGTTCCTTGATTTTATTTTTGAAAATGATCTTGAGGGCGTTGAACCGGTTAGTAAAGCGGTTATTCAGGATATTTTTAAAGAAGTTCAGGATTATATTAATGATTTGCCGGAAGGGTATCTGCCGATTGATTTGTTTATTAACGTTGTCCAGCAGCAATATCAGGAAACAGGTATTCCGGAACTTGTTCTGCTTAAAAATAAATTGTTAAAATATCAGGACAATAACATTTTTGCCGCAGGAAAGGATGATATAGATTTATTCAGAAATAAGGTAGCACATTCAGATTCTCTGATTGTTGATATTTCAACTGTTGATTTGAAACTTCAAAAACTTTTAATTCCTTATATGTTTGACTGTGTTTCTACCGTCAATTCGGATACCTTCGTGCTTATTACAATGAATAACGAAGTTGCTGATAAACGCTTACTCAGAAAAACGCTGGAATTTAAAAATATTTATACAACAATTATTTGCGGTCATGAGTTTAAGTATCTGCCGGATTTGAAGCAAATTATACAAAATCTTATACTTTTTGCTCCGCAAACCTTGCAACACGATTTTGCTAACTACAACACTTTCTTAAATAAATTAAATCCTGAGGAATTTGTTGTATACGGTCCGGCAACGCAAAATATTCCGTTTATTGTTCAGGTTAAACCGTATGAGGACTTAATAGAACTTGATAAACAACTTGCGGAATCTCGTGAAAATGAGGCTCAGGCTGACGAGCCGGCTGCGGATGAAGTGCAGGAAGAAACAACTGTTGATAATAATGTTTACACAACTATTCCGCCGTCATCTATGGATTTGACCGAAGCTTTAACTGAAGAACCGGCAGCAGAAGAGCCGGAACTTATTCCTTATGAAGAACCGGAAGTTATAGAAGTTCAGCCGGAGGAGCCTTCTGCAGAGGACAAAACCGAAGATGAAGTTGTCTTTCCTCAATTACCGGAAAATGAAGATGAGCACCTTGATTTTCCCTCATTTCAGGAAGATGAACCGGTCGTTTCTGACGCTGACGAAGTGTCTGAATTTGAGCAGGAAGCTATCAATGACCGCGAAATTCTGGAAGAACAGGTAGCAAAAGATGTTGATGCGGCACTTTACCGCAAGCTTGATGAAGAAACTCTGGAAACGGAAAATGATGTTAATCCGGATGTTCTGGTTGATGAGGAACCGGAACTTTCAGAAAGCGATCTTGATTTTATCCAATCCATGCCGATTGAAGATAACAATCAGGAGGTTTATACCTCAGATGAATTTGAACAGGCTCCGGACGCCGATGCAGCGCCAACCGTTGAAGATTTAGAAAATTCAGTGCTGGATGAAGGCGCTATTGAAGAGCTTGATGTGGATAATTCACACATGTTTATTGACGATGATGACGACGGAAGCACGGATGACTCTCAAATGGTTCCGATTTATACGCCGGAAGAAATGAAAGAAAATGATGAAAATGCTCCGTTATTTGAATCAGGAGATGTTGTTTCTCACCCTAAATACGGTCAGGGTGTTGTTGAAAAAATGATTAACTATGGCAATAAAACGCTTTGTTCAATAAGTTTCGTGAATATTGGCAGAAGATTGCTTGATCCGAACTTATCTGAATTGAAGCTGGTCAGCCGCGGCGGGGTTATTGTTAATAACTAATTAGACCTTAATTTTGAAGCGCCTTTAAGGTAAACGTATTGCGGAACAAAGTATTCTTCGCAGTTTACAACTAATAAAATGCGGATACACTTTTCAATAGCACCGTCAACTGTTGCTTCGTTAAAGCAGAGCATAGCAACATCAGTCCAGTTTCTGTCAAGGCGGGCAAATTTTGCCGGAAATGCCGCTGTTAAATCTTTTGTCAGTGTAAAAATTACATGTGACACCATTGATTTATCAATGTTATTTTTTTCAACTATTTCATCAAGAAGTTTTAATGTTCCGGCTTTGATTGCTTCAACGGTATTTTCTTCAACAGTAATCGCGCCGCGTATCCCTTTTGTAATCATAAGAATTCCCCTATTTTTTCAATCCGTTGTACCAGTCCCTTGCGCTCATTTCACCTTTGCCTTCCGGTTTTATTCTGACCAGTAAAATGCTTTTGTCACCACAGGCGACTTCAATACCTTCTTTGTTGATATTTAGAAATTCACCAGGTTTGCCTTTCCCGTTGCGAACTTTTGTTTCAAGAACTTTAATAATTTTTCCGTTGTGCATAAAATACGCGCAAGGAAATTTGTAAATTCCACGGACAAGATTGTGAATTGATTGTGCGTCTTTGTTCCAATCAATCAAACATTCGTCTTTATCCAGTTTATTGGCAAAACAAACGCCATCCTCGCACTGTTTTTGAGGGGTAATTGTTTTTTCGACAAGTCCGATAAGTGTTTTTTCAAGCAATTCCGGTGACTTTTCACTGATTTCATCAAATAAGTCAACGCAGGTTGTGTTATCTGAAATTTTTATTATTTCTTTTAAGCAAACATCCCCGCAGTCAAGCCCGAGTTCAGTTATCATCGTGCAGATGCCGGTTTCTTTATCACCGTTTATGATTGCGCGCTGAATTGGGTTTGCCCCTCTGTATTTAGGCAGAAGCGAGGCATGGAGGTTGATTGTCGCATATTTTGGAATGTCCAGAACCTCCTGCGATAGAATTTGCCCGAATGCAAATGTTACAAAAAAGTCAGGTTTTAAATCTTTTAGAGCTTCAATAACCTCAGGAGATTTTCTTATTGATTTCGGCTGAAAAACAGGAAGATTTTTTGTCAGCGCAAATTCTTTAATCGGTGACATTGTAAGTTTATGGCCGCGTCCTGCCGGTTTGTCCGGCTGGGTAACAACGGCAAGCACATTGATTTTGTCGGAATTATATAAATATTCCAGCGATTTTAATGCTATTTTAGGTGTCCCGAAAAAAACTATATTTATCATTTTTATTCCTTAATTAGTCTATCCTGTTCAATTTTTGGAAGGTTATGTTTTGCAAGTTCCTGTTCGGTTTGCTCAACGTCAGCGCATCTGTCCACAAAAAGAATTCCTTCAAGGTGGTCAAATTCGTGCTGGATTGCGCGTGACAGAAGCGAGCCGTCTTTTGCTTCCATAACAAAACTTCTGCCTTTAATATCCGTTGCTTTTACCATAACATATTCGGCTCTGTTTACGTCTGTGTAGACATCAGGGAAACTCAGACATCCCTCCTGTGTGCAAATAGACCCCGATTTTTTGATAATTTTAGGATTGATGAATACAAGCGGATGCAGCGGTTCATTTTCCCCGCTCACATCAATGACAAAAATTCTCAGATTAACACCGATTTGCGGCGCAGCCAGCCCAACACCGTTTGAACTGTACATGGTTTCAAGCATATCGTGCACTAAATCCTGAATTTTTTTGGAAACTTTAAAAACCTCTTTGGTCGGTTCTCTTAATGACGGTTCTCCGTATTTTACAATTCTTTTTATAGCCATTTTTTCTCCTTAGTTGAAATTATACTACAAAAAAGGAACTTTTCAAAACCTGAAAAATGTTGTATAATTATAAAAGATATGAAAAAGATAATTTTACCTTTAATTGTCCGAGAAAGACTCGCGATAAGGAACGTGAGCGAGTCTTTAGAGCGGCGTATTAGACAGCGCAGCCGCCACGGCTCGCGGTTCAGCGAGGCGGTGCGGCGGAGAACTGCTTTATTAATTATTTGTATTTTAGCGGGATTGGGAGTATCGGCAGAGGGGCTTTCAGCTGCGCAGATTGCCAGAGATGAAAACAAACCTAAACCTCTGGTTCCATTTTTGAATAACTCTTATAAAAATTCGCGCGTCTTTGTCGGGGCAAAAATTAACCCGTATAGCAGCGTGGATTGTAAAAAATCATCAAGGGCTTATGACCCGTATTATTGCGGGTTGAGAAATTCTCCGGAAGTCGTTCGTTTCAGTACGCCGCGTGCCGGAATTACTTTTACTTTTTAATTCTTTAGAATTAGCAAATTTTTAAATCTTTTATTTTTTATATATAATAAAGGGGAAATATATGAAAAAAATATTTGGTTTATGTGTATCATTTATAGTAATCTGCGTGGGACTTTGCTCAATGCCTGCATTCGGGGCAAGGGGTTATACACCTTCTTACGGAATGCGTGTTGAGAAATATTCTACCGGCGGAACTTTCAATTTATCCGAACCTAAGGTCGTTGCACCGGCAGTAGGACATGTTAATATGACCGGTCAGGCGCAGCTTGTGGGCTACTATTCGCACAGACGCCACCATAATATGAGGCCGCGTCACAACGGTATGTATAAAACTTATGACCGTAAAACCATTAAGCGTACCGCCGTTAACAAAACTAAGTACAGAAACGCCGATGAAAACAGAAAAACACGCTACAGAACCCCTGAATACAGAAATAAAACACTTGAAGCTTATAACGGCCGCTAATTGTCCGAGAAAGACTCGCGATAAGGAACGTGAGCGAGTCTTTTGAGTGACGTATTAGACAGCGCAGCCGCTACGACTCGCGGTTCAGCGAGGCGGTGTGGCGGAGAACTGCTTTATTTACTTAAGCATTACCATTAAAACAGAAATATCAGCCGGTTTGACGCCGCCTATTCTTGAGGCCTGTGCTAAGTCTTTCGGTCTGATTTTTTCAAGTTTCTGTTTAGTTTCGGTCGAAATATGTTCAATTTTTGAATAGTCAATATTGTCAGGAATTATGTATTTTTCAAGCTTTGAGGCCTGTTCAACCTGAAATTCCTGACGCTTTAAATATCCGTCATATTTCACGAGTATTTCAACCTGTTCGCAAACATCTTTTGACAGGCTGCGCGCGGTTTCGTCAAGTTCTTTTAATGTTTTATATGAGATATTCGGTCGTTTCAAAAGCTCAACGGCTTTTACGCCGCGGTCTATATGTTCGCCGTATTTTGCCAGAATCGCATTTGTTTCTTCTGTTGCAGGAATTTTAGCATCTTTAATTCTGTTCATTTCGTTTTCGATTGCGCTCTGTTTATTTTTAAAGATTTCAAACTGCCTGTCATCAATCAAGCCGTACTTGTGCCCGATTTCGGTAAGACGCTCGTCAGCATTATCCTGACGCAGAAGAAGCCTGTATTCAGAGCGTGAAGTGAGCATTCTGTAAGGCTCATCAATATCTTTTGTTACGAGATCGTCAATTAGGGTTCCGATGTAAGACGAGCTGCGCGGAAGCTCAAGCATTTCACTCTTATTTATATAGTTTATAGAATTTATTCCGGCGATAAGCCCCTGTGCTGCGGCTTCTTCGTAACCGCTGGTACCGTTAATTTGTCCGGCAAAGAAAAGCCCCTGAATTTGTTTTGACATCAAGGAATGTGTTGTCTGAACGGCCGGAACATAATCATATTCAACCGCGTAGGCGGGTTTTATGACGTGTGCGTTTTCTAACCCCGGCAGGGTTCTTAGCATTTTTACCTGAACATCTGCCGGCAGGCTGCTTGAAAAGCCCTGAATGTATACTTCATAAGTTCCCAGTCCTTCCGGTTCGATAAAGATATGATGAGAAGGATTTTCGCTAAATCTTACAATTTTATCCTCAATTGAAGGACAGTATCTGGGCCCGACGCCTTTTATCAAACCCTGATACATTGGAGATTTATCAAGGTTAGCCTTGATAATTTCGTGTGTGCGCTCATTTGTTCGTGTAAGATAACATGGAACCTGTTTTCTCACAGGTCGGTCGGGTTTGAAGGAAAAATAAGTAAGTTCTTCATCACCCGGTTGAATTACCATTTTTGAGTAATCAATGGTTCTTGCATCAACTCTTGGCGGGGTGCCCGTTTTAAGCTTTTTCGTTATAATTCCGTATTTATTTAACGATTCAGATAACCCCAGTGCTGGCATTTCGCCAAGACGTCCTGCCGGATAGGATTTTAACCCGACGAAAATTCTTCCGTTTAAAGAGGTTCCGGTTGTTAAAATTATGGCTCTTGTCCTGTATTCTATTCCGAATTCGTCAACCGCGCCTGTAATTTTACCGTCTTTTACAATAATATCCGTAATGCATGCCTGACGTAATTTAATATTATCCGTGGATTCAATGATATTACGCATAAAATGCATATATTCTTTTTTATCAGACTGTGCCCTGAGCGCTCTTACGGCCGGCCCTTTTGAGGAATTCAGGACTTTCATCTGAACATAAGTCGCGTCGGTAACTTCTCCCATAACTCCGCCCAGCGCATCAATTTCCCTCACAAGTGTTGATTTCGCGGGGCCGCCAACAGCCGGATTGCAAGGCATAAGTGCAATATTGTCAAGATTTAATGTGGCAAAAAGGACTCTCGCGCCAAGCCGTGCGCAGGAAATCGCAGCTTCACAACCGGCGTGTCCCGCGCCGACTACTATTATGTCGTAATCATTCTCCAAGTAATTCATAATTAAATTATATGCTAAAATTATCTTGAAACAAGTGATAATTTTTCACCGCACTGAGCTTCTTTTTTAGCAATATACGGATTCTTCTGCATTGTTCCGAAATTTTTAAACTGAGGGTTATACAAGAATTTTCTTCCTTTGAACGAAAGATTTTCTATTTTACGTTTAGGGTCGTGGTAGAGAATCATAGTGTTACCGGTTATTTCTATAGGAGCTTCTTTGTACTTACCGTCAGTGTCTTTAATTCTGTGCTTAATGCAGTATTGATTTTTGTCATTCTTTTCAACGACGTAAATATGTTTCATGTCGCTATTATCTTCACGGCTTGAATCAAAGAAAACTGTATTAAGCGGCAGGCCTGCCGGCAGACCGACAGTCAGAATGTGTCTTTTCCTTTCATCAGCGGATAAGTCAATCTGATTTAACGTAACTTTATTCGGAACATGTTCTGCCGTAGGTTCGTGAATTTTTTCAAGACCGCTTACGTTAAGTAACGAAATTGTCATGTGACCGGCAGTATTTTCACGTAAAATTGTAGGGATTTCTACTTCTTCATTGTTTACTCCGTAGCTGCCCCTTTGAAGCTTGAGTGCAAAAATTGCACCATCATTCAGTGCCTGAAGTTCCGGCCGTTTACGTTGATACATAATTTTCTTCAAGGTATTGTTATTTTCAACAACAAATTTTCTTCTGTCCGGACTATGCTTGTCTACCCATTCATTATGCAGGTATGAACGGTTTTGAAGTGTTACGTTTTTCGTTTCATATTCATAACCGGTTGAACCCAGTTCATCACCTGAATACAAAGTCGGGTTACCTGGCAATGCGACCAAAAATTCCATCATTGCATTATATTTTTGATACGCAGGTTTCATAATTCTTTCAAAGACGTTTTCAGATAACATGTTTAATTCTTTTTCAGTGAATTCAAATCCTGCATTCTTAGCGTTTTCAATGGTTAAATCAATTGTCATATCAATTGGCTTGACACCGAAAGAGCCGGATTCAAATGATTGTCCGCAGTATTTGTTATTTGCAATTTCGGTTAATGACATTCTGATAGCGTCTCTTATGGAATCAGCTCTGTCGTTACCGATTATTCCGGTCTTAACCATATCATCAATTTCGCCCATAAAACCTTTTTTTAGAGCACTAATCATTGCCAGATCCATAGGACTGTATCGCTCTAAATGGTAACTGTCAATATCAGAAGGTACACTGTCATATTCACCTGTAATAAGTTGAACAGCTTCTTCTCTATGGTCGTGATTTGTCCAGTAGTTTTTAATACCGTGGAAGAAATCCATATCCAGAGCCATTGCATGAAGTGCACGGGTGTTATCATGGTTGTTGAGGAAAGTATATGAGAACATTAATGATTGCAGTGGTGCAGAACGTAAAAAACCGGTTTCCGGATCAACCAATTGGAAGTGAAGTTTTTTCTCCAGATAACTGCCGCCGTTTGATGAATGCTGACCTACATTGAAATCTTTAGAGAACATTTCAGGCAAGGTGCTGAAGAAGAAATCATAGTTTGCAACTGACGTTAAATTTGAATCAGTCAGGAACTTACCGATAAGATTTGTTTTATTAGGATAACGTTTTGAACCGTGGCCGTACTCATCATAAAGTTCGTTCATATCGGTAAGTTCTGCAACCATATATGAATTAGGGTTTTCTTTAAGAACATCGTGTGCAAATTTTTCCCAGAAGGAAGTTACCTGCTCGAAAATAGTGTCAAAATCAGTTTCGCCTTCTTCTCTTAAAGACTCAACATCTGCTACGTCTTTGGCCGCGTCAATACGCCAGTCTAGGCCTGCCTGACTACGATCTACTATAGCTTCTGCCAGACGGAAACTTTGTGCTGTGGTTTTCTTTAATTTTTTCTTCAAGGCGTCGGCAAGAGCTTCTCTGTCACTTTCGGAAATATCATCCAGACCGGATTTAATACGTTTGATAAGCTGATGTGCCTCATCTTCCGGATTTATACCCTGAACGCCTATATCTTTAAGCGTAATTTTTTTAAGTCTGTTATAGTCATATGAAATATCACCGTTATCGTTAGTTTGGAAACGCGGAGCTTCGCATAAAGATTTAATAACAGCGTATTTTAAGATTTCTTCTGCCAGATAAGGTAAAACGTAATTACCGTATTCTGTGTTGTCATCGCCAATATGAATTTTTTCGTTCGCCGGACGTTCTTTATCGTTATTTAATCGGTCGATAATGTCTACGGCAAAATCCGTCAAAGGCCCTGTAGAATAAGGAGTATCGCCTATGAAAAGGTGATTTGTTTCCCTGTAAACTTTTTCGTATTTAGGCTGCAGATGCGGGTTGCCGATTTTATTAAGGAAAAATCTGTCATAAGTTACCGTATCATCTAAGTCCGGCTGATAAAACTCCGGCTGACCGATGTAATCTTCTTTGTAAGAACGTTTTGTAATATACGGGGTTGCAAGTACAGCAGAGATGTCATCGCCAAATTCTATAGAATCAAGCGGCATATTCATCATATATTGTGCGACCTGTGTTTTGAAATCATTGGTATTTGTATTTCCTTTCAGGCCGTCATAATGACCTTCCATAATATTTTTAACTGCTTCTTCCGAGAGATTATTTTTTAAGCGCTGCGGGAATACACCTGAATTAACTTTTTTAATGATTGTTTTATAAACTTCTTTCGGATCCTCTTCATCAAGCCCTTTAAGATTTTGGGCTACATAAAGGTTTAGAATCTGGTTAGTTTTTCTGGTCCAGTAGCGTGCAGAGGTAACAACGTAATCTCTTGCTTCGTTTGCCGCGTATTGAAGCTTTTTCGCTTCCTCCTGCTGGTCATGTCCGGGTTTTATTGACAGAAGTCTTTCAGTATCAGCATTTGACAGGAAGTAGTGAATTTTTGCAATATCAAAGTTAGAGTTCCATGTATCAAGGTTGCCTTCAATTTTATTGTCTAACTGCATATTTGAAAATTGGGAAATAAATTTTGTTCCCATTCCGCTGTAAAGATCAATTTTGACAGAAGCTTCTTTATTGTATTCGTTTAGCTGCTTAACATTGAGGTCGTATTCCCTGACATCAATCGGGAAGCGGTAAGGGATGACCGTATCATTGTGAGTAGTTTTTGACAGAGGTTTATCATAAAAATTTTTGTTATAAGCATCTATTGGTTCTTGCGGGTCAAGTTTTTCGCTCTTGACAAGATCTTTATCGAAAATTTCAAGATATGTCGGTTTTGTAGGCTTATATTCAGGGTTTTCGACCGGCACATAACTTCCGTCTATAGCTTTTTTATAGAAGAATTTCGGGTTAACAAGCCTGTGCGAGAGGAAGTCTGTATTTTGGGAAAATACACCGAAAAGGATTTGATCATCCGGATTCATTCTGAACCAGTCAAAGAATGGTGATTGTTCTTTCCATTTTATTGCGTGATTAAAGTGGATACCTTCCAGCCCTTCATTAACGAATGCTCCGTCTGAAACTAGAGTTTTACCTTTTGCAAAAAGGGCTTTGGTTAAGGATGTATAATTATTGATATTACCTAATGAAAGCGCCATCTGCATACAGTTTTTATTCCAGTAAGCATGGTGAGTTCTGGAATCATCTGTAAATAAAGGCAAACTTACGATTCTGTCATAAGGATCCATTGCGCCTTGTTCAAGTCTTTTTTCAAGACCGGCAAGAGAACCGCCCATTTTATTGGAAAACAATCTTATATTGTGGCGCAATTCATCATAATTTTCATTGCGAATGATGTCGTTGTCAGCATCATAAACCCATTTCGGATCAAAGCTGTCCGGAACAAGCAGGAGCATTGAACCGCCACGGCTGACGTCTGATGCCGGTACATAGAGGTTATAGAGATTTTCATCGGTCAGACTTGTTTTATCTTCCCTGCTGTCCAGCAGAGCACCGGCGTCAACACCGAATCTTTCAACTTCGCCGGTTTTCTTGTTTACTAATTTATAGTGATAAGCAAAAGGTTCATCTTCCATAATACCGAATTCGGCATGGATATTTATTCTGTTTTTTCCGGGATATAGCTTTCTTCCTTCTTCTGTGTCGTTAAGGATATCTGTGTATTTGTCGCCGGTAAGATAATAATTCCCGAAACGGTCGCGTTCTACAAGAGCAACTTCAAGATAACAATCGGTTTGCGCCGGATCAAACGGATAAGAAAATTCGCCGGTTCTGTTACCTTCATCGGTCTTTGTAGGTTTATAACCCTTAAATGCCAAATTATTATTTACTTTTTTATTATAGTTAGCAGAATCAAAATTTACTTTCACGCAGATGCCTCCACCACACAAACTATATTAGTCGGCTGAAAAAATTTTTTTGCCTTTTTGCACGATTATAGATGGAATTTTTTACAATTCTTAAAATTTATTCTATTATTTTCCCGCCAAAAACCTCTAATGCCATATTGACCGTATCCGAATGCATGTAATATTCTTTAGAATGCGCATTATATGAACTTAAAGAGGTTTCTTTTTCTTCTGTTTCATCAATAAGTTCCTCTTCGTTTTCATCGGTTTCTTCTGTCTGAATTGGTGCAGACGCGGGTTCTTCAACCATTTCAGGCTTTTGTACCTCCGGTTTTTCAATTTCTTTTTGCGCTGCCGGAGTTGCTGCAGGTGAAGGTGTCGGCGGGCTTAGCCTGGGTGACACCGCCGGTTCTCCGGCTTTCGGGAGCCGAACGGTTAATTCAACATCTTTACCGAACATTGAATTAATTGCATTTTGCAAAACTTCTCTTTTGTTGCCGTCTGTGAATTGTTTCAAGAAAATTTCATTTTTAACGGTAAGCGTGACCCCTTCCGGTGAAATCTCAACCGGATTAGCCCATTGTTTAAGCAATGCACGTGTAGGCGCGCTTGTGACGCTTTCAAGCAATTGACCCCAGAGTGACGGAAGATCATTGCCGGACGCTTTTGCAGATGTTGGCATTGGCGAGAAATCAGTTTTTTCTTCTTTGACAACAGAAACGGCCTGCTGAGGTGCCGGTTTGGGCGCCGGAGCTTCCGGTCTTTGAACCTGTGGTTTTACCGGTTCAGGTTTCTGTACGGCTGCCGGAGGAGCTGAATTTACTGCTTGAACGACATTCCCGCTTTCAAGCCTTGTGATTCGTTCCTGAAGAGCCATTAATGAAGTATTTTGAGCAAGATTTGCCAGATCAATGATTGCGACTTCTAGCCAGAGCTTCGGATTGTTCGTCATTTTTAATTCTTTTATGTACTCTGAACTTTTGTTTATAAGAAATATAATCTGATGTGTGTCCAAAGCCTGTGCCTGCTTAGAAAGTGCGTCTATCTGGAGTTCGTTAAGCTGTGATAAATCAATGGCGCTTTCTTTTGAACAGGTTTTTACAACCAGAAGGTTTCTGAAATAATCAAGCAGGTTCGTTAAAATTTGAACCGGCTCATTTCCGGAGTTGTAGACTTTTTCTAAAATCTCTATTGCTTCATTAGGTTTAGAGTCTGCAATTTTTTGTGATAATTCATTAAGAATATCAAAGGATAGGCGTCCGAGGAGGTTATCAATCTCTGCGGTTGTAATTTCACCGCCCAGAACGCTCAATTGTTCTAACAGCGCAATACTGTCGCGCATTCCGCCTGCTGAGTTTTTGGCAATTGAAATCAGTGCATCGTCAGTGATATTAATATCTTCTTTTGTTGAAATCATACGCAGATGTTTAACGATATCATCAGTTGTAATTCTTCTGAAATCGTAGCGCTGGCAGCGGCTCTTAATCGTATCAAGAACTTTGTGAACCTCTGTAGTTGCAAGAATAAATATTACGTTTTTAGGCGGTTCCTCAAGAGTTTTCAACAGCGCATTAAAGGCGGTAGTTGAGAGCATGTGAACTTCGTCTATAATATAAATTTTGTAACGGCTGTTCACAGGCGCGTACATAACGCGCTCTAAAATATGCTGTGCATCTTCAACAGAGCGGTTGCTTGCCGCGTCGATTTCGATTACGTCCATTGGCGTGGAATTTGTAATATCAATACAGTTAGCGCATTTACCGCACGGATGAATTGTCGGGCCTTCAACACAGTTGAGGGATTTTGCAAAAATTCTTGCGGTAGAAGTTTTACCGGTTCCGCGCGGGCCGGTGAAAAGATAGGCGTGCGAAATCTTATTTGTTGTAATCGCGTTTGTTAATGCTTTTTTTATATGTTCCTGTCCGACGACTTCTTCCAGTTGCTGCGGACGATATTTTCTGTACAAAGGCATATAATTCATGATAAAATTATTATATCAAAAAGTTTATTAGAAGGGCAAAATTGTGAATATTGTTAAACCAAAAAAGTTACAAAAGGGCGACACAATAGGTATTATAGCGCCGTGTGGAGTTTTCAGCGATCCTGAACGATTAGAAAAAGGAATCGAATTTCTTGAAAGTGCGGGCTTCAAAATTAAAGTCAGCGATAAACTTTTTGCCCGGGAGCGTTATATGGCGGGAAATAATGATGTGCGAGCGGGTGAAATAGAAAAATTTTTTGCTGATGATGACGTTGACGGAATAATCTGTGCTCGCGGCGGATATGGCGCAATAAGGCTGATTAATCAAATAAATTATGATATTATACGTCAAAACCCGAAAGTTTTTTGCGGGTTCTCGGATGTGACGGCGCTTTCTATAATGTTTTTGAAGCGTGCGGGGCTTGTAACTTATTCTGCGCCGATGATTAACGGTGATTTTGGCAATGATATCTCGGATTTCACGTGGGAAAATTTTAAGCGCGCTGTAATGAGCGATGAACCTCTTTTTTTTGACGGTAAGGAAATAAACGGCGGAAAGGCAGAGGGTATATCTTTTGGGGGAAACCTTGCAACTCTCGTTTCGCTTTGCGGAGTTGATTTTCTGCCGGATGAGGGTTTTATTTTATTCGTTGAGGACTTGAACGAACCAGTTTACAAGATTGACAGAATGCTTACTCAATTGTCAAATATAGAAAATTTCACCCGAAACCTGAAAGGCGTTGTGCTGGGTGAATTTTCTGACCTTGATGATATTGACTATTTTGAGGAACTTATTGCCGAATTCGCCCGCTGCCGGAAGGTGCCGGTTTTGAACGGGTTAAAAATTACACATTCTCACGACAAAATAACTGTTCCTATAGGTGTTCCGGCGCGGATTGAATATGGACAGTTTACATTAACCTAATTTTCGTCCGGCATTTCGTAAGTATAATTTGGCGGGCCGACGGTTTCTTCTTCGTCAGGCTCATCTACGGCCTTAAGTTTTAAACCGAAAATGTCGCCGGGCTTGATGTCTAATTCATCGCCTTTACTTACATAAGAAAGTATTGAATTTTCATAAACATTTTCAACAGCCGAATGCAGACGGTGGCCTTTAGCTTCCTCGCCGACAGCGCCTTCTATTGCGTGATAGCCCATGCTTAAACCTTCGACAAAATGATCACCAACGCTGAGGGCAGCACTTTTTGCAAGCTCTTTTTTGTCAAGCTTAAACGGGGCAACATACTTGCCAATATTATTTTCTTCAACATGTTTTGTTCGTCCGAGTGCATTTGTTACGGTTTGAATTTCGTATTTAAAAGTAGCATTGCGTTTAAGACGCTTAGGGTCTTTAATCTCTGTCAGGCAACCGGTTAAGATATCGCCTTCCTCGACTTTTATATCCGGTGTAAGCTGAATTTCATCAATCGCTTTTAACTCAATACGGTCGGGAGGATCAATTGTTGAAAACGGCGTTATTGCTTCAACTTTTATTGTCTTGGCAAACGCAGATGTGCCAATGATGAGTATTGAACCCAGTATCAATAATTTTTTCATTTAACCTTCCTTTCCAATAATGGTTTTAAATATTTACCGGTATATGATTTTGAGCATTTGACAATTTCTTCCGGAGTGCCCGCCGCAACGACTTCACCTCCGCCGTTTCCGCCCTCAGGCCCTAAATCAATTATATAATCTGCAACTTTAATTAAGTCAAGATTGTGTTCAATTATTAATATTGTGTTGCCCTGATCAGCAAGTTTTTGAAGAATTTTAATTAATTTATCCAGATCATACCAGTGCAGCCCGACAGACGGTTCATCCAGAAGATAAAGAGTTTTTCCTGTCGCGCGTTTGTTAAGCTCCGATGCAAGTTTTATGCGCTGAGCTTCACCGCCGGAAAGTGTTGTTGCGTTCTGACCGAGTTTTATATAATCCAGACCGACATCATAGAGTGTTTGGAGTTTATTTTTAATCACCGGAATATTTTCAAAAAATTCCAGCGCTTCTTTGACGCTCATCTCAAGGACATCGGCAATGGTTTTACCCTTGTATTTAACCTCAAGCGTTTCATTATTGTAGCGTTTTCCCTTGCAGACATCACATTTTACGTAAACGTCAGAGAGGAAGTTCATCTCAATTTTTATGACGCCGTCGCCTTTGCAGGCTTCGCATCTTCCGCCCTTAACATTAAAACTAAACCGGCCGGCCTTGTAACCGCGTGCTTTTGCTTCGTTTGTTTTTGTGAAAAGTTCTCTTATATGTGTGAATACATCGGTATAAGTGGCAGGATTTGAACGCGGGGTTCTGCCGATTGGCGACTGGTCGATATCAATAATTTTATCAATATTTTCAAACCCTGAAATTTCATCAACCCCCTGTGGTTTGGGTTTATCTTTACGCAGCTTGTAAATAGCGTATTCGTAGATTAAATCCTGCATTAGTGATGATTTGCCCGAGCCTGAAACACCGGTCAGCATAACAATTTTACCCAGCGGAATTTCAACGTCGATATTTTTAAGGTTATTTATGTGCGCATTTTTAACTGTTAAGGAGTGTCCGTTGCCTTCACGTCTGACTGCCGGAACCGGAATAAATTTTTCACCGGAAAGATATTTGCCGGTAAGAGAATTTTTCGCTGCAATAATGTCGTCAACACTTCCCTGGGCAATGACTTTCCCTCCGTTAATACCGGCTTTTGGCCCGATGTCAACGATATAATCAGCATTTCTTATGGTATCTTCATCGTGTTCTACGACAATCAGTGTGTTGCCGAGGTTCCTAAGCCGCAAAAGCGTATTAATAAGCCTGTCATTATCGCGCTGGTGAAGCCCTATTGAAGGTTCGTCCAATACATACAAAACACCTGAAAGCCCGCTGCCTATCTGGGTTGCAAGTCTTATCCGTTGTGCCTCGCCGCCCGAGAGAGTTCCCGCCATACGGGCAAGATTTAAATAACTTAAACCGACATCTTTTAAAAATTTTAATCTGGCGCTGATTTCATCCAAGATTTGTTTTGCAATCTGCATATTGAAGTCATTCAATTCCAGATATAAATCGGAAATAAAATTGTACGCTTCATCAATCGGCATAAGCGTAAATTCGTAAATATTTTTCCCGTTGACGGTAACAGCGAGCGCAAACGGATTCAAACGCGCGCCGTGGCATGCCGGACACGGTTTTGTTATCATATATTTTTCAAAATCTTCGCGTGAATTTATATCCCCGACAGAATCCTGATATTTCTTTTCATAATAAGGAATTACGCCGATATAACGGTGATATTGTGTGTGGTAGCGGCGTGTGCCGAACTTTTTCACATGCAAAGGCACGATATCAGGGCCGCCGTAAAGAATTAAATCTTGTTGATCCGGAGATAATTCCTCAAACGGTTTATCCATGTCAATTCCGTAGTGCGAACAAACAGAGTTCAAAACATCCTCATAGTAAGTGTTAGAAGTTCTTGCCCACGGATAAATTGCACCTTCGCGCAGCGACTTTGTCCTATCCGGAACAATCAAATTCGGATCAAAGAGGAAATCAAATCCTATTCCGCCGCATCGCGGGCAGGCGCCGTACGGCGCATTAAACGAGAAAATCCTCGGTGCAAGTTCTTCAAAACTTATATTACACTTAGGACATGCCAGCTTTTCCGAATAAATTTTTTCTTCGCCGCCTATAACATCAACAATCAAAATTCCGTCAGCTTTTTGGAGTGCAATCTGCGCACTGTCGGCAATCCTCGAACGCGCGCTTTCTTTGACAACAATTCTATCTACAACAACACTTATATCGTGTTTTTTCGTTTTTGCAATTTTTATTTCGTCCTCGTCAAGATTATAAATTTCATCATCAACTTTAACCCTGACAAACCCTTCCTGCCTGAGTTCTTCAAAAACGTTTTGAAATTCACCCTTTTTGCCCCTTGCAATAGGTGCCAGAATTTGAATTTTTGTGCCTTCTTCCAGTTTTAAGATAGAAGCGACTATTTCGTCAATTGACTGGGGTTTAATCTCTTCACCGCATTCAGGACAGTGTGGAACGCCTATCCGCGCATAGAGCAGTCTTAAATAGTCATAAATTTCGGTAACGGTGCCGACAGTTGAACGGGGGTTGTTGCTGGTTGATTTCTGGTCAATTGAAATCGCCGGCGACAGACCGTCAATAGATTCGACATTAGGCTTATCCATCTGACCCAAAAATTGCCGCGCATAAGTCGAAAGACTTTCAATATAGCGTCTTTGACCTTCCGCGAAGATTGTATCAAATGCCAGCGAGCTTTTGCCGGAACCTGAAACGCCTGTGAACACTACAAGCTGGTCTTTTGGAATTTCAAGCGATACATCTTTTAAGTTATGTTCTTTTGCACCTTTTATGACAATTTTATCTCTCATACCAAGATTATGTCACAAAAATTCTGGTAATCAAATCTATTGTTGCTGCTGCTTTTTAGCCATATGTTTGCTTCTGAGTTCATCAACCCAGCTTGCAAGCGGGGTCGCCGCAATCGGAACCGCTAATCTGAAGATTGCACCGATAATTACCATTTTCTTTAATAACCCCATACCGTTTACAAGTTTATCTATGTTGGTTGGGAGAACTAATTTCTTAGTTTTAGCGTAATCAAGTGCTTTTAACGGTTTTACCTTCTTGAGTTCTTCTTTGGAAGCTTTATTTTCTTTCATTTTTTTGATTTTATCAAGAACGGCTTTTTGTTCTGCCGCAAAATCTTTTTCAAAATCCTTATCATCAGCTCTTGCACCGATAAATTTAGCGGTAACTCTTTCCCACCAGTTGTTAAGTTTACTGTCAATCAGGTAGGATAATGTGGTTGAAATTACGAATGTCAGTCCCTGATTTATTGCAAGAACTTTTTTCTTGTCATCTTCAAGGTTATCGTTATTCAGGGTTCTTTGCATATAAACACCGCTGATAATAGCCGAAGTCACTGTTGCAATATGGTTGAAGAGGAAATCGGATTCTTTCCATTGTTCTGCCTTCTTCTGCAGGGTTTTGGAATTTAAAAGCGGGCTGGTAATATGTTTTGCGATTAAGTCTGTAAATTTGTCGTAAAATCCGCTTACTTTATTATTTTTGGATGCATTTACGATTGTTTCAACGGTAGCTTCCGGAATTTTACCGTGGAAGCTTACGTCTTTTGCTTTGTTATTATCATTTGCAATGAAGTTTTTAAGCTCTTTTCCGCCTTTTAAGTTGCTGTAATCATTTTGTATTTGTTGCGGGTTTTGAGCCTCAGCCGGTTTGTTTTTAGGCGTTTTTGACAGACCGAATACGTATTTAAGTATAAGCGGAATAAGGGCAATTGTGAGCATTGCTCTCGGAACGCAGATAATCCATTCCGGAATGTTTCTCATCAAGGTATCCATTGTCCTCATCTGAGGTTTACCAAGCTTGCTGATTGAGTCGCAGCCAAATTTCGCAGGAGCTGCTTTTGCTTTTTTCAGGGCATCATCAAGCGGTTTTGTTAGAACCATTGTAACCGCATATCCCAAAAAGCCTGAGGAAATGGCTTGACCCGCTGAATAAATTTTATCTTTTTTATCTTTCATCCCCGGAATTGCCATTGTTAAGGCCGGGCGAACCATGCCTGCTGTAACAAGTGCAACGAGAGCGTTTGCTGTCTGGTTGTGGTCATTAGTGTATTCAAGGAAATTCGCGAATTTGTCGCTGGAGAGAAATTTTTTAAAATTCCCCTTGAAACTTAAAGCGGCAGCCTCACTCGTATCCGTAAAGCTGCCGCTATTAATAACCTCGTTTATACCTTCTGTTGTTACACCACTCTTATGGTTTACCTCATAAAACGCACTTCGCTTGTGCTTGAGCTGTTTTATACCTTGCGAATTCTCCTGCAGGTAAGGGTTGTTTGTATAATTTATCGAGTTAATAATCATCTTCACACCATTTGTTTTAAATAGTATCTTGTACATTTATTTTAAAACAAAGGAAAATTTTTTTTGTCATTTGGTTAAGAAAAATTTACATGAAATATATAAAACCCTATTGCCTTTTACCTATTGATTTATTGCCTTATCTAATTACCAGCACATCGCATGATACATTGTCACAAACGCGTTTTTCTGTCTGGTTTGAAAATAATTTACTCTTTTTTTCTTCGCTTTTCCCGTCGAGAATGACTAAATCAATTTCGTTATCCAGAGTGTAATTAATAATTTCGTGCGCGGGAATGCCGGTTAAAATTACACTTCGTGAAGATTGCAGCCCCATATTGTCAAGAATTTCTTCAAGACCTTTTACGATGCGATATGCATATTTCTTTTGTTCCTGTTCAATCTTTAGGTACCAGTTTGTATCAAGTGTACCTTCTAAAAATAACAGGTTAGGATTTTCGTTCACAATACAGATATGAATTTCTTTATCTTCAAGGTTAAGTTTTTCCAGTTCCGAGCGGAAATGTTCTGCGGAATTATTTTTGTCACCGATTGCAAGCAGAACTTTTTTTGTATTATTTCTGTGTTTAGATACATAAACTGAAACAGGAGAAGCGTTCAGTAAATCGTAAGAAACCGAGCCGAGCCATTTTTGAAGTCCTTTTTTGCCGTGCGAACCGCAAAGAACAATATCGTATTCATTGCTTTCAAGTTCTTCAAGAATTAAATCCGAAACCCCGCCGCACATTTTTATGGTTCTGCCAATGTTCAGACCTGCTTTTTCAAGTTCTTTTTTTGTATATTCCAGAATATTATCTGCCAGATTGGAACAGGAAATATTAAAATCGGATTGTTCAACATCAACATCCTCCGGCAAAAAATTCCAGTCAATCACGCAAATGGCATCAATTGCTTCGCGTTTCGACCAGTGTGAAAAATTATATATAGCGTTGAAACTTATCTTGGATCCGTCTGTACAGAATAAAGCCTTCATTAAATTTTCTCCTTTTTCTGCTGACATTTTAATTTATGTTAAAGATTTTTAAATTACCTGCTCATCTATTTTTTTTATGATATAGTAATTGAATTAGATAGTATGAGTTTTGTAAAATGCCGGCTGAAAATAAGATTAATCTAAAAGAATATAAAGAATTAATAGAAACTATAGCAAAGGTTGAATATCAAAAATTTTCTTCATTCAGGCTTATAGAACTGCCTGAACTGGTTAATATCGGTAATCATACCCTGTATATTCTGTTTAAAAATCATTCTAAAGAAAATTATAATAATACCTATCTGGCAACTGCAATCAAATGGGCTATAAGAAATGAAGTCAGACGCCGCTATAAATGGTATACTCTCAAAAACAGCCGCAGAAACGCTGTTGAAGATGACGGCGAAAATAATGTAAGAGAAGAGGTTTACAAAACTATTTTATCTATTGAAGAGATGCAGGAGGCTGAAGTCCCGACTCAAATCCGCGCTCTTGACAACACGCCGGAAGAAAATATAGAATTAATTGAACTTAAAAATGAAATTCTGGAATCAATGAAAAAATTATCGCCGCGTGAGCGTGAACTCATTGAATGTAAGTTCTTCCAGAATAAAAAATTAAAAGATATTTCGGAAGAATTTGAGATTTCACAATCGAGAATTTCAAGAATTATCCAGGCGGGGTTGGACAAGATTAAAAAGGATTTGAAAAAACAGGGGATTTTATGAAGACGGTATTTGAAAAGAGCAACGGGGTTTTAGGTGTATCTCTAACGGATGAAAAATATGATACAGGGTTTATGAAAAATGTGGAATTGAGAACTTCCGATATAGGTCTGCCTCAGATGAGCGAACTGGAAGTCTTAAGACATTATAAAGAACTTTCCGACAGAAACTTTTGTATTGAAAAAGGTTTTTATCCGCTCGGTTCGTGTACTATGAAATATAATCCTAAGGTTAACGAACTGCTTGCAAACCTTGACGGCTTTTCAAATCTTCACCCTCTGGCTGCGGATGAGGATTGTCAGGGCGCTCTGGAATTAATGTATAAATTGCAGGAAAAACTTAAAATCGTGACCGGAATGGACGCTGTCACATTACAGCCGGCAGCCGGTGCACACGGCGAATTGACCGGTATGATGATTATTAAAAAATATTTTGAACATATCGGAGAAAAAAGATCTAAAGTTATCATTCCGGATTCCGCTCACGGAACGAACCCTGCAAGCGCTGATATGTGCGGGTTTGAAATCGTTTCTGTTAAGTCTGATGACAAAGGACAGGTTGACGTCGAGGCATTGAAGGAGCTTTTGACGCCTGATGTTGCGGCAATTATGATGACTAATCCGAATACACTCGGAATTTTTGAGGAAAACGTTCTTGAAATTTCTGAACTTATGCATAAAAACGGTTCACTTTTGTACTATGACGGGGCAAATTTTAACGCTATTATGGGGCATTCTAATCCCAAGTTAATGGGCTTTGACGTTGTCCACTTAAATCTGCACAAAACCTTTGCGACCCCTCACGGCGGCGGAGGCCCCGGTGCAGGCCCTGTTGGTGTCGTTGCAAAACTGAAGGACTTTTTGCCGGCGCCTGTTATTGCCTTTGACGGACAAAAATATTTCAGAAATTATAATATTCCGCATTCAATCGGGCAGGTTAAAGCATTTTACGGAAATTTCGGAGTGCTTGTAAGAGCTTATGCCTACATCCTGATGATGGGTGAAAACCTCAAAAAAGCCAGCGAAAATGCCGTTCTTAACGCAAACTATATTAAAGAAAAACTTAAAGGTGCGTATAAGCTTCCTTATGACGTTCCATGCATGCACGAATTTGTGCTTTCAGGCGACTGGCAGAAGGAAGAAAGCGGCGTTTCCACCCTGAATATTGCCAAACGAATTATGGAAAACAATATTCACCCGCCAACGATTTATTTCCCTCTGATTGTTCACGAGGCTATTATGATTGAGCCTACAGAGACTGAATCAAAAGAACGATTAGACGAATTTATTGATGTAATGTTAAAAATTGCCGATGAGGCAAAAAATAATCCGGAAAGGGTTAAAGCAGCGCCTCTGACAACTCCTGTCACAAAAATTGATGAAACGCTGGCGGCACGCAAACCGGATTTAAAATTTAAACAAGAAAGTTAATGTGAAATTATGAAAGAACAAAAAAAGATAAAAGTAGCTTTCCCGCATATGGGAAATATATACATTGCCTGGTCCTCGGTACTTAGAAAAATAGGTATTGAGCCGTTTATTCCGCCGTATACCAGTAAGAAAACGCTTTCTCTCGGCACGAAACATTCGCCGGAAGCTATCTGTCTGCCATATAAATTAATTCTAGGCAACTTTATTGAAGCAATTGAGGGCGGAACCGATTACGTTGCTATGATTACCTCTCCGGGTATCTGCCGTCTGGGTGAATACGGCGGCTGCATTGACAATGCCCTTAAAGATATGGGTTATCAGGCAAAATATATTGAATTGCGTCTGTATGACGGTATTAAAGGTATGTATGACTTTTTAAAACGGGTTTCCGGAAAAAATGATCCTGTTTTATTCCTGCGCGCAATAAATCTTGGTATCAGAAAAGTTTTCGTACTGGATGCTCTTGATGCACGTCTTTCGTATCTTAGAGCACGTGAACTTCACCATGGAGATGCGGAAAAATTGTACAACAAAGCCTTAAAATTTATTAAAGATGCAAATTCTACCCGTGAACTTAAAAAGGCTGAAAAAGAAGCTTTTGCGCTGATTAACCAGACAAAAATTGATGAAAAGCGCGATGTATTGAGGGTTGATTTAACAGGCGAAATTTATATTGTCTGCGATGAATTTTCCAACCAGAATATTATGCGCGAACTCGGAAAAATGGGCGTTGAAGTCCGCAGAAGTCTTTCTGTCGGGAGCTTTTTAAGAGATGCAATCATACCGAAGGCGTTTAAGAAAGAAGAAACCCACCTTGAGCGTGCAGAAAAACTTGCGAAACCTTATCTTATGCGCGACATCGGAGGAGATGCTCTTGAATGTGTTTCAGATGTAGTGTATGCTGAAAAACGAGGAATTGACGGGATTATTCACGTTTCTCCTTTCACCTGCATGCCGGAAATTATGTCACAGAATATTTTCCCTGCAATGAGAGAGGACTGCGACATTCCTATCCTGCCGCTTATTATGGATGAACAAACCGGTAAAGCCGGCTATATTACACGTCTTGAAGCGTTCGTTGACCTTATGCGGCGTAAAAAAAGAAAATTAGCCATGGCTAATGCGAAATAAGTTTAATGTTTTTCCGTACCGTTGTTGTAGGATAGGATTATGATTAAAATATTAAAAGAAACATTTTCTATATTAAATAAAAATTGGTGGCTACTATTCATTTTTATGACTATATGCTACATCGGGCTGGTTTATTTCAGTATTCTGCAATCTTCTGCAAAAACTTTGTTGCAGCTGTCTGTCGGCGCGGTGACACTTTTGTTTATTACAATTGCGGGTGTTGCCGGATTGTTTTACTGCCTTCGCAATACCGTTGATGCTGAAACCTCCGGTAAGGATTTCGAGCGTATGGATTTGTTAAAAATGTTTCCGAAGGGCGTGTCGGATTATTTCCTCCCTGCCGCCGGCGTTATTATAATCTATTTGATAATTGTCTTTTTGATGTTTAAAGGCGCAATGTTAATCGGCAAAAACTTAATCGGAACATTTTCTTTTACTCCCGAAGAGTTGAAAAATGCCATGAGTTCCGTGGAAGCGCTGAATAATTTTCAGAAAAATATTTCCGTTGACGATTTAATTAAATTATCTAAATGGCATTTGCTTTATCTTGCGTTTAGCTCTGTATTGACCTATCTTTTAATCTACTGGCTGCCGGAAACTTTTTATAATACTAAAAATGCGTTTTTCTCATTGTGTTATTCAATAAAAAAAGTTCTCCTGAATACCTTGAGCACTCTTCAATTATTTTTTACAATTGTTGCAATTAATATAATTACCTCTCTGATTATGGCATTAATGATGCCTGTGCCGTTTCTGGCGTTTCTTGTATACTTTGTATATTTCTACGTTTTTTTATATATTCTGCTTTTGACATTTAATTTTTACAGACATAAATTTGTAGCTTTGCCGCCGGCTGAAACGGAAAAGGATGATGAAGGCGAACCGGAAGAAGAATAAAGTCATTGCTGTTGTCGGAGCCACTGCAAGTGGAAAAACTGCTTATGCGGTTGAACTTGCAAAAAAGCTGGGCGGTGAAATTATCTCTGCGGATTCCAGACTTGTATACCGCGGGTTTGATATCGGAACTGCAAAGCCTACAATGGAAGAGCGCGAAAGTATTCCTCATTACTTAATTGATATTGTGGAGCCGGAATTTGACTATTCTGCTGCGCTGTGGGCTAAAGAAGCAGAAAAATGTATTGAATGTATTACCTCAAGAGGGAAAGTTCCGATAATTGCCGGCGGTACAGGACTTTATTTCAGAATTTTGCTGGAAAATTATGACTTGCCGCAGGTTGAACCGAATTATGAATTGCGCAGGGAACTTGACGCTTTTTCTTTTGATGAACTTCAGGCGCGCTTAGCTCTGATTGATCCTGAAACCGCTGCAAAAATAGAAAAAAATGACAGGAAAAAGATTATTCGTGCGCTTGAGATAGTGGAAACATTAAAACTGCCAATGTCAAAAGTGCGCGGGGTTAAGAGCGAAGGCAAGTATGATGTTGAATGGATAGGATTAAATTTTCCGCGCGAAGAGTTGTATGAGCGTATCAACAGACGGGTTGATATAATGATTGAAAAGGGGCTTGTTGATGAAACCCGCCGTTTGCTTGAAAAACACGGCAGGATCCCAAACCTTACCGATACAATCGGATATCGCGAAATTATCGGTTATCTTGACGGGAAATGCACTCTGGAGGAGGCTTGTTCAATTTTAAAACAAAATTCAAGACGTTATGCAAAAAGACAGCTTACATGGTTTAGAAAAAATCCGCTTATTAAATGGAATGTTTATCCTGAATTAAAATTGAAGTAATTTTACAATATATTACAATTGCGTTGAAAACACGCAATTTTACGTTTGTTTAAACTTAATACAAAAGCATGCATGTAACAGAGAACAGAATTTTTAATACGAAAAATTTGGAAGCGGGCATCTTTTTGTTGATGGGCACTGCAAAAACCGTGCACGATTACAGGAGTGTAGGCGAGGATTATAAACGAAATATTCTGTTCAATGATATTGTCGTTCTGGCAGCCAGTTCTGCCGGAATGCTCGGCTACAAGGCCCTTGGCAAAAATAAAACCCTGCACGAAAAACTATTTAAACCAACTGTTGAGTTTTTTAATAACAGGTTCCAAAAGTTTGCGGCTACGGATTTTTATAAAAAAAATCTTGCGGGAAGGTTTGATAAACTTTACAAACCGCTTCATACACCTATTGAATACTCAAAGAACATTATTGCAAGCTGCATCTCAAATACTGCAATGGTCGGCTGCGGTCTGTTTTCAGCTATTCTTGCCGACTACACCCTGAATAAGCACGGGCTGGCTATTCATAAACTTAATTCTCTGGTTGAAGATGACAAAAAAGTTGTTAACATAAAGCCTCCAAAACAAATCGAGCAGGTTGAAAAATTTATGAAGAAAAAAGTTGATAATGTAGTCAGCAAAGACATTCAACAGGAAATGCTCTGGCGCATAACGGATTTTAAAGTTTTTAACCCGTTTAACTCAGCATTCGTCGGGCTTGCCGGTTTGAACATTACTGACAGTGAAAAATATTCCAAACAGGTTCAAAAAGCAACGAAATATCTTATCGTGAACACAATGATTCCGTTATTTTTCTTTTCTGTGAGTTCTGCGCTTACCAAAAAAATGAAAAATATTTATCGTTTCCCGATAATGTTTGCCTCTCTTGTAACGGGTTCGCTATTGGTCAAACACGCAATAGATAAGAATGAGAAGAACTCAGAGAATTAATTCCTTAACATGTTGAAATATTACTTAAAATATTGTAAAATATTATAAACAGAGAGGATAAAGTATGAATAGATTTCAAGCACTCTTGCTGCGTTTAAGCAGATTCTCAGGTTTACTCATCGTTCTTATAATTTTGTTTTTTGCTGTTACGATAACGGTATTTACTTATCTGTTTATGCGTAATGTTGACTATGCTTTTGACGGTGCATACGGTGCAGGAGCCTTTACACGGGGCGGACGTGCCGGACATGTTTATCATGTTACAACTCTTGAGGACAGCTATAAGCCCGGAACTTTGCGGCATGCTCTAACACAAAAAGGGGCAAGAACTATTGTCTTTGATGTTGCCGGAATTATTGATCTTAAATCTCCTCTCATTGTTAAAAACGGGTTCGTTACAGTTGCCGGACAAACCGCTCCAGGTGACGGAATTTGTATCAAAGGTGATTCTGTAATTTTTCAATGTAACCATGTAATTTTACGCTACCTGCGTTTCAGATTTGGTACTAAAGATAAAAAAGCGTCCTTAATTATTAAAAACCAGAATAATATTATAATAGACCACTGCTCGCTTTCATGGGGAAACCCTAGCAATCTGGACTTTTTTGATAACTCTGATTCTACAATTCAGTGGTGTATTATCGGTGAATCTCTTGGCGCTTACGGCGCCAGAGTCGGCGGCTATGACATAAGTATTCACCACAATTACTTTGTAAATAACAGCATTGGCAACCCTTATTTCTGGCAGGAAAGATTAAATCTTCTTGATGATGTCTTAATTGATTTCAGAAATAATGTCCTTTATAACTGGGGTTCACAGTCTGTTCACGGCGTGCATCTCGGACTTTACAACCTTGTAAAAAATTATTATAAATTTGGCTCCTCAACAATTATTCCGGCACGTTTTCAGATTGTTGATACCGGTGCTAAAAATACGGTTCCGGGCAGAGTTTTTGTCGCAAACAACTTTGTATTCTTAAACCCGCTTAACACAAACGATAATATTATGGGTGTTTATCCTAATACGATTTACCTTGTGGAATCTAAAAATTCAATGATTTCAACAAGAGAATTCCCGCACGAACTTATATACAGCCATAGCGTGCAAAGGGCTAAAGATAAAGTCCTTAAATATGCAGGGGCATCGTTAAAACGCGATATTATTGACACTAATATGGTGGAAACCGTTAATGTTAAGGAGATGGAACATACCTCTTTCCGCAATGATCCGTCAATTTATCCTAAATATACCAATCAGGGAATGTCAACCGCAAGCGATACTGACGGCGATGGTATCCCTGACTATTGGGAAATTGATAACGGACTCAATCCGAAAAACGTTTATGACGGCAGAAAGTTGAGTATTAAAGAGAAAAAATATACAAATTTGGAAGTATATTTAAATTCTCTTGTAGAACCTATAACAAAGGCAGAATACAGAGGTCATAACATTAACTTCTCTTCATATCTGCTCTTTATGAGAAAAATAGTTAACAAATTCAGAGATAATTAATTCAAAAACCGCTTCTTTTCAGAAGCGGTTTTTTATACTTTAAGTCTATAGATTTTAAAGGTACCGTGTTCCCCCTTACCGTTTCCGGCACCGGAGGATTTAAAGTCATCCCAGCGAAGGTTATCTACTTCATCAGCATAGCCCTGCCCGTTACCGTTAGTAATGAATGCGTGACCGGCTTGCTCTTCAAAGCCATCTCCCGGTATAAATACGCCGATATAGCCGGCCGGTAAATTCTTAATATCTGAGGCATTAAGCTCACGCGACGTACCGTTTCCGAGGCTGACATACTTAACTTCCTCAAATTTTTCTGGGTGCGCATCAAGATAAAATCTTAAATCTTTTGCATTTTCAATTGGTTTACCCCAGTCTTTGTGGCCTTTAGGATAAACAACTTCGCCTTTTTCAATTATGCCGGCGCTTTCAAAGGATGCCTTTATACCGGTTAAGCATAAACCGCCGGTGCCCATATCTTTTGTAACCTGTGAGGCATATTCTGCCAATTCTCTTTGTGCTTGAGGCAAGTAGTTTCCGTTAGCATCATAAGGGTTGACCCCTAAATCTTTTTGAACTGCAAAACCTCTGTAATTTCCGGCTGCAATAGCGGCTGTATCGCGGAAAATTGCTCTTTGCGCGCCTCCTCCTCGGCCTGCTCTGTGAGCGCGGGTGACAACAGTTTCACGATTATAATCCAGACGTTCATCTACAATATCACCTGAGCCAAGCGCCGGTATAATACTGCCTGCCGGAACATCGCCGTCATTTACAATAACCTGTCTTGATTCCAGATAGTCGGAACGGAAATCATCCTGTACTTTTTGTGCTTCAGCTCTTATCTTTGCAGGATCTACAAGGTTAGTTATTCTATCCTTTAATCCATTAAGTTTATCCAGTATTAATGTCGCATCTGCAGCGGTTATTGAGGCAGCTTCATCTGTACTTAGACCGTAGCCAAAAGCAATTTCGTTCTTGCGTGCCGCCATAATCAACTGTTCTTTTAATTGTTGAGGAATAGAAGAATTGTTATTCAAAGCTTCTTCAAGAGTTTGCAAATCTTCTTTAGAATTAGTCACATCGGTTGTGTAGGCAGTAGGCATAAAGATTACGGTTCCCAATCGGCCATTGTTGCCCTGAGATTCTGTACCGAGAGCATCTGCGCGGTGGCGGGACAATTCATCCTCTGAAACCTCATAATAAAACTTAACATAAGAACGGACGTTTCTTGCGTAAGGTGCATCACTAATCGTTAATTGCCCCTTTTTTAAAAGATCTGTTTTTGAGGAATTTCCGTTGTAAAGTAACGCAATCAAATCATTTTGAGTAATTTGCTGATCCTTATCAGTTATATTTGCATTATTGTCAGCTAGACGTTTCTGCCATGTCGAGGATTCAGCAACAATACGTTTATTATTCAGAATGATAATAGTTGCAATCGCCTGTTTTTCAGGGGATTTTCTAATATCTTCTCCGGAATTAATACCAAACGCGGCTAGTTGTTTCTTGAGAACAGGACTGTCTTTGATAAATTCATCAACTTTAACCTGAGTCATACCATAGGATTTTGTGCCGTCAGTATATTTTTGATAGTATTCCTCAACAGAAGAAGACATTGTTCCGCCCAGAGCAAAAACAGTATCTTTTACAAAATCCGGTAAATCTTCGCTATAGTATACCGCATCCATTGTTTGTTTAGCCAGATTACGCCACTGTGTATTTGTTTCACCTGCCCTTGTCGTATATCTTGAAGCACCGAAGTGAGTTTCCTGCTCGGCAATACCCATAGCAAGATTTGCCAGATTGTTATATTGTTCATTATCAAGTCCGAGAGTTTTCATAAGCGCAGCTTTGTTATCTTCAAGTGAGTCCGCGAATTCGGTACCGGCTTCATTTAAATGTTCCGGTCTGTTAATTTCAATGTCAGTTGCAACATCATCGTTGACCACTCTCTGTTTATCAACCGGACTGTAGCTTACGTATTTTTTATAATTTGTTTCCGTGTGAATTGGTTTTTCATCTGCATCGTACTGTGTTACAACAGTTTTGTCAGCAAATTTTTGGCTCTGTGATACCAAATTGCCCTCTTTATCAAGAATCAGGCTTTTTTCATTACCGAATAAATTTAACAGGTCTGTTACTTTTTGAGGCCCATCTTCAGTCGCCGGAATTGGTGAATCCATGCTGAACATCGGACGGGTATATCGTTCAATATTTTGCGCATTTTCGTTTAAATCAAGCCTGTAGCCGTCACGTGTTTTATTTACGGTAACTTCAATGCCGTAACGTCTGAGTTCAAACAGTCTGTCTTGTAATGGTTCCGGATAAGACAATTCCTCCATAGAAAGATATTTCCAATATTCCTTTTCTTCCGGTTTAACAGGAGTTTCTTTAGACTCTGCCGGTTTTGGAGATTGAGCCGCTGGTTTTGGCGCAGCTTTTTTTGCTTTAGGGAATGCTACATGTCCGCGCTGTGAACTTAACCTTGGTTGATGAACTTTGCCCTCATCTCCGGCAGCAGGTTTGAAAACATAACCGTTTTCGGCATCTGTTTTACGGATAAGCGCAGCAAGATTGCCGCAGGCTTTTTCTAAATCTTCCATTTTAAACTTGCTCAAATCATTAGGAAGGCAATGTTTATTCATGCCTAATTCTCTTAAACGTTTGTTAAGAGGTTCCACTACATATTTTTTTACATCTTTAACATCCATACCCCACTCATCGTCAATATCAGTGACTAAGTCAGGATATGCTTCAAGAACGTATGCAACATTTTGGTTTGTAACTTTTTCTGCCAGCTTAGCTCTGGTATTGTCGTTGAAAGACGCCCAGCTAATTTGTTCTTTAAGCACAGCTGCTGCGGCTTTACCGTTATTTCGCACACTTGCGATAACAAGCCTTTGTGAGGCCGGTGTGGTATCTTTAGGCGGCGGAGGCGAAACAGGTTTCTTTTTTTGTGCTTCAAGTCTGGCTTCCTCATCGGCTCTTTTTCTGACTTCTTCTGCCGCAATAGCTTTTTTGCCGGATTCTGTATTTGCCCAGCGCTTATCCAGAACAGCTGCATCCTCAGAATAATCAGCCATGTTTTTTAGAGCTTCTGAATGTTCGCCTAAGAGTGTTATTTTTTGTCCGACTGTAAACCAGCCTTTTTTATTCGTTTGCTTTTGCAAATGTTTAATAAAGGCTTCCGCATCATCACCTTGCAAGCCAAATTTTTGTGCAAGTTTTTCCGGAGTATCGCCCGGTTGAACAGTATAATTCGTGAACACCTGTTTTGTTTCGGCAGGGTGTGGGGTGCCCTTAACAGATTGTTCCGGTTGAGCGTCATCATCCGGTAATGAATCAATTAGTGAAGTCAATTTATTTACGTCAAAATGTCTTTGTTTTAAATCCGGCCCGATTTGACCGTAGCCGAACATCATGTTTAACTCGTCCTGGCTTACGCTGTTGCCGCTGGCTTGATATTGTAAAAGAGTGTTTTTAATCCGGTTGATTTCGGCTTCATCAAAGACATTATTAGCGTTACCGCCGTTATCGGCCGTATCAAATCTGGCAAAAACAGAACCTTCAGTCGACTTACCGATAAGTTTATCCAGCTTTTTCAGGTTAACCGTTTTACCGTTGTAAAGTTTTATATTAATTTGATTTCCGTCTTGTCCGCCTACATTGCCTGACATAAATTACCTCAAATTTACATAACATAAGGTATGTCGGCAGTTTAACGATAAAAGTTTAATTATATTAAGGAAAATTTACAAAGTGAAATTAGCTTTTAACAGGCATACGGCCGCAGGATTTATCCTCATCACAGAAACCGAGTCTTTCGCATTTCGGGACAAGATACGGCTTAAGCCATGGTTCTTCTTTTATAAGTTCATCGCACATCATCTTAACCATAGTACGGATTTCATACTGGGCGCGTGTGCAGAGGCGCAGATTTGCGATATGAATCATTTCTCTAAGATTCAGGCTGCAAACAAGGGAGCTGGCAGCAGCGTTTGGAAGCACAAAACGCGCATCTTCTGCCGGAATTCCGGCGTCAACAAATTCCTGATACTTTTTAGAAATTTCGCCCATAAAATCCTGAAACTTTGCTTTTAATTCAGGGTTTCTGTCGATTGTCGGCGGAATAATATAGTCAAATTCGCCTTTTTCTTTAACATATCTCTGGGATTTTTGCGAAAATGACATGTGGCGGTGGCGCACAAGCTGGTGCGTGCAGGCACGCGAAACATTTGAAATAGCAAACGTTACCTGTATATGTTCAATTGTTGAATAGTGACCGGACGAAATAACGCGTTCAATAAGTTTAAGCATTTTTTCTTTATCGTCGGTCGAATTATAAATATTTATCGGATAATCTGCACTGTAACAGGTTCTGCAGGCTGTATAGACAGTCTTTAGCATATTATCCGGCTTTGAAATCAGATTAACTACAGGTTTATTATTTTCATTTGTCATTTCACACACTCCCGATAAACTACTCTTTATAATTTATAATATAACATCATAAGCTATTTGCAACTTGGTAAATTTTTGTATATAATTCACTTATGTATAAGTTTTACGGGAAATATATGCCTTATTTATTTCTGGTGCCTGCGTTTGTGTTGTTGGGAATTTTCTTTTTTCTCCCGTTTTTGCAAACGATTTTCCTGAGTTTTTCGGATTATTCAAGCAGTCTATATAATCCGGTTTTTGCCGGCTTAGGAAATTATTCGGCTGTGTTGAAAGATCCTGTTTTTATGAAAGTTCTTGGAAATACTTTTTTGTATCTGGTTATTGCGGTACCGTTTTTGACGGTTTTCCCGCTATTTCTGGCGGTGCTGATTAACCGGAAACTCCGTGCAATAAATTTATACAAGGTTTTAATATATCTTCCTGTAGTTGTTTCTATTGTTGTTTGTTCAATTGCGTTTAAATGGCTTTATGCAGATCAGGGAATTTTAAATTATTTGCTTTCTCGGCTCCATATTAGTCCGGTGGCATGGCTTACGGATACGAGATTTGCGCTGGTGTCGGTTGCGCTTGTGACTATCTGGAAGGGTATCGGCTATTATATGGTTATTTATCTTGCTGCACTGATGAGTGTACCTAAGGAGCTTTATGAGGCGTGTGAAATTGACGGGGCAAACTTATGGCAGAAGCATTTGACTGTAACCATTCCTCATTTGATGCCGACAATTGCCCTTGTTTCAACAATAAGCGCAATTTCTGCAATGAAAGTCTTTGCTGAAATCTATGTTATGACAAAGGGCGGGCCGCTAAATTCTTCCAAAACCATTGTCTACTATATTTATGAGCGCGCCTTTGAAAACCTTGATTTAGGTATTGCGTCTGCCATGGCGGTAATTCTTCTTGTAATTGTTCTGTTGCTTTCGTGTATAAACATATTCTGCTTTGAGAGGGATAAATACCGGCTATGAAATTAAAAAACGCATTTTCACATATAATTTTAATAATAGTATCCCTTCTGTCGGTTTTCCCGTTTTTATGGCTGATATCAACCTCTTTAAAAGGCGCGGGCGAGAATATTTTTGCCTATCCGCCAAATTTTATCCCTGCTGATTTTACGTTTGAAAATTATACGGGTGTCTGGGCAAGAGTAAACTTTCTGAGATATTTCTTTAACAGCGCTGTAGTGGCGCTGTTCACAGTAATTTTAAATCTTATTTTTTCATCAATGGCGGCGTATCCGCTTGCCAGAATGGATTTTAAAGGTAAAAAGATTGCATTTTTTGCAACTCTTGCAACAATTATGGTGCCGTTTCAGGCGATTATGCTTCCGGTTTATCTGATAATTCTAAAATTTAACCTGATTGACTCTGTCGGAGCTGTGCAGGGATATCTGGGTTTAATTTTGCCGTTTGCGGTGAACGCTTTCGGAATTTTTCTTATGCGTCAGGCGTTTTTATCTATCCCGAAAGAAATGGAAGAGGCTGCAATTGTTGACGGGTGTAATTCGTGGCAGATATTTTTCAAAGTGCTTATGCCTATGGTGAAACCTACGCTTGCAATTCTTGCAATTTTTACCTTTATTGGTTCGTGGGGTGAATTTCTCTGGCCAAGCATTGTCTTAAACGATGACAAAATGTTTACACTTCCTGTCGGAATAAACAATTTGCAGGGAATGTTCAGCTCTAACTGGCGCTATATCGCCGCAGGCTCAATAATTTCAATAATTCCTATTATAATATTTTTCCTCTCCCTGCAAAAATTCTTTATTTCCGGTGAAAATGAGGGCGCAGTTAAAGGCTAACGCGCTGGATGTGAGTCTTTGCCCGACAGGTAATATTTCTTAATGTATTAATTGACAATATATCCTTTTTATAGTTTATTAGAGAAGTAACTACTAAACTAATAGTATTAAGGGGCTTAGAGATTTATGAGAGTTTATGCTATAGGCAAAACGCCGCCTGCTTGTTGTGCTGTTAAAAATCAGAAAAAACGCGAAAATATAAATTTTAACGGTTTTAAAATGCACCTTCTGGATTGTGGTGAACACGCCGATACAATGCTGCATTTTGCAAAAGCTATCGGGTCTGATATCGCAAATTATACGACTATGACACTGCACGAAATTGAGCCTTTAACTTATAATAAGGGGCTTAAAAGCTTATTTTCGCTTGATAAAGAGTTGACAAGACTTGATGCCGAAAATATTGTTAAACCAAATGACTTTGTTGCAATTCCATGCACGGCGCCGATAGAACTTAATGATTTAAGCTATCATTACAACAGAATTAATTCTTCCGGTGAAAAATTTACTCCTCAAAATATCAAAAGTAAAAAAGAACTTATTATAAAATTCTTAGAAAGTAATACTTCAAATGTAGCCATGGATAAGGATGCCCAGGGGTTTCATTACCTCGCCGGCATTATAAAAACCATTAATAATATGGTTAAAAAGGGTGTAAATATATATATTCCTGCCGATCATCCGCTTGAGGCTGCAATTAAATGGCACGCAAAAGACCGCGGGCTTAATAATGCATTATATAAATATATTGCAACTGGTAATGATGAAGGCGGAAAAATTAACGGAATTATTCAGGAGTTAAAATCCAAAAATGCCTACAAATTTAATTTATTAACACTTTCGGATGCGCATATCGTAAATTTACAAAACCGCCTTGAAAACGGGGATTATATATTTTCAGCGTACGATTCCTGCGTAACCGACAGGGCCAGAGGAGTTTATAATTTTTATCCGGTACGTGATAGATCCGGTAATATTCAGGGATTCAGTTTTACGGACAGAAGTTCCATTCATTATACAGTTGCGGAATACGCAGGAAGTCAGGATATTGCCGATATCGCCCAGTTTGTAGGGCTTAAAACATCTGACTTTTCGTATGAAGGAAACCTTATAAGAATAATGCAGCAGCTAATAAGCTGGGAAGAACCGATTAATAAGATGCCTAATATTCTTTATCCGGTAGGAAGTATCTATTCTCCAAAAAGGCTTAGGGAAGAAAAAATAGCGGAAAAAGGCTTATACGTTGACCGAAATGAAAAATTATTCTTTGATAAAAACAGCGATAATGAATTTATATTCCGCAAATGCGACTGCGAAGGCTCCGGACGCCCGAGTGTAGTTTCTATGTGGGGGAATTGTTTTGCGACAATAAACTTTATGACTAAAAGTGTCAGAGCACAGTTGAAAAATCTGTTTGAAGTAAAAATTCCGCGCTTGCTGCAAATAGCAGATGAAAGCGAACAGGCAGAATGCTATCCTGCTGCTGAAAATATTCTAAAGAAAGCTCTGGAACTTTCAAAACCGGAAGTCCGCCGCCCCGGTTTCAGAACTGAGCGTGAATACGAAATTTATACAAAGCTTTATAGTCTTTATGTTAAACAGGGCAAGGCTGACGATGCCGAAAAACTTGTTTATGAGGCCTTCCCTGACGGTAATGAAAATATGTATAAATACATAAGAGAAAAAGTTGCGGAAATGAGGAAGGGAATCGCAAATGATAAGACTTGATACCTGTCGTGTGAATTTCGGCGCAAGATTAATAGATATGCACGCACATGTCGGAAAGCACGAACATATTTATTACACAAAAGATATGCTGGATGTCTTTGTTAAGCAGCCGCTTCCGAATAATGATACCGTTGAAAAAATGATTGTTTCAGATACAGATACTTTCAAAGGCTTGAAAGACGAATACAACGGCAACAAAACTGCGCTTCAATCTCTGCAGGGTGATAATACCTACTCGCTTCTTGCAAGCTGCTCGCCTAAAAACGGGAATATCAGCAATATAGAAAGACTGCTCACGGACTTTCCGAATAGTTTTGTCGGCTTGAAGTTTCACCCTAATGATTTACATCTTCCGGTTTCAGATTCCAGATACCAGCCATATTTTGAATTCGCAAACAGAAATAAAATTCCTTGCTTATTCCATACGCAGGTTCCGGTAGACAGTGAGGGTAAACTTTTCAGACTGCCGGACGGAACGCTTGATAAGTCGAAATTAGACCCGTTTGGTGATCCGGGGGCAATTTATGAAGCAGCAAAAAAATATAAAGACGCGCCGTTTATAATGGCTCACATGGGCGGCGGCTGGAATGAATCACACGAAAGAGCTATAGATGTTCTTGTGGAATCTGTAAAAAAAGGTGATGCGAACCTTTATGCGGATATTTCCTGGGTAGATATCGACGCCAAACCTGTTGCAGGTCTACTTTCTCCCAAAGATCATATCGTAAAAGCAATTAAAAAATTAAAAGGTATAGGAGATCCCGACTGGAAGTTTGGAGATCAGTCTTTCAGGCTTATGTTTGGAACTGATGCGCCCATTGCCCGTTTTTGCGATAAAAATAATGCCCGCCTCTCTTATGCAAAATTTGTAGAAGAAATTAAAGCCGCAATCCGCGGAGATAAAGATCTTGCAAAAGAGTCAGAAAAAATAATTGAAGACCTTTTTTATAACAACGCAAAGAAATTGTTTTTTCCGGAAAAAATCGCAGAAACCGCAGCAAATGCTGCAAAAAAATCTAAAAAAAGCGGCGGACGTGGTAAGATAATTGCCGGTGTCGCAACAGCAATTGCGGCAATCGGCGGCGGCGCTGCTGCAGTTCGCCGGCGAAAAACAAGTACTAAAAAATAAATGTAAAGAAATATATACTTAATATATACAAAATACGCAATTTTTCAATAAGTTTAGTTTTTATAAATATATACGGAAAGAGTATGAATTTATGAAAAGGAGTTATTAATGGCTCGAATTTTGATTTCAATGCCTGAGGATTTTCTAAACAAGATTGATCTTGTTGCAGACGGTGAAAACCGTTCCAGAAGCGAATTAATCAGAGAAGCGCTGCGTGTTTATATCCAAAAACAGCAAAGAGAAAGCCTATCTCATGCACAGCGTGATGCTGAATTGCTTGAAAGTATGATGTCTTAGGCTCTAATGATTTAACCAAAATTTAAAAACGGCCTTCATTGAAGGTCGTTTTTGTGCATTAAAAATCCCGCTTTCTCAAGCGGGATTTTTTATTATTCTTCTTGTTGATGTTCTTCAATCCATCTTTGTGCGGCTTCTGCACTTGGCAATCCTTCAACATAAACGTGGCCGGTTTCGCAGTCATAAACTCTGTAGTTGCCCGGGGTTCCTGCGGTACCCGGAGTTCCTTTGAACCCAACATAAGTTTTACCGGTGCCTTTGCCATTTCCACCGCCTTTTGGTGGTTCATAGCATCTGCCTTTGATTTCAAATTTATCTTTTCTTTTAATTTTGACTTCGTTACCATTTTTGTCTGTGAGGGTAATAAACTCAGGTAAACCAACAACATCCGGCGGATATTTGTCGTGATTAGGGTCGCCGTTTGCTTCCCTTACTTTGTTATAGATATCTGATTTTTTGAATCCTTCAGGTAACGGGTATGCATCAGCCGTTTGATACCAGAAGATTACATTACATTTGTCATTCATACGCAAATGGTAGACATTTTCATCTGGTGTACCAGGTGTACCTTCTGTCGCCGGTGTACCGTCTATTTCATAACAAGCATCGCTTTCGTCCGGAATTTCATGTCCGCCATCGTCAATAACTATTTCGCCGTCAATATCGGTAACATCTTTACCTCTGAAAATGTTTTGGGTAGAAATAGTTGCAGCTGTAATACCGTTTGCTTTTCTATCGCGTGCACCTTGCGGATCAACAAGACCATTATTGAAAATTAATGCAAGAGCACTGCTTAAGGCTGCATTTCTTACTGCAACATTACGGAAGTTAGCAATAACTTCACTTCTTGCCTCAGCGATACTTACACCGTCAACAAATATTTGATATTTACCCGGATCCGCAGCATCGGCTACGATCTCAATTCTGTCTTTAAGTTCTTTAACATCGTGAATATTTGCGTTAGTCATATATGCAAGGATTGGGCCTGATAACAATCCAACTAATGTTTTTGCAAGTTCAATTGAAATAGTGTAATCTTTTTGTGTATCTAATCCTGCATATTCAACGGCTTTTTTCATCTGCCTTTTACTTAAACCTGTTGCAACTGCAGCATGTTCACGTTCAGAAGTAGTCAGGGTATTGTCCCCCTGAGTATGAGATTGAGCCCATTCTTTGTATAAATCTGAGCTGAATTCAAACCGTCCGGTTTCAGGGTTTACAACAAAGAATCTTTCTTTATTTTTAGGATCATTGATATAAGCGCGTACTTTTTTATCTTTAACGTATTCAACTGATTCTTCCATTTTTGCCATATCCAGTTCCAGTCGAATTTTTTCATCTGTAGTCAACTGGTCGTATGGCTTTTTAGATTTATAGAATTCTTTTATGCGTTTTTTAGCAAGTTTTTGTTCAGCTTTTAGTTTCTTTTCAGCGATTTCGAACTCTGTTTTATCAATATAAACAGTTCTAAATCCTGAACGTTCTTCGGCAATAGCATCATTTTTAGCGTATTTGCCCATTTTTTTAGCCGCTTTTTTATCAAAAGTTCCGGAAGCAAGTAATTCTTCTGTTACAATATCCTGATAATCATCCCTTGCCTGATTTCTGGTTGCTTTATCATAGGAATTAATATAATCCTGTGCGTGGTTTTTCAGAAATATTGCTGTGTCACCTGCTGCATATTCGCTCTGATAAAAATGGTGTGGATTATTTTGTTTAAATTCTTCAAACTGTTCGTCGGTCAAATAGCCTAATCCGGCTCTGGATGTCGGAATTGTTTTACGTTCAAAGTATATCAAATCTTTTGTCTTTTCGTCATGATAATCGTAAGTACAGGTTATTTTTCCGTCTTCACCTCTCTTGTAGGTAAAGAGTGCACCGGTTTTCTTATCTTTAAAAGATTCAGGCAAAGTCATGCCAAGGTCGGTAAAATGCCTTTGAATTTCCAATGCCCGTGCTTTCAATTGGGCATCTGTAATTGTAACCCCATTAGTTCCCATACAATTTTCCCTTTCCTGTATAATAAATATCCTCTATACCCTTATAAAGATTTTTAGAGTTGTAAAATTGCCTTTTAAAATTCTTTATGTAAAGAAATGTTACATATTTTCTAAATATTGAATATATAAACTATCAAAAAACTTTATATAATTAAAGAAAGATAGAGGGTTTTATTATGGCAGATGATATGAGAATCAGGAGTTTAGATGAATTGCGTGACGCACAGGCAGCAGCGGCTGCGCAGGGCGGTGCAATTCCTAATTACAGCGATTGGAACAATATATTAGCAGAATTTGAAGAACAGGGCGTAAAATCGACAGGCAGTTACGAGGGTGACCTTGCACTGCGTAATGAAATGCAAACTTCTGTAATGGATGCATTTGAAGAGTATCAGAAGATTTCTGAAAGAGAGGCAGATAAACAGAAGGATGAAAAAGTCGGTGCTACAGAAAATGTTACTAAATTGACGGATTCTGACAGTGATCAGAACCTCAAGGCAACATTTGCAAACGCAACGAGTTCAACTATTGCTGCTGATTATATGAAGTATTTTCACCAGTTGTAGATTTATGGCGTCCTAAAAATTTTATACGATTTAGCGGCCAGAACCGGAATGTTGTTCTGCCGATAAATTGTTTTTCATCGAGCGTTCCCCAGAAACGTCCGTCGTAAGATGCGCCGCGGTTATCACCCATCATCATATAATTGTGGTCGGGAATGATAAACGGCCCGCAGTTAACCCGCGGATCTTCGCACGGAGTGAATTCAAATTTGCTCTTTATATACGGTTCTTCAAGCGGCTTATCGTTGATAAAAACAGTATACGCACCGGCTTTATCGCGTTTTATTTCAAATTTTTCTCCCGGAAGCCCGATTACACGTTTAATATATGCAACATCATTACAGAAAAAGCCTGTCAGACGCTTAAAAAGTGCCACAGGAGAGTGTTTTAGTTCAACGAACGGCGGATAAAATACCATAATATCACCACGCTGCGGGGCAGAATAAAAACGAGAAAATCTTTCAACAATAATCCTGTCGCCTTCAAGCAGTGTCGGGCGCATTGAACCGGACGGAATCCAGCGGACTTCCGCAACAAAAAATCTTATCAGAATAACGGCAACAACAACAAAAATTACCGTTTCAACAAGTTCATGCCAATCTTCTTTGAATTTATCAGATTTCAAATATTTCTTTATCAATTCAATCATTGTTTATATAGCTCCAATAGTTCTTTTAATGCATCAGAAAATTTATTTTGTGGCAAGTTATCTAAAAATGCTTCCAATCTTAACAGCTTTTGGTTTATAAGGTTTTTGGTAGCCTCGATAGCCTCACGGGTAATGTTTTCAGCGTCATGTGAAAATATTACGGGAGCTGTGTAAACTCCATCTTTTATATCTATATCCAGATCCTTTAAATCATTTTTAATCTGGAAAGCAGTGCCGAAAATATACCCGAAATCACGCCAGCCCGCAGCAAGTTCAGTTTTACCAGCAAGAATCGCTGCACTTTTCAGTGATACGGCAAAAAGTCCGGCAGTTTTCTGACGGGTTTTCTGCATATATTCGTCTAATACAGGAATTTTACCCTTTGATATCAGCTGCGAGATTTCGCCCTTTACCATTTCCGAGAAAACTTTTAGAAAATCCTCTGTAATACTGTTATTATTGAGCGAAATAATTTTATTAAAAGCCACGGTCAGCGTAAAATCTCCTGCAAGAACGGCGTATTTGTCCCCGTATATAGAATTAAGCGTGTATGTTCCGCGTCGTTTTTCGCTTTTGTCTATAATGTCATCGTGAATCAAAGAGGCAGTATGCGCAAGTTCTACTGCGCATTGCAGATTAAGCTGCTTTTCTGAGATTTCGAGTCCGTACGCGCGCAAAAATAAAAATGCAATCACAGATCTTATACGTTTAGCAGGAGCCAGAATAAGTGATTTGAGAACCGCTTCCGCAAAAAAGTTATCCCCTGTTATATAACTCTCTAAATTGTTTATATCCCCTCTTACAACGGAAATTATTTCATCATAGGTTTTATTCATAAAAGAATTATACCATAAAAAAATAGGACGATTATTACATCGTCCTATCAATTATCAGGTTATAATAACTTATAGTCTTACTAACCTACTCAAGTATCCAGCCGTTAGTTAGGTCTACTTTTATAGGGCTAAAGGTTTTTATGAAAATTGTAGAGTCTGCAGATACAGAAAGTTTTTCGCCTTTAAATACAGCTCTAACGAATTGCATAAACCAGTTTCTGTCTTTTTTAACATCACAATAGCCTTTTAATTTAGCTGTCTGGTCGTTAACAGTAGTAATCAAAGCGTTATCAAGGTAGAGGACACCGTTTTTAATGAACCATCTGCCTTTTACAACATCAAGAAGCTGACCTCTTACATAAGCTCCTTCCTGGAATAGAATATAATTTTCGGAAGTTACACAGTTTTGAGCAATTTTTGCGGTGTAGATATCACCGATTTCAGAAGTTTGCGAGCTTAAATAACCTGTAACCTGAACAGGTAAAAAGGATCCTGCCGGAATAGTTGCGATAGAACCGTCAACTTTTACATTTGGAACCACATAACCTTCACCGGTTTTCTTTTTCATTGCATAAGCAAGTTTTGCGTTAGGATTTTCTTTAGCCTGTTCTTTCATGTTGTACAAAATAACAGCACATTCCGCACGGGTAGCAGCTCTGTCCGCTTCAATTCTTGCTTTGTCCATTGAAGGCTGAACAACGATAAGTTCAAAGATTTCAGCTTTACCATAATTGATTACAGCTTCTTCAGTCAGAGTGTTAAAGTCAGCATATTTTTTTGCCAGAATTTCTCTTGCTTTAGCGTAGCTGATATCTCTATCTGAAAGCGCGTTGCTGGCAACAAGAATAGCTTCTGCTCTTGATACAGAATCATCAGGTCTGAAAAGGCTGTCTTTTGCAGAGATTAAATCAAAAAACAGAGCTTTTTGAATAGCGTCATAAGCCCAGAAGTCCGGTTGAATATCTTCAAAAGTAACCGGCTGTGCTACCTGAGCGTGTTCCTGTCCTAAAGCTTTAATTGCCATTGCCGCAAACTCGGCTCTTGTAACCAGTTCATCAGGCTGGAAAGTTCCGTCAGGGTATCCAACCAGTACACCTTGTTCGGATAATTCGTTAATTTCTTTTGCAGCCCAGTGGTTTGCTTCCACATCAGGGTATGCAAACGCAGTGTTAACAGCCATAAATGTTACGGCAAGCACTGACATTAAACCTAATAGTAATTTTTTCATTACGTCTCCTCTCATATTCTATAATTCGTAATCGTTTATAATCAAAATTTGTACTTCACCCGGATTAAGACTTACAGAAAGCTTTCCGCCTTCCAGAAGCGGAGGTTCAGTAATTTTCACCGGAATTGTAACTTTCTCCGCGTCAAATCTCGGAAGTTTGACTTCACCTCTTGCAAAAGAGCTAAAGTTTAAATTACCCATAGTAACTATTGTCGAGCGATTATAAGATGTTGCATAGGCAAAAATATCCGGATGACTTGTTTTAAGTATATTAAATGCACCGGCACTCATGTGGGTGGAAAAATACCTTTTAAATTGATTAGACATTACATACTCACTCATAAGTATCTGGTTGGAAGTTGCAGCTCTGCGCGAAAAATTATATATATCGACCTTTCCGCGGTTTACGAAATACTGCATATCATCAGTATCAGATTCTGTTGCTTTTTTGTTACCCCACGAGTATACAAAATTATCGCCGCCCTGATTGCCGTCAAGTACAAATGAGTTTACCGGCAGAGTCGCATTCAGCCAGAATTGCATAATAGAATAAGCTGTTCCTTTTGCAAGTACCGGACTGATATCATCGTGGGTCGCAATTGCTGCGACAACAGCTTTTTTATCAGAACGTTTTTTTAATTTGTCGAGCATATCTGAAATTTGCGTGGTAAAAGTTTTGGCATCTTTGATATTTTTAAACTCGTCAAACGGGCCGTAATAACCGTCAAAACCGGCATCAAGAAGTTTATCGGCTGTAGTATTCAATTGAGAATTTACAACCGGAGTATTAGAATCGGAGGCTTGTGCCAGCCACAAAAATTGCGGGTCATTTTTACGCGAATAAACAATTAAATCCTTCCAGAAACTTGCAGGTTTTGTTGAAGGTACGCATGCTCTGACACCGTCAACTTCAAGTTCAATCATAAGATCAATAAAATCCTGATAAAGAGCATAAACATCTTTATTATAAGCTTCTTCTGTTCCGGCGTTAAAAAGTCTTACATCAGACCAGCTTCCCGGAATTACAGGTTCTCCGCCGGCATCTTTGACAAAGAGCTCAGGGCGTTTAAGATATAAATCATACGCGCCAAACGCCGGCAAATCAACCATGACACGAATATTTCTGTTATGAGCCTCCCTGATAAATTTTTTAGCCTGTTCAATATCAGTCATAGCTGTTTTATCACTAATCAGCTGCGGGTTAAGTTTTGAAAAGTCAGCAACCGCGTAAAGCGAACCGGCTGTACCGAGAGCCTTAATCTTTCCTAACTGATTAATCGGCATCAACAGCAGTGTATTTATACCGTAAGTCTGCATCGCATCCAGTCTTGAAATTCCGTTGAGAAAAGTTCCGCTCTCTTCTGTTTCGGATTTTTTTATTAACCCGTCGCCGTCATTATCATGTGCATTGAATGTCCGCGGATTGATTTCCATAATTATAGCCGAGTTATTTAAAAATCTTGTTCTTAAATCGTTAACCCAAACACGGTCGGCAAAAGCCGCGTTTAAAGATAAAAATAGTAAACCGATTAATAAAGCTGCAATCTTTTTCATACACTTCTCCCTTTAGCATAAGTATAGCTTAAATTTTTTAACGTGGCAAATTATTAAGGCAGATTATTAATTTAATCTGCCCCGAAAGACTATTCATGCTTAATAACTTTTGACCAGAGTCCGTGAATATTACAATTTTCGCGTGCAATATAATCTCCAAAGTCCTCATTGAGAGAGATTTCCGGTACTTCCTCCGGCTCAAAGAATTTTGTAACGGAAATTTTACCGTTTTCAGAAATCAGTTTTATAAATTGAATATAATGCTCAGGTATCATTGGATGAATTTTTTCACCTATTCGCACCAGTTCTTTGCCTTCTTCGTTATGGAACATAAACGGCAAATGCGATTCACCCTTAATTTCTTCCTCCGTGTGCGCGGTTAGAAGGTTCATCGGCTGCCCGCAGCAAACTAGTTCCCCTGCGCCGGCGATTAAAACTTCTACCAGATTTCCGCAAATTTCACATTTATATAATTGAAATTTTTCTGTCATTGTTGTTACCTCCTGCAAATAAGTTTCACTATTCAGAAAATTTTTACAATAAACGAAAGTACATAAACTATTGATTATTTTTTGATTTTATAATTATAATATTGCTTACTTGTCCGAGAAAGTTTCGCGATATGGAACGTGACGTGAATGAGTTGCGTAGCAACTCCCCCGCTTACGCAAGCGAAACTTTTGAGTGGCGTATTAGACAGCACTCTGCCGAGAAAAACAGTCCAGTGAACTGTTTTTCGAGAGGGAAACGCGCGACCCGCGGTTCAGCGGGGCGGAAGTGGCGGAGAACTGCTTTATTTGTAACTACTATATAAATAACAGGAGACCCTAAAGAATGATTATCGTAATGGAAAAGAATGCGACAGAAGAGAATATTAAAAAAGTATGTGATATATTAACGGAACACGAATTTAGAATACAGGTCAACCGCGGCGATCTTATTACGGTAATTGATGCATTCGGGGATAAATCAACAATTTCACAGGATATAATTCTGGCACAGCCTGGGGTTAAAGAAGTAAAGGTTATCAGAGAACCGTTCCGCCTTGCATGCCGCGACAGAAACCCGGAAGATACCGTTATTACATTTAAAAACGGTGTTAAAATCGGCGGCAATGAAAAAGCTGCTTTTGTTGGCCCGTGTTCGGTAGAATCTTATGAAGGTTTACTTGAAGTCGCAATTGCGGCAAAAGAAATGCAATGCGAATTTTTAAGAGGCGGTGCGTTTAAGCCGAGAACTTCACCTTATGATTTTCAGGGTTATGAAGAAAAAGCGTTAAAATATTTGAAACGTGCAAGCGAAGAGACCGGACTTTTAACTGTTACAGAAGTTATGGATGCAGATGATATTCCGATGATTGCTAAATATGTTGACGTGCTGCAGGTTGGCGCAAGAAATATGCAAAATTTTAAACTTCTGACTGCAGTCGGTAAATCCGGGATTCCTGTTATACTTAAACGAGGACTTTGCAGCACTATTACAGAATTTCTTCTTGCAGCAGAATACATTATGTACAACGGCAACCCTAATGTAATCCTTTGCGAGCGCGGAATTAGAAGTTTTGATAATAAATACACCCGTAACGTGGTTGATATAGCCGCTATTCCGGTTATTAAAAAACTTTCGCATTTACCAATCATTCTTGACCCGAGCCATGCTACCGGCCAGAGATATTTAATCGAACCGATTTCCAAAGCCGGACTTGTTGTCGGCGCTGACGGCTTGATGATAGAAGTCCACCATAATCCTGAAAAGGCTCTTTCAGACGGTAAACAAAGCCTTTCTATTCCGGAATTTAAGGAAATTATGGCAAGATTAAACACGATTAACGGCAGACTGGCTTACGAGAAAAAATGTCTTTCTGCTAACGTAAAATAACCCCCCAGACCCCTTGCCAATTGTACAACATAATGTGTATTGTGTTGTACAGTTATAAAAACTTGTGTTATTTGAAAATTGCGTTTTGCACTTTTAAATGTGAAGAATTGTTAAGGGTTAATCCCCGCACTGTATTTGCCCCTCACAACACAATACACAAAGTGGTGTACGGGAAATTAGAAAACGAAAGGGGATTTATTATGGGAAATTCAGTACAAAAAATTCTTCGTGTAGGCGAAAATATGGCAAAGAAAATCGGTAGAACATATCGTTCAACTAATGCATCAGGTTTAGTAGAGTTCACCGGAACTAAGCAGGTACTTAACGGACAAACCGTAGTGAATGGGCGCATATCCTACTATGGTGGAAGAGAAAGATATTTGACAAAAATCTCAACACAGACACAAAATGGTTCAAAAGAAGTTTCAAGAATAGTTCCTGACTTGGAAACTCGTTTTACCTATGATGGTGATATAACAAAAATTACAACGAATACAAACTCACAAGTTGGTACACATAGTGTAAATACATTTAACCAGAAATCTTATGAATACGGGAATTGTGGCTTAGGAATTTATGAACGTACAATTGACAGAGTCTTTGCCGGTAGAAAACATCTGGGAGGCAGAGCCGTATTTAGCGGTATGTCCGAACGTAGCATAACTCCACAAAAGAAAAAAGTCTTTTTTGGTGCTGATGGCAAGCCGCTCAAAACAGTTTATTATAACAGCAGAACCGGCTTGAGGTCATTCGCAGAGTTACCTGACGGAAGAGTAATTCGATATGATGAGAAAGGTTTACCGGTATTTACAGATGCAAAATACGGCAAAAAAATTGATTTAGGCGGTTTAGATAAACTTATATAAAAAAGCCAAAGCGGGTTCTAAGAACCCGCTTTTTTACAAATTCCCCCGCAAGGCTAGGCATATTGCTTAATTAAATAATTTCTGCGATAGGTTATTATTCCGAGTGAGGAGTGCTTATTATGCAAAAGTTATCTTACCGGAAAATGCCGCTTGAAGATTTAATCGTCCTGTCGCAGCAGGACGATTTTAAGGCGTTAGAGGAACTTATTAAACGTGAACAAAAAAATATTTATACCGCGCTGATGTACCTTTCCGGCAACAAAGATAACGTTTATGACCTGACTCAAGAAGTTCTTTTTAAGATAGCAAAAAATATTAAGTCGCTCGCTAACCCGAAAAGCTTTAAAAGCTGGAGCAACCAGATTGCAACCAATGTTTTTTATGATGATTTGCGCAAGAATAAGAAGGAATACGAGGTCATTTCACTGGAAGATGACGAGGACAGCAGCTTTTTCTCGGCTATAAAAAACTTTTTTATTGATAAGAAATGCAAGCCACCGGAAATCTGTCTTTCTTCCGAACTGGATAAAATTATCAAGTACGAAATACTTAATCTTCCCGAAGCCTTCCGGGTTGTAATAATCCTACGGGAACTCGAAGGTTTATCTTATGAAGAAATCGCGCTTGCCACAAACAGCAATATCGGTACGGTAAAATCCAGAATTTCGCGCGCAAGAAATAAGTTACAGGAAAACCTGAAAGCCTATTTGTAAAGGAGTAAAAATTATGAAAAACAAAATCACGTGTAAACAAATTCAGGCTATTCTTCCTTTTTATCTGAAAGGGAGAGTTAATCCTGCGCTGTCAGAACTTATAGAAGAACATCTTGAGAACTGCCCGCACTGCAAAGAACTTTACTTAAAGGCTTTCGATGAATGCAATGATTTTTCTTTCATTGAGCTTGAAGAAAATGCGGTAGAAGAAAATAACGACAGATTTGTGACAAAAGAATATGCAAACTTCAAGAAAAAACTCTCTGCGTACTTTGACAGCGAACTGGAAAACAGCGAAAGTATTAAAATAAAAAAAATGACAATTTCTAACCCGCTTGCCCGCAAAGATTTAGAGGACATGTATCTTTTTAAACGACTGTTGCACTCATCATTTGACAGAACAAAAGAAAGCTGCAAACACGATTTTTCAAAAACAATCGTAAAAAAGCTCGATGATCAAAATTTTTACCAGACAGACTATTTTGTAAAGATAGGTGCAATACTTCTGTTTATTTCAGCCGTGCTGTCAATAAGTTTTTTTACCGGCAGCTAAATCCTCATTCCGGGATGCCGCAATATTGATTGATAATCCTTCATTGTAAAGCGGTTATACGGTGTTTTTTCATTTTCTTTCTTCTGTGCAAGAACATTGTTTGCGGCAACCTGTTGTTTGGCAGCATACTCGTTGCGCAAAATCGGCGTTACAATATTACAGGAAAGAATTGAGCCTGCGGTGCTTGCGATAACGTCCACACCGTTTTTAAATGCGTTGAAATCTTCCTTTATATCGCCAAAATTTTCCGTCTTTTTTATATTAAAATCTATCTTCCCGATTTTATCAGTCAAATTGTGCTTTTCAAGATATTTTCTGATAGCTTTATTCGCGATTTTGCCGTTAAGAACCGCCTTGGATGACAGGTTTTTAACAGAGGACGTAAGAATATAGAAGGATAAAATATTTATCAGCCCGTCGCCGAGTTCCTGTGGAATTAAGAAAGTTTTTTGTTCCGGCGGAATTTTGTCATTAGTCCAAATTGCCATTAACTGTGCGGCACAGGACAGAATCCAGCCGGCTGTACCGGTGTGGACAAGCATTTTACCAGGATTTTCACCATAATTTTTATACAGATTGGAAAGTACTTTATCTAAATTCATTTAGTACCTCCCGATTTCTTTTCAACAACCTTCTCATTAAATTTATTTGTCAGAAATTTTGTCAAAGGCGCATCAATAAGGAAATTGGTAAATACCATAACTCCCAGAGAAATATATGTTCCGAGAGCATTTTGATATTGCTTAAATTCATCCGTATCTATCTTTTTGACATCTTTAGGTGTAAAGAGCGTTTTCCACCTTGGAACACCTTTACCCGGAAGCTGAGAACACATTTGCATCCCTTTAATAGTGCCTTTTCTGACTGCGTAACCGGTAAGTGTGCCGGCGATAATTTTTGCAACTGTACGGCAGACTGCAACACGTCTTGTATCCTCATCAATTTTGCGGTTATAAAAATCTATAAACGGCTGGGACATCAGGGCTGTAACGCCTAGAATTAAACGGTTTTCGGCAGATGAAATCTCTCTTCCGGAGGCTTTGTAGAATTTATCGGCTTTTTTACCCGCAACAAAGTTCGGCATTACATTATAAAATGCCTGCTGCACTCTATTTGCAGTATTTTTAATTGCACTTACAGCCATGTCTACACACCCAGAATAATAATGTTACTCAAGCTGAATAATTGCTTAAATATCCCTTATTATTAAAAAATGTTAACAGAAATGACTAGACTAAACCCTCCTTCAAAGCCTTTACAGCGGCCTGAGTCCGGTCATCTACAACTAGTTTCTGTATTATATTACAAACATGGGCTTTGGCTGTATGTTCTGAAATTGTAAGCGTATCTGCTATCTGCTGGTTAGATTTCCCGTCTACCACAAGTTTAAGAACCTCATATTCACGCTGCGTAAGGTTTGCATGCTGGGCACGGAAGGTTGCTCGCGACATTTTCCGCGCAGGTATAACTCCGCTGTTCTTTTCCCGCAGTATCGGCACAATCTTTGGGTCAAGCCACATTGCCCCGTCATTGACAGTTTTAATTATCATTTCCAGAACATCTGTGTTAACATCTTTCATAACATAAGCCCTCGCTCCTGCATGGAGAGAAGAAAAAATTTCCTCTTCCGAAAGATGTGACGTTAAAATTATAACTTTACAGTCCTGATTGTATTCAATAAGCTTTTTCGTTGCCTCTATTCCGTTGTAATCCGGCAGACCTATATCCATTAACACAACATCAGGCTTTAAAAGCTTATATTTTTCAATAGCTTCTTTTGCCGTTGTCGCTTCGTATATGGTTTCAATGCTGCTGTGCTCCTCAAGCAGCGATTTCAAACCTATCCGCATTAATTTTTGATCCTCTACAAGTAAAATATTAATAGTCTTGGTTTCCATAACATCTCTCCTTATACATTATATTTTTAAAACCAATAGCACGGGAATTAATCCTTTTTGCAGAAATAAGAAGCGGTAATCTTTCGCCAAGAATTGTTACAAATAACATTTGTTTACAAATGAGGTTTATAATCAAATTTAGAAAAATTTTTCGTGATAAAATTAAAATATGAAAGCATTAATGTACTACGGGCCTGAAAACATCAGGTATGAAGAAGTTGAAACACCTGTTCCTAAAGAGGGAGAAATCTTAGTAAAAGTAATGTCAGCACTCACCTGCGGCACAGACGTCAAAACTTACCGCCGCGGACATCCGGTGCTTATTAAGAAAATTCCGTCCGGCTTCGGGCACGAATTCTCCGGAATTGTTGAAGCTGTCGGCGAAGGCGTAAAGAAATTTAAACCCGGCGACAGAGTTGTTTCGGCAAATTCCGCACCCTGCGGAAGCTGTTTTTTCTGTCAGAAAGAACAGTTTAATCTTTGCGAAAATCTTGACCTATTAAATGGTGCCTACGCCCAGTATATAGTTGTTCCAAAGCGTATTGTCGAAAAAAACACACTTCTTCTTCCGGAAAACCTTGATTTTGATAAAGCTGTATTCTCGGAATCTCTGGCAAATGTTGTTCACGGTGTTGAAAGGACTAAAATTCAGGCGGGCGATACCGTCGGAATACTCGGGCTTGGCCCGATTGGCCTGATGTTTGCGCGCCTTGCAAAACTTAAAGGGGCACGGGTTTTTGCGGCTGCCAGAAATCCGGTTAAACTCCAAAAAGCTCTTGATTTTGCTAAAGTTGACGGAGTGATAGATTTAAAAAACTGTGATAATATCTGCGAAGCCTTCAAAACGGCTGCAAACAGCCCGCGCGGACTTGACGTAATGATAGAATGCATCGGACTGCCGCAAATGTGGGAAACAGCTTTTGAATGCGTCAGAAAAGGCGGAACAGTGCATTTCTTCGGGGGCTGTAAGGGCGGTGAAAAAGTTTCACTTGATACTGGCAAAATGCACTACGGTGATGTAAATATTTTAAGTGTTTTCCACTACACGCCAAAATACTTCCGTCAGGCGCTGTCACTTATTGCATCAGGTCAGATTGATGTTGAACAGCTTATCACTGCAACTATCGGGCTTGATGAAGTCGAATATGCACTTCAGGAACACATAAAAGGCGATGCCATAAAATTTCTGGTTAAACCGTGGGGATAATAACACAAAGGGTTTGCAGAATCTGCAAACCCTTTCAAATCTCTTCTTATCTTTAGGATATTTACTTTACAGCAAATAAGTTTGCCCGAATACCAGCCTCAGAGTTTATTGCTCTTACGGCTTCTAACGCCTTGGCCCTGCGGCGTTTTGCTCCTCTTAATATATATTTAACGCTGACGCGTTCATTTCCTGTCTGGGTAATTTTCTTCATTCTAAACATACTCCTTAAAGACTATTTCGTACTATTAATGTCGGCATTTTATCCGCAAACTTTAATCTTTGTAACGAATTGTTAAATTATTATTCGAATCAGGCAATTCTTTAGAAGAGAAAAACTTTATAAGTATATATAGAGTATAGAAATATTATTTATCATGGAGGATAATTATGGCAGGACCAGAAGCAATCGGCGGAGTCGGCAGCACAGAATCCCTATGGACAAAAGCAGAAGCAGTAAAGAGAAAACCTGTTGATGAGCAGCAAAGCGGCGGAATGACAGCAAGTTTTGCGCCAAATGGTGCTAACTTCCTGGAAACTGTTAAATCAACTTTTGGCACTTCGGGAAATAACTGCGGCGGTATATAACAGTCCGAGAAAGACTCGAGCCCGGCTGAGCCGGAGCCATACTTGTATCAATCGTTACCGAAAGCGTATAAACCAAATGTAGGAGCCACTCAGTGGCCGAGTCTTTTGAGTGGCGTATTAGACAGCACTCTGCCGAGAAAAACAGTCCAGTGAACTGTTTTTCGAGAGGGAACGCTACGGCTCGCGGTTCAGCGAGGCGGTTGCGGCGGAGAACTGCTTTATTAAAATAAATTTTTGTGTTAAGATATCTTTGCTACCCGAAAAATTTCGCTAATTGCGAAATTTTGAGTGGCGTGTTAGACAGCGTAGCCGCGGAGCGACACTGCGTGAGCGGTGGCGGCAGGCGGCGGAGAACTGCTTTGCTATGATTTTAGTAATTGATATCGGAAACAGCAATATTACATTTGGAATATTTGACGGTGACGAATTGGTCAAACGATTTAGAGCGCCGTCAAATTTTTGTGCTCCGATAGATGACTACCTCGGACTAATTAAAGAAAATATGGAGGGGCTGAAACCGGAAGGTATTATTATTGCCTCTGTAGTAACGGATTTTGATTACAAATTCAAGTTTGCGCTTGATAAGGCTTTTGGCTGCGAAAGTTTGGTTGTAACGCCTAAAACGCCTTGTAATCTGGAAATAAAACTTGATAATCCTATGGAGGTCGGTGCTGACAGGATTGCAAATGCGGTCGGAGTTTTAGAGAAATTCGGCAAAAACGCTATTGTTGTTGACTTCGGAACTGCTACAACTTTTGAAGTCGTTACGGGAAAAAGAGAGTTTATAGGCGGTTTGATTACGACAGGGCTTCACATGCAGCTTGGCGCGTTGAATGCGAAAACCAGCAAACTGCCTAAAATTGAACTTTATCCGCCGAAACGTGCCGTTGCAACAAATACAGTTGATGCGATTTTATCCGGAATTGTTCTTGGAAATGCCTGCATGATTGACGGCATGATTAAAAAGTTTAAGGCAGAGCTTGCGCCGGAAGAATATATTGTCGTTGCGACCGGCGGGTTTGCGACATTTATTGACGGATATATGAGAGAAAGTTTTGACTACATTATGCCGGATTTGACACTTGAGGGCTTGAGGGCTATCTACAATTACAGCCTTAATAAAGTTGGCAAGTAATATTTTTTGGTGTACAATCGTCTTATGGCATTGATTAGGCATATATTAAAACAGACAGTTACTTATAAACTGTTCAAAAGTATTCTGGTTAATCTGGTTGATTTTATGGAGGTAATGGGCAATATTACAACCGGATTGTTTGAAGTTATCAAGGCTTTTTTCCGCGGCGAGCTTGAATGGAAAGAGTTGATTAATCAATGCGAGAGATTCGGTATAAGTTCGCTTCCGATAACGCTTTCGATTGTCGGAATGACGTGCGTAATTATTGTTTCACAAATTGCACAGGAAATGGTTAAACAGGGCGGGGGAAACTTTGTAGGCGCTCTGGTCGCGGTTTTGATTGTCAGAGAACTCGGCGTTATAATGTCAGGATTTGCTATAATTTCAATGATTGGTTCTTCGCTTGCCTCTGAACTTGCAACAATGAGGGTTACAGAGCAGATTGATGCTCTTTATACTTTAAAAGTTAATCCTTACGGGTATCTTTTCCTGCCGCGGGTTCTTGCCGGAATGCTTATGATGCCGCCGGTTGTAATAATTTCTTCTCTGTTCGGGATACTAGCCGGCGCACTGACATCGGATCTGGCTGCAGGTTTAAGCTACAGAGTATATTTTGACTCAATATGGATAGGAATTTTTGCAAAAGACATGTTTGTCTGCCTTGCAAAAGCCGTATGTTTCGGGGCTGTAATTGCCCTGATAAGCTGCGCGTTCGGGTTCCATGCAAGCGGCGGTGCAAAAGGTGTCGGGATTGCAACTACACGTGCCGTTGTCTGGTCTTTCGTTGCAATTGTAATAATTGATATGCTGTTCGCAATCGCATTTTTCTTCTAGCGTGAGCTATTGATAAAATTTGACAACACTATTTTAAGGCGTTAGGATTAAGTAGATGAGTATAGAAGTTAAAAATTTAGTAAAAGCATTTGGAGAGAAAAAAGTTATTGACGATGTGTCATTTAAGGTTAATGACGGCGAAATTCTTGCTATTGTCGGATTTAGCGGCTCTGGTAAAAGTACGATTTTAAAACTTATCTCAAACTTAATCGAAAAAGACAGCGGAGAGATTATAACCTCCGGCGGTGATATTGCATTCGTTTTTCAGTATTCAGCACTGTTTGACTCGCTGACGGTTTATGATAACATTGCGTTTGCACTGCACGAACGCAGAGATTTGCGAAAAAAATATACGGAAAAACAAATTCGCGAAATCGTTGCCGAAAAACTTGCACTCGTTGGCTTAAAAGGAATAGAAAACCTTTATCCGTCAGAATTATCAGGCGGTATGCAAAAACGCGTAAGCTTTGCAAGAGCAATTGTCACCGAGCCTAAAGTTATCCTGTATGATGAACCTACGGCAGGCCTGGATCCTATTGCTTCTACATTAATCGAGGATTATATCCTGCGTCTGCGCAACGAAACCGGTGCCACATCAATCGTTGTCACGCACCAGATGTCTACAATAAAAAGAACGGCAGATAAAGTTATAATGCTTTATGACGGTAAAATCGTTTTTAGCGGCACACCTGTAGAGCTGCTGAAAATGGATAATGATTATACAAAACAATTTGTTACGGCGTCAATTGAAGGCCCTATGAAAATGGTTGGCGCCTAATTTATGAGGAAATTAATATGAAAAACACACTTTGCTTGGAAGAAAAAGTTTTTAATAAAGAGATTATGTCGCTTGACACGTACATAATGTTTAAATTGAAAGAAATTACAGCACGCCTGACGCCGGAATTAACAGCACGCGGCAGGAAACCAATTTCGCTTTCTATGGGCGCGCCGACCGCAAATCCGCCGGAATTTGTCATTAATAAGTTAAAAGATTATCTTGCAAAACCGGGAGTTCACACATATTCAACTCCGAAAGGTGAAAAACCTTTCCGTGACGCAATTTCTGTATGGATGAAAAGACGTTTCGGCGTGGAAATGGATCCTGAAAAAGAAATTTTCTCTCTTATCGGCTCAAAAGAAGGTATCGCAAACCTTATAAGATTTGCGACAACTCCTAAAGAAAACGAGTTTGAAAAAGACATAATTCTTTGTCCTGACCCTTGTTATGCCTCATACTGGCAGTTTATCAAATGTTCGGGTGCTAAAGGCTATCCGGTGCCTTTAACTCCTGAAAACAACTACATGCCTGATATGGATGAAGTTCTGGCAAAATTGCAGAAAGACGGATATGACAAAAATAAAATTAAAATGGTTTTAATTAACTATCCTAATAACCCGCTTGGCGTAAGCGCAACAAGAAAATACGTCCAATCTGTAGTAGATTTTTGCCGCAGAGAAAATATTCTGCTTGTCTCGGATGCAGCGTATTCCGAACTTTATTTTGACGAAAAGGAAAAACCGTTCAGCGTGTTTGAGCTTGAAGGTGCCAAAGATATTGCGGTAGAATTCTTCTCTCTGTCAAAACCTTATGCCCTAACCGGCTGGAGATTAGGCTGGATTTGCGGTAACGAAAGTATTGTTCAGCGTTTCGGCAAGGGCAAATCCACAATTGATAACGGGATTTTCAAAGCGCTCCAATTTGCCTGCGCGGACTTGATGAATTCGCCTGAGGGTGACAAATATATTGAAGAAGGAAATCTTAATTACAAGAAAAAACAGGCAATAATGGTTAAGGGATTGAAGGAACTGGGATGGCCTATTGATGAAAAGAATGTTCCGCACACAACATTCTATCTCTGGCTTCCTATCCCGAAAAAATACGACAATGCTTTTGCCTTCTGTCAGGATTTACTTGAAAAATCCGGAATTGTTGTTGTTCCTGGCAACGCATTCGGGGCGCATGGCGAAGGTTATTTCAGACTTTCATTTGTCTGCTCGGATGAAGAATTACAGGAAGTTATCGACCGAATGAAAGCCGACGGATTTTACTATTAATCGCTCCTGTCATCCTGAACTTGATTCAGGATCTTACCGGCGATTACCGTGAGAATTTTACGTTTGTAAGATTCCGGATCAAGTCCGGAATGACAAAATGTAATATTACTTTACATTAAGGCAATTTTTAAACGCACCGGAACTTTACTTATATATGTGTAGGTAAAATTTCAGGTGCGTTTGTTATGAGTGTTGATATCCGGAAACAGCTAGATTTGCATCCTTACAGCGATAAAAATGTTGTTCAAAAGCCTGTTGTGCAAACACAGCCGCAGGTTCAACAGCCGGCTGATGAGGAAAAATCTAACGCTGCGAAATGGATGATAGGTTTAACCGCAACCGCCGCGATAGTACTCGGCGGACTTTATGCTGCAAAACACGGACACCTCGGGAAAAATGCAGAAAAATTTGCTAAAAAACTCTTTGGCGAAAGCGTCAATGAAACAAAAGCCGGAAATACAGCAGCTTCTACCGGTACTCAAAAACCACCTTCAATAGCGCCGGCGCTGGCATTCGTAACCCCTGCACTGGTACGCGGGAAAATTAAAAATCCAAAATTAAAACTTAACGATTTTATACAAGAACTTGAAAAATCAAACTTCTCATTTAAAAAGTTTGAAAATATTGACTCAATTCCCGGCACCCACATAAAACTCTCTTCCGGAGAGGGTATTGAACCGTGGACATTCCGCTTTGATCCGGACGGCGTCTTAAGTTCTATCAGAAAGACTATTTCAGAAACTGAAGAAACAGTTTACAGATTTGAAAACAACGTTCTGTCAAGAATTGAACGCACAATTCAAAGCGGTATTCCGGATAAACCATTAAAACACATTGTAGAATTTACTGAAAACGGTAAGTTTAAATCCAAATTCTTTGAAATTAACGATGGTTTTAAAAATTTACCGGTAAATAGCAAAGCGTTTAGCGCGTTCAAACCTGCTGAATTTGTTGAAGCGTACATACCACGTACAAGTTCTTTCTTCAAATACGCTGTTGACGACTTGAATACCGTACAAAGGAGTCTTAACAGAACCGGAAGCGGCAATTCCAGTATAACAATTGACAATATACTTGCTCCGATACGCAAAACTTATGAAAACAGTGAAAAATTAAAAGTTATGCCTAAAGAAAAACTGACTCGTGCATTGGAACTTGTGCTCAATGATGAAAAATTTGCAGCCCCGATTGCTAAATTAATAGAGCAAGATATGGGCGATGCTAAGGGGGTTAGTACAAAAACGCTCGCGTATCTTGTAGAAAATTACTCATCAAAATTGAAAGCGCTTGGAATAAAAAAGCCGGAGCAGTTTGAAGTCGTTGCCAAACCGCTTAACAAATGCAGTAAACAAGATTTTATTGCACTTTTAGGTTCCAGAGATGCAGTACATAAAAAACTTCCGGGCTGTTTTGACGACTACGGAATGCTGGATGTAGAATACTTATCAAGTTTACCTGGATTTTCGCACGTCAAAAATAATATGACACCGTTTGATATTCTGCAAGATCTGGCTAAATAAAAAATTTTATTACTGTCATAATTCGTATGTTTGTGATATAATAGCGGGCAGTTAGTGTTAACATTATTTTAAATTAAGGAGAAAGAATTATGACAGAAAAAAGAGTTTGGCTTTTCCGCGAAGGTAACGCTAACATGAGAAACCTTCTCGGCGGGAAAGGGGCAAATTTGGCAGAAATGACTAATCTGGGTCTGCCGGTGCCACCGGGGTTAACAATTACGACAGAAACATGTATGGACTACATTAACCACGGCAACAAAATGCCGGAAGGGTTAATGGATGAAGTAAAAGCAGCCCTGAAAGAAGTTGAACAGCAAGCCGGTAAAAAATTCGGCGATGCCACTAACCCTCTTTTAGTTTCAGTTCGTTCAGGCGCAAGACTTTCTATGCCGGGGATGATGGAAACTATCCTTAACCTCGGTTTGAACGATGAAACAGTTGAAGCAATGGTTAAATTAACTAACAATCCAAGATTCTGTTATGATTCTTATAGAAGATTTTTAACTATGTTCGGCTCCGTTGCTTGGGAAATGGACAGACAAAAATATTTTGAATCCGAAGTTGAAAAAGTGAAAGAACGCGAAGGGGTTAAAGAAGATACTCAAGTTTCTGCTGAAGGCTGGAAATCATTAATTCCGGTTTACAAAAAGGTCATTAAGGAAGTTACGGGAAAAGAATTCCCTCAAGATCCATATATCCAGTTACAAGAAGCTATTGAAGCAGTATTCCGTTCTTGGAATATTCCGCGTGCCGTTGCTTACAGAAATATGAACAAAATCGATCATAATTTCGGTACAGCGGTTAACGTTCAAACAATGGTATTCGGTAATATGGGCGACGACTGTGCAACAGGTGTTTCCTTCACACGTAACCCTGCAACAGGCGAAAATAAATTCTACGGTGAATACTTGACTAACGCACAGGGTGAAGACGTTGTTGCTGGTATCAGAACTCCGAAACCTATCGCAATGCTTGAAACTGAAATGCCAGATCTTTACAGACAATACGTTGATATCGCAAAAAAACTTGAAGTCGGCTATAAAGATGTTCAGGATATGGAATTTACTATTGAACGCGGCAAGTTATGGATTCTTCAAACCCGTAACGGCAAAAGAACGGCTGCTGCTGCGGTCAGAATCGCCGTTGAAATGCACAATGAAGGTATTATCACAAAAGAAAGAGCAATTCAGCTTGTTGACCCGTACACTGTAAACCAAATCCTGCTTCCTTGTTTTGATAAAAAAGCTGCATCAGAAGCACACGTTATCGGTAAAGGTGTAAATGCATCTCCTGGTGCTGCGGTCGGTAAAATTGTATTTGATACGGAAGAAGCAGCTGAACGCGGCAATGCTGGCGAAAAAGTTATTCTTGTACGTATTGAAACATGTCCTGATGATATTCACGGCATGGCTGCGGCTCAAGGCGTTTTGACACTGCGCGGCGGCGCAACTTCTCACGCTGCAGTTGTTGCTAAAGGTATGGGTAAACCTTGCGTTTCCGGCTGCGAAGATTTAAAAATTGACCTTGAAAACGGAACTTTAACCGGTGTTGACGGAACTGTTTACCGCAAAGATGATATTATATCACTTGACGGCGGCACAGGTGTTGTTATGGAAGGCGCTGTTAAACTTGCGGAAGCTCAAATTGATGATAACTTCACTACTTTCTTCAACTGGGTAGATGAAATTAAAACAATGAAGATTGAAGCAAACGCTGATACACCGAAAGACGTTGAAAATGCATTAAAATTCGGTGCAGAAGGCGTAGGTCTTTGCCGTACTGAGCACATGTTTATGGATCCGGACAGACTTCCTTGGGTTCAAAAAATGATTATTGCAGGAACTCCGGAAGCGCGTAGAGAAGCTTTAGACAAACTTCTTCCTATGCAGTATTCTGACTTCTATGCAATGTTCAAGGCACTTGGCGAACTTCCTATGACTGTCCGCTTATTAGACCCGCCGCTTCACGAATTCCTGCCTTCTAAAGAGGATTTAATCGCAGAAGTAGCAACGCTAAAAGCTCTGGGGAAAGATTACAAAGAAAAAGAAGAACTTCTTCATGTTGTAGAAAATCTTTCGGAATCTAACCCTATGATGGGCTTAAGAGGCTGCCGTTTAGGTTTAACTTATCCTGAAATCAATGAAATGCAGGTTCGTGCAATCTTTGAAGCGGCTTGCGACTTGAAAAAAGAAGGATTAAACGTAAAACCTTACGTTATGATTCCTCTTATCGGACACGTTAACGAGCTTAAAGTTGCAAAAGAAATTCTTGAACGCGTTGCGGAACTTGTAATGCTTGAAAAAGGCGTTAAAGTTGAATACAAGTTCGGTACAATGATAGAAATTCCGCGTGCGGCTTTGACAGCTGATAAAGTTGCAGAATACGCTGAATTCTTCTCCTTCGGTACAAACGACCTTACTCAGATGACATTCGGCTACTCACGCGACGATGCGGAAGGTAAATTCCTCAAACGCTACGTAGAACAAAAAATCTTACCTGCTAACCCGTTTGAAACTTTAGACACAGAAGGTGTAGGCCAATTAGTTGAAATGGCAATGGAAAAAGGTAAGAAAGTTAACCCGAACTTATTAGGCGGCGTTTGCGGCGAACACGGCGGCGATCCTGATTCTGTTAAATTCTGCCACAGAATCGGTTTGGATTACGTATCCTGCTCACCGTTCAGAATTCCGCAGGCAAGTCTTGCTGCTGCGCAAGCGGTTGTTGAAGGTAAATAATAATACTTTCTTAAATAAAAAAGCTCTGAGAATAATCTCAGAGCTTTTTTTACACAGCTTTATAAGGCGTAAATAAATCGTCAAGGTCGAGCCGTTTTAAATCAGCTTCGTTTTCTATATCTTTAATTAGCCCTCTTGCAGCATTTGCAGATTTTGATCGATCAGCTGGGCTGTAATTATCCCAATGCATAATATCACCATTATCTATAGCATACTGTTTATTTTTAGTTAAGTATTCAGAGCCTTCACCATAGATTTTTAAGTCTGTGTCATAGTCGAAATTGTTAACAGTAACTCTTCCGCGTTCCGCCCGACCGTATGGATTTATCATTGCAGTGTTTAGACCGTCATCATAATATTGTTCTCTTACATTGCCTTTATTAGAGCTGAAAACTCTTCTGCCGCCGGAAAATTCGAGATAATCCGGATGAGGACTTTCAGTGTATTTCACCTGTGTTACATTTCCTTTTTTAGCAAGAAGATAAGGGGCGTCATCCCCGACTTGTTTCATATAAATCAAATCTTCTCTGCCATTCCTAATCCATTCCTGATGCAAAGAACCGTGATCGTAAGTTGTTATAACCGGTTGTCTTTTACCGGCTCCGGTTTCAGGCAGAAAGTAGTATCTTTTAACCCCGCCGTTTGGCTGAACTTTTTCAACTACTTTTAAATCTTCAATATCATACCCCGTCAAGACTTTTCCGACATTTACCCGGGGTCTTTTGGCAGCCAGCTCAGCAGCAGCTTTTTCTTCTGCCAGTTTGGCAGCCTTTTGAGCCTCTTGAGCAGCTTCTGCTGCGGCTTTTTCATTATTAGCTTTTGCCGCTAACGCACGGGAGTATGTTGTACCATTGCTTGAGAAGTTACCGTGATTTGAGCGCGTATAAAAATGTTGTTCATCTAAGCAACGACCCGGTGTTGTTGATAATTCATGTTTGTAGTTTAAGTGTTTTACAGGTTCTTCCAGCATATCTGCGGCCGATGAATTTAAATTTCCAACTTCACGGTCTTGCGTTGCTCTTACTTTGTAGCCGCTGCCGTTTGTATAGTCAATTGTAAGCTCCTTATGCTGCAAAATACCGTCTTTATCATAAACTTTTACTAAAGTTTCATTACGACCTCTGTCGCCGAATGTATCTGTATAATTTTTATTAATTGTAATTGTTTTACCGCCAAGAATATTATCCGGCTCTATACTAATAGTTTTTGTTCTGTCTATGGCATCACCGCCAAAGCCAAAATGATATTCTCCGCCTTCGGCAGGTTTTCCCCAAACATGGCTTCTTGTCATTCTGGTTCCGTCCGGCAAAACCTGTGATTCATTCTTAATCAGATGAATATACGGGTCGCCGTGTTTTGTTAAAATATCAAACTCACGCTGGGAAGTTGTAACTCCTGAACCTGCATTATAATATGAAGTGGTCATTCTATGCGGTTTTAAATCTGCAGCGATTTTTTCCGCACTTTTCAATTTATTACGTTTAAAAAATGAAACAATTTTGCTAATTTTAAGTGACATAATAAATATCCCCTTTGAATTCTTAAATTCCCCTATATTGATATAAACTGTCCGACAGATAAAATATTGCTACAGAATACCAAACTGTAACGAAATATTAAATAGCAAAAATCTAGTTTCAGCGGTTTTATTCTCCACATGAGAGTTGAAAGTATTAAAAGTTCCATATATTTATCTCAAATAAATTGCAATAAATGCATCAAGTTCGGAGTAAGTCGCCCGTTAAAACCTCTTAAATCTGACACATTTGAAGTCGTTCAATTAAGTGAAAATCAACAGTTTGAAAAATTTGTTGAGTCAATATATTCAAAAATTCAACGGCAGCTTCATTCATTTACACCCCGAAAGCTTGAAAACGCTATTCAAAATACACTAAAAGCTTTTCCGCAGGTTAGTGAAGAAGAAGTTTTAACCGTCATGCAGCGGCTTACACAGTGGGCAAATTACACCTGTCTGCCAAAATTCTCTGAAATGTTGAGCGAAAATAATATCGGAAGCATCAATTATTCAACCCCAATAAATCGCAACTTTCACTATTTTCAGCATAAAAAAAGGCTTTTCCCCGAGAATAAGCATCTTAAGGAAGGTCAGATTGTTACGATGAGCGAACTTATGTATTTTCGTAACAGACCAAATCTCAATAACATAAAATTTATAAATCTTGAAGGTTTTAATGACGGCATAACTCTGTTTGATGATGACAATTTACTGGAAGCCGCAACCCAAAAATTTCTTAAAAAACTCCAGATTATCAAAGAAAAATCCCCTCAAAAAAGCTTTCAGGAGAATTTGTTTCAAGCTCTAAACGGCAATATTATTACACTCACAAGACTTTTAGGTTATCCTGAACCCGTTACCTTTAGTATTAAGGCGCCTCCTACACGTGAAGCCATATTAAAACAAATGGCGCCATTTTCACCTGAGTCACTAAAAGATATTAAAATCACAATTGAAACCATTGCAAGACATTTTACCAACAACGACAATGAGTATAAAATTTTGCGCAACAATATTGCAGACTACTACGAAAGCAAACTTGATGTTTACACAAAACAACGGCTCATTGACAGCCTAAAAATTATGCATAATCATATCAGCAGCTATCTTAAGAAAAAACAAATTCCGCCGCAGCAAGCTTATTTATTTGTGCCAATTGATAATAAATTAACAAAAAGTTACAACATTATCACGTATATGTTTGCAAAAATGTATAATATTCCACCGGAGAATATTTTGCAAACCGATAAACTTTTAACACTGAATAATTACCGGTCAGAGTCAGCATTTATAATCTTAGACGATATTACTGCCAGCGGCTCAAGTCTTGCAAATGCTGCCCATTATGATAAATCAGCCTACTATCTTAACAGTAACAATCACATTTTATTTTGCCCGCTTTCAGCCAATACTGAGAGTATTGAAACAGTTAAAGATGTTATCTTTAATGCTAAAAGAAAAAGTATTGATGATATATTAACCGTACAATCCAATCTGAAAAATTTCAAAAGGAGCGCAAGACAACTAAAAATAGATAAATATTTCTTTGAAGATCAGACAGGAATAATTGCGCGCGGGTACGAAGGTTTCAGCAGTGATTTCGGCCCTGAATTAAATTGTACTGTTTTACCGTATATGGCGCCGGATAACAACGCTGATCTTGCCTCTTTTATTGTACGATTTTTCCTCCCGTCAAAAGAGGCTATATCAAGTATACACTCTGGGTTTGATGAAATTTATTGTAAATTGTTAAAAAATATAAAAAAATCCAAAAAGGATTAAAGTTTTCACTCCATGCTCCCGACAAATTACATGTGATTAGGAGATGTGAGTATGAATTACAATGAATTTGAAAAAAATGTTTTTAAACAAGAAGTACAAAATCTAGTTAAAAATACTGATTTGAAGGCTGCAGATGACTGTTACTGTATGCTTATGAAACAAATTTTCTTATCTAAATCAACATTAAATTAGCCCTGTGGCGACAAATAAGGCAATAGCAAGACACATAAATATCTTTTACCCTTGATGTATGAAAATTGTTATTATAGGTGCGGTTGCAGCAGGCGCCAAGGCCGCCGCAAAAGCCCGGAGAATGTCTAAAGATAATGAAATTATTGTCTACACGGAGGATACACATATTTCGTATTCCTCCTGTGGACTGCCGTATTATATAGAGGGAAATTTTGAGGACTACAGAATGCTTCTTGTGCGTTCGCCCGAAGAATTTGAAGCTCAAAATGTAAAAATTAATCTTTTACATAAAGTAATTAAGATTATTCCTGCAACGCAGCAGATTCTGGTTCATAACCTGTCTGACAATAAAGTGGAGCTTGTTAATTTTGACAAATTGATTATTGCAACAGGTGCAAATCCTTTTATTCCGCCAATAAAAAACGTAAGCCTGCCAAATATTTTTACGCTGAGAAAAATCGAGGACGGCATAAATATAAGAGCAAAAGCACTTCTTTCAAAAAAAGTTCTGATTGTGGGTGGCGGTTATATAGGTATGGAACTTCTTGAAGCATTTGTCGTACGCGGCCTGCATGTTACTCTCGTTGAGAATTCAAACCATATCATGCCGTTACTTGATCCGGATATGAGCCAGCTTATTTATGAACAACTGGTTTCAATAAATAAAGGAAGGTTTGAAATTATCAGGGGTGACAGTATTGTTGAATTCAGCGGCAATGAAAACGGAGTGACCTGCGCAAAATTAAACTCCGGACAGGTTATAGATACTGATATGACCGTTATTGCAACCGGAGTAAGACCTAATTCCGAACTAGCGTACGATGCCGGGATTGAACTAGGCCCCACAAGAGCCATAAAAGTCAATAAGCAGATGCAGACTAATTATGAAAATATTTATGCCTGCGGGGACTGTGTTGAAGAAAATTTGATTATAAATGACACTCCAATCTGGCTTCCGCTAGGTTCAAACGCCAATAAAGAAGGCAGATGTGCAGCTATAAATGTAAGCGGCGGGTTTGATGAATTCAACGGGGTTCTAGGCTCGGCCGTTACAAGATGTCTTGATTTAACGATCTCAATGACAGGTTTAACCGAAAAATCCGCAAGAATTCACGATATAGAACCAGTTTCAGTGACAGTGACAAAAAACGACAAGGTTGGCTATATGCCGGATGTCAATAATATTACCCTGAAACTAATAGCAGATAAGAAAAACGGACAGTTAATAGGCGGTCAGGCTGTCGGGGCAGGTGATGCAGACAAAAGGATTAACACACTTACATCAGCACTATTAAGCAAAATGAGTGTAGAAGAATTTTGCAAAAATGATCTGACCTACGCACCGCCTTATTCACCAACGATTGACCCGCTGCTTAATGCTGCTGAAATACTGCGCTCAAAATTAAAGAAATTATCCTCTGAGAGCTGAAATATACTTAGCAACTGCTTCTCCCATAGAAAAACACGATTGTTGAACTCTTAACGCCGCCTGAGCCTTAAAATCAGCGCTTATACAACGCCCGATAACAAAAAGATTATTCACGTCCGCCGACATAAGACTTTCAACAGGAACCTGATAATAGCCTATTTTTTTCAGCGTTGACCCGTCTTTTTCACAGCTGTGAACGTCAATCGGGTAATTTGCCTCTAAAACCGGATTATCAAAGCGTTTGCCCTCAATTATATCCCGTTCTGTATAAATATATTTCCCTTTAATTCTGCGTGAAACCCTTATTCCCAAATCATCCGCAATGTTTGATATATAAGCGTTTTCAAACCCCGGAAAGTACTTTTTACAAAAGCGAGAAAGCCTGAAAATACTTCCACGTGCCTCAATTAAGGCCTTTGAAACTGATGTAATGTCAGTAATATCAACGTTTTTGACTATTCTCGGGCAGTTAAAAGCCAGCGCGCCTCTGCATCCGGCAACCGTAAATACCTGAAAATAGTTGCTATCTTCTTCGGTCAAATCACCCGCCGCTACCGCCTTTTCAAAAATAGGCTTTAATGCCCACCGGCTGCCCTTATCCCAAGTATATGCTGTTGAAAGATGTATTTCTTCACCTATCCGCTCAATTGGCGAAACTTCTTTATCTGCATCAATACCGCGCAAAAAGGCTGCAAACTTTTCCATATCAATCCCGCTCATAATAAATCTAAGTGTAATCGGCTGTGTTTCATTTTCCAAATTTTCCAGAAATTCGCAGCCGCAAATTTTTCCGACATCACAATTTCCTGTTGCGTCAATTACATATCTCGTTTCGATAGGTTCCAATAATCTTTTGTTTAGGGCACTCTCATTATTATTGGTATCTATCTCGCCGATACATTCTAATAACATTTTGGGGCTTAGGTTTCTAATAGCATCAGGATTATTAGAATATGTCTTATTGATACATTCTGATAATAATTCTTGCTGTAGAAATAGTTTTTTTATATTTTTATTGAAGTCACACTCAACACTATAGACAGATGTGAGAAATCTAATTTCAACACCTGCAGAAGTCAACATTTCATCAAGCACAATCTTAAGAATTTCAGGAGCAAACCAGCCCTTGTTACCTTCAAAATCAATCTGCGCACCATATTTAGCCATTTTTTCAACCAGTTTATCAAAGAAATCACGGTTAATCTCGGATTTTCCTGCATTCATCACCGGCAAAACCAGACCGGAGGTAATTGCACCGCCAAGATGAATTTTCTTTTCAACAAGGAGAGTTTTCAAACCGTTTTTCGCAGCAGTATACGCCGCAGCGACACCGGCGGTTCCGCCGCCGACAACTACTACATCATACATTTTGATGTTCCTTTCTGTATTCTTTTATAAATTTTGAACTTGACATTAACGGACTATTTTCCACTTCAAATTTATTACGCGCGATAATAGCCTCATTAAGCGTGTTTAAATTTTCGTCACGATAAAATATACCTGCCCGAGTTTTCATAAGCCTTAAATCGTAATCTGAGAGGGGATATTTTATAAATGATTTATTTTTAACTGCAATAGTACCGGTAAAATTGCCTGCACGTTCATTGTAAATTTTTCCGACATAAAATCCTGCGGCCAAAAAGGCGTTTCTTATTCTTGCGGAATTTGAATAAGTCAGAATACGTCCGTTTTCATCCAGATGTTTATGTAAGAGTTTAAAGAAGTCAACCGACCAGAGGCAAGGGCATTTTTCAGGTGTAAAGGCATCCAAAAATATAAGTTGATAAATTTTATTATCCTCCATAAGGGTCTTTCTTGCATCCTCTATATAATAGTCAATATTAAAAACGTCCATTTTAAGGGCTTTCTGCGCCTTTTTATAGCGACTTGATATATTCAAATAATATATATTATGTAACAAGGCGTTTAAAGAGCGTACGGAGGCACCAGACATCCTCTTCTTTTGCAAAAAACGGTAGTATTTAACGCCGGCATTATCAAAAAATAGAGATTTATCTTTTTCTCTCAAATACAGTTCCAAAAAATCAGAATTTAAAAAGTCCGGAAAGTTTTCTGCCAATTTTTCTATCAACAAATAATTTATAAAATTGTCATAGTCATACTGTTTTTCGATTTTACCGGTGCAAAGATGTTCAACTTTTTCTGTAGGCAAATTTTGATTTTCGGGTTTGTGTTTTGCGTTGCATGTAAAAAAAGGAGATAAAAATATTAATTCTTTATCTGTGTCTACTGCTTTAATATATATTTTTCTGCTAGAAATATTATCGGAATATATCGTATCGTTATGTCGGTTTACATTTACATTTTTTTTGAAAAATTTTTCAAAGAAAAAATTTAAAAAACTTTTTGAATTGTATCCAATTCCGTAACAAATATCGAGAACATTTATTTCAGAAAAATTTTGCATATAGAAATCAATATCAGCAGGCAGCACAAATTTTTCGCATGCTTCAGCGTATGCACCGAACGTTGAATGGTATATATCATTGAATTCTTTGCTGTAAAGCCCGACCGAGCCGTCGTTGGTTATGTATGGACAAAAATCTTTCATTACCTTACAATTATATCATAGCAAGGCTTTCGGGCATATTGTAAAGATATGTTAACTAAAATTTAAGCTGGTAACGCAATTTTTTTATATTAAAATACTTTATAGAAATGTAAGTAGTAAAGAGGATTGGGAAATATGAAAAATTTATTCATCATTTTAATGAACGTTTTATTTTTGTTAGTAGTTGCAGCTGATGTTGTTGCTGTAAAATATGATTGCGACACTGCTCCTGTTGTTCAAAAATCTTGCTATCAGGAAAGACAGGCTCAAACACAATACAGCAATATCGCACAAACAACTTATAACTATAATATATAAGGTTTACCAGAGAGCCTTAGGCATCAGGCGGTCGTAGAACCAGACTTCAACACCGTCATAAAAAGGCGGAAAATCAATCTTCCCGTCAACACCAATGGCTCTTACAGGGATATTAACTTTCTCGGAGGCTTTCTTCAGAATTTCATACCCTCTCACAACATCATCTTTAGATGTTTCATCGCCAAAGTGGGTGTTTGAAATAAGGCCGGTAAAATGTTTCCAATCCCTCTTTTCAACGCCTTCAGAAAAAGTTATATATTCAATAATATTTTCAACATTACAGGTTTCAAACTTAGAAGTATTCACAACAAGATATATTTCTAAGTTTGTTTCTTTTTCAATATTATTGAGGATATCCAGAATATCAAGTCCGGACGCGCCGTAGCCAACATCAATTATGATATCACCGTCAACCGAAAGACAGTTCTGTTGTGTTGGTGTAATATAGCTTCCGGCTTCACCAAGCCCGAAATATTCAGGCTGGGTAATAACTTTTATACCTTCACTTTCAAGTTGTTTTGCAATCGGACGCAATGTATATGCCGGCTCAACCGTATCCAGATCAACAAGCGTTACGGCTTTACCCGCTTTTGCGTACTGACGTGCCCTATTCAGCGCGGTTTCAGATTTTCCGCTTGCGTAAGCCCCTGCATAAACTTCAACTTTTCTAGCCATATTCTCCTCCGATTTTCCTTATTTTAACACAAAAAACGTTACTTGCTAAAATAATTGTTTGTGCCATAATTAAAATAAGGCTAAATAGTAAATAGCGTATATGTAAATATAATTGAAAAAGAAAAAGGAAAAACCAAAATGGCAAGAAAAACTCCATTAGAGAAAATCAGAAACATTGGTATTGCCGCTCACATTGATGCCGGTAAAACCACTACAACTGAAAGAATTTTGTTTTACACAGGTAAAACTCACAAGCTCGGTGAAGTTCACGATGGTGCTGCTGTTACCGACTTTATGGAACAAGAAAGAGAAAGAGGTATCACAATCCAGTCAGCTGCTGTAACAGCAACCTGGAAAGGACACCAGATTAACATCATAGACACCCCGGGCCACGTTGACTTTACAATTGAGGTTGAACGTTCACTTCGTGTATTAGACGGCGTTGTTGCTGTATTCTGCGCGGTAGGCGGTGTTCAATCTCAATCCGAAACAGTTTGGAGACAGGCTAACAGATATGAAGTTCCGCGTATGGTATTTGTTAACAAAATGGACAGAACCGGTGCTGACTTCTATCGTGTAGTTGACCAGATTAAGACAAGATTGGGTGCAAACGCTCATCCTATCAGACTTCCAATCGGTGCTGAAGATAAATTCCAGGGGCTTATTGACCTCTTTGAAATGAAAGCTTATATCTACACTAACGATCTTGGTACAGATATTAAAGTTGAAGACATTCCGGCAGATATGCTTGAAAAAGCTCAACAATACAGAGATGAACTCGTTGAAGCAATTGCAGGCGAAGATGATGAATTAATGGAAAAATACTTTGAAGACCCTGCTTCAATTACTGTTGATGAATTGAAAAAAGGCTTAAGAAAAGCAGTTTGCAACAACAAAATTGTTCCTGTTACCTGCGGTACAGCGTTCAAAAACAAAGGTGTTCAATTGCTGTTAGATTCTATCGTAGAATTAATGCCTTCACCGGTTGACGTTAAAGCTATCGAAGGTGAATTGGAAGACGGAACAAAAGTTGAACGTCACTCATCAGATGATGAACCGTTCTCAGCTCTGGCTTTCAAAGTTATGACTGACCCGTTCGTAGGTCGTTTAACCTTCTTGAGAATATATTCAGGTAAATTAACCTCCGGTTCTTACGTCTTGAACGCTACAAACGGCAAAAAAGAACGTATTTCACGTATCGTTCGTATGTATGCAGACCAAAGACAGGAAGAAGATGAAGTTTGCGCAGGCGATATCTGTGCGGCAGTAGGTTTGAAAGATACTACAACAGGTGATACTCTGTGCGATGAAAAAGCACCTATCATTCTTGAAAAAATGAGCTTCCCTGAACCGGTTATCTCTGTTGCGATTGAACCTAAAACAAAAGCCGACCAGGATAAAATGGGTATAGCGCTTCAAAAACTTGCAGAAGAAGATCCGTCATTCAGAGTTAAATCTGATTCAGAAACCGGTCAAACCATTATTTCAGGTATGGGCGAACTTCACCTTGATATTATCGTTGACCGTATGCTCAGAGAATTCAAAGTTGACGCTAACATCGGTCAGCCACAGGTTGCTTACAGAGAAACAATCCGCGGTACCGCAGATCAAGACTCTAAATTTGCCCGTCAATCCGGTGGTAAAGGTCAATACGGTCACGTTAAAATCAGAATTTCTCCGGCAGAAGAAAACGCAGGATTTGTATTTGAAAACAAAATCGTCGGCGGTGCTATTCCGAAAGAATACATCGAACCTGCAAGAAAAGGTATGGAAGAAGCGCTTGAAGGCGGTATCTTAGCCGGATATCCTATGATTGACGTTAAAGTTGAACTTTATGACGGTTCTTACCACGAAGTCGACTCTTCTGAAATGGCGTTCAAAATCGCAGGTTCTATGGCTATCAAGGAAGGTACTAAGAAAGCTAAACCTTGTATCCTTGAACCTATGATGAAAGTAGAAATTGAAATTCCGGAAGAATTTACAGGTACTATCATCGGTGATATTTCAAGAAGACGCGGACGTATTGAAGGTCAAGAACCTCAAGGCAACACCGGTAACGTAATCGTTAGAGCAATTGTTCCGCTGGCAAACATGTTCGGTTACGCAACCGACTTGAGAAGTAACACTCAAGGCCGCGGCACATTCTCAATGGAATTCCAATGCTACGAACAAGTTCCGGCGAACATTGAAGCTGAAATTATCGCTAAAGCCGGCGCTAAAGCTTAATTTCGCCTTAATAATTCATACTAAAAGAAGGGTTTTTATAAAAAGACCCTTCTTTTTTACTGCCTTTTAATTTTAAAATGAAGCCCCATTATCGTAAAAATTTTATATTTTCTGTCCCATGATTTTTTAATAGAAAATATAAATTCAATTATTCGTAAATAATGATAATATTTAAGCCTCCGATAATTTTTAATTTTTGCTAAATCTTTGACCGGAAATAGTGTTTCCACATAGTCAATTAAGCTTTGCGAATCCTGATACAGCTTCCTTTTCTCTTTACTATTTTCATACTTTCGTAAATAATATAATGCCCCGCCTAAAAATCGCGAAAGTATATTTAATTTCAAATCATCTTCAATGCTTTTATATAAGTCAAGATTACATAAACACTTTAAAGATATGAGATCATTTGCAATGCAATCAACTGAATTTGTCACCTGCTGCGCAGTACCGCATCTGTAAACGTATAATGATTCGTTCAGACAGGAATATTCAGCACCGCCCAAGTAACACTCCCAATTAAAAATCATATCCTCAGCAGTAACGCACTGCTCCTGAAATAAAACATTTGCATTCTTTAAAAATGAAGAGGACCAGATTTTATCCCAAATATAAACAAGAAAATCCGTATAAACAAGTCTATCCGGGTTAACGGCCATTTTATCAAATTGCCTTTTGCGGCTGTTATTAAAAATTGACTCATTGCCGCACTGCTCTGAAAAATTAAACACGCAAATATCACTTTGCACGCTTGAAATTTTTTCATAGGCCTTCTGACATGCTTCCGGCAATAAATAATCATCACCGTCCAAAAACATAATATACTCGCCACGGGCTATTTTTAGCGCATCATTTCTCGCAGTTGATACCCCTCTGTTTGTTGTGGTTATTATAATGAAATTGTCATATTTTTTATATTTATCAAGTATCTCTGAGGAATTATCCGTAGAGCCGTCATTAACACAAATACATTCTATCTCTCTCAAAGTTTGGTTATGTACACTGGACAAACACATGTCAAGATATAAGCCGACATTATACACCGGTACAATTATCGAAACCTTAATTGCATTTTCATCCATATATCCCTCATCAAATTAATATACTTTATGTCTTATATTTGTATCCTAGTATATAGAATTAAAATTGTCAATAAGATATCATTAAAGAATGAATAGAGAATTCTTCTTTAAATTAGGCTATAAGATAAAATACGAAAGGGTAAAGAAACAGCTTTCACAATTGGAGCTGTCTTTACAAAGCGGTTTAACAACAAGAACTCTCAGCAGAATAGAAAGCGGCACGATAGACCCCAAGATTTCAACCTTAAAACGAATTGCCGATGCTCTTTGCATAGAAATAGCTGACCTATTGAAATTTGAACTTTAAATGCGCCTTGTCAGCTTATTGCCATAACAGAGCTTCATGATATAATAAGTTTATACTAGACTTGGTAAAGGGGATATTTTATGAGTATACAACTGGCAGAGCAATACGAGGAAAACGAACAGTACGAATTGGCGCTTGAAGAATATAAAAAACTTCACGAAAAAATGCCTAAAGATTTAGGGATTTTAGAACGCCTCGGGCACCTGTGCCTTATGACGGGCGATAAGGAGTCTGCTGCTGAATATTACTCGAAAATACTCGAATTCGATGCTACAAACACAATGGTGTACGAACAGTTGTGCGATATCTACTATTCTACGGATAAGTTTAAATATTACACTTACCGCGGGAATATGAAAAACCTTGAACACCAGTATGATTATGCTATAAGTGATTACAAAAAGGCTGTTGCAAGCACTGACAAGGAAGAAGAGATTATTCTTACCCGTTTTGCTATCGCAGGATTATATGAATTACTTAAAAATGATAACAAAGCTATCGATGAATATTTAAAAATTCTCGACCACGACAAAAAAAATGAAGCGGCTTACGTCAAACTTGCTAACATTTATTTGCGTCAAAACATAATTACAGCAGGGATTTCAACGCTTGAGCAGGCAATGAAAAACGGAGTCGACAATCGCGGTGTGCAGGAAATTCTGGCGCAATTGTACCTGAAAAACGGTGATTACAAAAAAGCTATTGAAATTTCGCAGAATGAACTTTTGAAAATCAAGTGTTACCTTGAAATGAATGAACTCAAAACCGCTATCGCTTTGATTGAAGAAGTTGAGAAAAAATACGAAAAAGAACCGCAGCTTTATATTCTCAAAGCGCAGGTTGAATTTATGCAGGAAAATTACGACAAAGCGTTTGAATATATTGAAAAATACAATCAATTAGAGAAGAATTCACCGCTCTATTACCAGATGAAAGCGCTTATATACGAAAATAAGAATGATGAATTTAATGAGCAGGTCTGCTGGGCTAAATATCACCTTTTGAGAGGCGAAAAAGACATTGCGATCAACGAATTTCTGCAAGCGCACCGGATTAACCCTGAGGATATTAATGTTGTGACCTCACTGGCGCTTCTGCTTGAAGAAAACAACGACAGAAACCACGCAATGGAATTTTATGAAAAATTATCAAAACTTGATCCGCGCGATAAATCTGCGCTTTTAAAGTTGGCGGATTTCAGGGAATCAATCGGCGACTACAGAATGGCTGTAGAATATCTTGAAAAATTATTAAAATTTGACGGCAAAAACACTGAATGCCTTAAACGAATGGCAAAAGCTTACGAAAAAATGAAGAATTTTCCGGCAGCGTGCGAATGCTACAATGAATTTTTAAAATACAGCCATGACCTTGCTGAAAACGAAGTAATTAAAGCAAAACTTGCAAAAATCAACGGACTGGACAGCGAGGAATCCGCTGAAGGCTGGCTTGATAAAATTATGAGCCTTTTTGCTAAGAAATAATATCTTTACGATATTTCATTCCTTCAAACGAAATAGCTGTAATTTCGTCTGAGAGCTTCTGTTTTGCTCTGGAGAGTGTACTTGCGCTTGCAGTAAGAGTACCGACAGCACCTTTTCGTGTTCCGGAATTGCCAACACACAAATTCAAATTGTCAGGTTCATCAAGCTTGTCTATACCTTGAATTTCATTGCCCTCATAGCGTGAAAATATTGTTACAGAAACTGACGCCAGCGCGTTTGTTTTTATAACATCATAATCATCTGCGAAAACGCCCATTGCACACGCTTCAAATAACGTAATCAGGTTTTCATCAATAGCATTTAACAGTACCTGCGCATCTGCATCTTCAACGTATGGAGAAATACTTTCTACAAAGACCTTCTCATCCGTTTTAACGCACTTAAAACCTAAAATACCCATAAATGGATGTCCGGAACTTTCTAACGCGTTTAGAAGGCGTATAACAGTGTCTTTCATTATTTTGAATTCATCATCTTTTGTAATTTTAAAATCCGGCATACTAGCAGCAGAGCCTTTTGTCAAATATCCGCCTTCAAATCCGTCAGAAAACTTGTATGTAGAAACAACCCCGAGCGGCAATGCTTTGTATCCGTCCGTAACCACGTAATAAGTAAATCTGTGGCCGGAAATATATTCTTCAACAAGAATTTTATTTTCAGCACGGAAAAATAAATCATTAATAGCAATATTCGCCACAGAAATAGTCGGGCATGCAAATAAATCCTGTTCATTTAATGGTTCCGGAGTTTTAATAACCAGCGGGAAGTTCGCATTTTTTACATAATCCAGCGCGAGCTGCGCTTTTTCAAAAACACCGAATTTAGAGGTCGGAATTTTCAGTTTATAAAGAAATTTCTTAGTTGCAGCCTCATCAATTATTTGTTTTACACTTTCATATTCAGGAGCGAAAATCATCTGGCCGTTTGCGCTAAAAAAGCTTGCAATATCAGCTTTTATGGCATTTCTGGAAACCACAATTGTCAAATCAACAGAATTTTCCAGGACAAAGCTTAAAAGTTCTGCGACATTTTCGTCCCTTATATCAACCATCTTGACATAATCCGGCATGCCGCCGCGAAATCCGGTTACAAAAATTTCACCGCAATTGTCTAAACCGTGCAATTTTTTGACAAGGGCTACAGAGGCAATATTATTCCCAACTATTAAAATATTCTTTTTATTTTCCATATTGCATATTATACTACATAAAAAGTATGATTTTCATAAATTTATATTAAATTTTCCAAAAATGCATGCTATAATTTTGACAAAGACAAAATCTTCATTAAAATAAGGTCAGAAGAGAGGTTATATGGCAGGTCTTGTGAATTTATTAACTCGTGCGCTTATGCCGTCACAATCAACCGTTGTGGCGCCGGTAAGAACATCAACATCATCACCTTATGATAACAATCCGTTTGTAACTTATAACGGAAACACTATTTCCAATACCTACGGGAAAAATCAGCCGGTACGCGGCGGATATTTCGCCGGATATGTAAACGGCAAACAAAATATTGTTGGTCAAAGACTTTTTATTGAGGTTTAATTCAGAATCTTTCTTAAATCAAATTCTGTTTTTAGTTTTAATGCATAGACGTTGTTAAAACCAAATCTCTGGATTTTTACAGCGTCTTTTTCAGTTGTCACTATATTCCCTTTAATTTGCGCAATATCTTCACGCGTATAGGTATAGTGATCTTCATAAATAAGCATTCCCTCGACTTTTAAATCACCAAGAAATTTCAAAAACTGTTCCGGTTGACCGATAGCGCAAAGCGCTGTTACCGGCTGCGATTTGTCCAGAGGCGCACCGGTTTTAATATTGTAAATAATATCAGGCTCAACACGGCAGACTCTAACGTCTTTTTCCAGCTTTTTGGCCATAATTCTTGCATACTGCTCGGCTTTTTTGTGATCGGTGTTTTTACTTACGACATAAATAATATCAGCGCGCTTTAAGCCGTTAAGATTTTCCCTGAGCGGGCCGTAAGGTAAAAGTCCCTCGTTACCGAATTTCATTTCGCTATCGACAAGAACTATGTCTGCATCGCGGTTAATTCTTCTGTGCTGGAAAGCATCATCCAGAACAATCGTTTGCACCTGAAAATTGTTAACTGCGTATTCAGCGGCTTTAACCCTATCCGCACAGGTTAAAACTATAACCTCGGGATGAGTATTTTGGGCAAGCCAAAATGGCTCATCACCTGCGTAATAGGCGTCACACTTTATATCGCCGTCAAGTTTGATAACATTAACATTTTTATTGTCCAGATGCCCGCAGTAACCGCGCGAAATTATACAAACCTTTTCACCGTACTGTTCAGCATAGTAATTGGCAATATTAGCGACAACAGGAGTTTTGCCGACCCCGCCGGTTGTCAAATTACCCACAGATATAACCTTTGCATTTACACAGGTAATAGGTAAAATATACTTATCATACAGGAAGTTTCTAATTATAGTCGCCGCATCGTAAAAATATGATGCAAACTTGAGCAAAGTTTTAACAATCCCCGGTAAATTGCTTGCCCTGTTATAATGAAAATTTGTTATTTCAGTTTTCATGCCTCTATCCTAAAACATTAATCTAAAGAGTAAGAATCTCTTATTCAATTTTTCAGAGAATTTTCTCAAATTTGCAGTCGTGACTGTTGCATCCTCAATCATTGCCTGAATTTCTGTTTTATTCTCGCAATTTACGGAATTCAACGGTGCCAGAGCGGTTGAAATATCAAGCATTGCATTATTAAGATTTTTAATTGAAGTCGTGATGCTACCTTTAAGCTTTTCATCTTTAGTCATAGTTTCTACAAACTCACTAATTTCATTCATATTTGAAACAATTGCCCTAAAGTCAGACGCCAGCTTTTGCGAGGATTCGTCATCACCGAATAAAATATCAATATTTTTGGAAAGAGAATTAAACGAATTTGCCGTTTCAATAACGGTTTTCTTGACATCCTCATCCTTCAAAAGAGTATTCATGTTTTCTGAAAGTTGATGAAAATCTTTTGCGGCCGATTCAGTAAGTGCCATAAGATTATCAAGATCCTCTTCCATAAACGAGTTCAATTTCGCCAGAACTTCACTCGCATCAGCCGTCAAAGAATTAATATTCCCGACAGACTTTTGAAGTTCTGTAATAAGTTCATTGGAAAGCAGTTCATTAACCTTTTTATTGGTTTCTGTAAGCCCTTCTGCGGCACGATATTGCCATTCCATGAAGTCTGCTATTCTCATTGGTTCAATTATCGTATACGGCGACTCCTGACTTGGATAAGGCAATACAACATCATCAAGTGTTGATATCAACATTGAATTAGGCTGATTTCTCTCAACCAGCAGCTTGCCTTTCATAAATTCCGGCAGAATCAGTCCCGGTAAATCGACAATATAATCAACTTTATATGCATAATTTGAAGTCACAATTTCGCGCAGATAATACGGAACCAGATCGCTTGAAACTACATTAATGTCCTTAATTTTACCGACGTCATAAACTTTATCATCCAACTTCATCTTAACAACATCATCTTTATAAAGAATATCCTTTGTTACCATTGGAAGATAAACCGTTCTGGTTTTAGGCGGAGTAATTTCAAGGAAGAGTTCACCTATAAGCCCCGACTGTTGAATTGAAAGTGCTGAAGCCTTTGGAATATCAATATCAGAATCTGTAATTACAAACTTAACTTTAACATAATTTTCATCTTCAGTAGTAACAGGTTCAATTTCCTCAACCTGCCCGACACGCATCCCCATCATCTGAACTGCCGCACCCGGACGCATGCCGTTTACATCTTTAAATCGAACTTCTACCCTGTCAGCATTGGAAAATGTCCGGCCTTTAACTCTTATTACTACACCAAGAAGCAATACCAGCGATATAAAAGCAAGAAGTCCTACCTTAAAAGATGATGAAAATTTCATTAAATATCCCCTTTATAATGTTGATAGGCTTATTGTAACAGAAAAAATAAAAAAGTTAAATACTTAATAAAACTTACAGATAATTTGCCAGAATATTTCTTACATACTGCTGTGTTTCTTTATAAGGCGGAACCCCGTCATATTTATCAACTGTCCCCGGGCCGGCATTGTAAGCCGCGAGAGCCAAAATTATATTTCCATTATAACGTTCAAGCATGGATTTTAAATATCTTACCCCGCCGTCAACATTCTGCACAGAATTGTATGGGTCTTTAACCCCTAAACTCTTAGCGGTTGCAGGCATTAATTGCATTAAGCCCATAGCACCGGCTTTTGAGGTAGCTTTCGGGTTATAATTTGACTCCTGACGAATTACTGCATTTACAAGTTTTTCATCAACGCCATGCTTTTCGCAAATCTGAGAAATTAAATCGACAAGCTGCCCTTTTTCTGCGGGTTTTGCCGAAATATTTTGAGAATTTCGAACCTTATTCACCTGCTCAATACTTTTATTAAGATTGCTGCGCTGTAAAGCCTCGATTTCACCATAAAGATTATCAACATCATCTTGCGGCTTACTTAATCTGGCATTAACACTCTTAACTTTAGGATTTAATAGAAGCTGACCGAAATTAACCGACTGCGGCATAGATGACTGCAATGCCTCATTAAACGATTTTGGCATGTTTACAGGTAAATCCGAATTTGTAAGAGGGGCTTGAACACTTTGATTTGCCTGCTGAACAGTCTGCGGATAAAGCCTGTTTAAATGCGCGTTCATCTGCGCCGCCCTTTGCATTGCCGCACTCTGTCCGCCCGTATTCAATAAATTCTGTATAAAACTTGAAAACATATACCCCGCCAAGTCTTAATTACTACATCTATTCTAGCACAATTTAGTCAGTTGGTATCCTCCAAATAGATTAATGATTATAAATTTAAAGTCAAAAATAATAGTTTATGCTATACTAAAATTTGAGGAGTCAATATGGTAATGCAAGAAGAGGCTTTTGATAATTTTAATTTTTCAGATGAAATTTTAGATCAAATTCAGCAAAATATTCAAAGTATTATTGAAAATTTTGATGTTCCGGAGGACAACAAACTGGATGTAATCAGAAAAATTAACTTTATGTACACAAAAACCAAAGAATTAAGTATAACGGATGCTCTGACTGGTCTTTTCAACAGACGGCATTTTGAAAATACTGCTGATAGGGAATTTCTGCGGGCCGTAAGGTACAAAAACGACCTGACCTTTGCGGTTATTGATATTGACTTTTTCAAAAAAATTAACGACACCTACGGGCATTTATGCGGCGATAAAATTCTAAAAGAAGTAGCTTTCCTGTTGAATGACAGTTTCAGAAAAACTGATATAGTATTTAGATACGGCGGCGAAGAGTTCGTAATAATCCTGACAGAAACAAATGCTGAAAATGCAAAAATTCCGCTTGAAAGACTGCGCGAAAAAGTTGAAAAAAATAACTTTAAATTTAAAACACAGGATTTGAAGGTTACAATAAGTATAGGTTACGCTTCCAACCTTGATGACTGTGAGGACGCAACAGAACTTTTTGATTTCGCGGATGATGCTTTGTATAAGGCTAAAGAAAACGGCAGAAATCAGATTAGAAATTATATTAAGGAGTAAAATATGAAAAAATTTTTCACACTATTTGCAGCATTATTACTTATGTGCGGCAGTGCATTTGCTGAAGATTTCAGCAGCGTAAAAGCAAAACATATCTTAGTTGATACAAAAGCAGAAGCACTAAAAATAAAAACAGACATTGATGAAGGTGGAAGCTTTGATTACTATGCACAAAAATATTCAAAATGCCCGTCCGGCAAAAACGGCGGCGAGCTTGGATATTTCGGCAGAGGACAAATGGTTCCGGAATTTGAAAATGCAGCATTTAACGGCGAGGTAGGTAAAGTTAGCGAGCCGGTTAAAACGCAATTCGGCTGGCATTTAATCATGGTAGAGGACAAAGTAAAATAGCCAGCCTCCGTCATTTTGCGTACATTTAAGGGACTTTTTAAATAAGAAATAAAAAAGTGCTTGCAATTTAAAATTCAGCATGTATTATAAAGAAGTACCCGATGCGGGGGTAATTCAGTGGTAGAATGCCTCCTTGCCAAGGAGGATGTCGCGAGTTCGAGCCTCGTCTCCCGCTCCATTTAAATGCTAGTATCCACGTACCTTTTAGGGAAGTGGATAATTTTTTTATTTAGGCTATTTTCTTTCATGCTCATATTTTGCTCATATTTTTTTGAAAAAATATTCCCGATTTTCTCTGTCGCTCGCGCTACCATATCACTGTTATTTCGTGCATATATATTTAAGGTTGTTTCACTTTTGGCATGACCTGCCTGATTCTGTGCAAACTTTACACTTAAACCGCTCGATAATACCATATCTATATATGAACCGCGCAAATCATGAAGCCGTACTCGTTTATTTATTTCGCATAACTCTAACAGTGGATACCAAAAACGCTGCCGCAAATTGTGAGGGTTTAAATAATTACCAGCTCGGTTAGGAAAAAGTATAGGGTTTTCTTTATCTGACCTCCTTATATGCTCCCGCAAAACTCCGGCCAGTTCGTCAAATATGTATATCTTCCTATTTGAACTCTCTGTTTTCGTTTTGTGTACAAGCCGATTTTTTGTAAACTGTTTATTAATTAATAACGATTTTTCATCAAAATTAAAATCATCTTTTGTTAACGCAAATATTTCACCTTCCCGTGCGCCGGTACCAACAAAAGTATAAAGCAACGCATAATATTCTGGATACGAGCGCAGGCATTCCTCTAACACCATTTTTATTTCTTCTATAGTTAAATGGTTTATATCTGCCTTCGGTAACTCCGCCTTTTCAACTTTATCAAATACGTTATAATCAAGAAGGCCATGCTTGATACAATAATTAACCGCTGCTTTTGCCATCTTTAAACTATCTTGCGCAACATAAGCACTGGATTTTTCTATATCATCAAATAAACCCTGCCAGGTTATTGAATCAATTTTATCATATCGAATATCTTCGACAGCTTGAAAATATTTCTTATAATACCTTTCATAAGTCTCAATTGTATTTATAGCATACTTTTTTCTGGCTTTATCAAGATAATGTTTAAAAATCTGGCCATAAGTTATATTTTGGTTATCCGGATTTACATTCTCAAACTTGCTTAAATGTCTTTTTGCCTCTTTAATCGTGTCGTAAATCCCTGAGGTATGCTGCTTACCAAAAATATCATAGTAAGTTATTGTGTATTTTACGACTTCGCCCTTTTTAGTCTTTATCCTTTTTTTGCTTATTCCTGCCATTATTCTACCCTACCTAAGACACTCAAAACTTCACTTTCCGAAATCTTCCAAACTCCACGCTTATAGCGCCTGATGAACCCGTTGGAATGTAATTTATATAAATATCCGATTTTCATTTGATGCTTTAATGCAAAGTCTTTAAAACTCATTAAATCATCCGGCGTTCTACTAATTAAACGTTCCCTACTAAATTTAATAACATTATTCTGCATAATTCCTCCAAAAATTAAAATAACTTCATGAAGTTTTCTTCATGAAGTTTTGTAACATTGTATTTATTCCTATAACAAACAATTTAAAAGCTACAATATTTGTATGTATCAAATTCTAATAATTCATTTAATTCTTTAATTTTTTCTTTTAATTCTTTAATTCTCCTCTCCTGAAGTATAGTTACCAGCATTAATAGACAAAAAGTTACATCATTTACTAACACAATAAAATAACTCATTTTAAGAGGTATACCTTTCATCCAGCATAGTATATCAACTAAAGTATTAGCAATAAATATGCCTAATAAAAAAATACTAAATCTATATTTCATAATCTTCTCCTTTATATTGTTACATTGCATAGCTGAACAGGTCATTTTGCACAGCGGGGTTAAGTTCACTGTAAAAAGCATTAACAAATTCTTTTTTGATTTCAAATCCGTATGCTCTGCGGTTCAGCTGCTTAGCTGCTAATAATGTGCTGCCGCTTCCTGCGCAGGGGTCAATGACAACATCATTTACATCCGTAAACAGCGAAATTAATCGTTTAAGAATGAATATTGATTTTTGTGTCGGATGTATTTTTGGCGTTACGGTATCCTTATTCATAGGCATAGAATTAAAAACCATTTGGCCATTATTGTTAAATTTTGGCAATTTATCCCGATAAAAAAGCAGCGCATATTCTGTATTGCCGACAATACGCATATTGGCCTTCAAGACCTGCGGGCTGTAAGTTTTAAATTGATACCCATTATTTTCAACCAGCTTGTATAATGAATAGAGCCTACATTTAATTGTTTTCTCGTTTAACTCCAGATGTTCAGCTATTTGTTTTAGTATGCCGGCACCATTTAAAATCGTGTCGATAATCTCCTCTTCGGCTTCGGTCGCCCCCGGAATAAATTTTGTAGTAAAAATTTTAGGTGGACCTAAAGTTTTTATTAATTGGATAACGGAAGATTTCATCCTGCAATGTTGTTCCATTATCTGACCTGTTAAGCAACCCTCGCAACACACCCGCGCTGGTAGCATTCAATTGCCCCGGGAGTCCAGTATCTATATTTTTTCGTAACCGGTATCATTCTTGATATCCTTCAAGTTTTTAATATGTTCGATATAGATTTTAAGTTTGTTTTGTAGCTCCTCGTTTTCATCTCTAAGGAAATCGCAAAGCTCCTCTTTTGCTTCAAGACATTTAGTAAGTAAATGAATATGATTTTCAGCTTTATCAAGCTTTATTTGCAGCTCTGCAACTTCCATTAGCGATTTATTCTCGCAGTCTTTACAATCTTGTTTCATTTCTGCTTCTCCTTCCAATTTAATTATTTCTTGTTTTGTTTTTAATATTGCCCAAGAGGACAAAAAACATTTGTCAAATGCTTTCAGATCATTGCAATTGTCGATATTGTTTAATATTTTATTCAGATTTTTTAGAAGTTTTTTTTCTCTTTCCATCTTTCCTCTTTATTTACAAATAGCTTCGAAAATGTACTGACCGATTTCAGGCTTTACGCAGTTTCGTAAAATCTTACGTCTGTCATAATTGCTGAAATCTTTCAAAATGTTTATATCTATTCCGTAAATTTTTGCCATTTCTTTTGGTTTGTCCCGTATATCAGTAAAATTGCGTTCAAATTGGATAGACATTATAAATTTATTTGACCAGAAAAAATGTCTGTCTATTACAAAAGACGGGTCAATCAATGCTTTATAGTAAGGTTTTACATTCTCTATTACCCAATTTCCTTTAAAGAAATGTTTTAAAAGTATGATTTCCTGGTATAAAGTCATGTCTGGGTAAACACTATCCCAACCGTTCGATTCAAAAGTTAAACGCAAAGCTGAATGTGTCGGGCAGGGCGGGCTTGCCCAGATAAAGTCAAACTCTCTGAAATGCTGCCTTAGATATTCATGCGCATCGTCGATGATTACCGTATCATTCGGGTATAAATCCTGATAGATTTTAGCAATATCAGGGTTAATTTCAACGGCTGTAATATCGTGCTCATTTCCCCATAGTTTGCGGTTCCCACCGATGCCGGCGTAAAGATTAAGTATTTTCATTGTCTTTTCTTTCTTCAGTTAACTAAATGCCTTGCTGATTATGTCTTTAATTCTTTTAAATACATAATCTAATATTGACCAATCTTCTTCTTCGATAAATTCCTCAATCTCCTCAAGCGCCTTACGGTAGCGGGCACGCTCATCAGAAGCCTTATCGCATAATTTTTTATTTAACAATGCGCTATCTTTGTAATGGTCATACCACTTATATTTTTCTTTCAGCTCCTCGCACTCCTGCGTTTTGCGGACGAGCTGTTTGTAATCCTCAAAAATTTGACAATTATCATCACAAATTGGCAAATTCTTGCATGATTCGGAAAAACAAGAACAATAAGGTTGTCCATCAAATTTCTTTACATTTAATAATTTATATTTGCAGATTATCTGCTGTTCTTTATCTGTCATTGTTCACCTCTTTTAAAAATGCTTTGGGGCGGTTTCCTGCCCCGGGACCATATCATGTATGGTTATGCCCTTAATCAGCAACGCTTCTTAATTCTTGTTCCAGCGGGTCAAATTCTTGAGCTTTTTTAAACTCCCAGTAACCAACAGGAAGCACGCAATCATCATGGCGTTCTTTGATTACACAGCCGACCGTTGTCGGTTCGTTAACTTTCGCATAAAGAACTCCGTCACGTTTGTAAAATTCAATGTTTTTATCTTTGACAAGCACCTGATGATGATTGCCTGTCACCTCGCTTTCAGCGATTCTTACATAACCGTTTACAGGTGTTATCGGGTTTAATCCTTCCGGTAATTTTTCAATTTGTCTGATAACACATTCTCCGTGAAATAATACTTTGTTTGTCATAAATTTTCTCCTTTTCATTATGCGATTGCTGTAATTTCTAAACTTTCAGGGTCAATTCCGTTTAAGCGAACTTTTAACCCCTCTAAGATTGTTTGTGGTTGTTTACTGGAATTCGGATTATAGCAGCATTCCAGATGATAAATTCCTGGTACTGTCTGGTTTTTCATATACAAGTACGGAAGATAAGCGTAAGTCGTAAATATCGCTGACATATCTATCAGCTTATACTCTGATTTTTTATACCATTCAAAATTGCGGGTTCCTTCATGATTTTCCCAGGTATCCATAAGTTTGCCTAATGACACCATACGTTCAATACCATACTTACGTATGAATTCAGCCTTAATATCTGCATTTTGCTCTTTCTTGAAAAAATCAATATCTAAATTGCTAGCAGGCGTTTCAGCTAGATATTGAGGAACTCTAACGCCATTTAAAGCCCACACACTAAATCCATCAGCGTATTTTACAGCAGGTTTGCCATCTGCGTGTAATCGTGTTCCAATTTGATTTATTTCAACAGGCTTCTGGGAAATTATACAAACACTATCTAATGGAAAAATAGGACCGAATTTTACTGTATTTACCCACCAATCATAATTAGATTTTACGTTGTCATAGCTTATATTTAAGACTTCGGTGAAATAACTATAAAAAGCCCAAATATTGGCATCCAAACTGCCGTAAAAATAAGGGGAGATAAATGCAATTAATTCGGAATCCCACACGGAATCCCACACGGAATCCCTCACGGAATCCCTCACGGAAGCCCTCACGGAATCCCACACGGAATCCCACACGGAAGCCCACACGGAATCCCTCACGGAAGCACTCACGGAAGCCCACACGGAATCCCACACGGAAGCCCACACGGAATCACTCACGGAATCCCACACGGAATCCCACACGGAATCCCTCACGGAATCCCTCACGGAATCCCTCACGGAATCCCTCACGGAATCCCTCACGGAATCCCACACGGAATCCCTCACGGAAGCCGAAATATTCTTGATTGGGAATTTATAACCTTTTTCTGCAAACGCAAACATGTTAACAATTATCCAAGCGGAAAGTGGACTTTCCGCAATAATTACCGGGACCTTTGGTTTTTTACGTATGTTCTCATAAAAGTAATCGCTCCATTGCTGCGCATCTTCTTTTGTAAATCTTTCAGTTGATAAACCCAATTTAATCCATTTATCGCGATATATTGCCATTTGCTCTTTTTGTTCTTTTGTTAATTTTGTAATCATCATTTTCCTTTCTCAATTTGGAATGTTAGCTGTTTTTATTCAACCTTCAAAAACTTATTCTGATATGCCCAGTGAATGAGTTGCGAGCGGTTAACAACCTCGGCTTCGCGTATAAGAAAAGCCACTACCCTTGCAACCGCAGATGTTGACAACTTAAGCATCTGCGCAATTTCTTTGTCAGTATAGCCATTTGCTATACCATTGAGAATTCGATATTGTTTGTTATCAATTTGTTTTATTTTTCTTCGTTTTTTTGGTTTTATTTCTGGTTGTATTTCGTTCATTGTTTGTTTCCTTTTTGTTAAAATTTCATACGTTGTTTTAAATGCGTTTTAAGGCGGGTTAAAATTAAAATAGGATTGGGATATACCTATCGGGGCATTAACTCGCAAAATCACCCCTGTTCAATCTGCTCAGATTTGATTTTTTATTCCGTTCAAATTGTATTCTTTTTTGATTTTTAATTTCTAATTCTTTTTTGGTTAGATTGCTGTCGGGTGTTTGAGCATCAAAATCAATGCCGAGTTTTTCGGCACATTCCTTGCAATATTTCCAATCCGGCGGAAATGTTGTACATCTTGTTAAATCTTTATCAATCCAGATTGCATCACATTGTTTGTTTCTGCATATATGAGCTACAAATGTTGGCATAATATTTCCTCTTTCTTTTTTAAGGCTTCTTCTACTGTTTTAAATCTGCCATAGAAAATTCCTTTTATTGACAGGTAAAATTTGTTATTTTTTTTGTCAAAACAAATATACTTATAGCCACTTGTATTTGCTTTTGATAATGAAAAATTGTTGTTATTTTCAGCGATAGTGCATATTTTTAGATTAGACTTCCGATTGTCAAACCTGTCGTGGTTAATATGGTCAACGCACATATCAGATGGGCAATTAGTAATCAGTCTGTGTAAATAAAGTTTTTTAGGATGTTGATTATACAAATTGGTTGAAATATAAAACTTATTTTCACCTACTTTATCAATTGCCCATTGAAACTGCGATACTTTTGGGATGTCCTCTTTATCAATTAAGATTTTTTGAATTCCATATTTTGTAGAATTTATTATAATTTCTGCGTGATTTTCTTTTATTTCAATTAAATTGTTTCTTTGTGCTTTTCTGTAACAATTCATTGAACAATATTCTCTTTTTTTCTCTTTGTGATTAAACTCTAACCCACAAAATTTGCATATATATTTATACATTTTCCCCTCCATTATTGCAATAATTCTTGCTACGTTCAGCTAACCGTGAATTGCGGCAAAAGTGCATTACATAGTTCATAAAAGTTTCTCCTGTTTAATGTTTGTAGGGTTCCATTGGGTATATTCTTTCATTTTTGAAATTGTGATTTCTATTCGGGGGTTGTGTTTATCGTGAAAAACCCTTGAGCCATCGTGCGCAGCAATAATATCGCGGTTATCATCAAGAATTAAACCCGCCTTAACCATTGCATCATCTATCGCATTCAACAGGTTTGCAAGGTCAACCCGGCGGCGTGTTTCAACATAAAACACGCACTCCAGATTGACGGGGTAATTTACAATCCCGGCTTCTGCCCTGACACGGTTAAGATACGGCAGACATTCTCTTTCAAACTCCCTGTATTGCTGTGACGGAATTAAAATAGGCCTGCCCTTTACCGTGATTATTTGCCCTGAATTTTTCTTTGTCACAGGCTTTACCGGAATTGTAAACTTTATCATCTATTCCTCACCCTCTCTTACTTCGTATTATCAACTATTAAGCTCATTTGTTTCGTTCTTGTTTCGCCGTTGATATAGGCTTTTGCTTTCGCAATTACTTCGTGTAGAAGCTCAACATCTTTTCCGGATATGGCAAGCGTTGTTTCTGACATATTTTCTTTGTAAATCGGGATTTGTCCTGTGGAAATATTAATCACATTGCCTTGCTTGGTAAATGTATAGACAACGCTAAAAAGAACTTTTTTCAAAAATCCGGATTTATCATAATCAAAATTAATCGCGTTCATTCGGATATCTGCAAGCTTTGTCCTGAAAATTGGTAAAATTTCACCGAAAATATCTTTTGTGTTTTGGAAAAGATTTTTAAATTCTTCCGTACACTCTTCTTTACCTGTGAAAGTGCCTGCGTTTAATGCTGCATCAGTATCATTGCTGTAAGTAACAATTCCTCTCCCTTCTTTTAGCTGAATTCTTTGGATGAACATTCCCTTAACATTTGTGGTGTTTTCTTCTTTTTCCTTCGTTGCGGTTTTAGCCATTTTTCTTCTCCTCTTTTGGTTTTATAAATTTCAAATTATCCCGCAGAATTTGTATATCTGCAGGCGGTTCTTCATTTTTTTCGGGCGGAACCTCTGATTTTATTTCATATCGCTGCGCTCTTTGTTTTTCTTTCTCCATTCGTGATTTCTCTTCTTTGAGAATGTCAATATAACCACCGTTCTCGATTAACTTGTTAACGTATGGCTTAATATTTCTTGCTCCATTTTCTTTAGCATACTTGCGTAAAATTTTCATATCCTCAGAAGAAATTTTTTCACACACACTTTTTTCTTTAGTGTGTGTGTTATATAAATCTATACTTTTTATATTCTTGTTTAATGTTTTAGTTATAGTGTTGGGGAGCTGTTGGTGAAGCTGTTGGGAAGTGTGTTGGTGAACGTAATTATTTGGATCCTGATAATACGCGTATTTAGTGACTTTCAGACGTGTTCCGCGTGTTGTTTTTTCTGTTGTTAACTGTGTTGTTGAATCCGTGGGGCTCAATGTTTTCGCCCATCTCAGGAATTCGTATATCTGAAACGTAGTCACACCGGGGATTTTAGTTTGTTTAAAATTAAAAATATACTCCCCTATATCATTTTTTTTTGTTTTTTTATAACTAACCAAAGCAAGTATGTAAATCCAAATTTTTAAATATTCGGCGGGTTTTTGCCAGATTTCTGATTCAATGATATTCCTAGCAAGTAGGATATAACCACCTTGAATTTTATCTGTCATTTACCCCTCCATTACCTTAACTCGTTTAATCAATCAATGCCGACATCAAAATAGGTTTTGTGATTACCTTTGTTTCTTTGCACCAGTCGCAGCGGCCGCAGCGTTCGGGCATTATCTCACCTGATTTTAAAAGCTTGATACGTTCAACGCCGCACTTAGCACCCACCAATGCGCCGTCAAGTTCCGGCTGCGTAATTTGAATTAACTCAATAGCGGTCGTCTTGGTTTTATCTGCTACCGCTATAAAACAAGGTAGTTGCTTGCCGGTGTTAAGTTCAACCACTTTTTGATAAATCGCTAATTGAAAATCATAGCCATAATTTTCTATAAAATTCAGATTACGGCCAACCCCGGGAACATAAAATCTTTCGTAAATATCTTTGACTACTTTTAAATCAACGATAGCCTTATCCTTTAAGTAGCTGTCCATTTTGATTTTCCAATCAACACCGAAAAGATTAGCGGTCATTATGGTTTGTTTTTCTCCCGAAAGATACTGCATAAATTTACGGTCTTTTTCGATTCTTGATATGATGTTTTCGGCTTGAACATATTCAGCCTTGAGAGAACCGTCTTTTTTGAAGATATCGGGATTATTTTCTTTAAACCTTTCAAGAGTGCCCTCCACATAACTATCAACATAAGAACCTACTAACAATGCTGTTGTAGGTTCTTCTTTGTATTCTCCATTCAGTTTGGCAATCGCTTTAGCTTCGCAACCCTTACGCCCGAGGGTTCCAAAAAAGTCTTTATACTGACTTACACTTAAATACTTCCGATTAATCTCCGGCGTGTAGTAATTGCTGTTGTTCAACTTCTGCTTCATTTTTTACATCCTGTTTTTCTTGGCTGTCGACCTGTTCCGGTTCTGCAAATACATCTACAATTTCACTTTCTTCAATTGGTTTTATGTCTGTGGCTTCATCTTCTGTTAGCATTCCGTTCATTATTTCAGGACAATAAAGACGCCCGAAAAAAGCAGCAGCACGGTATCTTAACATCAACTCCGGCATTGTCTTCCATTTTGAGCCGCTTTTACCAAGCCAACCTTCATTTTTCGCCATTTCCATTGTGATTAGTGGGCCTACAAGCTTATCGCCTGTAGTTTTTTCTACCGCATAAGCTCTACATTTTGTACGGTTGGCATCCATTTCAAATTTCAAACCACCGTTAAAACGTCCGCTTGCATTGATGCAAGATATAATGAATGTACTTGCCCAGCTCGGTTTCCCCTGAACAATGTACATATTTTGCATTACTAAAAACGGACTTAATTTTAGACGGTTACTAAGTTCTAATGCAATGATACAGTTCTCAGGTTTATTTTTATAAACCGCCGGTATCATATCGCTTTTTGCGAGTTGCTCCGCCATTTTCATAGCGTTGTTGAAATTTTCCTCACCACTGAATACTGATAAAGTCGCATCAGATTGCGGCATTGTTGTTAATTGTGCTTCTGCCATTTTCTTCCTTTCTCGGCTTAAGCCGGTTTCTTAATTTTTAATACGGGATGTCGAAATCCTCATTTTCTTCCATTATTATTCTTTCGCGTAGTTTTGCATCTTCTACGCTTTCCCACGCCTGAAACTCATCATTCCAGAGTAAATCATCATTTTCAAATTCTGAACGGCAGATATAGAATTCTTCTAAAAATATTTCTTCCATTACCAGCTCCTAAGTTTTAGCATTATCTTAATTGTGGATTTCGGCTCAGCCGACCAGCCAATAATGTTGATATCCATAGGCTATAAGCCCTATGCAAAACGTAAATAGTATCATTCCGGCGATAATTTCGCCGATAGTGTTTTCATCATTCATTGTTTTTTCTCCTATATAAAGGCGGAGATAGCAAGCTATGACAACTAGAAAGGATGTTGTGTAATACAATTCTTGCTATCCCTTAATACTTCAAAGAAAAGGCGATGTGGAGTATTTGGGGTTTACATCGCCAAGAGTTTAGTTTTGGTAAAAAATTAAAAACAGCCCGCCTATTGGTCGATGACGGGCAGAGAAAGGAGACCACCAATAAGTGGCTGTTAATCTTTTGAAACTTAAAAAAATCGCAGAAAATTCTGCGATGTGATGTGTGTCTTAAATGGATGACATATTAAACCTGTAGCCGGCGCAGGTGCAAGCATCGCAGGTAATTAATTAACTAGGTATTTAACAACAAATGTACAACAGGTAAATGTATATTTATCTGCGCCGGATGCAAGTTTAAAAAAACTCTTATCACGGCACCACTTTTTTAAATAGTATCCGGTAATACTTCTGGTGCCGGGTAAAAGTTTTTTGTTGCTTTTTTACACTATCATTGCATGTCGGGTTTCGTGCGCTACCGCCCAAGAGCTATATTTATAGTGGAGCCCGCTTCTCACGGTTAGCTAATAGCCACTTAAATTTTTAGATGCCGGGTTGTTTCCCTGGCGGGCTTACGCCCAAATTTATTAAAGATTAATTTTTCATTAATCAGTAATCGCATGCCTTAAAACCTATGGTATACATGGATTACTGAACATTTCTGATGTTCTAGTCCTAAAGAGAGGAGGAATTAGGGATATGTCAATCAAAATGATAAGTTATGACTTGCATAAACCGGGTCAAAACTATGACAATCTTATTGATGCAATCAAATCTTACAATGGTTATTGCAAAATCAATGAGAGTGATTGGTTAATTTCTACGGCAGATAGCTGCAGCAACATAAGGGATTTTTTGAAAAAATTTATTGATACAAATGATACCTTATTTGTTGCTGAACTATCTTCAAAACCCGGTTGGTGGGCATCTTATAACCTTAGAAAAGGTGCCGTAGATTGGCTTAATAGTTTGTAAACAATACTAAAAAGCCTTCTTTTTTATAGTAGCTTTCGCAGCTATGTTCTTTACCGTCAAAGCTGCTTGTTACTATTTTTTTACCGTCCAAAGATTGAACTTTAAAAACTTCTGCGGACGGATTTTCTTTTAGGATGTCCTTAAGCTGTAATAAGACTTGATTTATATCCATTATTCTCTCCTTTCTATTAAACTTTCAATGTGCTCTCAATTTTCCACAGCAAAAGTAAGCCGGTTTGACGGCTTCACTTAGACCGGTTGTTAAGTTTTGCAACCCGCCTGTGTGATTTTCTTTATTTACCCTTTTGCCTTATTACCGGTGGGTTTCGTACGCTTTTCCGTTTCGCTTTTTTCACTGGTGCGACCAGCCGCACTACTTCCCACCTTGAAATTATTGCCGGTTTAGAATACAATAGTTAAATCTCTATATTATTCTTGTCGCATTCCATTTCCGACATTTTTAGTATAACAGAATCAAATTAAATTGTCAAGAAAATACCAATAAAATAACAACATAAATCAAAGAAAATTATATGGGTCAATAAATATGAATATTAGTGAACTGCAAAAAGAGTTAACAGAACGTAACATTAATATACCTGCGTACAAAATTGCCGAAATTTGGGGAATGGATGAAACAAGTTTTAGTAAAAAAAAGAAAAATGGGACAGCAATCAAATTAAAAAATATAGAACAACTTGAGCAGGCCTTGAAAATTAATTTGACTAAAAGAGATTTACCCAAAGAAGCCCCTATGACCAAAGATGAGATTTTAAAGGAACTTGAAGAAATTAAAGAACATCTAATAAATACCACCAAACCGGTGAGTGGCACCATTAACTTAACTTACAGACCTGATGTTTCTTTATCTGCAGGTTACGGCATTGAAGTTTATAATGAAGCCGCGCAAACATTTGCTATTGATTCAAGATTGTTAACAACAGAAAGAGGAAACAAGATAAATCCTAAATATTGTGAGATTGTGGCTGTTGCCGGTAATTCGATGTACCCTGAATATAGAGAAGGTGACAGGGTAATTATTAATAAAGCTGATACAACTTTAACAGATGGGCAAATTTATGCCATTCGATACCGCGGGCAATGTTTTGTAAAAGAAATAAATTTATTACCTGATAAAATAAAATGTATTTCCTTGAACAAGGAATATGATCCGTTCTATATCAATGAAAACGAAGATTTCGTAGTAATTGGTAGAATAATCCCGAGAATAAGATTATGAGGTACCTTTATATTAAGCCCCATGGTCATATGATGAAAAATCCCAATCAATCCACAAAACATAACATATAGCTTTATATCTCCATCCAACAATTCTGGCTTTGTTCGAAACTCTAAAAATAGTAACATTTTTTACATTATTATAAAAGTTTGTTTTTGGCAACGCAACTTTTAGTTTTCTCAAACTGGTTAATCCAACGATTTCAACGCCAGTACGTTTTTTATCACCATTAAAATTATCCCAAGGTGTTTTAGAATAATTATGTAAACTTTGTAATAAAGAGCATTTTAAACTCTCATTAGATTTTGCGCTATTAAGACTATAATCAGTATTATTAACAATATACTGAAAACTAAATGCTGGACAGTCTTTATCACCAGTAATCGCTTTTAAACTTTGTGACTCTTCATACTTTTGTGATTTTATTTTACCTGACATAATTAATTAATTTGAGTTTTAAAAAAAGCTAACATTTTACAATCAGTAATAATATCATTTCTCTTAGTTTCTAGCCAAGGGATTTCATCATGAGTCATATTTCTTAATTTCCAAGCAGAAAATTGTCCATATACTTGATAAACTTCATCTAAAATTTCCATTATTTCAGGGAATTTTTGTAATTCGTGATATTCCAGATCTTCTGTTCTTGTAATGGCAGCTCGTCCATTTTGTTTATATTTATCATATAAACATCTAACAACAGGGCCATGTTCCCAAGCTTCAATGGGTTCATCAAAAAGTTTTTTCCCTGTTAAAGCCATAACAAAGCCTTGCGCATAATATACTAATTTTTGCAATTTTAAATTAGATATACAATCTTCTGTTTCAATATCTAATTTATCAAGAAAATAATTTGCGACTTCTTCTACAGGTATACTATAACTTTCTATTTTGTTTTGTTTATCCATCATTGCAATCATAATATGTAAATCCTATCTTTTTTGCCTTCATCTATAGTATATAAAAAATTATAGTCAATTAAATTGCTCTAAACGAATGATTTTGTAACAAAATACTAACCTAAAAGTAGTAATCATATTTTAGCATTTAAATTTCATTCGGGCTACTGATATATTATTCCCACTACTAAATTTAATCTATCAACCACAATAGAGCCTTTTTAAAGTTTCTTTACAATAGCAAGAACTAATTTATATGTCAATTAGCTTTAAGGGTAATTTTACAATTTTAAGTATTGATAATATTAGGCTTTTAGCAACATATCATAGATTTTATCTAATTTTTCTTTAATTTCTTCAATATCGCTTTTCATTTCTGAAATAGCTATATCATGTGTTTCTTTGAGCACAAATTTCTTTTCCAGATTATGTTCAAAGATAGTAAAACGCTTTTCTAGCTGTTCTGGCGTAACAAAAATTTTATTTTGCCAGATAAAACCAAGGATAACTATTATTAGTGGTGCATATTCAAAAAAATATGTCATTTTTCAATCCTCTTTGTTAAAGCGTCCAATTTTGATAAAATGTTTTCTCTCATATCGTAAAAATCAGTTTCTAAGCGATTTAATTTTTTATTTATCTCGTGAATTTCCTGATTATTTTCAACATTCTGCTCTTTTACGGTTTTGTTTATAAAATCTGGTGATACAAGAGGAAATTTATCAAGAAATTGTGCGCTTAAATCTTTGCTATGCTTGCTAAATATTTTTAAACTACTAAGTAGACCACCTAGGTTATGTAATAAAAACAGTAAAAGACAAATAATTAAAAATATTAAAACAGGCGCGAAATTAAATGACATTTCCATTAGTGATTATCCTTTATTCTTATCCATGCAGGATCTTTGAAATCAACAAGCAGATTAAACAAATTACTTTTATTATCATTAGGAGAATTCCAGGCAATTTTTAAGATGCTGTTATCTCTAGGATTAAAAGAATAGTTCACATTCACATCTTCCGGTATACCTAATAACCTGCTTAAATAGTTATTATTTTGTCGATTTTCATTTTCCATACTTTTATTTTATTATAATCCAAAAACGGGCAAAAACAAAAGAAGCCCAATAGCGGGCTTCTCTGGAATTGAGGAGTATGTCTATTTTCTTATTCTTTGTCGTATTTAATCCGTTTTTTGGCATTGTTATATGCTCTTTCAGAGGCTACACCACAGTAATCAGGATCTTCAAGGTAATTTTTAGCCATTTTTAAATAATAGCTTGATTCAGTGAAGATGTTGCAATAATCGGAGTAAAGCATATTAACAGAATACGCATAATCATATTCTGTGTACTCTTTTCTGTCAAAATCTATACCGGAAAGTCTTATAATATCTTCAACACTCCATCTTGCACCGGAGCCCTTGTTGTCTACCCAGTCAAGTAACTGTACGGCATTTTCATACAGCTCTTGTGTGCCTATGTGACAACCGTATTCTTTCTCCATTTCGTATTCTTCAAGGGCTTCATATGCGACATCTTCCATTTTATCAAAAAACATCATCATCATATCTTCTGCGATATTTGGATATTTATTTTTAAGATTATTGTATTTTGTTATGACTTTGTGCATATTTCCTCCTTTAAGCATTACACTTACATTTTGGAGTATTAAACAGGATTACATAAGGGGTTGCAGTACCTTCCGCGACATAAGCGCCAATGTACTTACATCTGCAAGGTAATTTGTCGCTTAGAACCGGTAAGGAATATTTATTTAATAAAGATACAGCCGTGCCGTTTATGACTATTTGAACAGGTAAAGGCGCGCCGGTTACATTTGCCCCAATATTTTTGCACACTATCAGCTCAAAACAATCTAATGAACTAATATTGCTGGAATTCGTAACAGTTAATGAAACGTTCGTTTCCGTTGTTGTTACATTTTGTACGTAGTGAATATTATGATTACAATTACACATAAAATAGTCCTTTCATTATTAAAAACGGAGTACGGCAAAATACCGCACTCCGGAGGTTTTAAACACAGCCGCATCCACAGCCGTTAAAATAGTTTGCGGCCTGATATGGTGAACAGGTCGGATATGCCGGAATAGGAACCGGTCTTAATGTATTGATAATATTTGCGCTTTGAGCAAGTTGGGATAATTGGAAGTTCGCAGACTGTATCATCTGACTTTGTTCTGCTACTTTATCTCTAAGAGCTTGAGTAACATTGTGATTAATCAACGCTCTTGTAGCTTCGCCGTCTTTTTCAATTGCTCTGACAATTTCGCAAGTATTTTTTGCGTTTTCGTATCTTACCGCATCAATATTGCGGTTAGTTTCGCAGCAGCATTGTTGAGCAGTAGAACGATTTTCTGCAATTGCTGAACCAAGGTGGTTAAACCCTTGCAACATTGTAGTATTCTGTGCATAAAAACCGTCACAAAGTCCGTTTTGAATACCGTCAAGTTTTCTTAAAATTGATTGAGTATCAAACCCTTGTTGCATTTCAACTTGAGTTAATCCGCTGCCGTTTCGGTTCCAGCCATAGCCGCCACCGCCGAACAGAGCAAAAAGGATAATAACCCAAATCCAAGAACCGCCCAGACCATAACCATCGCCATAATAACCGTTATTGTTGCGTGTTACTGCCGCAACATCAGCGGGTGTCATTCCGTCCATTGCCATTTTTACCTTCTTTCTTAATCTTAATGTATGTACTTAAATCAACGCAATTATGCGGAATATCAACGCTGAAAGCGGAGTAATTAAAACGGTTTAACCATTTTTATTAAATTGTCGACATCTATATTTTGTGATTTACAAATATTTCTTACGTATTCTTCTAATTCCTGTGGACTTTTACCCTGCACAATATGCATAATCTGCTGAAACTGCGGCGTACCTCCGAACATCTGCATCATCATACCCATAGGGTTTTGAACTCTGGAAAGCTGCTGAAGCATTGGCATAATATTATTTAACATTGCTTCTTACCTCTTTTTTAAGCGGTTCCGGTTCTTTATTCGCAAGCATAGAATATAAGGCGTCTAGTTTGTCATTTAATGCCTTGTATTGTTTTTCGGATAAGTTTACACCCTGCGGGGTGTTTTCATCCGTTGCCGGGGCTTGTGTAAGCTTAAATGTTTGAAAAATTGCCGAGCCGTCCTGCAGGTTTAATTGTTTTAAATAAATTTCGCCTTTTGCTTTATTAAAGAAGAAAATCGGATTTCCCGATAAATCTGCCTGAGTTGCATTTGCTTCATCCGCATTTGAAACCGGAATTGTTTTAAAGCCTGTGTTTTGCTGCGGCATCGGATTTTGTGTAAATTGTGGATATTGTGCCTCTAATTGGTTTAATCTCTGCTGCGGGGTCAAATAGGGGTTGTATTGATTGTAATTGTATCCGCCTGTAAAATTCATCATAAAAATAAAACCTCCATAATTTTTATTATGAAGGTTTTAGCCGATTATAACTGTACAGTTTTGGAAAGGATATAATAAAACTTTATTAGAACATTATCTTGTATCATATAAAATTTTCTCTCTGAAATATTAAGTTTGGCACAGGTATTAAGAACCATTCTATTTTCAGCAAAAGTATAAATTACTAACCATTTTTCTAATTCTGTCAGGTCCGGATGATTGGCCAAATCCCTAATTTTCTGTATTTCTTTATTCTTATAAAGAAATTTAAGATATTTTTTAACTTTGTTTTTCACTTCCCCACCCGCAGAACCGCTGATAATTATCCACGGCCAGATACATAGCTTGAGCTTTCACTTTTGACACTCCGGCTTCACGTAATAGAGCACGAAAGACTTTTGAAGAGAAATTGCGGTCATTATCGACATAATTGTGATTAATACACAAGACATCGTGAATTAAAGATGCAATTAAAAAGCGCGGGTCTGTGTTGGAGCCTATTATGCGCCAGAACAGACGCGGAATGCTTGCGCCATCGTAACAAAACCCTTTGAAGATTGGAAACTCGTATTTTTTATCTTTTTTCAAATCAACAAGTGTAACGTTAAAGCGGTGAATGTTTTGAAACGGATATTTGGCAATAGCCTTTTTGTCGATTGCGGGCATTTCAGGGGTTATTACACGGATAATCACAAGCGGCTTATGGTCAAAATATATCTCTAAATCTTTGTCTTTGTACCAAGTGATTAAATTTTCCATTTCAAAATCTCCATATAAATACTATACCGAACCTATTTAGAGTGATTATAGGTTTTATTCGCAGACGGGGGGATTTTTTAATCCCCCTGTAGTCTGAACTACTTCGTTGATGAAGTAGCGGGTACGTCTTTAATCTTGCCATTGATGATGATATTGATACAAAACCAGGATTTAGTATTCTTTATTGATTGCTTATTTTCTGATGCGGGCGCCTTTTCAAGGTTTATAACCGCATAACCTTGCTCGTTATTAATAGTTTGTTGCGGTTCTGCATAACATTTAATTGACGAAAACAAAACAATTGCAAGCATTAAAAATATAGTTCTCATTGTATTACTCCTTTACTATTAACGGTTTTGCGGTAAAGTCACTAGATAGTTGTAAAAAGCATTCCTGTACAAATTCTGACGTTACGTTTTTTACTTCCTGCAGAGACTCCATATAATCCATACTAAATTCTTCTGTAAAATCGGGTTCTTTATATGTAATAATCGGGACTGCCTGTCCGGTCTGGATACCCATTGATATAGTAGGCAATAAATCGGATAGAAAATCCTTTATTTCCCCGGTTGCCATATTTACCTTGCGTCTAATGTAACCGAGAGATGTCAAGAAAAATTCTTTTGCAAATTGTTCTTTACGCTGCTTAATTAATTCTTCTTCTGTTGGTTTATAAATTTCTTTTATTTCAAAGCGGCGTACGATTTGGGTTTCTGTATGTGTGATTATATCGCCATTTTCGTCCTGTTCCTCGACTTCAACTTCTGCAGGCGCGCTATCAATTTCATCAATATAGCAATCACCGCGCTTGTTACACCATTCGGCAGCTTCCGGCGGGTATTCAATCTCAAATATCTGTCCTATAAAAAATTCTTCCATTTAATTTTCTCCTTTTAATTTTATTATCCCCCCACTGCGAACCGGCAATGGCATCATCCTACAGTGGGGGAGCATAGGCGCTGTAACAGTTAATCAAAACTTGACTACAAGTTTTAATACAAGTTTTACCGCAGCCCCTAAAGTAATAGTTTCTATCAATGGTACATGGGCAAACGAACCAGTGTTCACCGTGGCAGCTGTAACTACTTCAAACTTTACTGTACATCTATCAAGCTCTGGTAATGATTCAAGTGGTTGTAGTGGTTTTTACTTTGCAATCGGATATTAATATCCGATTGCTAGCCATCGCATTACATTTCCACCGCTACTATGTTGACCAGAAAACGTACTTGTAGTTACACTAGTGACCGAGCAGTGACTTTGACCATTACTATTCGTTGTGTCAATGATTATTGGTGCATAGTTAGTTGTAGTAAATGGTGTTGGAAGGGTCACAGTATAATTTGTCGCTGTTTGATTTGTCAAAATCCCCCACTGTAGGATGATGCCATTGCCGAGTTTTAAATACCCGTTGGCGGCTTTTTTGATACCAGTTGTTGTAATAACGGAATTGACTATATCGCTTGCAGGCGCTTGTATAAAGTTACGTCCGGAAACGGTTTTGCCGATTAGAAGATTTGCATAACTGGTCGCGCCATTTAAGCTTTTACCACACAAAATTTCAACATATTTGTTGCCTGAAACATTTTCAATATATCGAACACTACCGGCTACTCTATTATTCTTATCCTTTATATCTACCAGCGGGTATGCCCGATTTGTGGATGGCGCAACAGTATTGGCAATATCCAAGATGTCTGAATTTACTGTTAATAAACCGTCTACATTAAGGTCATTGCCTACATTAAGGTCATTGCCTACATTAAGGTCATTGCCTACATTAAGGTTGTCATTAAACGTTTTTGTATCCTCAATGGTTTCATTGCCAGTAACATGTACAACTTCATTGTTCTTTGCAAGCGAGACAGTTTGAGGGATGTTTAGTGATTGAATAACACCATTTTCAACGGTATTGTCCGTATAGCTAAATATTATACCTGATAATTCATTGCCTGAATTAATCATTATATTTTTTACGCTGTCATAATCCGCATCACTATAAATAGCAATAGCATTACGCGCATAGACTAATTTACCATTGAGTCTTGTATAATCAGAGTCATAAGTTGTCAGATAAATCTTTTCAGTTGTAAAATCCTGATTTTTTAACGTGCCGTCCTCATTCCTGTAATTAGGAATAAGCATACGGACGCCTTTATCTATCCACAGGCTTGAGCCAATATAGCCAAAACCGTTAAATACCTGCTGAATGCTACCGGGCGTACCGCTGGCCGTATAATTCAAAATCCCGAGCGGTAAAGTGTAATTTGCGATTTCCCACGCAGAATTTACATAACGTTTTACAAGGTTTGTGCTTGTATCATACCACATAGTTAAATTTACTGGTGATGCCGGAGCGGTAGGGCCGCTAAAACATCTGTCAATAGGTGTTCTGTATACATTTTGAGCACCGTTTAAGCCTAACATTACCGTTGTAGTTTGGATATTGTTTAAGGTTATATCTGCCGTAACAGTGATGTAATCAAATCTCGGTGTGGTGCCGTCAGCTTCAAACCCGTTAGGCTGTATGCCGATAGTACCGGCTTTGATAATAATATTTGTGCCGTTATCCACCAGATTAACCCGCTGCGGGATTTCAAGAACACAGTTAGTAAGCTGCGTTTTGTTGAGAAAATGCTTTTCGCCAACTGCGCTTAGGTTCGATAGGTCAACTGTTGCTCTGCCATCAATCCCTGTAGTTATAATTTTGTTGTATTCATTCGTCCCGGCTTCACCTATTTGGGCGAGAGCTGTTGTTTGTACCGTTTCAATACTATTTATTGCGTCAGTTTTAGAAGTTGCGACATCGCTCAAAGCGGTTGTCGTAATGCGGTTGATATCCTCAACGCCTTGTATAACAGCGTTTTCTATTTCTTCAACCTTTCCGGCTGCAGCGTTATTAATACCCTCAACGCCGGCAGATCCTGCGATATTAAGACTTGCCAGCCCGTCCGAAATAATTGTACTTAACTCTTCTGAATATGTATTATAGTTAGTATTTAATAAATCTGAAAGATTTGCGGCTGTTTCTGCGGCAGCTTGTGAGACTTCCGCAGAGGATTGCGAGTTTTTTGCCCAATATTTAGAAGAATAATCTTCATTTTGGACAAGTCCATCCATGTTTGTTGCCCATAATTTCGCAAGCGTTGAATAATAATGGGATGGATTTTCTTCGATTTGTACCGAATTTTTAACGTTTTTTATACCAACCTGTAAACTTTGTGGTTGACTCGGTGTAACTTGAACTTGAACTTCTCCCATTAAATACCCTCGACTTTCTTTGGATAAACATTTATTGAATTTAAACTTCCTATTGTTCCATTACCTAAGATGTAAGTATCTTCTACTTTTGTGCCGTCATCTTCCACATAGCAGGCTTTAATCCCATAGTAATATGTTTCTTTTTTCTGCCCTTCCGGTACAGTTAAAAGGTCGGTTAAATCTCCGGTGACAAAAATAATAACTTCTGGAGATCTGAAAGATTCAACCATTACTTCGGTACCTATTGGAGTCCGATCTTTATCCTGCATTGCAAAATAAATGGCATAATTTTTATCGGTCGGAATACCTTTTAAAGGTATTTCCATACTATCGCCCTGAATAATGCTTATATTTCCATTTTCATCAATCTCAAAAGCCATAAAACCCTCTTAAATTCTCATATAACCGCACAGATTAACCCAGTTTATAGAACCGGAGATTGTAATTTTCCTGCCAGCTCCAACAGGTACAACAGTCAAACATATACTTTTTGAGGAGCGACCCGCATCTCCGTCAAGCTGTAAAATAGTTCTTGCACTCATAACATCTGTTGCCACAGTCGCGTTATTCCCTGATTTTTGATCTACATACGCATTAATCCATACAAGATATTGTTTACCGTCATTAGGCAGATAAGAATTCAGACTTGTAGTTCCGGTACTTAAAGCCAAGCTTTTTTGTGTAAATGTACGACTGTTAATAGTGTCTATCTGCTCTGTTAATTTTTTATTTAATGTATCAATATTATTTTGTAATGTTTTTTGCACTGAACTTAAATTAGATTGAATACTATTAATTTGTGTAGCCAAATAATTCTGTAGTGTTTCGGCGTTATCAGAAATTTTATCTAAAAGATATTGGTTGTTACTGTTGGTTTCGGACGCCAAAATTTTTTCACCGGAGTTAAAATTAATTAAATAATCAGCCATAATTTCACCTCTTGTTACAATTATTATAGAGGTTTACAAATCGGGTATATCATGTATAATGTTCATAAGAAAGAAAGGGGTCGGATGAAAAAGTTTGTTGGTTTGTTGCTTTCTTTGTTTATATTTTGTCCATTATCGTTTGCGGATTATTGGGTAAATGTAGATAATACTGTTAGTTTAGACGTCGAAAGTCTTATGATGACTGATGATGAATGTTGTGATATGTTATTATATGTTGATAGAAAACATTCGGGCGTAAAAAGAGGTTGGCGTAGAAAAGCTGTAGGTGCAATAATTCATGTTAATATGAATTTAGTTACTAAAAAGATGAAAGGAATAGAATTAAAACAAGTAGATAAAGAAAGGAATATTTTATATACTGAAAAAATAGAAGATAAAGGTTATACTAGTTTAGGTGTTTTTAAAAATGTTCCTAGATATATAAGTAGACTTGCTTTAGAATTAGAAATAAAATCAACAGGTGACCCCGATTGGCTAAAAATTTTTGAAAAAACATGGATAAGAAAAAACACTATTAAATTTAATCATAACGGCGTTTCTTTTTGGGAAAAAACACTAAATAGCAAGGATTTAAACTTCCCAGATATATATGGTCAAAAAGTTTGGTATATAATGCAGCATAATACTATCGACTGTTATAATAAAACATTTGTACAAGGGGAATTGGTTGTTTACAATACTAAAGGAAATGTAATAATAGAAGACGAAAATAATTATATAAAAACACGTGTATTACCAGATACAAGAGGTGAATTTATGTATAATTATTTTTGTTCCGCTATATTAAAATGATAGATTTTTCAGGGGTTTAAAAATGAATAATACAGAGAATAAAAATAATAGCAATAATAATGATGATTTGGGATGTTTGGGTTTTATAATAATAATACTTATTGTTGTGGCTTTATTTAATTGTGATAACTTCCCGGAATGGAATTTCTTAGGCTTGGATCTTGATTTTGAGAAAAAAGAGTATACACCTATTGTTTATGAAAACAATTTATATTTGATAAATCAAAAAAATGGTAAAACATATATATTAAAACGAGATGTACTGGGGAAAAATTCCTATTATTCATACCAGTTGCTTACAAAACCAAAACAAAAAAGTAAAATTAATAGTGATGACCCTTTAGGACTATCTTTTTAATTTGTTAATTCCGCCCCACCACCAAGTATTAATGGAATAAGCCAATTAGGCACTTCTTTATCAGCATTTTGATAAAGTTTCCCAAGATTTTTAATAGTTCCGCGCGCCATTATTTTAGGTGATACCGCCGCAAGTGCACTTAAAGCGCCTATTGGTCCACCAAGAGTGCTCCCGAGAGCTAAAGCCCCAACAGCCCTGCCCGCGGAAGCTGCGACGGGTCTAAGAACATTATTCATAAAGCCTTGTTCGCCGCCACTTCCGCCGCCTTGCCCCGGTGCGAATTTTTCTAACGCTTCACGCGCTCTAATTTTTTCAAGTTCAGGCATAAATTTTACACCGGTTTTATTTTGTAAATCTTCTAAGGCATTTTCAAATTTCAAATCATTTCTATTTGACAATAAACGCGGGTTTCTTTCATACATATTACCAATAGTGTTTCTGATATTATTTATTTCCTCTTCTGATTTAATGAGAGTTTCAGCATCCTTATAGAATTTATTTTGATTTGGTAAAAATGTGTCGAGATTTTTAAGACGTTGGTCTAAACCGGTTTCTATACTACCTGTACTACCTATATTGTGTAACTTTTTAGCGATAGTATTTTCACTATCTAGCCCACGTTCTAAATCCATAACTAAAGAATATCTGTCATTTGGGGCCGCATATTCAGGCGCGACACCTCTTAGGTAGTTGTTGATTTGTTCCGCGGTACCTCTCGCCGCAGCTGCTTGCGTACCCTCTTTTGCTCCTGCGGCTTGATAACCAATATCGTATAAATCTTCTTTTATACGGTGTAAATCTCTAAGAGTTAAACCTTTTTTAGACAATTCATCGTTAATTAAATTCATAACCCTAGGAGCGTTTCTTTTGGCAGAGTTATAAACACCGCCCTCACCAAAACTGTTAATTACACCATTTACAGCGTTTTGTATTCCTTTATTTTTAACTTCTTTGTTGTTCAAATTTTGTAAAATATTTACTATTTCATTGCCGGCATTTTCTTTTAAAGTATTCATGCCGCTTGTAGCTTTTTGTCCGAGCTTATAGAATTCTTGCGCAAAATCCTGCGATGTTGGCAACATATTTTTTGCTTTTGTCAATTGCTGTTCTATTGGTTGATAAGCGGTATCGGCATCAAATTTCCCTTTGAAGATAGAGTTTCCGGCGAGTTCATTTTCAAGTGCCAATTTAGAATATTTATGCGGCACGGAGGTTAAACCCTCAAGTACTTTAGTTGTTGTACTTTGGAAGTTAGGATTTTCAATAGCCTTTTTAATTCCATAACCGGCAGCGGGTAGAGCGGCGCCGAGAACACCGCCGCCAACCGCTCCGCCAGCTATTCCGCTTAAATCTCCCTTATCTTTTAAGCTGTCCAAACCTCCGATAATACCGCCTTGATATGCTCCGGTTGCCGCCATGTTACCGATTTTGGCGAGCTTGCCCGCGCCTTGTAAAACTTTGGCTTGCGGGAGAAACGCATAAGCACCGATATCAACAGCCGGTGAAAATTTGTTTAAAACGCTTTCATCTTGAATTTCTCGCGCCCTGTTATATGCTTGCGGTAATGTTTCGCCAAACCGTAAAGCTCTAATCGGCGCGGCAATACCTGCGGTCGCCTGTTTAACAAGCCCGCTAGGAGTTAAATCAATACCTTTCTTTTGTTCAACCTCAAATCCCTCAGGTAGTCCATTCGGCATATATTCTATTTCAAATCCCTCAGGTAAACTTACAGTGCTTGCCATTGTCCATCCCTCATAATCATTCTTTTACCTTGTTTGTTTTTGATAACTGTACCCTCTGCATAGCCAGGGTTTAAGGATTCCGTCGCAGTATTATTGTTTCCCCAATATTGTGACATTGTATCAAAACCGCTTATATCGTAACCAGCGCGCCCATAAAAATCTAAATCCGTATTATATTTATTTACTAACATTTGATGTAATTGTTGAGCTTTTTTATTTAATACGGCTGTTGTATCACCTAATTTAGGGATGATCTGATCATACTTATATTCATCCTCTTTTCTCAGTACACCTCCCTCTAACCCCTTACCAATAACTTGTTTATAAGTTTTAACATATTGATTAAAGGCTTGTACATCAGTATCAAATGGATTTAATTTTGCCGCTTGCGCAATTCCCGGTGTTACAGCGCGTTTAGGAAGTTTGCTTATTTTATCCTTTAATGTGTTCATTTGTTCTACACCTTGAGCAGTTGCACTTAATCCGTCGCTTGCACCCGTAGTTAATATCCGCCCTGGTTTATTTTTCAATTTAGCCCAACCCATAGCATTTTCTATCGCATCTTGCCGTTTCTGATACTCGAATTTTTCTTGAGCCAAGATTCTACTTATTTCATTTTGCTGCTGTTGTGCATCAAAATACATTTTACGCCATGCCGCATTATCTTGTAAAGTTTTTGCATCTAGGATATTTTTATATGTACTGTCAGTCATATAACCACGGAGATTTGATGTATCAAGCCCTTGATCTTCTAAAGAATTTCTATAAGCTTGGTCTCGCAATCTATTACTTTGATTTAACATCCCTGTTTGCGCACCGTAGACAAGAGCATCCAAACCGCTCCCGCCAGTAGCACCGACAAGCCCGCCAATAAGCAAACTACGCCCTAAAGGGCTATCACCAATACGCGCCAAGGAGCCAAGTCCTTCACCCAGTCTATATGCAAAACCTTTACGCCTACCATCAGAAAGCGTATTATTACCAAAGTTATTCATTGATATAGCATTATTACGATTTTCATTATAGCCGCTCGCTATATCGCTGAATAGCCCTGGCCTATAATCCCGAATGGTAGTCATTTCAGCTGAATTATTTTCAGGATTAATTGTTTGGATATTCTCTTCTAATGTTCGACCAAATAAGCTTTCCTTAGGCGTTAAAGGTTTCACCCTATTTTGCAGATGTAAAGATTGTGCAGTATCAATGTTACCATCATCGCCTAATTGAATCGTATCAAGCTGCGGCGTGCTATCCGGCCCAAGTTTATCAAAAAGCGTATTACTAGCATTTGTAATTTTATTACCGGTAGTTGTTAATAAATCAAATAAATTTACCATTATAACCCCTTATTTTTGAATTAAATATTCATATAAACTAACTTGCGGGGCTTGCTTTTGTACTTCTTCTCCTATTGCGCCCCAAGTAGGTTGTGAAGTTTTTTTCTGGAATAATTGACTTAAACCAGATGAATTATTACTGCCTTGATTTGTCGTTAGCGGCTGTTGTTGACTTTGAATAGGTTGAAAGCCGGCTCCGGAACCGCCGAAAATACTTCCAGCATTACTTAACCCATAAGAAAGCGTGTTCAAACCATTTCTGAAATTTTGAAAACTTTGTTTTGCCAGTTCACCCCAAGGTGTCATACTTCCCATTATGCGACCTCTCTTTCTTTATTCAATTTATTATAGTCAACATGTTTTATACCATTAATAACAATAACGGCTTCTGGCATTATTTTTTCAATTTCCTGCGCCATGACACCTATCTGCTTGCCGTTTGGCAAGTTATAACCTTCTTTATACTCAAATTCATACCAATTAATACCATTTATTTTACCAATTGGACGAATATTCTTTTTTAATCTAATATCAGATGTCGCAATTCCAGCAGCGCTACTTGCTAATGTACCATATAGTGCATTGTTATATGCGTTTGCTTGATTATTTAATTGTGCTTGATTTAAATTAAAGTTATTTACGTTGTTAGCATTATTTTGCGAACCGGTATTGACACCGGTCAAATAGTTATATAAGGTATTAGAGGTATTTAAAAGGTTTGACAAATTATTTTGCTGTCTATTATAATAGCTGTCGTATAAATCAGTTGTTTGTCCAGCCAATGTATCAGCAAATGCATTCGTCGCAGCTTGCAAGCCTGATGAGCGCATAAGCCCCCTATTTGCAAGTTGTGATAAAACAGAAGTATCATAATTCTGTGTAGCTGTTTTATTCAACTGATTTTGATAAGCTTGGAAATTAGCATCATTTGAATAATCGTTGGATAACATATTATTAAGCGTAGAATTAACATTATTACCTACGGTGTTCATTGTGCTACTCATCCAACCTGCAGGATTGTAACTTGTACCGCTTTTATCGGTTGTGGAAGAACCAAACAAGCCACCAGTGTCGTAAGTTGCTTTTGCGTATTCAGGCGTTTTTTTACTTTTACCCATGTTTATACCTCATATATTTGTCATTTCCAAGATATATAAATCCGGCTTTTTTTAGGACTAATGCCGCGTGCTTTAATGGCGTATATGCGACAATATCTTCATCAAAAGCATTACATATTTTAATAATAGCCCGTACATTATCCGGCATATTTTTTCTAATAGAAGTACCTGACAATGTAAGTTCATTACCCTCACGTTGTATAGTAATGAAACCGCGTAAAAAGCCTTTTACTTCATCATAAAAGCAAAATAAATAAGGATTATTGACCAACCAATCGAAATCATATTGAGAGGGCATTGGCCGACTCTCGTAAAGCATTTTAAATTCTTCCAAATCTCTTATGTGGTCAATAATCAATTTTTTATCGTTCCTATAATTCTATCTTTTTCAACATCGCTGTATTTTACTTTATTTTTTTTATATGATTTATCAGTATTTTTATCACTCAATAATTCATAAAGGGATACCATATGTTTTCGCTTTCTATTGTTTTAGGTTTTTTTATTTGTTTATTTGCTGTTGTTTTGTTACCGGTATCTATTTGTATAACAATTTTAGTGTTATCAAATAAAATTGCATCACCGGCCATACATAATAAAATTTTAACTTTATTTAATATATGTGTTAGTTTCTTTTATTTTATTATAGGTTTCTGTTATATTCTAAATAAATTCTTCATATCTGATTAACGTCCCTTTGTTTTAGTTTTAACTTTAATATTTTTAAACTCCATAGAGTTAATAAAAAAGCCTTGTCCTAAAGTATCAGTAAAGATTTTAACTCCTATTGTATACCAGGTTTGCGGTGTCGATATTTCAACAACAGTTTTTTTGTATGTGTTTTCTTCTGAATATCTTGCGCTATCATAACATTCTTCGGCGGTTGCTTCTGCGCTATCTTCAGAAGCGAAACGGCCTGAAACATTTTGGTTGAGTTTAACACGTTTGGGATTTTTAGGCTTGTTATTAACTATTAACTGTACCCAAAAATCATTAACATAATCTGCATTAAGCGTTAATAAAAGCGGGGTTTTTTGTTTTTTTAGATTGGAATTAGAACCTGCATTTATGAAATTTGTCTGATAAATACAGGGAAAGAATTGACCGGAAAAATCTTCATTAATATTTTCAACGTAAATATTTCCCAGAGCATCTCCTGTAAAGATATTATTTTCGCTAAGAAGTAAAGTAACGATATTTTGTTCTTGCCTTGTAAGCCATTCTTGCTGCATATAGTCATAGATTAAAATATTATCATTTATTAGACACCAAATCTCGTTACGATTATCATAGATGCAGGAATACATTTTAAAAGTTTCAATTTTTTTAAAATAGGATTGAATTTCTTTAGCTGCGGGTCCATTAGGTCGTATTTGTCCGGTGGTATCAGTAGCAGACAGATAATAAACATTTTTCTGATTATTATCATAGAAGAATAGGAATAAATCGTGCTTAACAAGCGATTGATAAGAATAGCATCCGATACCTGCGGATGTTGTCATTACAGAATTTGTAGTGTCATTAGGCGTTGTATTCAAAAGAGTACAGGTATCATCAGTAAAAATATATAAACCGCCAGTAAAGGCAAAAACAGCTGTTACTTTTTTAGAAAAATCAATATACCAAGCATCAGCAATATCTTGCGGGTTATCATCCCATTTATATATATCATTCTGGTGAGAGGAATGAACACCATAATCAGAAGCAACTACAAGAAATCCGTTCCATTCTGTCATAGACAGCCATTTTATAGTTCTTCCTAAATAATCCTTTGCTGAAATGGTTTGTACCCTATCCCCATAAGCAGAATCGGCGGTAAAACAAACCGTTTTAGCCTCAACACCGTTAGTGAATACGAAAACATCATAAGCCGATGAGGACATAGTAATGGCATTACATTGACCGGTTTTAGTTAAATCATCAATAATTATTTCTAAATTATCAGCAAGATTTATATAGAATAAAGTTCCTTTTGTGTCATTTTCAGCATAAATAAATTTGTAATTAATACCTTCTTGTTGAGATTTAAAAATTCCAATAGTTTTATAACCCTCAGGCAATAAATAAGCAACAGCATTGCCATACATAGATTTAATCCCTGTATTGGCCCCTATTTCTGTTTGAACCAGTTCAACATTAGAACAGGTTATAGCAGAAATAGCACCACCAGAGTTTACTCCGTTAAATTCCCGTATACCTTTAAATTTTTCAAAAATAAGAGGTTCAATTACATATGACATTACCAAATCACCCTGCTTTGTATTTTTTTAGGCTTGCAAGCCCTAAGGAAAAGACGCCACGCTTCATTAAATTCATTTATAGTCGGTCGATAGTTTTCGTCCTGCTCATCTTTCATATTTGTAATAATTGTGCGTAAAACAAGACAATCCATAAATAAATATTCAAGATTTGAGGGCAGATTTATATAATCGCCAGCATTTTCAAATTCAAACTTTTTCTTCTTGGTTTTGTAGTCAATAATTGGCTTGAATTGATTATAAACAATATTATAATTATAAGTTCTATCTGGTATAGGATAGAGCCTGATTTGAGATTTCGGATTGGAGTATTCAATCCAATATCCTGTAGGCTGGCCAATTAAACTTTTATCATAAGAGCTGTTATCACCAATAAATTCTAATTCATCAAGAGTATCAGCATTATAAATACTATTGATTTGCCCTTCGGGCATAGAATAATATTCAGAATTTTTATCTGTTTCAAATGATTGTTCAGCACTACGAAATGGAAAATCAACCAGATTAGTAAGGTAACGCATAGCAAAGTTAAGCTCTGCTTGAGCCTGGAGACTGTCCTCGCTTTCAAATACCATATCATCAGCATTGAAGCCGCTCCAAGCTCTACGTCCTAATTCTGTTAAAAGTCTTTGCGCTGTAATAGTCATTAATCTATAACCTCAATCTGGTACATATCTCTGTTGCTACTGTCTTTAGTAATAACTTTCAGAGCACCTTCTTTTAAACTTTTCCTTGCTGCTTTGTTGCCGCTCCCTATAAAAGTTTCAACCAAATCACCAGTGACTATAATTGGTTTATTTTTCACTTGAAGATTAGTGATTTTATAGCGAACGCTCTCATCCTCATAAGTTTTGATTATTTTTGTTTCAGTAATAGGTTCATTGCCAAGTATTAAATCTTCTGTAGTGGCCTTTTTAGTTTCAGTCACTTTTCTTACTAAACTTTTATTTGTAGTTGCCATATATAAATACCTCTTATTTAAAAAGCGGGGCAAGATCCCCCGCCTTGATAGTGTTCTATGAAAGTGTGAATGTTGCTGTTGCCAAACATTTTGGTTGGACAACTTTTGCACCGTACACATACAATCCTCTAACGAAATCGCCAAAATAGTCTTTATCTTTGATTGACTCAACCTTGGTAATTTGTTCTGCAAATGTAATACCTTCGGATGTACCGGCCAAGATACCGAAGCCCTCGGAGTTTTTCACATTTGTAGACTGTTTAATATCAAACCCCGCATACTGCATAATAGTACCTTTTCTAATTGTTTGATCGCCGAGCGTAGTAGCATGTTTAGCTTCTTCTGATTTTCTCACTACCGCAAGGATTTCAGGCGGTAAGATTAAGAAAGGTCTTTTGCCATCTTCGCCGAGTCCGTCAGCGCCAATAGCATTCGCGCGGGCCAATTTTGTAAACATATCCACACAAATCCCATAAATTGTTTCCGGAGTAATTGCAGTTGTCCCCATTTGGTTATCTGTATGAGCGCCTGCCATCCCAATAGTGTGAAGATATGCATCTTTAACATTAACAACCTGCTTTTTCGCTTTGTTAGTATATTTCTGCAAATATTCTACATTTGCCTGTACTTTTTCTATATCTTTAACGACAAATGCAAAGTTTTTAGCTTGATCAACTTTCAATACAAGAGTTTCACCGTTTAGTTCTTGATATTGAATTGGAGTATCGTCATCATGCGTGTTGACAGTAACATCACCAATAGCTTGAATATGAACCGTATCACCTTGATTTTTGATTTCGCCTTCCCAATTACGATTCACGCAATCTATCATAACTCCGTAATCCATAATATCTTTTAGTAACAATTTACTCCATAACTGGGGACGGAATAAACCCTCTTTAACTGTTGTAACCATGTTTTAATCTCCTTTTAAATAAAAGCTGCTAATCCTTTTTGCGCATAAATTTTATCAAATTGTGCCTGTGGCATCTTTTCGAGATCTTCCTCGGAATATTTTTCTTTATTCTCTGGAATAAAAGTATTTGAGCTAATTTGTGCGGCCTTTTTAGTTTTTTCAATGGTTTTTTGAGCTTCATATTCTGCGATAGCTTGTTCTTTAGCCGTAGCTTCGATTTTTGAGACAACATTAATGAATGCCTGCATATCCTCTTTAGAATTAATAAATCCGGCGTTACAGAACTGTTGCAATGCTTGTGCTCTGCCCTCATTATTTTTTAATTCGTTAAGGAAATCTGGGAACTCTGTTTTAAGAGTTTCGGCAAGATTGCGCGTATTCTGGTCTGCTATTTGTGCCTGCTGTGCTTGATATTCACTAATTAGCCTATGTTGAAGACTATTTTTAGCGAGTGTTACATTTTCGATAATAGATGGCGGAAAATAGCGCTTAGCCTCTTCTAGGTACGCAGGATGCGCCGTCTGATAATACTGCAATAAGTTGTGTCGTACAGCCTCTATATATTCAGGATTGATTGAATTCAGATTATTAACATACTGCTCGAATTCTGCGACCTGAACACTTTCTGCGATACGCTGTTCTTGTGGGGATTGAAACCCTTTGCTTCTTGCTTCATTCAAATTTTGTTGTTCGACTCTTTGTGCATTAGCTTGTTGTTGAGCAAGCAAATCATTATATTTTTGCTCAAAATCAGACGCTTTAGTATATACGCCCTGTAGCTCTTTGTAACCTTTTTCAAGGTCTTCAACGCTTTTGTACTTGTCAGCGTATAAACGTGTTTCTTGCGTTTTTGTTTCGGTTCCAGCCGCGGCATCTCCCGTTTCAGGTTCAACAGTTGAAGTGCCTGTGTTATCAGGTTCAACATTTGTTGAGGTGTCCTCTACGGGTGTTTCAGCGGGTGTTGAAATTTCCGTTACTGTGCTTTCGTCTGCCATTGATTAACTTCTCCTTAATTGTTCTACCTTGTCTGGGATTAGTTTAATTTGCTGTAAGAGTTCACACATTCCCTTAATTTCGCTTGCTTCGCGATTTTTACAGGCGTTTGAGGTAATGTAATCCGAGAGGTAAGTAACAAGTGCGTTTCCCTCGGCTGTTGCCAGCAAATTTCTAACTTTGACAAGGTTTTCTCTGTCCATAAGCTAACAATAGCAGAGTGCGAAACGGGCATTAATTTCCAATTAAAAGTTCATATAAAGACTTACTATTATAATCTTGATTATAATTTTTCTTTGCTTCTTCTAATGCATATTGCATAATTTCTTCTTTATTAGCTTGAGGATTATTTTGTGCATAATTAATTCCACGCCAATTGTTTCTTAAGTCTATAAATTGGTCTTCTATTGGTTGTCCTGCATAAAAATCCCGCGCTTCTTTTAAACCGCCCATAAATCTAGTAAATTTAGGGTTATATTCTTGGGTCATTAATGCAGGAGCAACAATATGTCGCATAGAATTTTTAATATTTAAACCTTGTGTATCATTTCGGATATTAACATTTGGTCTAATATAAAAATCATCAAGCATAGCATTTGTGTTAGTCCATATAGCTAAAGGTTTAAGGGGGTTATATTTACCCATTTTGTCGTATCTTAAATGTTTTGACATTGATTTATATATCGGATCTTTTCCCATTGTCAAACTCCCAATTTTGTGGTATCATATAATTATGCAAAAAATTTTTACAAGTTTTACAGAATATTTTTTTAAGTCAATTATAGTTTGCTTAATTGCAGGTTATATTTTACTGGGCTTATTTTTTTTACTAACAGCCATTATTGGGGATTAATATTCTGTGTCAACGCATTTTCTCTAGCTTGCTGTCTGTACATATTCATTTGTACTTGCTGATTAGCACGGGTTTGCATTTGCTGTTCTTGTTGTTGCTGCTGATATTGTTGCTGTAACTGCGTTAATTGTTGACTAAACATTTGTACAATTTGTTTTTGCATTTCCGGCGGAATTTGATTAAGCTGCTGTGCAAATTGCATTGCCGGAGTTTCATCCTGTAAGAATTTCTCAGTATTGTCAAATCCTGTCATTTCAAGTGCTGTAGTAATAACCTCACGCCAGTTCACCATAGCAAATAATTCTGGATTTTGTCCTATAGCGTTAAACAGATTATAAACCTCTTGAAACTTACTTTTTCGGTCAAATATAGCGTTCCTGTCTTCATAGATATAGTTATATTCAGCTTGTCTTATTTCATTTGTTATTTTGTATTCAGTATTTTTTCCTTTTTCCTGTGCGTATACAAAATCCGTACCGTCTTTAAACATGGCTAAAAGCTCAGCCACATTTTTAACCATAGGGATAGTACAGTCCTGATAAATAGTATCCAAATCTTTACCCGATTGCGCAGTTGCACCTTTATCAGCAAGACTTAATTCTGTGGCCGTTTTATCTTTTTGCGTGACATTACCGTACATATTCGCATTAACACTTGAAATATCAGATATTTTTTGAGTAAGTAACGCGAGTAATGTCTCAATCCCGTTTGCCGATACCTCAATTGCATTAGGAAGACTGCCAGCATATCCACTTTCTATTTCAAAAATTTTACCCGGAGCAAGTACTATATTGCCATTTTTATCGGTATTATTTTCTGTCAATAGCCCTTCATTGACCCAGTATGAGGGATTGGCGGTTAATTTCTGCACATCAAAAGCAACATTGGTTAATGTTTCTTCTTCTCTGCACATATCCTTAGAGGCTTTTAATTTAGATATACCTCGCTTAGTCAACGGGTCATATTCTAATGCACACAGAATAAACGGGTTAATATACATCGGATTTTCTTCAAACCTTATAAGGTATTTGCCTGCCAAAACCTCAGCTATATAATTTTTGTATAGCTTACCTTCTATTTTAAAATCTCCGTGCGCATAGAGTACGGAATACTGTCCAGAATATTCATTATAGTCCCGCAAGTCAACAAGCTCTTTTTTGTTTTCGGATGCATCTTCTTTGATATTTTTCAAATCAGCAAGCATATCATCAGTAATTTTATAGACCTTATTAGCTTTGATATTATCTAGATTTTCAAATCGTTTATAAATCTTTATACAGCTATCCCAGCTATCCTTATTGCGTAATTTGTATTTAGAATAATCAAAAACAAACATAAACGGCGAAATACTTTCAACCCTGGCATTTTCATATATTGGGACTTCAACATCTTGTAGCGGAATTTGTTCATAACCAGCACCTTTTAATGAGCGTAATACGTTCATTAAAATAAATCCGACCCCTTTTATTTGACGCTTAACTATTTTTTTTCTCTGCTCCCAATCGGTTTTTAAAATAATTTCCCCAATATCAAGTAAATTATCAATGCCTTCATCAAACTGTTTACCAACATCCATTTTATTGAGCGAATCGACAATGGCGGCTTTTTGCAGTTTTGCTAACTGCTGTGTTCTTTCGTCAGTCCCCCTTACATCAAACATTTGTGAAGGATTAGCCCACATCTCACGCCACATCATAGCCTTTATAGCTCTTTTGATATTATAAAGCCCGTTAAGTTTAACATCAGATTTCCAAGCCAGTTCGCCATCAAGTTTTCGCACCGGTTGATTTAAATAAACTTCCCGCATAATTTCACGCGCGGTATCAATTTGTGTCTGTCTGTCTTCATCCCATTGTTGAAATTTATCAGCAAGTTGTTTCGCAAAGTTATCGCGCTGTTCGCCTGTTAGTTCTTTATTATCCTCTATGATTTCTGTTTTAATTTCCATATAAATACACCTCTAAAAAATAGTGTAGAGGATGTAAAATCGGCCATTTTATCTAATTGGGAAATAGAAATCAACCAGATAACTGGCAGCATCAAATGGATGTTCAAGAAATTTAAGCGAATTTTCATTTTTAATCTGCGCATAGGTTGGCACATCGACTATATCGGTACCGGGCTTATATTTAAGATTATGAATGTTATACAATAGCTTTTCACATCGTTTATCAATTAAAATCCGCCTTTCGCCGTTATGGTTGCAGACCATAGCATTAAAAGCAGCTATACGGTTCTTTATAGGCGGATTAAACGAGCGCAGTTGAATTCTTATTTGTTTATCAGGATAATGCCTTTGAAGAGTTTTTTTAATTATGACATAATTAGAGAATTCACTTTGCGTGCTGCGGTTATCACCTGATGCATCTCCATTAATAATTATATCGCCTTTATGATTTGGATAACGTTCAATAACGGCATTAATTGTCCGCTGTGTTGAAGTATTTTCTAGGACGAATTCGTCAAAATAAAAAACTTTATCCTTAGTTTTATGCGCACAAATACAGCTCATCGGATCCACGTTAAAATCCCAGGTAAGATGCAGCGGCAAATCCGATTGATAGTGTAAATCCTTAATGTTATCAGATGTAAACCCTTTTACAACAAGGCCTGAAGTGTAGTCGCCAAATTCGCCGAGTACATTAATCCGATAATATTGCTCATCATAAGCTTGTTTTAGGGAGTCTACGAAATCAGAAGCAAGAAATTTATTTTGAGTAGTTGGTGCTTGAATAAGCCTATAGTTGTCTTTTTTTTCTTCAACAAAATATTTATAAATCCAGCCTTTGGCGGGTTCGGGGTTAGTATGCCCAAAGAGGCGATATTTAAAGTCTTTATCTTTCCATTCGGGCTTAATTGCTTGCCTAAGACGCCCCAGAAGCATTTTAAATGTACTTTCAGGGATATCTGACATTTCTTCAAGCTCAATAAAACCGAGGTTAAGTGATTTCAATTTGTTAGGTTCTTGCATATGCCTGAATAGTATTTCGGAGCCGTTTTTAAAAATCAATTTACTTTCTGCAACCTTAAATTCATAATGTATATTGATTTTAAATTCCATGTTATCAAGATGCTCAAAATAAGTTTTAAGAGTTGTGTCACGTACAAGCGGGTAAGTTTGCGCACCAACAAGCCCACGAATACCCGGATATTTAAGTGCTAACAAAATACCCAACAGAGAGCCGCAAAATGTTTTACCTGAGCCATAACCACCTTGATAAAGAGCGATATCGCGTGGAAAATCGTGTGTAATAAGCATAAAATCCTTTTGAGCTGGTAGAAGTTCGTATTCCATACTACAACCCTTTTATTTTTACAACAGGTAATTTAATATCAACCGCATCAATCTCAACAGCTTTGCGTTGCGGATAGATATATTTAAGCAGGTTTAAACAAATATGCGCTTTCAAATCATCTTTATCTGTATTGCAACAAATATTTTTAAGCTCTTCGAGCGGGTCAAACGAGCCAAGAGCTTTAACAAATTCAAGAGTTTTTTTGTTGGGAGTTCCTTTTTGTCTTCCACCCCTTCGTTCGCCCTTTTTAGAACCACCTTTTGATTTTGTTTCGCTATTTTTTACTACTTTAGCCATAAAATGAGTATAACACTTGTGGTATCAGGCTTTTAGACGGATTATTGAAAGGTTATAATATTAACTATGAAACGAATCATAATCCACTGGACGGGCGGCACTAATCAACCTAATACAACTGATTTTGAGCATTATCATTACCTGATAAACGGTGATGGCTTGATTATTAAAGGTAAATATAAACCGGAAGATAATTTAAATTGTAAAGACGGGAAATATGCAGCACATACAGAAATGGGCAATACAGATTCTATTGGCGTTGCACTTTGCGGAATGAAGGGTTATACCGAGAATGGCGATACTTCTTATCCTTTAACACTAAAACAATGTTTAGAAGCCTTTAAGCTTATCGCAAAGCTCTGTAAAGAATACCACATACCGGTTACACCCAAAACAGTTCTTACGCATTACGAATTTGATTGCAACAGAGGAAAGCCGGGCAGAAAGATAGATATAATTTATTTACCGCCATTTCCAAATATTCAAAAAAATGAAATAGGAGATTTTATAAGGAATAATATAGAAACAAAAGACCCTTAAAGACCTTAAATGTTCTACTAGCCCGGATTTTACACCGGGCATTCTTTTACGTAATTAACTGCTTGCTGCAATAATATTCCTTTACGGCATAGTCTAAGAACTTTAATATATGTGTTAATTTTCTGTTTCATATTATAATTCTCGATCCAGTCTAATTCAATTTCTTCAATAATACGATCTTTCGGATCGCGTGCTTCATAAGCTTCCTGATAATACGTAAAATTATTAAATGATATTTTAACAGAATCACTATGAAATACCGGACGATTTTCTAAATATTTAACTAAAAGGCTTTTAAGGTTATTTAATGTTTTAAATCTAAAAATGTGTTTTTGATCTCCAAGATGAATTTTTTTCCCTTCTTCATCTTTTGCATAGCATAATAATTTGAGTTTATCAAAATCTTTACGGGTATAGCTTTTCAAAGTTATAAGGTCAACGTCAGGATAGTTTTGTATAACTTTGTCAAAGTTTTGGTCTGTAATAGCGGTACAGAGGGCATTATATTTTGTAAAATCGCAAGCGTAGACTGAATAAAATTTTTCCCATTTAGGTTCAACGTAATGAATTCTTTTTTTTACCTCGGATTTATTTTTTTCAATTATATAATTTTGAGTATCTAATAAAGAATGTTGAATAAACGAATTAGACGTCATGATACAAAGGCCCTCAAGAAATATTTTAGAGAATTTGAAAACGGGCAAAACAAAGGGGGTAGCTAATAAAAATTTTGCTCACATTTTGCTCATATTTTTTTGAAAAACTGTGAAAAATGTAAAAAAAAATAAAATATTCAAAATTAAAGAGTTGGTCAAAAACCCCTTAATATTGGATATTTTGGAGATTTTATAAAAATTATAAAATGAATAAAAAATAGAAAAATAGATTTGCCAAGGAGGATGTCGCGAGTTCGAGCCTCGTCTCCCGCTAATAGAAAACACTCATCGTCAGATGGGTGTTTTTTATTAGCCGGATGATAGCGGCGAAAAAACGCTTTGGGCGAGTTGCGTGAGCGAGCTGAGGCTGGAGTGTTTTTGTTGATAGGGCTGTGAAGCCCTGAAACAAAACACGGAATTGCCGTTACACGCGAGCAAACAAGAGACGAGCCTCGTCTCCCGCACCATAAAAAAGACTCATCTGTTGATGAGTCTTTTTTATTATATCTAATATAAAAGCTATTACCCGAAGGTTTTGAAGGAGGATTCAACGTTCTTTTCAATAACTTTCGTTACCGCATCAAGCTCGTTGGAGATTGCATCCTGCTCTGTATCAAGCTGCTTTAATCTTATCTCTAAATCCTTGTCCTCTGTCTGGATTATTTCTATCTTCGCATTGATTTCTTGTACATCTTTGTCGTATTCTGCTTTGTCATACTCATATTGATTCATTGCATCATTATATGCATCTTCATCTTTTACTGTACTTGTCGTTAAGGAGTACGTCGTTAAATTCCCGCTTTCATCCTCTATAGTTATATTTATATAACGTCCCGTTGAATCCTGTTCCAAAAACGCAGTGACTCCCTTTAACTCTTCGCTTACCTGTGCACTGCCCTTTGTATATGCACCTATATACGATACAGATGTATTCGTACTGTCATACGTTGCTCCGTCCAATACAGATTTATTGTAAAACGTCGGAACATACGCTCCCGTTGATTCGTTCTTCACATATCTTACCAACCACGTATCTGTTCCGGTTTGGCTGTATTTCTCATTCAATAAATCTATATAATGCTTTTCATCTTCCAGTAACGCTTTTTTGTTATCATCGGAAAGGCTCGCATAATATGGATCATTTGGATCCGCTACGCCTAACTCCCTTAATGTAGTACTTCCTACATTATATGTACCGTCATCATTCTTTATTATTCTGCTCGGCGTTGACGCTACTATTGCATCATTGTCTGTATAATTCCTTAAATATGAAATAGTATAACTTCCGTCTGCATGCGCTATCAAACTGGTTAATTGGTTCGTTAACGCTCCGTCACTAAATGAATATATTGTCTTTGTATAATCTTGCACTGAAGGCGGTTGCGGAACATTCATCCCCAATAAGTTCGTATAATAACTTGCTGATTGGTTAGATAATGCAGTCCGTTGTTGGTTGATCTGCTGACCTTCATATTCAACGTTTGTCTTTCTCGCCGTGAGGCCCAAAAACCTCGCCTGGCTCGCTGCCATACCCATAACAGATGTTCCTTTCGTTCGTTCCCTTCAGCCGCTTCGACCTTTATCTTAACGGCTTGCGTTTCCTTGTTATATGTATCGGCAGTTCTTTATTTAAACTTTAATTTTTGCATGCTTTTTGTTACATTTCGTTACAATAAAAAGAACCAACCTCATTTGAGATTGGTTCTTTTTTATATTGTTATTACAGATTATTTGATAAGTGATATATTATCATTTTCTGTATCAAATGGTCTTGCAACTGAATCAATTTGCTGTTCAAGTTCTTGTACAGATTGCATTTCCATTTCTTGTTGTTTTTGGAGTTTTGCCTGAGCTATTGAATCCTCAATAAGAATATTCATATATAGAATATTGTTAGCTGTTGCCTCATCAAGGTTTACAAATTCTGCTCCGGCGCGGTGCTTAGTAGCTGATACAACTTTAATATCTGTGTCAATTACAATATCACCGTATGTAATCTGAACTGGAACCACATCGCCAACATTCAACGTTTCGTTATGTGTTACCGCAACACCGCCTCTTGAGATATCAATTACAGATTCTACTTGATCATTTGGTGCCAGAGTCAATGGAATGCTGTTACCGCCGACATCAAAACGCATTGTTTGACGTTTATCCATTGCTTCTATGTTATGATCCATAGTTCTTTGTTTATATGTATATTGATATCCGACTTCCGGAAGAGGACTAGGGTCATCCGGATCAGGATCCGGTGTAGGATCCGGGTCAGGTGTTGGATCAGGATCAGGATCTGGATCTGGATCTGGATCTGGGTCTGGATCTGGATCAGGGTCTGGATCTGGATCTGGATCTGGGTCTGGATCTGGGTCTGGATCTGGATCAGGATCTGGGTCTGGATCTGGATCAGGGTCTGGATCTGGGTCTGGATCTGGGTCTGGATCTGGATCAGGATCTGGGTCTGGATCAGGGTCTGGATCTGGATCTGGGTCTGGGTTAGGATCTTCAATTTCTAACGGAGTTGCGTCAACTATACCGTCATCAGGGTCAACATTTGTTGAACCGTCAGTGAAATCGCCATCACCTTCCGGATAATAGTAGTTTCTTTCATCCTTGTCGTGACCGATATCTGTTACATCATCAGGTCTTACTGCCTTATGAGTTAATGTAAGGTCTTCACCTTCAAATGGTTTTGTTGCATCGTTTTCGATTTTAGAGAAACCGTCTTTGTTAATCTTAGATTGTACACCGTTAGCGTATGCTCTATCTGCAACAACTGTTAAGTTGCCTCCATTTTGCAGACGACCTTCGTCAATTACAACTCTGGAATCTGCCCAGTGGTTAACACCGTCAATCATTGTATTGTCAAGTCTTGTTCTTGTATTGATATCAAGAGCTTTGATTGTAGCATTGTGAGGTGTAATATCACCGTTAGGTCCATAGTAATCTACCGGAGTTTCAGGTACAGAACCTAATTTGTGAATTTGAAGTGCTGCACCGCGGGTTACAACATTTATATCGTTTGCTGCAGTAATTTCATCAATGATTGTATTACCTGAGAACTCAATATTTGCAGAACCTTCTCTTGAGATTATTGTGCCAGCATTTGTATCATAAGCATCATCCAGGCCTTTCAAATTCATATCTTTGATAGACAAGAAATCAACTTCTTTATCAGTATTTCTTTGGTTAAATGTAACAGCTTTATCAGATGTACCGATTGTATTGCTTGCGATTAAGGAAATTGCCTCACCTTCAACGTTTGCAACTGTATCATCTTTTGCTGCATTTAGAATTGATGCGCTTGTATCAGTTGTTTCACCGGCCAACAAGAGAACATCACCTTTTGCATGAACCTGATTAATATTCAAATCAGCTTCTTTACTTGCAATATTGATAACCAAATTATCTTTATTGCCATCGGCTCTTAATGTATTTGCTGTTACCGTACCAGCAACTTCAACATTAATTGATTTTGTTAAATCTCTTGAAGTTGGTAAAATTCCAGAGTCAACATATCCGCCGATTGTACCGTTAATAGCTTTAGCGCTGAAATCACCGCCCGCTTTAACAATTGTATTTGTTGTACCTGCATTCAGAATGCTTCCGTTATATGAATATAAGTCAACATTTCTTCCTGCGGTCAGGTTATTTGAATTATCAGTTGTTGTAGTACCGATAACAATATTATTATCTTTAGCATCTACAATGATATCATTAGCAGCTGTCACGTGACCTTTTGCTTGGAAATCTTCTGTACCGAAGCTTTGGACACGAACATCGCCTTTATCTGCGGTAACATTAGCTTCATCACTGATAATAATGCCTTTACCAATGTTTTGAATACTTACATCACCGGAAGTTACCTGTCCGTCAATTTGGATATCACCAGATCTATTATTGATATAGATAATACCTTCGTTATCAATTGTAGAAGTGTCGGCGATTGTCAAACCGGTTCCGTCATTTGTGATTTCTGCATCTGCACCGCCGATTATATCGCCCGAAACAAGTGTTGCACCTGTTCCGTGGTTTCTGATTACAAGGTTACCGGCATTGTCAATAGTACCACTCATTGTAAGATCTGTACCATTTTCACTGTTGATAATGTTAGTTTTAAGCTCATTATCAATCGTACCGCTAACTGTTAATGCACCTGTACCATTATTTGTAACTATCAGGTTGCCTTCATTATCAACATCACCGGTTAGTGACAGGTCAGTTCCTTCATTTGTAATTGTGGTGTTGCCACCATTTATAATATCAGCACCTACAGCCAATGCGCCGGTTCCGTTATTTGTAATTTGTAATGAGGTTGCGTTGGTGATTGTACCATTTACTGTTGCATTTCCAGCATTTTCGCTATTAACAATGTTAGTCCAATCTTTATTGTCAATTGCACCGGACATTGTTAAGTCACCTGCATTATTCGTGATTTTTAAACCACCCTGGTTAGTAATATTGCTTGCTTCAGTGAATGTCAATCCGTCCGCACCGTTATTAGTAACCATCATATTGCCTGAATTATTAATAACACCAGCCATTGTTAAGCCTGAACCGTTATTTTCAAATTCAGAGTTGCCGCCGTTAGTAATTTCGCCGTCAACAAGCATAGCACCTGTTCCGTTATTTCTTACCAACAGAGCATCAGCATTATTGATTACACCGTTAAGTGTCATATTTTTAGCAGTTTCGGAGTTAATAATATTGGTAATAGCATCGTTATCAACTGTACCATTCATTAATAATGAACCTGTACCGTTATTTGTGATAATCAAATTACCGGTATTATCAATTGTACCGCCAACAGTTAAATCAGTTCCGGCATTTGTGATTTCTGTATTGGCACCGTTAGTGATATCTGCACCAACATTCAATGCACCTTTACCGTCATTAATTATGTGTAAAGAATTTGTATTATTTATTGTGCCATTTACTGTTGCGTTATTTCCGCTGTTCAAAATTTGTGTTTGAACTCCGGTATTGGTTAACGCGCCGGCTAAAGACATATCTCCAGCATTATTATCTAATACTAACATGCCGTTTGCAGAAATGCTGCTGTCCTCGGTCGTTGTGAAACCGCCTGTACCATTATTCGTGATTTCTAAGTTATTAGAGTCGTTAATTGTTCCCGAGATGTTTAGTGCTGAACCGTTATTTATAATTTCAGCATCCGCACCGTTGGTTATCGCACCACTTACATCCAATGCTCCGGTTCCATTATTTTGAACCAATAAATCACCGGTATTATTCAATGTACCACTTATGCTCAATGCTTCGCCGGCATTTGTGATTTCTGCATCGCCACCGTTGAGTACTTCACCAGTTAGTGACAAATCGCCGTTGCCTTCATTTCTTACTACTAAGTTACCGGCATTATCTAACTTACCGCCTAAAGTCAAATCTGTTGCTGTTTCGCCGTTAATAATATTAGTTATGCCTTCATTGTCCACAGTTGAAGTCATTGTTAATGCGCCGGTTCCGTTATTCGTTACTATAAGGTTGCCTTCATTATCCAGACTTCCACCAACTGATAAATCGGTTCCTGAATTTGTAATAGTTGTATTATCACCGTTTACAATATCCGCACCAACAGATAAGAAACCTATTCCATCATTGATGATATGTAATGAATTTGCATTATTAATTGTACCATTTACGGTTGCGTTGTTACCGCTGTTCAATATCTGAGTTTGAACTCCGGTATTGGTTAACGCGCCGGCTAAAGACATATCACCGGCATTATTATCTAATACTAACATGCCATTTGCAGATATATCGCTTGTGTCGGTTGTTGTTAAACCGCCTTCACCATTATTCGTTACTTGAAGGTTATTTCCATTGTCTATCACGCCGGAAATATTCAACGCACTGCCGTTATTCGTTACTTCTGCATCTTTTCCGTTCGTTACGCTGCCGGAGATATCTAACACGCCGGCGCCGTTATTTTCTACTAGCAAGTCGCCACTATTATTCAACGTGCCGCCTATAGATAAGTCCTTACCACCATTCGTTATCTCTGCGTCACCACCATTGATTACGTCACCCGTTAATGACAGGTCGCCGCTGCCGGCATTTCTTACCACTAAATTGCCCGCATTATCTAATCTGCCGCCAACCGTCAATTCTGTTCCGTTGGCACTATTAATTATGTTCGTTATCCCTTCATTATCTACGGTTGAAGTCATTGTTAATGCGCCGATGCCGTTATTACTTACAAGCAGGTTACCTGCATTATCTATACTGCCGCTAACGCTCAAGTCAGTTGCGGTTTCACCATTCGTTATCGTGGTATCGCCACCGTTTGTTATGCCAGCACCTACACTTAATGCGCCTGTGCCGTCATTGATTATATGTAACGAATCTGCATTCGTTATCGTGCCATTTACGGTCGCATTATTTCCGCTGTTCAGAATTTGCGTTTGTGTTCCGTCGTTTGACAACAAGCCGCCAAGGTTCATATCACCTTTCGTATTGTTTACTATCAAAAGACCATTACTATTTCTTATTTCACTCTTTTCTGTTGTCGTTAAACCGCCCAAACCGTTATTCGTGATTTGTAAGTTATTCGCATTCGCTATTACGCCCGAAATATTCAACGCATTTCCGTTATTCGTTAGTTCGGCTTCTCCATTATTCGTTATTGTGCCGCTTACGTCTAAATCGCCACGGCCATTATTTTCTACAAGCAAGTCGCCTGTATTATTTATTGTGCCGCTTATAGACAAGTCGTTACCAGCATTCGTTATTTCACTATTTGCTCCGCTTATTACGTCACCGGTTACGGACAGGTTGCCTGTTCCGTTATTTCTTACTACTAAATCTTTCGCGGTATTTAATGTACCACCTAACGTTAAATCTGTTCCGGTTGCACCGTTAATAATGTTCGTTATTCCTTCATTATCTACTGTTCCGGACATATTAAGTGCTCCGCTGCCGTTATTACTTACAAGCAGGTTGCCTTCATTATCTATTGTGCCAGATACGCTCAAATCTGTTCCCGCATTCGTTATCTCGGTTTGACCGCCATTCGTTATGTCGGCACCTACGCTTAATGCGCCGGTTCCGTCATTTTCTATATGTAACGAATCTTTATTATTTATTGTGCCGTTTACGGTTGCATTATTTCCGCTGTTCAATATCTGAGTTTGAACTCCGGTATTGGTTAACGCGCCGGCTAACAACATGTCTCCGGCATTATTATCTAATACTAACATGCCATTTGCAGAAATGTTGCTGTCTTCAGTCGTTGTAAAACCGCCTTCGCCATTATTTGTGATTGCTAAATTTTGTGAATCATTAATTGTTCCGGAGATATTTAATGCTGTACCGTTATTCGTAATTTCTGCATCTAAGCCGTTCGTTACGCTGCCGGATATATCCAACGCACCTGTACCGTTGTTTTGAACCAGAAGGTCGCCACTATTATCCAGTGTGCCGCTTATGCTTAATGCTTTTCCAGCATTCGTTATCTCGGTTTGACCGCCGTTAATTACGTCACCGGTTAGTGACAGGTCGCCCGTTCCGTTATTTCTTACTACCAGATTTTCGGTATTATTTAACTTGCCACCCAACGTTAAGTCGGTTGCGGTTTCGCCATTTTGAATATCGGTTGAGCCGCCATTCGTTATATCGCCGCTTAACGTCAACGAGCCGCTTCCGTTATTAGTTACCTTTAACGTGTCACCGTTTTTAATTACGCCGGATAATAATGCATCCGTTCCTTCATTCGTTACGGTTATATCACCATTATTATTCGTTATGTCGCCGTCTACGGTCATTGTTGTGCCGCTATTGCTCAATAAGATATTTCTATCATTTTCTATTGTGCTATCGACAAGCATTGTGCCGCTGCCAGCATTCTCTATTCTTAAGTCGTTTCCGTTATCTATTGTTCCTGTTACGCTTAAGTTCGTTCCTTCATTTCTTATTTGGGCATTATTGCCATTCGTTATTCCGGCACCTACGCTCAAGGAGCCTTTGCCTTCATTCAATATTGCCAAATCTTTTGTATTATTTATTGTGCCATTTACGGTCGCGTCTTGACCTTTATTCAAGATTCGGGTCAATATTCCAGTATTCGTTACGCTGCCGTTCATATCCAGGCTGCCGGCATTATTCGTTATATACAGCAACCCGCCATTTTCTATACGGCTTTCTTCGGTTGTTGTTAAACCTCCTTCACCATTATTCGTTACTTGAAGGTTATTTCCATTGTCTATCACGCCGGAAATATTCAACGCACTGCCGTTATTCGTTACTTCTGCATCTTTTCCGTTCGTTACGCTGCCGGAGATATCTAACACGCCGGCGCCGTTATTTTCTACTAGCAAGTCGCCACTATTATTCAACGTGCCGCCTATAGATAAGTCCTTACCACCATTCGTTATCTCTGCGTCACCACCATTGATTACGTCACCCGTTAATGACAGGTCGCCGCTGCCGGCATTTCTTACCACTAAATTGCCCGCATTATCTAATCTGCCGCCAACCGTCAATTCTGTTCCGTTGGCACTATTAATTATGTTCGTTATCCCTTCATTATCTACGGTTGAAGTCATTGTTAATGCGCCGATGCCGTTATTACTTACTATTAGGTTGCCGCCGTTTTCTATTACTCCGCCAACGGAAAGATTTACGCCTTCATTAGTAATAGTAGTATTTTTAGTATTATCAATATCGGCATTTACAACCAGGTCAGCATTTTTATTATAAATTACAGTATTACCGCCGTTAGTTATATCAGCAGTAACGTTCATGCCTTGAGTACCCGTATTTTTAAGTTCTAAATACTGATCATTATTAATCGTTCCACCAATATTAGCAGAAGTTCCGGAATTTGCAATCATAGCTTCTGTACCTTTATTGGTAACAGTACCAGCCATATTTAAAATTCCGGCAGTATTTTTAATATATAAATTACCGTCATTAGTAATTGAGCTTCCGGCTTCAAAATTCATACCATTTTTTGCATTGTTGGTAATAAATAAATTATTGCCGTTTGTAATTGAACCGGTTTGGGTATATTTATCACCATTATTGGTAATAGTTGCATCATTACCGTTTTTAACAGTACCGGAAATCAATAACGCACCGGTTCCGTCATTTTTGATAAATAAATTTTTAGCGTTATCAATTACGCCTGAGATAGTAGCTGTAGTACCGCCAGCGTTATTGTTTATTTGTAAACGGGAACCGTTATTATCAATGTTACCGCCAACATTCAATGCTCCGGCATTATTTTCAATATCAAACATACCGCCGTTGGTTATATCAGCAGTATTTGCGATTGTTAAACCATTTGAACCGTTAGTATGGGTAACATTCAAATAACCGTCATTATCAATTGTACCTGAAACCTTCAGTCCGCTGCCGCTATTTGAAATATAAGTATCTCCGCCGTTATCAATTGTGCCACCGACATTCAAACTGCCAGAGCCGGTATTATGAATTGATAATCTTTCAGAGTTATTAATCGTACCGGATAAGTTTGCAGAGGTACCGCTGTTTTTAATTTCAGTAACAGAACCGGTGTTTGTAATATTACCGGCAATATTCAAAATACCTTTCTGGTTATCAACTTTAATAAATCCGTTTGCATTGTCAATATCCGCGTTAGAAGTGATTTCCATACCGCCATTGCCAGTATTTCTGAGAGTTAAGTCGTTTCCGTTATCAATTCTGCCGCTAACTTTCATATTGGAGCCATTGTTGGTAAGAATAGTGTTGTTGCCGTTATAAATATTGCCGGAAACCAATAAAGCTCCTGTTCCAGAATTTGTAATAGTCAAATCAGTAGCGTTATCAATGTCACCAGAAACTGTTAATGCATCTCCGGTATTAACAAGTTGTGTAAATTTACCGTCGTTGATGATGTTACCGGAAACTGTTAAATCACCGGCATTATTAGTCGCAGAAATAGTACCAACATTGTTGTTAATTTCACCATTAAGTGACATTCCTTGTGAACCTTCATTAGTAAGCTTAATATAACCGGTTCCGTCAGAAACGTTTTTCATGACACCGTCAAGTGACATTCCTTCATTTGGTCCGTATGAAGTAATAGAAATAACACCATTGTCATTTCTCAAAGAATTACCGGATGCACCAAGCCCGTCGATGTTAACAAGTTGTGAAAAGAGATCTTCGCCCATTGATAAGGAAGTAATTTTACCGTCATGGTCAACACCGGCAATAATACCGCCGCTTTCCAAAAGATTTACGCCCGCTGCATTAATATCAACGGTATCCCTAGAAATGACTTTACCGGCAATGGTTACAATGCCGGTTCCTTGTGAATCTGTAAGAGTTCTTAAATCGCTATATAACGTCGGTGTCGATTGGATACTGCCTTTAAATTTTTCATAGTCCTCAGTTGTCGGAGTCATAACTTGTAACGAGCCGACATTCAATACGCCGCTGGCACCAACGACCATCCCCTCAGGCGAGATAAATACCAGACCGCCATTAGAGAATGAACCGTCAGCTTTCAATGTGTTAACGATACCGTTAATATCAATTCTGTTGTTAACCAGGTTAACGAATTTAGCTATATCAGCACCGTCATAGTTCATTATAAAATTAGCAATATCGCCTGCATCCAGCTTGAATTGATCATATTTTCTAAAACCTACATCCTTGTTTATACCGGTAGGGTCAATGTTAAACACACCATTTTCACCGGTGACATTAGAAATATCACTGGCTGCTAACACTGGTATAAACAACATTTGATGAGTGAGAAACGACGCAATTACAACTGCTGAAAACAATTTTCTCGCTTGTCTGCACTTCTTCGTAATGTTCATAAGGACTTCCTTTCGACATATATCTCTTTAGTATTGCAATAATATCACTTCTTTATACTCTTTTCCAGCATTTGTAACGAAATTTAACGATAAATCTCTATACACATGCGCATGGAAATAGCTACTTATTATTTTAATAAGTAGTATAAAAGTCGGAAATTGCTAGTAAAACTTTAATTCTTAACAATTCTTATCTTAATAATTCTTAACTTTTCTGAGTCAAACGCGTGATACTCCAATATGAAGCGTGAAAAATGATTAAAAGAAGAATCATTTTTAATGCCGGCAGTAAAACTAATTTATCCAGCACAAAAAATACACACAATCCGTATGGAATCAAAGAAAGAAGTATCGGATTTAAAATTTCTTTCGGATACTTGATTTGTAACCCCGGAATAATGATTATCAAACTCAAAACAAGATAAAATAAATTTGCAGAAAAAGTGGCAATTCCGACACCAATGAGTGAATATTTCGGGATTAATACAATATTCAAAATAATACCCAAAATCCCTGATAACAGCTTCAACACAAAATCTATCTGGGTTTTATTCGCAAGGTGATATTGCAATGTTGTATAATCCGTCAGAGCAAGGAAAAATGTCCCGAATGCAAAATACGGAATTATCTTATACGCAATGTAAAAATTCGGATTTGAAGAAAAAATATGTACGTAATCCAAAGAATAAATTGACATTGTCAAAACTAACGGAAGCGCAATCAAAATGTAATACCCGACAAATTTTGAAACAATCGGCGAAACATCATAATTTTCTTCGTAAAGATTTATAATACGCGGAACCGCCGCCACAGTAATCGTTGAAAAAATAGTCATTAATAGCGGCAAAGTTAAACCGTAAGCTACCCCGACAATACCAACATCGCTAAATCCGCTGATACTGTTCATAATAAATTTATTACTTTGATTGATTATCCAGGCACTCAATGACGTTGCCGCAATAGGAATACCGTATTTTACAATAGGAAATACCGAATTCCATTCAATTTTTTGCAGTTTAAAATGTTTAAGTATATCACTTTGAAAAATCAGTAATATATCCGTTAAAGTTATTGAAATCGCCATACCAAGAAGCAACGCAAGCGCTCCAAGATGATACAATTTAACAAATAGAACAGAAAGTCCAATTGTCAAAATCTGGTTTAAAATGGTCGAGAAGGTAAATGCTATGGATTTCAACTGTGCACGCAAGAGTTGAAATAGCAATGCACGTATCGCTACAGGTATAATCAACAGTAAAATTGAAATAAAATATTTCGCTTGAATATTAAAAAAGCTGTAAAATTGCTCCCTGAACAAAAATGCAATACAAAACATTATGAACAGGTTGCTGGCAAGCATTATAACCAGTGTTGTCAAATATTTCGGGATATTATGGGTCAATTGATTCTGTCTGAAAAATCTCAAGCCCGAAAGTCCGACCCAGTCTGAAAACAAAATACATAAAAATGAAAGCAAAGCAATTGACAACGAATATAACCCGTATTCTTCCGGAGAGAGTATACTGGTATAAACAGGCACGATAAGGGCATTCCCCAGCATACCGCAGATTTTAGACGGTGCATACTTGAATACATCCTTAAAAATCTCTTTTATCTGATATTGTTCTACATCAGCTCTTATAGCTTTTACTTCTTCCATTAATTTTCACTTTCTACTATTTCACCAAACAAGTCATATTCATCAGCTTTTGTAATTTTAACCGTTACAATATCGCCCGGACAACATTCAGATGAAGTATTTGCGTACACCAGCCCGTCAATTTCCGGAGCATCGTATTGCGAACGCATAATTATTACACCCTCATCCGTAATTGCTTCTACTAAGCATGGAATTAAGTCACCAATGCGTGACATATTCTTTTCTAAAGAGATAACTTTCTGCGTTTCCATGATAGATTTAAAACGCTGATGCTTAACCTTTTTAGCAATTTGAGGCTTTAATGAATAAGAGTATGTACCCTTTTCACGACAATATTCAAAAACCCCGAGTCTTTCAAATTTTGTACGCTTGATAAATTCATGCAATGAATTAAACTGTTCTTCAGTTTCACCAGGATAGCCGACAATAAAAGTCGTTCTAAGCGCAATCCCCGGAACAAGTGCACGAATTTTCACAATCAATTCATCATAATCCATTGCCGGTCGCTTCATTGAAATCAAAAGCTTTTTATCAAAATGCTGCAACGGTAAATCCAAATATTTAACGACTTTATCACAATCACGGATTGCCATAAGCAATTCATCAGACACAAAAGAAGGATAAGCATACATTATACGCAGCCACCCTAGCCCCTCAAGCTCGTTAAGTTCACGGAGTAAGTGAGCAAGTTTATATTCACCGTATAAATCAATTCCGTAAGAAGTCGTATCCTGCGCTATAAGAATTATCTCTGAAACGCCCTTTGCTATTAACGATTTAGCCTCTTCTACAATATCTTCCACAGGCCTTGAGACCTGTTTACCGCGTAATTTTGGAATTATACAGTAACCGCAGGAACAATTACAACCTTCCGCAATCTTCAAATACGCACTTGCACCTATTGTAATTTGCTGTCGCTCAACACCTTTCGGGAAAGAGTATTTAGGTGCCGGCAAAACACATTGAACGTACTCTCCGGCAACAACCCGCTCCAAGACCTCAGAAATTTTATCAAGTTCAGATATACCAATCATACCGGCAATTTCAGGAATTGCATTCTTCAATTCGTCTTTATGTTTTTGCGATAAACACCCCGCAACAATAACTTTTTTCCCCGCTTCCACCAGCTGCAAAATAGATTGAACCGACTCCTGCTCCGCATCATGGATAAATGAACAGGTATTAACAATTACAAAGTCAGCCTCATTTTCATCAAGCGTGACTTCATATCCGTTTTTTATTAAAATACCCAGCATCCACTCCGAATCCACAAGATTCTTCGGACAGCCATGGTTTACCAGCGCTATTTTCATAATAATCCCATGATAAAATTAATACTTAATTTATAATACTATAAAGAAAACAGGTTTCAAAATTATTTACAAATCGTAATAGGTAAAATTATTCACTATATAATGACATTTTGTTGACAAATTAAACCAGATATGATAAATTATATATATGGAAGATGAAATTTTATTAGATACAAAACACCTGTTAACACAGATAAAACAAATAGCAAAAAGCGAAGGCATAAATATGACTTTGCTAAAAATAACAATTAATGCTATTTTCAACAAAGCCGACGGAATAAGAAACCTCTATAACAAAATCAACAGAAAAACGCTAAGGGTCAGCGAACTGGAAGAGATTGCCGAGGTTTTAAACTATGAAATTATATTAAGAAAGAAAAACTAAACCGGCACCTGTGCAAGAGTTTCGAGGTATTTTGCAGCATAGACGGCTCCCACTGCACCGTCTGCTGCGGCTGTAATTACCTGTCTTAAAGGAGTATGACGCACGTCACCCACAGCGAATACACCAGGAAGCGATGTTTGCATAGTTTCATCTGTTAAAATAAACCCGCTTGCATCCTGATTAAGCTGGCCTGAAATAAATTCAACATTCGGAGTAATGCCAATGTACGGGAAAATTCCTTCTACCGGCAGCACACCGCTTGCCCCCGTCTTAAGATTTTTCAGCACAATACCGTTTACAAGTTCCTCACCCATAATTTTTTCGACAACTGTGTCACTAATGAATTCAATTTTAGGGTTTTGCAAAACTCTTTCCTGAACAATTTTATCAGCCCTAAATGAGTCACGGCGGTGAATTAAATACACTTTAGCGGCAAATTTGGTTAGATAATGCGCTTCCTCCAGAGCCGAATTGCCCCCGCCAACGACCGCAATAACTTTATCCTTATAAAACCCTCCGTCACAAACAGCGCAGTAACTGACACCGCGCCCTAAAAATTCTTTTTCGCCCGGAACGCCTAATTTACTTGGCTTTGCGCCTGTTGCAATAATAACAGTTTTGGCCTCAATTGTATGTTCTTTGGTCTTAATAATCTTTGGATTAGATTTAAGGTCAATAAATTCAATCTCCTGCATAACCAGTTTTTGAACCCCGAACATATCAACATGCTCTTCAAACTTCTCCATAAGTTCAAAACCTCCAATACGCGAAAAACCCGGATAATTTTCAAGTTCAAGATAATTAGAGGGCTGACCGCCCAGAATACAGGTATCAATAATTGCTGTACTGCAAGCACTGCGACTGGAATATATCGCCGCAGACAACCCTGCCGGCCCGCCGCCTAAAATAACTGTATCAAACATTTTATTCATATCTTTTTACTCCTCAATCAAAGCATTATATCCTGATATTTTGTCACCATAAAGTGAATACTTGGCAGTTTGTGAATCCATTATTCTGCCATCAATCTCAGAAACAGTATTTAACCTTAAATAATTATAGCCATTGAAAGAATCCCCATCAAGATATAATTCAACTCTATCACTCAACAATTTGTTATCATAACGCCCTTCTTTTTCAAAAACGATTTTATTTCCATTTACCTCTTTAATAGATATAGAAGCTCTCGCCCCTGAAAAAGGGTTGTCTAAAGTTATGACGGAATTGTCTTTAGAAATGTTCCACAAATCTACATTATCATTTTTGAAAACACCGTTTGCGTTCGTTTCAAGCAATTTTGATTTAATCCTCCATGTTCCGAAAAATTTATCCGGCACCATTTCATTTAACGACACGCCGGTTTTCAGAACAATTCCCTCATCAGCGAGAACCGCCGGCTGACAAGAAAGGATTACAGATAACAATATAAATAATAAAAACAACCTCATAAGGATATTTTAATGAATAAGTACGGAAATATCAAGCATGAATAAAGCAGTTCTTCGCCACTTCCGCCCCGCTGAACCGCGGGGCGCGCGTGGCTGCGCTGTCTAATACGTCACGAGAAAGTTTCGCTCACGTTCCTTATCGCGAAACTTTCTATGACATAAAAAGGCGGATATTTCTATCCGCCAATTTTGTTATATTGTAATCGGAATTATACAGTTGCCATTTTGTCTTGAAGCGCTTTTGCAGAATCTTCATAGCCTGCACGGCCCATTAGAGCGTATGTATAATTTTTAGCCTGTTCAACACCCGGTTGGTTAAAGGTGTTGATGTTATAAAGTTCACCTGCGATAGCTGTTTGAACTTCCAGCATATAGAGCAACTGTGCAACGTTATAAGCATCAACCTTATCAAGAGTAATTGTGATTGTTGGTCTTGAATAATCAGAAAGCGCAACCCTTGTTGAATCAGCTTCAGCGTTAATCAATTGATTAATAGTTTTTCCGCCAAGATAGCCGATACCGGTGTATTCAAAAATTCTAGGGATTTCAAGAGTTGTATCAAATTCTTTAACACGGATAAAGTTAATAACTTTATCGTTAGGCCCTTCGTTGTAAAGTTGAATTTGAGAGTGCTGGTCAGTAGCACCGAGAGCCTTAATCGGAGTAGGTCCAATATTAACATCGTTTCCGTTATTATCTTTATTTTTACCTAAAGATTCAGCCCAGAGTTGAACGTACCAGTCAGAAACATATTTCAATCTGCTTGAATAAGGCATCATAACAGAAAGATTTTTACCTTTTTGAGTATCCATCAGGTAGTGAATTAACGCGTTTTGAGCTGCAATATTTTCATTAATATTTGTATTTTTTAATGCAAGATCCATATCTTTGATACCGCTCAGCATAGCGTCGATATCCAGGCCGAGCATTGCAAAAGGCAGCAAGCCTACAGCTGAAAATACTGAAAAACGGCCGCCGACATCATCAGGAACTACGAAAGTTTTATAACCTTCCTGTTCTGCGATTTGTCTTAAAATGCCGGTTTTCTTATCAGTTGTTGCAACTACGTTATTTCTGTATTCAGCGCCCAATTCCTGTTCAAGAATGTTTTTAACAATCATAAACTGGGACATAGTTTCAGCGGTAGAACCGGATTTAGTAATAACATTTACTAAAGTTTTTTTCAAATCCAATATTTGTAACAAGCCGTTGATAGTATCAGGATCAATATTATCAAGGAAGAAAATTCTAGGGTAATTATCTCTTTGTTCCGGAGTTAAAAGGTTCCAGAAAGGTTTCAATAAAGCTTCGGTAACAGCAATGCCGCCTAGAGCAGAACCGCCGATACCCAAAACAAGAATGTTTTCAAATTTGCCTCTGATTTGAGATGCGAATTCTTTAACATACCAGAGAGTTTCTTCGTTGTAGCCGAGGTTCATCCATTGAAGCCATTGACCCGGTTTATCTTTTCTCTGGTTAAGGCTTGTAATAATGTTTGCAATAGTATCTCTGTAGTTTGAAAATTCCTGTTCAATATTCAAACCGTTCTGCGAACCGATTACCATTGCATCTGCATTTTTGTAGTTTAATGTAATCATATTTCAGATACCCTTTCTCTTTCTTAATTAATACGTTACAAATAAATTATATATACTCAAATTTTAATTACAAGAGAAAAGTGCCTAAAGTACAATAATTATTAATATAAATTAACCACTCTCTAATCGTGCAGGCTCATACGGGAGGAAACTTCGGCCACGATTCTTGCCACATCCGAGCCGCCAATAGAGACTTCAAGGATTAAAGAGGATACGATGAACAATGTTTCGCGGTATTCCATGGTGTCAACGTCAATGACCGCAAGTGCAATAAAATCATCACCTACAGTAAGGAGTTTTCCGTATTCTGCACCTAATGCCCATTTGACAAAAATATACTGATTTTCAAATTCCCTTAACTTTTCTAACAATCTCATATTAACAACCTTCTTATAAATATTTTAGTGATAATAGATCAAAAGTCAAACTTACAGATTAAAACTTTTTCTAGCGCCTTCTTCGTGGTATAAGCCGCCGCCGCAAATAGTTTCAACAACTTTTAAAGCGAACTCACGCGGGGCATCCACCATATTTAAAAGGAAATCCCTGCTGGATAAATGTCTGATTTTCATAATAGCGTTTTGATTAACCTCCGCCGGAATGAATAATGATGCGATTTCATTATCCAATAATCTTGCCATTTCTTCATCATGATTGGTTACACCGCTCATAATATCATTATAATTCCCTTTAATAGCCATAATACGACCGCAGAATATATGCGGACCGACTTCACGATAAAGAGCTTGCGGCTGGAAGTTACATCTTGTTGTAAAACTCATTTTATGCCATAGAATATTAACGATAATAACCGATTTTTGCGGATCTGTGTCCACATAAATATTTTGGGTTGTAACGCCGCGGGAAGAAAAGCCTTCTTTGAGTGTTTCAACAATCGCTATCAGGTTTTCATTCATATTGGCAAAAATCTTATTTGTATTAAGAGTTGCATGGCTGTAATCAAGAAACTGTTTATACATATGCGAGGACACCAGATTTACACGTTCCTGAATCAGAGCGGATTTTCTGGAGTTAGTTTCCATATTATCAAAGTTTTCGTAGTTATTCATTTATACTATGCCCTCAATAACATTTTAATACAAAACAGTTCATTATGTAAAGCAGTATTTACAAATTGTGACCATTAAATTTTAATACTGGACAAAATTTTAAAAATATGCTACAATAATCGTACCTGTTTTATTAATTTTGTCCTTATTGTTTAAACAATAGAGGATTATTTTTATGGCAAAAGCTACACCGATAGTAGGTAACAGTGCTCCGGCAGCAATTCTGGCAGCCGGCGCTTCCGCATTAACTTCAATAGTTAATAAATACAAAACAAGACCATACGATACCGGTATAAGTGTTAACGGCAACGAAATTATAAACCAGAAAGTTAACGGACATAAGATTACAACGAATTACAATCAATCAGAAGATGAACAAAATCTTATGGATTACACCAATAAAAATCTTTTGAGCGGTCTTGAAAATATTAACGTGTTCTCAGATGAACTTCAAAAAAATATCCAAAATCAGGTTAAAGCCTACACGCAACAGGGAATAAGAACTATTAATGAAACTTATAACCCGATGTTTAGAGAACTAAAAACGGATATTGCGTCAAGGTTCGGAAACATTGATAATTCAGTCTTTCTTGATAATTTAAACGAAATTGAGAAAAACAGAACCAATGCAATCGAAACCTTAACCGAGAATATTCTGGCTAAACAATCAGAACTTTACGAAACCGAAATGAATAACAGGTATAATTATTTAAATCAGTTATCGTCTATTAACCAGAATTTATATTCCAATATGTTTAAATTCCTACAACTTGCAGGCTACGGCAGCAATTAATAGGGGAGAAAGGCGCGCCTGCGGCGCGCCTTTTAGTCAAAACTAAAAAACCAGTTAAGTTTTTTCTTTTTCTCTTTTTTCTTGTCATTTTTTTGTTTATCATCAGACGCCGGAGCCTGAGCAATAATCTCCTTAGCTCTGAAAAACATTGATAACGCATCTGTATAGCGATTAGTAACATGAGCATAATCGAACAAAATTACGCCCTTTGTATCCAATTTTCTGGATTCATGAATTTGCCTTATCAAATCATCCGGACTGCCGCCGATAAAGGTTACAAACAAACCCGCATAGAGATCTGTTTTTGGCGTAATACTTTCCGCGACTTTAGTAATAGCACGGCCGGCAGTTCTTGCATCACAGGTCAAGAATAGCGGTGTAACACCGTCAAGGTAATTCAATTGTGACCATTCCCGCCAGTCCTGCAGCTTGTACAATAATGCAGCCAGCCTGTCAGGGAAAATTACAGCCGAGAGATAAACATTATGTTTTTTACACAAAGCATGCGCCGATTTGACCATCTGTGTTACATAGCTTCTTCTAAAATTAGCCCATGCAACCATCATTTCATTAGAAGTAATATCTATAGGGTCAACACCGTACTGTGCCTGAAACATTTCTCTTGCAAGCTGCGTATATCCCCAGGAATTAGCCTCCGACACAGCCTGCGGATAACGAATATAGTCTAAATTCACGCCGTAAGGTTGATATGTTACAATGATTTCTTCCAATAACTCCAGAAGAAATTTGCGTGCATCAGGATTTACCGGATCCAGAAAATACCCGTTATGTTCTGTAGCTACTTTTGAAGGATTAATAGCCGCATAATCTTTTTTCATTTTATTTCCCCACGCAGGATTCAAAAATAGAATTCCCTGCGGACTGCTGTTCGAGCCGTCACCGCCGACATAGAAGGTTTCAAACCATATATGCAGTTTAATTTTTTCCTTTTTACATTCTTCAGACCAAACTTCAAGGGGGTCAAACCCTGCAAAAATTTCATTTTGCGGAACAAAGCCGTACTTTGCCATTACCTGACTCGGGTAAATCGTTTTGCCGTGATAGAAAGTTTCTAAAAATACGGTATTAACACCCAATTTTTTTAACTTTTTAACTGTATTTCTTATTTCAAAAGGACTTTTTTCAACCGGTCTTAGCCAGACTCCCTTCATTTCATCGGGTTTATGCGGAATAATATTTCTCAATGCATCGTTTGAAGCCTCAATTGAGAGAGAAACATTTTTTTTCACGGACTGAGGATTTTTTTTGGCCTTTTTTATATATTTTTTAGCATCTTCAATATACATATTTGAAAATCGCGGATTAAAATTCGGATTTCTTTGAGAGTAGAATTGAATCATCTGCTCTGTATCTTCAAGTTTTTTGTTTGCAAGGTAAAGATAGCTTTCGCTGGTCACATAAGTATAAATTTTCATATTTTCCAGATCAACATAAACCTTTGTACCAATTCTCACGGCATTAGTAATCCAGGTTTTAGCTTTTCCGTGACCGCTTATAACAAAACCGTCTTTCGGAATAGGAGAATTCGCACCGGAAAGTTCCACAACGGTATTACCAACGACAATAGCCTCATAGCCATACTCGTTCGTTTCTGTACTTTCACCGCAATGCGGGGTATAAATTACAAGCTGATTAGCACCTCTGGCTCCGGGGCTGTTAACACCTTCTATATTGGTCTTAACAGTTGGATCAAACTTACTGATTTTATAATTGGAACTTGAATATATAACCTCATCTTTTTTCGCGATATAAGGCTGATAACCTTCTATAACATTACCGTTAAAAGTAGGTTTTGGTACTGTATCATTAGCGAATGCCCCTGATATCCCTAATATAAAACATAAAATTACTAATAATAAACGTTTCATCCTAACTCCTGATTGTGCCGTGATATTCCTCATTTTCTTCCGGAATATTTTGAATCTTGTCTAAGATTTCGGATTTTGATTCGTCAAATGAATAAGCTTCCTGATAAAAATGCTTTGCATTACATAAATCCCCGAGTTTTTCGTATACAACAGCCAGTTTATAATTAATATCAAATCCGCTGTACCCATTTTCATACGCCGCAGAGAAGTACCTCAATGCCCTTTTGAAATCACGCCTTTTAAAAAAATAATCACCTACAAGATAATTTGTTTCCGGATTATCTTTTTCGATATTGAGCGATCTTGAAAAAAAGGATCTGGCTAAAAGATTTTTATCCTGAATATCATAAATCAATGCTCTTTTATTTAATACATCAACATCACCGGGGCTTATTTTCAACAGAATATAATAGTTTTTCATTGCCTGATGGAGCAAATCATTTTTCACATTTATATTTTGCTCGCCAATAGCCTGTGAAAGCCATAAATCCGCCTCTAATTTCAAGGGTTCTGGATCAAGGTGTGAATAGTCAAATAAATAATCATGATACTCAACACCACCGGACTTTACACAGAAAGCCGGTGATGAGATTAAAAATGTTGATATTATCGATATAACTATATTTTTTAAACACATATTACAGGTCATTAACACTTGGTTCAATATTAATATTGTGGTTCAGGAATGTATCGCCCTCAGCCGCCGGATCGGTATAGGTATAAGCGTTATAAAGGACCCGGAGGAATTTATTTTTAATCAATTTCTTACGGGTTGGCTCGTTAGGAATACCGGCCATTTTATTTCTTTCGTGATTAACCATTTCAATAGAGGTGTCGGAATAACCGTTCATTTTTAGGAAGTCACTCGAATAAGTATCGCTTCTTGCAATATATGCAAATGACGGTACCGCTAATGATAAAGCTAATACAGTGAATAGAATTTTGTTTGTCATGTTCAAAGCTCCTAAATCGTTTCTAAAAAGAGTATATTCATAATTTAAAAATAGTACAACTATATTATAAAAACTTAATATTAGTATGTCATGTATTAAACAGATGATTTTTGGATAACTTCTTCAAGCTTATCGAGAAGCATGTTTTCAGGAACCTTAGCAATAATTTCACCCTTTTTAAATACAAGACCTTCTCCGACACCGCCCGCAATACCAAAATCAGCGCCCCTAGCCTCTCCGGGGCCGTTTACAGCACACCCCATGACAGCAATAGTGAGAGGTTTATCCAAATTTTTAAACCGCTCCTCAACCTTCTTGGCAAGTGCGATTAAATCAATTTGTGTTCTGCCGCAGGTCGGACAGGAAATAAAATTAACACCTTTTTGCCTTAATCCGAGAGATTTTAGTATTTCAAATCCCGCATAAACCTCTTCTACAGGATTTTCTGTAAGCGAAACCCTGATTGTATCACCGATACCGGCAGCAAGAAGCGCTCCGATTCCTACAGATGATTTTACAAGACCCGCCTTCAAAGTTCCCGCTTCAGTAACACCGAGATGCAAAGGATAAGGTATTTTATCCGCAATAAGTTTATACGCATCAATTGTTGTTAAGACATCCGAAGATTTAAGTGAAACCTTTATAAGTCCAAAATCCAAATCTTCAAGAATTTTTATATGCCCCAGAGCACTTTCAACAAGTTTTTCAGCAAGAGAAAGCTCCTCATTTTGAACTAAAGCTTTTTCAAGTGAGCCGGCATTTACCCCTATTCTGATAGGAATTTTTTGCTGCTTAGCAAGTTTTACAACCGCTTCAACATTCTCACGCTTGCCGATATTACCCGGGTTAAGACGCAGGGCGCTGACACCGGAATTTATAGATTGAATTGCAAGCCTGTAATCAAAATGAATATCAGAAATCACCGGAATCGGAGATTTTTTTACAATCTCACGAAGTGCCTCTGCAGCATCCATATCAAGGACTGCAAGCCTGATAAGCTCGCATCCGGCTTCTGTTAGTTCGTCAATCTGCCGTAACGTAGCTTTTACATCACGTGTATCAGTATTACACATTGATTGCACAGATACAGACGCACCGGCGCCAACCGCGACATTTCCGATATTAAATCCTATTGACTTTCTTCTCGTAATCATAATATTATCGTAACATAGAAAAGGAGAAACTCAAGAATTATGAAAATCGCTGTTATATCTGATATTCATGCAAACTTGCATGCTCTTACCGCAGTTATTAATGATTTTGAAAAACGCGGAGTTGATAGAGTTTTTGCGCTTGGAGATTACGTTATGGCGGGTCCCCAGCCGGCAGAAACCATGAAATTTGTAATAACCCAGCCCTGGGTTATGATTCAAGGGAATACTGATAAATTAATAACAGATTACAGCGAAAAGACTTATAACGACGTAAAAGCTTCATTTCCGGTAATGGGAGAAGCTCTAAAATACGATATCAGCGTTCTTCCGCAAAAATATAAGGATTTTTTAAAATCGCTGCCGCCGGAAAAAATAATTGAAATTGACGGGGTAAAAATACATCTGGTTCACGGTTCACCTCGAAGAAACAACGAAAACATTTATCCGGATTTGAGAGAAGAAACTGTTGAAGAGATGACGGCTTCAAGCGATGCTGATTTAATCCTCTGCGGCCATACACATATTCCTTGCGGCTATCAGCTTAACAACAAAAAGACAGTTGTAAATGCTGGCAGTGTAGGGCGTTCAATGACTCCGGATGCAATGCCTTGTTATGCAATACTTGAAATTGAAAACGGACAATTCACCGTAGAGCATCATTTTGTGAACTATGAACGTGAACTTGCGGCAGACATAATCCGTTCGCATAGATTTGACGGGGCAGACAAGCTCGCGGATATGTTATTTGATACAACAAACCGTCACATATAAGTGACGGTTTGATAAAATTCGTCACCACATGGTTACTTTTTCTCTCGGGATGCTACATCTTCTTCAAACTGGATAAAAATATCGTGCCCGACAAATTGTTCCAGTGTCGCACGGTTAGTGTAAAACTCAGAGGTTGCTTTTGCAAGCGCATCAACAGCATTACGGTAATACGCATCCGAAATTAACAGTATCTCACGTGAGGAATTCTGTGATAATTCGTAGTTCTTTTTTCTGTCCTGTGCCATTTTTTCAAGCATTAACATTTTTTTACGCGAAGTCATATAGTCATAATAAAGATCAACGGTTTTTTGCTGCAATTCTTCCACTTTTCTTACAAGAATAATCATATCTGCATCATTAACCTTTGTATATTTATAGTTTAAAGCCTTTGTATCCTGAGAAAAAATACTCAACAAATTCCCGCCGAGAAGCGATCCGGCTGCAATCATAGGATTACCCATAGTCGCTCCGGCAACGGTAGACATGCTTGCGATATTGCCCAAAACACTTTTAATAGATTTCTCATCGGGCTTATCTTCTTCAGGATTGGATAATTTGTAAAGCGCAAAATTTATCGTATCACTTTGCGTTGCCGCGCCGTGCCAGAGCAAAGATAAATCACCCATCATCTCACGCTCATCACTTTCCAGCTCCTTTGCAATTTCTTTAGAAAGCCGCTTTATACTCAAATCTGCATAAGTCAGTTTACTTAAATCGCAGGTTTCAACATTTTCAGGAGAGATTTTATCAATAGAATAATCTATTTTTTTCTCCGAAACAGAGATATTAGCGTAAACTTTATTTTCTTCCTGTGAATATTTAACCTCAGGATCATCTGTCAATCCCATACGGTACATCAGGGGCTTTGGAGTGCTAATTTCTACCAAATCCATAGAAAAGGCCGGCAACATACCCGCCAGTGTTAGAGCCGCACATAGAAAAAAAACTCTTCTATTTACCATTCTCATTTTTTGCCTCCCGAAGATTTTTCAAGCAAAACATTATTATTAAATTGTACCAGATTCAAGTTATCAACGACCTTTTTCCCTGCCATTCTTTGAAGTGCCAGATGGTATTTTTTAGCATTTTCAAGGTGGTAAAATTCATCAATCTGCAAGCCTTCATACAAGGATGAAGAAATGGTTATCTCCAGCAAATCCTCTCTTTCCAGAGCATTAGAATAATTTTTACTGCACAGCAAAAGCTTTGTTCTTGTTTCTTTTAACTGCGAAAGCGAATTTTTATAGTTGTAATATGTACTGATAATCCTGTCCTGCAAATTTTCAATCAAACCGGCAAGCTCAATCATTTCCGTATCCGTAAGCGGAATTTCCTGCGGTACATTCTTTTTATTAATCAAATTTTGCGCCAGACGACCGGCTGCAAAAGATCCGGATTGAACCATATAGTTCTGACCGAGAAACATAGGGGCAAACGAAGCACCTGCAACCATTGCCGAAAGTGTCTTAGAAAGCAAAGAGGAATGAATCCGGCGCTGGCTTTCCGGCGTTGCAAGCTTTTTCAGGGCAAAAGAAATCACCTGATTATTGCTTACCGTTCCTTCCCAGAGATTTTCAATATCTTCTAAATCCTTTTCACGCTGCAAGCCGATAATTTCTTTCAAATAATCTTCATCAGACATGAGCAGCGATTCTTTTGAATTAACAGTAACCTTAGGGATTTCAATCCCCGGTCTTGATGCTGTTCCGGCCGGGAGCTCCAACTCCTCGCAAAAAGCTCCTTCTGCCAGCAAAATCATACTAAGTAACAAAGCTAATCTTCTCATAATATAGTTATACCACAGACAGTTTTATAAATCCATTGATTGATATTTTATACTCCAAATGATTGTTCTGCAAATATTAAAAATCGCATAGAATAACAATGTAGAGAGGTTATTGTGAAAAAAGATTTATTAACTGCTCCACAGTACGGAGTAACTGATTTTAGCTGTATTTATAAAAGTGCAATACAAAATTTATTAAACCAAATTCTAAAAGACAGAAGCAATGACAGATTATATACCTTGCTCGGTTTTTGCTACAAAAAAATGAATAAGCTGAATAAAGCCATAACCTATTTTGAAAAAGCCATAGTGCTTAATCAGGAAGCTTTTAGCGCATATTATCAAATGGGGCTTTGCGGGCTTAAACTCAATAAAACCTGTGTTGCCGTAAATAGTTTTATAAAAGCAATTCAATCAAATCCGACAAACCCTTATGCAGTACTATATCTAGGGGTTTCGCATGAATACTGTGAAGAACCGGATATGGCGTTTCTAATTTATGAACGATTAATCGAAACAACACCGGATTTTATAGAAGCTTATGAAAAAAAAGCTGAACTTCTTATCAAATTGTCACACTATAGTGACGCAATTCCATATTTAAACAGAATGGTTAAAAGTAATCCAAACAATGCCAAAGCATACGAAAATCTGGGCAATTGCTACAGAAAACTCGGGAAACAATCTTATGCTTATAGATGCTACAGAAAAATTCTGGCAACTAATCCCGAACCGGAAATTTATGATAAAGCAATCTCTGCGCTCAAAGAAATCAACACACAACCTGAACGCAGGATGCAAAGAGAAAAAATTAAACTATGCTAAACAAGGCGCGTTAAAAACGCGCCTTGTTGTTTTAACATTGCTATTCCGTTTATTATTCCAATCCTAGAGCAAGTTTGTTGCTGGTAGCAGCTTGTTCCATTGCTCCGAAAATACCGGATTGAATAGATGTCAATTCATCATATTGTTCGTCAAGACTTGCTAATTCTTCATAATAGCTTGTAAGCATACTCAATACACCCGGATTATTTTGAGATTCGTCAATCATCTGTTCAAGTTTTTCACCGATATTATCAAGAACTTCACTCAAGTCATCCGAGTTAGAAACAGTTACACCGACTGCAGAAGCTAAAGTTTTTGCATCTGCCATAATTTCAGCCTCAGACTCACTTTGCTGATTTTCACCATTATTTGTATCTTTTCTAGCCTGTGCTTCGGCAATTTTTGCCTGTGCCTGAGCTTCAGTCATTCCTTCAGTAACTGCAATACCCATTGCCTCAAGTGTACGTTTTGTGGAATCACTAACTGTTGAAGTTTTAACATTAGTTGAAGCTGCATTAGCTGCCGCGCTAGCTTTTACATTTTCTGTTGGCGAAATTTCTGTCATCATAGCCTCTCTTTCTGTTGCTCCTATAAAGTGTATTTTACACCTTTACAAAAGAGATAACGGAACATTTCTGACAAAAGTTTAAAAATTTCTCCAGATATGAAGAAAATTTAAGCCAGATATTTTTGTGCAGTTTCTTTATCAAAAATTTCAATACTATCTTCCGAATGAATAAAAACGAGGCAGGATATTAAAGATTTTAATGTTTCAAAATCAGAATAAGAGATTTTATTACGCAAATCCTCCATATTATTTGCAAGGAATTCCATAATAATAACTTTGTCGTTAAAAACGAGTTCGGAAAAATAATCAAAAGTTTCTTTGTTTTTCATTCCTTCCAGATAAATAATATCCGGTGATTGAAATTCAATAAATCGTGAAGCCTTATCCATATTAAAGCCCACATTTTCATTCAACTCGCACTGATTGACATCAGGCAAATTGTATTTAGTAATACTTTCAAGGGTCATAATATTCTTATCCGGAGAAGAAATTTCATTCAACAGCGAATAAATAAGATGGGTTTTGCCGCTAAGCTGCGAACCGCATACAAAGATTACCCCCGGATTTTTTACAGAATTAATCAACAGATTATAGTCATGAGGCGAATTAATCAATTTTCTGAGCGGCACCGGCGGTTTATAAAGTTTAATATAAATCCGTTCCCCCATAATCGTCGGGAAAGTTGAAACGCTTGCGACAAGCGACAAATCACCCATTGAAAAATCAATTTTACCGAGCTGCGGGACTTCGCTCACCGTAGAATCAAGCTGTGCAAGATTTTTTAATTTTGCGATAAATGATTCCATAAGTACGGTCGGGATTGTACCTTTATTCAAAACGTCATTACGATTTTTAAATGTTACCTCAAACCCGTCATTTTCCAGCCTGAAAATAATTTCGTGAACATTTTCAATAACGGCCTGACGTAAAATTGAGCTTATTATTTTATGGATATGAGCATCACTCAAATCATCATTATGAAGCTCTTCACGCCAGTCATAGTCGACATTTGAAAAAGTTGTCATTATTTTATCCGTACCGGAAGCGACATTATAATATTCATCAATTTTTTCCAGAACAACCTTTTCTGAAGCAATAACTGCTTCAATAGAACATTCAGCGGTTTCTACAATCTTGTCAATGGCAAAAAGATCCATAGGATCCGCCATTGCAACCGTCAAAACATTTTCTATCTTAAAAAGCGGCAGAATTTTATACTTTTTCGCGTCATTATAGGAGATATATTTTAAAGTATTTGTATCAATTGAATAATCATTAAGATTAACAAAAGGAATATGCAATTTTTCCTCTAAAAATTTTAAAATTGCATCCTCCGTAATAACGCCGGAATTAATAAGCACCTGCCCGATATTGGTATTTTGCGACTGCGCAATCTGGGTCGCCTGATTAACAACATCAAACGGCACCAGTCCTTCTCTGACAAGGTCATATTTCAATTTTTCAAGAGTTTTATTTGTTACAGCTTGCATTAGGTGCACCCAAATACTGTTCTACTTTACTCACCACATCATCCAGATCAAAAGGTTTGGTGATGTACTCATTAACACCGGTTTCTTCACCGATAAGCTTATCTTCCGCCTGAGAACGCGCCGTCAGCATCAGTATAGGAATATCCTTATACTTACTGTCAAATTTCAACAAACGGCTAATTTTAAACCCGTTAATTTTCGGCATCATAACATCAAGAATAATTAAATCAGGAGCAATCTCTTTTGCCAGACGCAGCCCGTCTTCCCCGTTATAAGCGCAATAACAGGTATAATTAGCTATTTCCAGCACAAATTTTAAACTTTCAACAATATCCTGTTCATCATCTACTATAAGAATTTTTTTCATTTCCATACCTGCCAAATACAAAAATACATACCAGAATAATACGTCATCAGGCAGTTATAGTCAAAAATATTAAGTGATTGTAACCTTTATTTTAACCTTAAAAGAGCTTTAATAGCGTCAAAAACTTCGAGAATAAAATCCACTAATGAGAATTTAAAATCTTCAACTTCATACTTTTTAGAAGCAGGGCCGAAGGTATCAACTTCATTATCCATAGCAAAAATATTTTTTTCTTCTTCTTTCTTTTGGCGCCTGCCCTGATACATATAACCGAGGTTTCCGGCGCCGCCATCGTTTTGCATATTAGCTGCCGGTTTAATAACAGGTTGTGAAGATAAAACATTAACGTCGAAACTCATTTTCCCGACCCCCTTTGTTTTAATTCCCTTACATATATAAAGTTTTGTTAATGTAAAAAATTGTTACAAATTAGGGAAAATATTTACAAAAGTTTACAGACTATCCCTTTAGAATATTAATACGATCGCTCATAAAATCAGGGATTTTAGCGCCGGAGGTTAAATATTCTTCCATTGCTTTTGCTCTTGTTATATTAAAATCTTCATAATCATCAACTTTCAGGCAGCCGAGAAGGTTTGGACCGGAAGCTAGGAATGAATCGTAAACACAGGTGAAAGTATCTTCATCATCCATATCATCAAGATTAAATCTTACATTGCCCTCATCATCCAGAATTTTCACATCTGACACGGAGAAATCCGGATTAACCGTGTAAGTCATATGAGATACCTGCATCAAGCCCGGAGTTGCTTTTTTGTATGTCGCAGATTCCGCGGAAATACTCAGGGCATCATATATTTGTTTTTTAGTAAGTTCTGCTTTAACAATTGTTTCTTTAAACGGCAAGACCTGTTTTATTTGATTTCGGGTAATTTCAACATTAGAAAACGAATCTCTGATTGTACCCGGGTTAACAAAAGCAAAGTCGGGTTTTTCATCTTCCGCAGAGTGTTTTGTTACATACCAGAAATCCGCATCCGCAACGAAATTAGCTACTTTATTTTCATTTCTGAGCGGATTTTTAACCGGAACAATCGGCATATTGATAACTTTCAAAACTTCTTTTGCTTCATCGTCAATAAATTGCGCCACGAAATTTGTTTTAGGATAATCGTGGGTATAATGAATATCATTTGTGCATTCTTCAGGGATTAAAACGCCGTCATCGTCAAATGTCAGGTTCATTGTGCCGAACATATTGAGATTTTCTGCGAAATAATGTTTCTTACTTGAGCCGGTAGAAACAATTCTGACAGGTTCGAATTCTGAAGGATTATCTGCACGCCTTCTGGAGGAATTCTCCCATTTATCGACCATTAAATGATCGTGGCCGCCTACGATTAAATCAATCCCGCCGATTTTAGCGAATATTTTATAGTAATTTATACCGCTGTCGTCATTGGAATATTCACCGGTATGCGCAAGAAGGACAATTTTATCAACTCCGGCATCTTCAAGTTTTTCAACTTCCTGCCGGATAGATTTAACCGTATCTTTTAAGCCCTTAATTGAAACGAAATTATTTTCAGCGCCGCGTGCAACGGATTTATTAAAGTCAAACGGCGAAACACCTATAAATCCGACTCTTTCATCGCCGTCCTCAATGATTGTTGATTTCGCAATTTTTGAGGCATAGGAATTTTTAAATTGCGGGTCAATATCCACATTCGCACTGATAAATTTATGTGCAATATTAACCTTTTCCATTAAATGACAGAGGTCTTTAGCGTTTGCGATATCATGGTTCCCGATACCCACAATATCAACATATTTTTCAATAAATTTTGCAATAACAGGGTTGTTGTCAGAACCCTTCATAAACATATCGCCGCCGCTTAGTGTCCAGTTTGTACCCTCGGTATTTTCCCTGTAAAATTCGTCATGCGCAGTAATAAACGAATCAACAAAAGAAAGACTTCCATGCATGTCGTTCATATAAACAACATTCATTTTGGAATTTCCGAAATTCAAATTTCTGCTGAATAAATTGTTAAATACCGGGGTAATCATACAGAATTTAAACCTTCTCAAGGAAAATTTTGCCCTTAAACCGCCTAAACATTACAAAAATTTACAAAAGATTGTACCTTTCTGCAAGTCGTTTAAGCTTTCCGGTCGACAACAGATAGTTGATGTACTCATTAACCTGTAATTGTAAAGATTTGGACTCGGCACCCTGCCTGAAAGCAACGGCATAAGGCTCCCGCGAGTAGCGTTTTGACAGAAGTCTGACGGATTTATCATCCATTGCATAACCCAGAAGAACAGTATCATCAGCCACGATTGCATCAGCTTCGCCGCGTTTTAATGCCGCAAAGGCTTCAGGATAGGTTTTGTAGGCAAAGATTTTGGCACTCGGATAAATACCGCGCAGGGATTTTTCTCCCGTTGTTCCAAAGACAACAATCAGGCGCTTGTCAGCGAGCTCATTGAAGGTTGTGTGAGGAGATTTCGCCGGAACCATAACGGCTTGTCCCGCAACAAAGTAGGATTCTGAGAAATCAACAACCCTCAGTCGCTGCTGGGTAATTGTCATTGTCGCAATAAGAATATCCACTTCTTTTGTGTTAAGTTTACTGATTCTATCATCGGCCTGAACAACAACAAAATCTGTTTTTGACGGATCCCCGAGCAGGTGAGCGGCAATCATTTTTGAAAGTTCAATATCAAACCCGATTAAATTACCGTCTTTATCACGGTAGCCAAAGGGTTTTGTATCATCACGAACACCGACTATAAGCTTTCCGCGGTCTTTAATCGTCTGCAAATCGTCCGTAACCGGCACTTCTTTTTTCCCGCAGCCGCTTAGTATAACAGTAAATATTGCAAGTATTACCAGTAATCTTTTTAACATAAGATTATTTTAACGGAATATGAATTTTTAATCAAGGCGGGATTGAAAAATTCCCCACAGCGCCGCGATGAGAATTATTACAGAAACAATAACAGCAACCGGAATTCCATAGAAATTTGCGATACTGTCAACTCTTATACTCTCAACTAAAATCCTTACAAGCGCATAAAGCGCGAAATAAAGCGAGGTTATAAAAAGCGAATTTTTCTTTTTCTTAACCGCCAGCAGCAATATAAGAAAAATTCCAAAATCCAGTATACTTTCATACAGGAACGCAGGGTGAAAATATTCAAATTGTCTGTATTGAAGAGGTCTTAAGGCTTCCGGTATAAAGAGTTTAATAAAGCCTGATTCAAGGGGTTTCCCGAAGGCTTCGGAATTAAAAAAGTTTCCCCAGCGTCCGATACTTTGCGCAAGAGCAAGCCCCAAAACCAGCGGCGCTGTCAAGTTAAAAAGTTTTATACCCTTCTTTTTCGCATACACAATCAAAAAAATTATACATGCCAGAAGGGTTCCGTGTATCGAAAGCCCGCCTTCTCTGACGTTCAAAATTGAAAGAGGGTGTGCAAGGTAATAGTGATAATTCAAAATACAGTAATAAATTCTAGCCCCTGCAAAGCCGACAATGATAAGCCACGGCATCAAATCAAGAAGTAAATCGTTATTTTCATTAACTAAAAAATACTTTCTGTAAGCCCAATCCGCAGCGTAAGCACCGATTAGGATTGCAAACGCCATAATTATTCCATACCGGTATACAGTAAGCCCGAAAATACTAAAAGCTTCTGCGCCGGGCGAGGTGAGAATCATAACTACTGCACTTTCTTATTCAAATCATCAATTCTTTGCTGAACATCATCTTTATCAGAAGCGTCCGCGCTCAAAGAAAGATATTTTTCATAATTTTTAACAGCATCCGTCACAAGTTCTTTAATATAAGATTTATCCTGCTCCGTAAGCTCTCTCTTTTTATCGTCTTTATCTTCAGCTTTAGCGATTTTGCCTTCCTCATCGACAAATAAATGTCCTTCCTCTATATCAAGAATTAAATTTTCTTCACAAACCGCAAGCGAATAATAGGAATCAACAAAATCAGGTTTTAACTCAATAACTTTTTTATAATTTTCGACCGCGTTGCTATAATCATCCAATTTTGTATATGCAACAGCCAGATTATAATACGACTCATACGCGGAAGAATCTAAATCAATACTGGATTTAAGACGCTCTACAGCACTAACATAATCACCGTTTTCAATAAATTCCTTTGCTCTTGTATTAAGCTCCTGTACTGCAAAATTGTTAATACATGCTGTCGATACTACAGAGATAAACAACACTCCGGCAACAAGTAAAACTCTTTTCATTAATATAAAATCCTCTTTTTAACATGATTATAACAGGAAAGATTATAAAATAACTTAACTAATTTGGCAAATTTTAAAAATTAAGTTACAATACGAAAAAAGAAGGAAAAAAGCATGTCAGAAGAAAAAGTTGTAAGCATAGGAGAGAAACGACACTCCAGAAAAGAAAATAAAGAACCAAAACATGAAACTCACGAAGAAGTTCAGAGCGGCAAGGTGGAATATTGCAGTTTTTGCGGACGTCCGAATCATCAGGTTCTCAGAATGGTTCTCGGCCCCGGGGTTAATATCTGCTCCGAATGCACGCTCATTGCGGTACAGTATCTCATTATGAGTGAACAGGCGCCATCTGCGGAAGTTCAAAAAGTCATTGACACACTCTGGGGAATTACCAGAAAATGACAAATACTAAACAACTAAATGCTTTTGAAATTAAACGTGAAATAGCAAGGCTTGTTAAAGCGCTTGAAAAGTCCACTATTCTGATTGATACATCAGAATTTAACACGCTTGACCAACAGGATGACAAAGCCGGTGTCGTAAAAATTCTTATGAAAGAATTTCATCTCTGTAACGAAGACGCAATGCCGGTTATAAAACTCCTGCTTTTAAGGTACGCAGATGTGGAAGAACTCCTGACAGAGCTTGAAAGCATAATTAAAGACCCTAAGAATGCCAACAATATCAAGCTTCACGCAATAGAGCTTATAAGTTCTTTTAAGCCTGACTGGCATGAAGAAAATTATGATTCCTATCTTGAATACGATGAAGAATTAATCCAGCAGGAAACAAAAGAATTGTTGGAACATTCCAAGGATAATCCGGAAATTCAACTGGATTTTCTTGATTTTTTCAGCGCAATACCTAAAAAAGATCAATTAGTTCTTCTTGATTCGCTCAAGGAAGATCAACAGGGTTTGGACTTTGCAAACATTCTTGTGCCGATATTTTTGAGTTTTCCAAAAGATGAAATCGGTCTGCACGCCTTGAAACTCCTGAGCAATACAAAATCATCGTTCGCCTATGAAGCATTAAGTCAGGTTTATGACTATCTGGATGAAACGACACAACAATACGTGCGCAAGAGTCTGAGCGAATTAAAACTCTCCGGAGCCGCAAGCAGGCATGAAAATTCCAACAGTCACGAAGGAGCATTGTTCTTTATGATTCCGCCGGATGGCGAAGGGAATTTGAGTCTGCTTTATCAAAAACCAAATAAAGATACAGTGCAGCTTATAGGTATTGTAATTGACGACTATACAGGTATCAGAGAATGCCTAGGTTTCAGCTCAATTTCAGAATTTGAAGCATCTTTTCTTATGGAAAAACTCTCAGGTACTGACTTCAAAACAACAATCAAACCGGAAATCTTTAAACAAATTCTGAATGACGCAGAAAAACTTAATTACCGCAAATCTGCGCCGCCTTATGAATACAATTGCTGGAAAAAGGTTTTCCTTGATATACAACCGGAACAAGAAAAAATCGAAGATATTCTAAAAGAGCATTATAAAAATACCGTCGTAACGCCTGATGATATAAAAGAAGTTCTCAATTCTGATTTTACGGTTCCGTGGTTTTACAATAGAACCTTTGGCGATGAAACTGAAACTTTCTTTGATGAACTGGATTCACTAATCAAAAACAATCCTGTTGGGAAAGTGGATTTTGCAGGATTTATAAAGCAACATATTGATAATGTATTCTACCCGCAGGAAAAAGAAAACTGGTGCAGCAGGCTTTTACTAACCGCATACGGTAAATACAGTGCAAACGAAGATAAAGCTGCCGGTGTCCTTTATAAAATTGCAAGAGATAAACAAGCCACAGAAGAACTTTTTACATTCATTCTCAAACAGAGCATATTCCAATACTTCCTTAACATGCTGCAAGATAAAGTCTTTTTGAAATATAAACAGAAAGAATTGGAAGAAATTCTCTCATATCTGGAAGAATTATGGGGGTTCTATGTATAAAATAATGGCTCTGGACATCGGGACAAAAAGAATTGGTATTGCGATAAGCGATTATCTCCATGTGATAGCGAACCGGCATTCTTATATTCCGCGCGATGAAAATTCTGTAAAGACAATTGTAAATATTGCTAAAGAAAACAATGTAAAAAAAATTATTATTGGTGTACCATATAACATGGATGGAACCAGAGGTTCACAAGCTCAGGATTGTATCGACTTCGCCGGTGAAATTCAGGGGTTTGAAATAATCTTTGAGGACGAAAGATTAACCTCTGAAACCGCAGAAGAAAATCTTAAAGCAAGAAAAATTAATTTCAGAAAAGATAAAGGTCTGGTTGATGTCGAAAGCGCCGGAATAATTCTGGAACAATACCTGTCAAGATTAAACTAAAAAGAAAGGTAAATTATGGAAGAAAACAAAATTATTGAAACTATCGACGAAGAAGGCAATCCCGTCAAATTTGAGCTTTACAACATCATTGAATTTGAAGATAAAGACTACGCACTTCTGCGTCCTCTTGAAAGCGAAGATACCGAAGAACTTGTTCTCATGGAAATCGTTGCAGACGGTGAAGAATACTCTTTTGAAACAATAGAAGACGACGATGAATTTGAACGAGTTTCAGAATATATTGAAAGCTTAGAAGACGAGGAGTAATAATTTGTTTGAACGTTTTACGGAAAAGGCAATTAATGTAGTCAGCAAATCTCAGGAAATTGCAAGAGAATGCGGGTTTAATGTAATCACGCGGGAGCATTTGCTTCTTGCACTGGTTTGTGAGGCAAAAGGGGTGCCGCTTAGAATTTTTAAAAACAAAAATATCACTTACGAGCGCCTGCTCTCAATTCTTTATCCGGATTTACAAGGCTCACAGGCCGATAACAGAACCCTGCATTTTAGCAGCGAGTACAAAGAATTGCTAAAAAAAGCACTCGATATTGCAAACGTTTCCGGAAACAGCACTATTCTCTATGAACACCTTCTGCTTGCAGTTCTAAATGATAAAGATTTTGCAAAACTCAATACCCTCAACGACTTAGGACTGAATATTGAAGAAACAAAGAATTTATTGCAAAAACTTGTTCAGAAAAAAATTAAAAGAATTCTTCATCCCGAAACCGATGAACATAAAGAGCCTGAAGAGAAATCTGATACTGATGACATATTTGACAGCCCGGAATCTGCAAAAATCTTTGAGCGTGCCGTTGCAAAACTTTCAACTTCTAACTACGAAATTCTCGGAACTGAACAAATTTTATCCTCAATACTGGAAGATAAAAACACTAATTTATATAGCATTTTAGAAAATTTCGGTATAACAAGCGAAGAATTTGACACAAAACTGAAAAACGTCCAATCCAGAAAATCCGAATATGAAGGCAGACAAATTATATTTACTCCAAATGCCTTCAAGACCATGAATCTGGCACTTCAAACCGCGAAAGAACTGGGGTCATCCGTTGTTCTCCCAGAACATATTATCCTTGGTATATTAAAGGCAAAAAGAGGCGTTGCATACGATATTATTAAAGAATTTCATATTTCTGATGATGATCTTGCGCACGCAATCATTAAACCGATAGAAAAACAGATGCCGGAAACACTCACAATCCTGCGTCTTGCAAAAGAAGAAGCCCGCCGTATCGGAAGAAATACTGTCGGAACAGAAATGTTTCTGCTCGGCATCATTGGCGAGCCTACCGGAATAGGCTCAAAAGTTCTTAAGGAACTTGAAATCAACATAAAAGAAGCCCGTGATGTTGTGGAAAATCTTGTCGGATTCGGCAACGAATACTACTCAAAAGAAATAACTTTTACAGAACGAGCAAAACGAGTACTTGAAACAGCATGGCACATTGCAAAAAAAGAAAATAAAACTAAAATTGAATCTTCGCACATGCTCCTTGCTATCACAACAGAACCTACAAGTCTTGCAATGAAAGCTCTTGAACAGCTTGGCGTGGATTCCGTGGAAATAAGAGAAGGTGTAAAAAAATTCTCCAATGCTGAAAAGTAACATAGAAGCATTTTTGAAAAAATATTCAATCCGCGAAACGACTGTTTTAATAGCCTTTTCCGGCGGATTTGACTCTATATGCCTGCTGGATGTTATCGTTAAACTAAAAGAAGATTTTGAGCTTCACCCTGTTGCAATCCACCTTAACCACAACTGGCGCGGAGATGAAAGCAGAAAAGAAGAAGAAAATTGCCGCAAGTTCTGTATTGAAAAGGGAGTTGAGTTCTATTCAGAAACACTATCTCCTGAAGTTAAACCAACGGAAACAGATGCGCGCGAAGCGCGCTATGAATTTTTTGAACGCTGCGCAGAAAAATTCAGCAGCAAGGTCGTTTTCACCGCGCATAACGCGGATGATAACGCAGAAACGCTCATCTACCGCATTGCAAAAGGAACAGGTCTTGAAGGCTTAAAAGGGATTGCTCCTGTGCGCGGAATTTTTTATAGGCCGCTTTTGCAAACCTTTCGCAGCGAAATTGAAGAATATTGCCGCAAAAACAATCTGTCACCTAACGTTGATTCATCAAACGAAAACATAAAATATAAACGCAATCTGATTAGAAAAAATATCCTGCCGCAGCTTGAAAAGATTAACGAAGGGGCGAAAGCTGCAATAAATACGTTAAGCGAAAATGCCGCTGCTGATACTGAAATTATTAATGAATATCTGGCAAGTCTGAAAGATAAATTCAAAACACAAAATTTTATAAAATTTTCGCAACCGGTTCAAAATAGAATAATTTATACCTTTTTAGCCGACAACGGATTTGAATACGACAAAAAAACAGTTGAAAAACTCGTCAAATTTATAAACGAAAATTCCACTTCAAAAAACGGCCGAACGATGTCGCTTTCTGACAGCCAATGGCTCTTTGCAAGCCGCGATGAAATCAGACTTATTCAAGATGCGCCTGTTGAAAAGTACAAGCTGGTAGTTGAAGAATGCACAGAGCGGCCTCACAAATTCCCTCCGGACAGCGGCTATAAGGCTTATGTTGACCTCACAACGACCGGTACAAATTTCACCCTGCGCCACAGGCAGGACGGCGACATAATACATCCCCTGGGCGCCGCGGGAACTCAAAAACTAAAAAAATATCTTAACGGCAAAGGAGTTCCGAAAGATTTGCGTGACAGCAGACCATTTCTATGTCAGGGGAATGAAGTCCTCTGGGCGCCGGGGCTTGGAATAAGTGAAAAAATTAAAGTAACAAAAAATCCGACACACATTTTAAAATTGGAGAAAATAAATGAACACTAAAGATTTAAAAGTTTTAATACCGGAAGAAAAAATTCAGGAGAAAATAACAGAACTTGCGCAAAAACTCAACTCTATCTACAAAGATGAAGAAGTTTACGCAATCTGCGTTTTAAAAGGTGCCGTAATGTTTGCGGTGGATCTGGTAAAAAAACTCACAATGCCTGTAAAAATGGAATTTATCCGCCTTTCCAGCTACGGAAGTGCAACAACAACCAGCGGTAAAGTAAATGCCGTAGACATCGCGCTGCCTGATTTAAACGGGAAAAACGTGATTATAATCGAGGACATTGTTGACAGCGGTTTAACCGCAAAATTTCTGCTGGATTTTATAAACCTGAATTTCCACACAAAAAGTACGATTTTCTGTTCACTGCTGGATAAAAAGGTTACAAGAAAAACTGAAGTTGCGCCGGATTACTACTGTTTTGACATTGACGACAAATTTGTAGTCGGTTACGGGCTTGACTACGACGGACACTACAGAAACCTTCCTTATATTGCTTATGCTGACCACATTATCTAAAATTGTAAACACCAATGAGTTGAATGAAATTTTCGCAATTTTAAAAGAGGATTGCGGAGTTGAAGCTGCGATTTACGAAACCTTACCGGAACAGCCGGAAGGTATCATTTTTGATTTAAAAATTCAAGGTGTGACGTTTGGTTATCTGGTATTAAAAAACGCAGAGAGTAACGAATTTTACTCACTTGTCAGTGATATTATCGCGGACAAGATTAAAAACCGCGAATTTAAAGCCATTATGCAGCAGCAAATCAATACACTGCAAGACGGAATTTTAAAGCAAGATAACGAAAAAAGAATTAAAAACAATTTTTTTGCAAGCGTCACTCACGAACTCCGGACACCGCTAAATGCAATAATAGGCTATTCAGAACTTATGGCACAGGGAATCGGCGGAAGCATTACCGAAAAACAAAAAGAATACCTGCTTGATATTCAAACCTCGGGGCTAAACCTTTTAAATATGATTAATGATATTCTGGACTTTTCAAAGATTAATTCCGGTATTAATACGCTGAGTATCTCAGAATTTGATGTGGAAGGCTTATTTTTTGAGGTATCAAATACAATTGCGCCGCTTTTGAAGAAAAAAGATTTAACCCTTGTCAAATCAATAGAAAATTTTAAAATAAAAGGTGATTATCGAAAAGCATCGCAAATTCTAATAAATTTGTTGTCAAATGCAATCAAATTTTCACTTATTGGTGACAAAATAGAACTTTATTCACTTATTAGTGACAAAAAGAGAATAATAGAAGTGAAGGATTATGGAATTGGCATTCCTAAAAAAAGCCAAAAACGCATATTTAAAGAATTCACACAGGCTGCAAATAATAAGACAAAAGAGAACTCAACAGGATTGGGGCTTGCGATAGTTAAGAAGTTCTGCGACCTGCACGGCTGGAAAATAGAACTTGAAAGCGAAGAGAATAAAGGGAGTATATTCAGAATAGTTATTTCTTAGTTTTAACCATTTCACGCAGCTTTTTCAACTGGTCGCGGATTTCTGCCGCGCGCTCAAAATCAAGAACTTTTGCAGCTTTATGCATATCTTTTTCAAGTTTATCAATGAGTTTTGGTAAGTCTTTTGTGTCAATACCAAGTTCAACCATTTCTTCCGCAACAACATCTTCAAGGTCACGATAGCTTGCCACAAGTGATAAAAGGTTATTTTCAATAGGTTTTTTGATAGTTTGCGGAACAATTCCGTATTTTTTGTTATGCGCAAGCTGGATTTCGCGGCGGCGTTCCGTTTCATCAATCGCTTTTTGCATAGAGTCGGTTATTTTATCGGCGTACATAATAACTTCACCGCACGCGTTTCTGGCAGCACGCCCTATTGTCTGAATTAAACTGGTTTCAGAACGCAAGAAGCCTTCTTTATCCGCATCCATAATTGCAACAAGCGAAACTTCAGGAATATCAAGACCTTCTCTTAGAAGGTTTACACCGATTAAAACGTCAAACTCGCCCAATCTCAGATCACGCAGGATTTCAACGCGTTCAAGGGATTGAATTTCACTGTGCAGGTATCTGACCCGAATTCCTTCCTGAATAAAGAAATCGGTTAAATCTTCCGCCATTCGCTTAGTCAATGTCGTAATCAGGACGCGTTCATCTTTTTCCGCACGCTTAATAATTTCAGCCTTAAGATCATTAATCTGCGTCGCGATAGGACGGATAGAAATTTTAGGATCGACCAGCCCTGTCGGTCTTATAATTTGTTCTACACACTGCGCGGAAGTTGATTTCTCAAAATCCCCGGGTGTTGCGGAAATATAAATTTTCTGGCCGACTTTTGCAAAAAATTCATCATTAGTAAGCGGTCTGTTGTCTTTCGCACAGGGGAGCCGGAATCCGTAGTTTACAAGCACCTCTTTTCTTGCGGCATCACCGTGCGACATGCCTTTTAGCTGCGGAAGAGTAACGTGGCTTTCATCAACTACGGTTAAGAAATCGCCCTGAAAATAATCAAGCAAAGTTGCAGGAGCAGAACCCGGCGGACGGCGTTCTATTATACGGGAATAGTTTTCAATTCCTGAACAATACCCCATTTCCTTAATCATTTCCATATCGTATTTCACACGCTGCTCAAGTCGTTGGGCTTCAACGAGTTTATTTTCACTTTCCAACTCTGCAAGTCTGTTTTTAAGTTCCATTCTGATAAGTTTAATTGTTTCATCAACATTTTCATCATAAGAAAGATAGTGGACGGCAGGGTAAATAACCACACTGTCACAAATTTCAAGAATTTCACCCGTAACATTATCAATTCTGACAATTTTTTCGATTTCATCGCCGAAAAATTGGATCCTTGTAACAACTTTCTCATAAGCCGGCATGATTTCAACAACATCACCACGCGCGCGGAAGGTTGAGCGCTCCAGCACCAAATCGTTTCTTGAATATTGAATAGATACAAGATGCTTAATTAAATCATCACGATCAATGCAGTCGCCGACTTTTATTTCCACCGAGCCTTTAAAATAGTTTTCAGGCAGTCCCAGACCGTAAATACAGCTTACGGAAGCAACAATTATAACATCATCCCGCTCATACAGGCTGCGAGTCGCATTATGCCGGAGCCGGTCAATTTCTTCATTAATTGACGCCGATTTTTCAATATATGTATCAGTTCGCGGGATATAAGCCTCCGGCTGATAATAATCATAATAACTGATAAAATATTCAACCGCATTCTCCGGAAAAAGTTCCTTAAATTCGTTATAAAGCTGAGCAGCAAGCGTTTTATTATGCGCAATAATGAGCGTAGGTTTTTGAATTTTTTCTATAACATTTGCGATAGTAAAAGTTTTACCTGACCCTGTAATCCCGATCAGTGTCTGTGAATCCATGCCGGCATTCAACCCGTCAACAAGCTCTTTTATCGCTTTTGGCTGGTCGCCGGCCGGAGAATATTTAGAATTTATTTTAAAAAGTTTTTTCATGGCTAAATATCCGATAACAACAGGGCAAGGTTACTTTTTTCAATTTCATCTGTCAAAAATTCATCCGTAATTTTTGAGATAGAAAGCTTTATTCTTGAGTGCGGTACAGCCCGCAGCTGTACCCAGAAATCAGCAATTCTAAAATCAAAAATGCCGTTTCTGTCAGAAGATTGTGACATATTGATTATATTTTGTACGGCAAGTTTGACTTTTGAATAAGGTAAAATAATAGTATCTACAACGTTTCTGTCATTTTCAGTATAAAGAAGCGGTTCACCTTCTTCATAAAAAATTGAAGTTACTCCCTTTTTTAAAAGGTACTCATCAAAAACGCCAAATCCAAGAATAGAATGCTGGAGAACTTTTGCAAAAACTTCCGGAGTTTTAATATTTTTTGAGTGTAGAAATTTAATTATCAGGTCGTATTGGGTTTTAGAATCGTATTCAAACCAGCACGGAACAGTAACGATTTTTTCAAAAAGCATGTCTTTCAACAGGTTAAATCTGTTTACTTCCGGCACCGGTTCAGGCTCAAGAAAAAACGGATTAACAGGCTGAGTTTGAACCTTCTTCTCAATCAATGTAAAGCTATTCTCACTAAATCTGTCCGCAAAACCCAAGTTAAACCTCACACAAATGCCCTAAATAAAGCAGTTCTCCGCCGCTCCGCCTCGCTGAACCGCGAGCCGTGGCGGCTGCGCTGTCTAATACGCCACTCAAAAGACTCGCTTGCGTGAGCGGGAGTTGCTACGCAACTCATTCACGACATGTTCCTTATTGCGAGTCTTTCTCGGACATAAAAAGCCCGATGCGGACGCGATTTTGTTACCTGCTAGGCTCGCAGGTGGGTGAACGCCTCGGAAAATCCGTTTCCCACTGGCGATTTTTCAATCGGTGGGTATACTTCAAGTCCCGTCAGAGTCAATTCTCCCGTTTATAAATAATGTAGGAACAAAATTAACATCCGCACTGAGCACTAATATTTTAACATATAACATACAGATATTCAAGAGAATCCGCAGGAACAAAAAAGCAGTTTCCGAGGATAGGCAAAAAAAAAAGCCGATAAAAACCGGGTACGACAAAATCATACCTCAAAATTCATCGGCTCCCAAAATATTAACTCTTATAGTATATACTCTATCACAAAAATAGAGCATGAAAAACTATTTTTTCAACAAAAATTTAACCAGCTTATAAAGCCCGAAGCTTCCACCTATTCCAAGGAAATACCATAAAGATTTCGGAGTTTTTTTGTTATCAAGATAAGAATATTTGCTCCGGCTCTGGTATATATCAAGATCCATTTTTTGGAAATCCCTCTCAGCCTGAGAAGGTGAATATAAAACAACATTCGGATGAGAATTCGGCACGTTTAAGATGCCGACATTCAACGCCGGATTTTTCATATGGCTATTTACAGGATTATTACACACTACCGTCATATATTATTTAAAACAACAAAGAGGAAAAAATTGCCTTCCTTAATTAATTGTACCTACCTATGTAAAAAAGCATGAAAGTTTTTATAATTTTTAGCACAAGGAGGATAAAAAATGGAATTTCACGGATCAAAAACAGAAAAGAATCTGCTTTCAGCCTTCACCGGCGAATCGCACGCAAGAAATAAATACACATTCTATGCAAAAGAAGCCAAAAAAGCAGGTTTCGTTGAACTTTCAAAGATTTACGAAGAAACAGCCGATAACGAAAAAGAACACGGCAAAATCTGGTTTAAATACCTGCACGACGGCGATATATCAGACACGATTACCAATCTTAAAGACTGCATTGAAAACGAAACTTACGAACATTTAACGATGTATCCGACATTTGCCAAAGAAGCCGAGGAAGAGGGATTCCGCGACATTGCAATGCACTTTAAGCATGTCGCAGAAATCGAGGGCATGCACCAAAAACGATTTCAGTCACTACTTAACGATATAGAAAATAAAGAAATGTTTGAAAGAAATGAAGAAATCACGTGGGAATGTTCTAAATGCGGTTTTCTTTCACACACCAAACAGGCACCTAAGAAATGTCCCGTTTGCGATCATCCGCAGGGATATTTTATGGAGCATTGCGAAAATTACTAATTCTATCCTTTCTATGTGCTATAATTAAACGGGAATAATGATATTCCCGTTTTTCTTATATCTTACAGGCAAGGAGCAATATGGAAAAAACTTATGTAATAACCGGAGCCACCTCCGGAATAGGCAAAGCGCTAACAGAATACTTTATATCAAAAGGGAATAAAGTTTTCGCCGGCTACAGGGATGAAAATAAATTGAAACTGCTTCCAGAGGGCGTAATACCTTTTTATATAGACTCAATGAAATCTGACTCAATTGAAGCAGCGGCAAAATTTATCCAATCGACAACGGACAGCATAGATACGCTGATTAATGTTTCTGGCTGCGTTGTTGCAGGTGCAATGGAGCATCTGCCGGTGAGTGAGCTGCGCAGGCAATTTGAAGTTAATGTATTTGCACATATTGACTTATCACAAAGGCTTTTGCCTCTTCTTGAAGGCGGGCGGATTATCAATATAAGTTCTATGTCGAGCTTCGGAATTTTTCCTTTCATCGCGCCGTATTCGGCTTCAAAACGAGCACTGGATATTATGTTCAACGCAATGGGACTTGAGATGAAGAAAAATATTAAAATTATTTCAATTAAACCCGGCGTAATTGCAACACCTCTATGGGAAAAATCAATTAAAGAAAATGAAAACGGGTTTTCAACCTGTCAGGATTATCAAAACGAAATAAACTTTATGGTAAAAAATGCCAGAACAAACGGGATAAAAGGGCTTCCGGCAGAAAAAGTTGTACAAATTGTTGTCAAAGCAGACAGTGCCAGAAACCCACGTCCAAGCTACACCGTAGGATTGGATGCAAAAGCGGCAGAGCTTATTTCGCATCTGCCGCAAGGGGTTTTGAATAAATTAATAAAATACAAGTTACATCAGCGAACTAACGCTTAACGCATCTGATAGAAACATCTACGTCCCCCCATTCCATGTGGTAGCAGCCAATAGTCGGAACATGCAGATACCACATATTAGATGCATTTGAAGTAAAGGAGCTTGAAACATATCTTGGAGCAGTAAGGTTTCCGACAATATTTTTGTTTATAACAAGTGCTGCTAAATCCTCTTTTGTCGGTAAACGGTATTCAGCATCCAGATTTTTACAAACTCCGGACACAGAAATTGAAGCCGAACTTCCAGATGCAGCATCCTGAGGTGAAGGTTGGGGTGATACTACAAGACTGTCAGTCGGATAAAAGACCGTTATTACACCAACATCCTTACCAAAAGTATTGGGCCCCTTGGTTCCGTTCAGGTCATAGACAAAATTGGCACACATTTTATTCTGCATCAAAATCATATTTGATTCATCCATGGATGAAGTACAAACCGGATTGTAAAATACAGCAACACTTTCACCGTTCGCTGTTTCAAAAGCCGCAGCTTTGGTATCCAGTTTATCAAACTGTATAGTGGAATAGCTACTTCCTGCGGCTGCAAGGTGAGTAAATGATATATTATTTTCGTTTAACTCCGACATTTTCGCCGGAAATGATATTGCAGTACCCGATAGCGGTATTACTTTTTCTGGAATACCACAATCAGCCAGATGCTCATTGTCACAAATATTATTTATCTTTAAAACTTTAGAAAGTCCCGCCGTCACAAATGTTTCTGCGACATTATCCTCTGTGATTGATTGAGAGCCGCTGCTGCCAATAGTGCCTTCCAGTGTACCAAAACCATTTAAAGAAGGCATAAGAGCAACGGCCTGTGAAAATCTTGCATAAAGAGCTTTTCTTTGCGTATTCCATGTGCGCTCGTTAATGTTTCCCGTCAAGCTTGGCAGCGTTATCGCCGCGACTACGCCGATTATCGTGAGGGATAATAAGATTTCGGCCATGGTAAAACCTCTTTTGTCATCCTGAACTTGATTCAGGGTCTGGCCAATGTTGGATACTTGCTCGTAACGTGGGACAGATTCCGAAACAAGTTCGGAATGACAATATGGGTTTTTCGTGGTCCAGTCGCTCGGAACCAAAACTTCTTTCGTTAATTTCTCGCACGGCTTCAATCGTGGATGCCACTCAGTGGCCGGCTCAGCGCTCCCCCCCCCCCCCTGCATACGTAATTACACTTCGGTTTTTCATAATTTTTCCATCCTTTCTTTATAATACTTTTTCATTATGTAGCATGTTTTTAGTTTAGTCAAGAGGGAAGGCGGGTTGCCCCGTCCTTATTAAGACTCTTTCAAAAGCGTATCAACCCATTTGATAAGTGTCGACAGTTCATAAGGTTTGGGCAGGTATAAATCAGCCCCGCAATTCAAAATAAGTTCTTTATCATGAAGCACCGACGTCAAAATAATTTTTGAACCGGCGAATTTCGTATCCGATTTAAGACTTTTGCAGTGTGCAATTCCCTCAAGAGTTTCAACCTCTCCTGCGTCAAGAATTATAAGTGCAGGCGGTTCTTCAAGCTCCGAGATTTTAGCACAATCCTGCATAACAACAACTTCATAGCCCTGTAAATCCAAAATGGTTTTTAGAAGAATTGTCAGCGCTTCATCTTTTTCACTGATTAAAATTCTATTATTTGCTTTAATATCATCTGTGGTTTCACCGGCAATCTTAGGGCGTTCAATCAGATAATTTGATTTTGAAGGCATTTTAGCAAGTTTATGTGTTTGCACAAGGGCATTGAACAGCTGCGAGGCATCTTTATGTTTAATAAATTCATTTGTAACAACGCCGATTGTTGTATGAACGAAATTAGAGCGTCGTCCTGCCTGATTATCACCCTTCATCATCATATAGCCGCGCTTGTTATCTTCAATAGAGTAGAATTTAGATGAAACGGTTTCAAACGCATAAATCAGATAATTTGCAACGGCTTCCGCCTTATCTCTGTCAGTGATAACAAGGAATTCATTTTCTCTGATTTCCCCGAAGAAATCCTCATCCTCAATCGTTGATTTTATTATTGCCCAATAGGTCTGTATAAGTTTATCAGAAGCCAGTTCCGTATAGTTTTCCTTGTAGTTAAAGAAATTATCTATACTAATTAAAAGAGCAGCCCGCTGAGCTTTTGCCGAAATCATGCGTTTAAGCGCGCGCATTGAATAGTTGCGGTTTGGCAAGAATCTTTTCAGGTTCAAATTTGATTCGTATTCACGGCGCAGATGCGCTTTAACACGCATAACAAACTCGTCCGGGTTAACCGGTTCACTTATAAAATCGTCAGCCCCGCTTCTTAATACATCCAGTTTGTCAACGATATCATCAGACTTTGAAACTGCAACAATAATAGGACGCGTGTCATAAGTTAAGGCACGAATTTTTTTGCAATAATCCGAAAGATCACTGTCAATACTGTCTGAAATCAATATCAAATCCGGTTCGTAATCCTGAATAGTTTTCATTGCAGAAATAAGATTTTTGGTAACAAAACAGTCATTATGCCTGTTTTTCAAAAGTCTTTTGTATTTTGTTGAAAGTTCTTTTCTTTTATCAATAATCAACGTTACTGTATGCATTTAGAACCCGCCTGCCTTTCAATACTATATACCGGAAAAAGAACTTCAAAGGTAGTCAAATTGTCTTTTGAAGTTACAAAAATTTTCCCGTTCATTTTATCAACGAGATTTTTCGTAATATAAAGTCCCAGCCCGTTGCCCTGCACATGACGTGTAAGCGGGTTGTCGAGCCGTGAGAACTTTTCAAAAATTTTTTTATAATCTTTCTCGTCAATGCCGTAGCCGTTATCTGAAACTTTTATAGAAACAAAATCACCTTTTATCGTTAAATCAATGTTAATCGTAGTATCTTCAAATGAATATTTTGCAGAATTTTCGATTAAATTTGTCATTACCTGCTGGAATTTATCCTCGTCGACAAGTATTGAAGGCAAATTTTTAGACTGTCTTACAAAGAATTGTCTGCTTTTATACTGATTGTTTACGATTGCGACAACAGTATCAATAATCGGCCGCGGCCGGACTTCTTTTAAAAGAAATTTTTCATGGCAGGCCTGCAGTTTAGTAACGGCAAGCATGTTTTCAACAAGGTGAATTAAGCGGTTAGATTGTTCCTCAATGATTTTCAGAAATTTTTTCTTGCTGTCATCGTCAAGCTTATCCCATGAATTAAGCATGGTTTGAGAAAACCCCCTGATAGAAGTCAGAGGGGTTCTAAGCTCATGGCTTACTGTTGAAATAAAATCTTCTTGAAAATTCTCACTCATAAGCCAATTATAACAAATTTAACACTAAAAGTAAACGCACATTATATGTCAAAAATTTTATTCATGCTATATTAAATTTATAAAAACAGAAAACTGAGGAACAAACATTATGAAAATGTCAAAATTATTCGTACAAACATTAAGAGAATTTCCATCAGATGCGGAAGTTATTTCACATAAAATGCTTGCACGCGCAGGCTATATCAGAAAACTTACAAGCGGCGTATACAACTTTTTACCGCTTATGTGGAGGGTGTTAAAAAAGGTTGAAACAATTGTGCGCGAAGAAATGGACAATGCAGGTGCACAGGAACTTTTAATGCCGTTTGTTCAGCCGCAGGAACTCTGGCAGGAATCCGGCAGGTGGGATGCTTACGGCAAAGAACTTATGCGTCTAAAAGACCGCCACGACCGTGTTATGTGCCTCGGGCCTACACACGAAGAAGTCATAACTTCTATCGCACGCGATATCATAAAATCTTACAAGCAAATGCCGGTTAACTTATATCAAATCCAGTCAAAATTCCGCGATGAGGTTCGCCCGAGATACGGACTTTTGAGAGGCAGAGAATTTATTATGAAAGACGCCTACAGCTTTGATACAACAGAAGAAGGACTGGATAAAGAATATCAAAATATGGCACGCGCTTACACAAGAATTTTCAAACGCTGCGGACTTGATACAAAAATGGTTCAGTCAGATTCAGGCGCAATCGGCGGAAGCGTTTCGCACGAATTTATGGTAATCACTGACGGTGACGCCGGCGAAAATGATGTTTTCTATTGCAATTCTTGCGATTATTCAGCTAACTCAAACCATGCAGTTTCAAATCTGCCAAAGGCAAATACCACCGGCAAGTGGGAAAAGGCTGAAATTATCGACACGCCAAATACGCATTCAATAGAGGAATTGTGCGAATTTTTAAATATTGAGCCGACCGTAATATTAAAAACTCTTGTCTATATTGCGGACAAAAAGCCTGTTTTAGCGCTAATCCGCGCAGATAGAACCGTTGAAGAAACAAAATTAATGAACGCCGTCGGCGCTAATGATATCAGAATTGCCGTTGCAGGTGAAATTGAAGAATTAATGCAGCAAAACGGATTTGATGCAGAAAAAGGCTTTATCGGCCCGAACGGAATGAAAAACGTAACAATCGTTGCGGATGAAACCGTTCGCGGGATGAAAAATTTTGTTGTCGGAGTAAACCGGAAAGACAAACACATGGCCGGCGCGAATTTCGGAGTTGATATTGAAATGCCGGAAATCGTTACAGACATAAGACTTGTTGAAAAGGGAGATTTCTGCCCACAATGCGGTAAGCCTTTATTCGTAACAAAAGGGATAGAAGTGGGTAACATCTTCAAACTGGGAACGAAGTATTCTAAACCGATGAATGCGGTTTACGCAGATGTTGACGGTAAAACAAAACCTTACATAATGGGCTGCTACGGTATCGGCATCTCAAGAACCGCTGCTGCTGCAGTTGAGGCGCATAACGATGAACACGGTATCAAATGGCCTATTGCCATTGCACCATACCATGCAATAGTAATTCCGGTAAGCGTTAAAGATGAAACTCAGATGAAAGTCGCAGAAGAAATCTACAACAATCTTCTAAAAGCCGGAATTGAAGCAGTCATTGACGACCGTGATGAAAGACCGGGGGTTAAATTCAAAGATGCAGATTTAATCGGCTTCCCATTTAGAATTACAGTCGGGAAAACGATAGCGGACGGTCTTGTAGAATTCAAAACCCGTTCAACCGGCGAAATGGAAAATTTAAAGCCGGAGGCTGCAATCGAAAAAGTTGTAACAGAAGTTCAAAAAGCACTGGCAAAATAAACAAAAGCCCCGATTCCTTCGGGGCTTTTTTATTACCGTTTTACGCAGCGTACAGGATTATTAGGCCAATGGGGATCATGTCGCATTAAACCTGTTGTAAAACTTGTATACCATGCTTCATCAATTGACGACGACAGCGAAGATGACCAGTATCTTACAGCATTCATATTGCCAATAATATTCTTATTAAAGAATAACGAAGCCAATTCTTCTTTTGTAGGCATCCGGTATTCAGCATCCTGATTTTTACAAACCCCGCTTATTGCATCAGGTGTTACAGCGTCAGAAGCATCCTGCGTATGCGGAATAGGTGCAACCACAAGACTGTCAGTCGGATAAAGCACCGAAATCACACCAATATCCTTACCAAATGTATTCGGGCCTTTTCGTCCATTAAGGTCATATACAAAATTTGCACACATTTTTTGCTGAGCATAAACATCATTTGCTTCTGCAAGCAGTGTTGTACATCTTGGATTATAATAAACCGCAATGCTTTCCCCGTTTGCGGTTTCGAAACCGGCAGCTTTTGAGTTAATTTGGGAATAAGACCATGTGGTAACCCCGCCGGACGGAACATCCGTTAAATAGACACTGGTATTTTGCGGATTCAGTTCTGCCAAATCCTGCGGGAAATCAATTTGTGTTCCGGCAAAAGGTGTAATTTTGTCCGGAAGTCCGCAATCCGGCAGGTGCTCGCTGTCACAAATATTATTAATTTTAAGGACTTTAGCAAGACCGTTTGTTACAAATGTTTCTGCGGCCGTATCTTCAATTACGGTTCCTGACGAATCCTCTGTAAGAGTTCCATAGCCGTTCAACGCCGGCATCAGGGCGATTGCCTGACTCATTCTGGCATAGAGGGCTTTTCGCTGCGTGTTCCATGTTCGCTCGTTTATGTTACCCGTTAAACTTGGTAACGTTATCGCGGCGACTACACCAATAATTGTTAGAGAAAGCAGAATTTCGGCCATAGTAAAGCCGGTTAAGAAACTCCCCCCCCCCCCCTGTAAAAGATAATACTTTTCTTGAATTGTTCATTTTTCCATCCTTTCTTAGCGTTTTGCCATTGTCTAATTATGGATGCCGCACAGCGGCACTCTTTCATTATTTACGAAATTTTTAGACATGTCAAGAGAATAGGCGGAATTATCCGCCTATTCATATCTTATTCCCGCATCCTTCATCCGTTGAATACATTTTTTAATTGTATCAACATCTTTTGTGAGGGCTACGCGGAAGTACCCTTCCCCGTATTTACCATAACCATTTCCCGGCGGAACGACAATATTAGCTTTTTCAAGCATCAATGTGACAAATTCTTCGCTTGTCATCCCTTTCGGAACCGGAAGCCATAAATAGAATGTTGCCTTAGAAGGTTTAATATCCCAACCGAGTTCGCGCAGTCCTTCTTCCGCGACATCACGTCTTTCCTGATACATTTTATTCAATTTATCAATATAAGACTTGTCAACATTAAACGCAGCAATTGCGGCTTCTTGAATAGCTTTAAACGTACCGCTGTCGATGTTATTTTTGATTGTGCCCAGAGCCTTTACAGCATCTTTATTACCGCAAACCCAGCCGACACGCCAGCCTGTCATATTGTAAGATTTTGAATGCGAATAAAATTCCAGCGCAACATCTTTACCGCCTTCGACTTGCAGGACAGACGGTGCAACATATCCGTCATAAGTCATTTCGCAATAAGCCTGATCTGAACACAGCAGAATGTCATATTTTTTACAAAAATCAACGGCTTTTTTAAGAAATTCCAAATCACAAACAGCACCGGTCGGGTTGTTCGGATAATTTAAGAACATAAGTTTTGATTTTTTCGCAACATCTTCAGGAATTTTATCAAAGTCAGGCAGGTAACCGTTTTCTTCCAGAAGCGGCATAGAAAAAGGAGTTCCGCCAGCAAAAATTGTTGCGTTTTTATAAACCGGATACCCCGGGTCAGGAATCAGTGTATAATCACCTTTATCAACAAATGCAAAGAATACGTGTGCAATTGCCTCTTTTGAGCCGATATTTGCAAGCATTTCGGTATCAGCATCCAGTTCAACGTTAAAACGTCTTTTCATCCAATCGCACGCAGCCTTCCTAAAAGCCGGTGTTCCGTTATAAGGCGGATAATCATGGTTTGCAGGATTATCAATAGCTTTGTGCATAGCTTCCACAACAGGCGGAAGCGTCGGGGTGTCAGGATCACCTATCCCAAGACTTATAACATCTGCGCCCTTAGCTTTTGCCTCTGCAATCTTTCTGTCAATCTCGGCGAAAAGGTACGGCGGAATTTTTTCTAATCTTTCAGATACTTTCATTTATTTACTCCTCTTAATAAAAATGCCCAATAATTAACGTTTATGGTATCATAAAATAAGAGGTTTTTCAATGAGTATAATTTCCGATGACGAATGCTTCTGCAATTCGCAACCGTTAAAAAGCATAGAACAGGCGAAAAAAGAAACTCCGGTCACAGCCGAAGATACGGACTTTGACAGGAATTTTGAAAATTCTATCCGCCCGAAAACTTTTGACAGTTATATAGGTCAAACTGCGCTCAAGGGGAACCTTAAAATTGCAACCGCTGCGGCAAAAAAACGTAACATGCCGCTTGATCACCTGCTTTTTTACGGCCCGCCGGGACTTGGTAAAACAACTATTGCCGGAGTCATTGCGGAAGAAATGGGAGTTGATATTAAAATCACCTCTGCACCGGCACTTGAGCGGCCGCGCGATATTATCGGAATTTTGATGTCATTGAAAGGCGGAGAAATACTTTTTATCGATGAAATTCACCGTTTAAACAGGGTTACGGAAGAAATTCTCTATCCTGCAATGGAGGATTTCTATCTTGATATGACAACCGGTAAAAGCCAAACCGTCAAAACTCTCCGCGTTCCGCTGCCTAAATTCACTTTAATTGGTGCAACAACAAAAGCCGGAGAGCTTTCCAGCCCGCTGCGCGACAGATTTGGAATAATAAACCGCCTTGAATTTTACACGATTGACGAACTCACCCAGGTCGTAAAACGCACCGCTGGAATTTTAGATATAAAAATTACGGACGGAGGCGCAAAAGCTATTGCTAAATGTTCACGCGGCACACCGCGTATTGCAAACAGGCTTGTAAAACGTGCGGGAGATTTTGCGCTCGTAAAATACAACGAAGAAATAACCGAAGAAGTTGCGAAAGAAGCTCTCGAAGTTTTAAAAATTGACAAATACGGACTTGATAACACGGACAGGTGTCTTTTAAAGCTTATCATTGAAAAATACAACGGCGGGCCTGTCGGTATAGAAACAATTGCAGCGGCAATAGGTGAGGATGTCCGCACGATTGAAGATGTCTGCGAGCCGTATTTGCTGCAAGCGGGATTATTACAACGAACCCCGAGAGGACGTAAAGTTTCACCTGAAGCTTACCGCCATCTGGGGTACGAAGTAAATAATTTTAATTATCAGCAATCATTGTTCTGATAAAATTTATAAAAAATGTAACAATGACACTCATTTTATTGTATTGAACCATGTTTATAATATAATAATTTTGAGGTACACGAGTTTGAAACATAGCAAATTAACTCTATTAATTTTTATAGCTTTAATTCTTGGAATAATCTTTGGCTGTGTAGCGCCCGCCTGGGCAGTAAAAATGCAGCCGTTTGCGACGATTTTTCTCAGAATGGTAAAAATGATTATCGCCCCGCTGCTCTTTGCAACACTTGTCGTCGGAATTGCGGGCCACGGGGACGTCAAACAGCTTAGCAAAATTGGGATTAAAACGCTTGTTTACTTTGAAATCGTAACAACTCTGGCTCTATTTATAGGGTTAATTGCAGGTAACATTTTCAAACCCGGCGTCGGTTTTAATCTGGGAGCCACAGCAGGAAATCTCAAAGTCGCGGGGCTTATGGCTGCAACAGATACCCATACGTCAATACACGAAATGATTATAAACATATTTCCGACCAGCATAGTTGACGCTATGGCGACCGGAAATCTCTTGCAGATTGTAGTATTTTCAATAGTTTTTGCGCTTGCAATATGTACTGTCGGCAAAGCTGCGGAGCCGGTTCTTGACCTTCTGAAATCTCTCAGTAAAATTATGTTTAAATTTACCGAATACGTTATGTATTTTGCACCAATCGGTATCTTCGGCGCGATTTCATACACAATCGGCACGAACGGAATAAAAGTTCTGGGAAGCTATTTTAAAGTAATATTCAGTCTTTACGCGGCACTGGCAATCTTTGTCGTACTAGTTCTGATAATTGCATGTAAAATAGCAAAAATATCCTTCCGCGCACTAATCAGAACGCTGGAAGAACCGGCGTTACTGGCCTTTTCAACTGCAAGTTCCGAAGCTGCGTTCCCTAAAGCTATCGAAATCATGGAAGATTTCGGGGTTCCGAAAAATATTGTAGGCTTTGTAATGCCTACCGGATACACCTTTAACCTAGACGGAAGTACGCTTTACCTTGCTATAGGCGTTATGTTTTCCGCGCAAATCGCAGGGATTCATCTGGGCTTTGAACAGCAAATAATCATTATGCTGGCCCTGATGCTTACAAGCAAAGGGATAGCCGGAGTTCCGAGGGTTTCATTGATTGTACTTGCCGGAACACTCGCAAGCTTTGATATTCCAATTATCGGCGTGGCAATTTTACTCGGAATAGACCAGATTCTTGATATGGGAAGAACTACGGTTAACCTTATCGGAAACTGTATCGCAACCGTCGTTATCGCACGCTGGGAAAATCAGTTTGATTATGATAAAATGAAAAATTATATAGAACAACAAAAAAGAGAAGATGTAGACCTATTAAAAATCGAATAGAGGGAATAAATATGAGCAATGAAGCAACAAAAACAGATTACAAAGACACCTTGAACCTTCCGCAGACTACCCTTGCAATGCGTGCAAACGCTACCGCAAGAGAGCCGGAAATCCAAAAATTCTGGGAAGAAAACAAAATCTATGAAAAAAATATTGCGAGCAAAGATAAGGCTAACAAATTTATTCTTCACGACGGCCCGCCTTACCTGAGTTCCGAAAAAATTCACGTTGGTACTGCTCTTAACAAAATTCTAAAAGATATTTTAACAAAATATAAAGCGCAAAAAGGTTTTTATGCGCCGTACGTTCCCGGCTACGACGGACACGGGCTTCCGATTGAAAACGCCGTTGTAAAAAATATCAAAGGCGGCAGAAGCGCGCTCACTCCGGCAGAACTCAGAGAAAAATGCCGCGAATTCGCGCACAAAAACCTCAAAGGTCAGGAAAGCGAATTCAAACGTTTAGGCGTTTGGGGCGACTGGGATCACCCTTATTTGACAATTGACCCTGCGTATGAAGCCGAACAGGTTAGAGTTTTCGGTGAAATGTATAAAAAAGGCTACATCGAAAAAGGTATGAAACCGGTTTACTGGTGCGCATCCTGCGAAACAGCTCTTGCCGAAGCCGAAGTTGAATACGCCGATCACACTTCAACCTCTATTTATGTAAGATTTAAATTTGATGACGAATCTACAGAAAAAATCAAACGTGAAATTCTTACCAATAATTCAAATATAGCTCCGACTCAGTCGGTATACTCAGTAATCTGGACAACAACCCCGTGGACGATTCCTTCCAATATGGCAATTTCCATGCATCCGAAATTTGAATACACCTTCTTTGAATACAAAGGCGATGTTTACGTAATTGCACAAGGCTTACTTGGAGCATTCCTCGCTGATGTTGCATGGGAAGAAGCTGATATTAATGTAATCGGTTCCTGCACGGGTGCGGAATTAGAGCTTCTATCAACAAAACACCCTCTTGTAGATAGAAAATCCCCGATTATCTTAGGCGAACACGTTACGCTTGATGCCGGTACCGGTGCGGTTCACACAGCCCCGGGTCACGGTCTTGAAGACTACGAAGTCGGATGCAAGTATGGCATTGAAGTATTTTCACCTTTAGACAGCCGCGGAGTTTGGACAGATGCAGTTCAAGATAAAGATTTGGAAGGAATTCCATACTACAAAGGCAACGCAATAGTAATAGAAAAACTTAAAAACTGCGGTGCACTTCTTGCGCAGCAGGATATTCAACACAGCTACCCGCACTGCTGGAGATGTAAAAACCCTGTTATCTACCGTGCGACACCGCAATGGTTTGTTAAAGTTGACAAGTTCAGAGAAGAAACCCTGAATGCAATAAAAGGCGTAAAATGGATTCCTGCAAGCGGTGAAGCACGTATTTCAAACATGGTTCAAAACCGCACTGACTGGTGCATTTCAAGACAACGTGCATGGGGCGTTCCAATCCCTGTTTTCTACTGCGAGGACTGCGGCGAAGTTATCGTAACGGACGAAACAATCAACCACGTTGCGGAAATCTTTGAAAAAGAAAGTTCTGACGCATGGGTTAAACGCTCAACCGCCGAACTTCTTCCAAAAGGTTTCAAATGTCCTAAATGCGGAAGTGTACACCTAACAAAAGAAAATGACATTATGGACGTATGGTTTGATTCAGGCATAAGCTGGAGAGCTGTAGTTGAAAAACGCAGCGAAGAACTCGGCCATACTCCTGTTGAAATGTATCTGGAAGGTTCCGACCAACACCGCGGCTGGTTCCAGTCCTCACTTTTAACCTCTGTTGCGACAGAAGGGAAAGCGCCTTATAAAACAGTTCTTACCCACGGTTTTGTATTCGGCGAGGACGGAAGAAAAATGTCAAAATCACTTGGCAACTATATCAGACCTGACGATATTATTAAAAACTACGGCGCAGATGTTTTAAGACTCTGGGCGGCATCCGTTGACTACAGAAACGATACAAAAATCGGCGACAATATAATCAAACAGCTTGTGGAAATTTTCAAAAAGACCCGTAACACCGTAAGATTTTTACTGGGTAACTTATTCGACTTTGACCCTGCTGTAGATTATGTTGAATATAAAGATTTGAAAAATATCGACAAGTTCGCGCTCCATAAACTTAATCAGGTCGTTGAACAGGTGAGCGAAAGTTTTGAAAACTACGAATTTTATAAGTATTTCCAAACACTTCAAAACTTTGCGGCGGTGGATTTAAGCGCATTCTATCTTGATATTGTAAAAGACAGACTCTACACCGCAGGTAAGAAATCACTTTCACGCAGAGCATGCCAGACAGTTATGTATGAAATTTCTCAAAGCTTAATCAGAATGCTCACGCCTGTAATGCCTCACCAGGCAGAAGATATGTGGATGAGCGTCCCGGAAACGCAGCGCGGCGGCTTAGAAAGTATTCTTCTCTCAGATTGGGTGAAAGTGAACCCGCAATGGTCAAACGCGCAGCTTGAAGAAGATTTTACAAAAATCTTAAAAGCCCGCGAGGTTGTAACCCGTGCGATTGAACCGTTAAGAGCCGATAAAAAGGTCGGGAGTTCACTTGAAGTAGCGGTTTGGATTAAGGCAGAAGACAATTCCGTCCTGAAAGCAAACGAAAGCGAACTGTGTAACATCTTTATCACCTCACAGGCTTACGTTGCCGATAGCGCACCGGCTGGAGTTTTAAACGAACACAAGGAAGAAGGCTACACCGTCTGGGTAACGAAAGCGGAAGGTGAAAAATGCGAACGCTGCTGGAAGTACCGAAAACTAGGCGAACACGCCGGTGCCGAAACGATTTGTTCTGAATGCTACGAAGCAATTAATGGATAACTAAAAAACTCGGTACCTTTGAATGGGTACCGAGTTTTTACTATACAAAAGGCATTTTTGGTTTAGTAAAAGCCTGCATGTTAACTAACATTTCGGCGCTGGCCTTGTCCATACCCTGCGTACCACCGTCAACAAAATATTGGTTATTCTTATATTCAACTGTATGACCGTTTATAGTTCGTTTATTTGTACCGCCCATTAAACCTATACCTGAAGAAATGTCTGCCATTTTATCAAGAGCATTACTAATTTGTGTCTTTTTATCTCTAGCAATATCATCCGTTGCATCACCTGCATTTAATTCTACGAGTTTATCCGTCAGTTTATCTTCTTTCTTTTCAGCTTTCTTTCTGCCTTTTGCGCTGACGCCTTCTGTATCATTGGATTCCGCATCACGCTCATTTAACTTCTTAGTCAATTCATCACGTTCGATGCCTTCTTTCTTCATCATATTTTCTAATTTAGTTTCATACTGACTCAAATCGCTTAATTTTTCAGAAGCCTCCGTCATTTCGTTATAATCACTAATTTGTGTTTTGATTCGATCACGTTCATCATTAAGCTCATCCAGTTTAGCCTGTGCACCAGCTTGCTGTTCCTTAGCCTTAGTTAAATTTTCATTTTGAGTTTCTAAATTAGTTTCTGCCTTACCAACTGATTCTTGACGATTAGTCAATAAATCATACTGTTCCTGCGTAATTTCTTTACTGTTTTTGAGTTGCTCAGCCGCCGCTTTCAATTCATCTCTTGCAGTAGCTAATTGAGATTTAGCATTATTAAAGGCCTGTACTGCACCTTTGCTGTCATCACCAAGTGCATCTTTGGCTTTAGCTTCATTTGCTTCCGCCTGATTTTTAGCTTCTTCAGCAGATTTTTCAGCTTGAACTGCCGCATCATATTGAGCCTGAGCGTCAGCTATTTGAGCTTGCAATGCAACACCATCCGTACCCAATCCCTGTTGAGCCTTCAGTGCATTGAGGTTAGCCAAAGCTTGGGAAGTATTCAATTTTGCAGTTTCCCATGCCTGTGTACATTCTTTAGTAGCGGCTTGAGCAGTGCTATAATTTTTTCTTGCTGTATCTAATGCTTTACCAGCTTTGTCATATTCACCAGTTTTTTCGTCAACAGCTTTTGATGCATCATTATAAGCTTTATTGTCAGTTTTTACACTTTGTCGGGCTGCATCATAACTGTCACGTGCGCTATCTACCTGTCTTTGGCCTTGTTTTACATTACTTTCGGCATCTCTGACACCTTTATCAGCGCTGCTTACATTCTTTTCAGCCACATCTATTGAGCCTTCCGCTTCACCTTTTAAAGTTGCTAATTGTGAATTCAGGTCATTAATATTAATACTTGACATACGAGAATCAACCTGTGCCTTATATGCTTTTGCTCCTTGCAGAGCTTGGTATAAATCCTGAGAATTATCAGCCTTCTTCATTTGACTCATGAAGTCATTAGCCGCTTCTTTATAATTAACATCAGTAAATTCAATATCGGCAAAGCCCAAAGAGTCTAGCGTGGAGGCTAATCCGTTATCGACTTTAGGGGTAGAATCCGGAGTAACTGTTTGTCTAGGTGTTGTACCGTCAGACTTATCCGCCTTAAACGCGCCGACAATATCAGCAATACCCTGTCCCAGCTCTACTCCTGCCTTTGCCAAAGACATAAATGCTGCAATCTTATCAGCGGTACTCATCTTAGCCTGACCGCAGCAGGATTGACCGCCGACATAAATAACTTCTTTACGTCCATTTATTTGATTGCTTAAAGATGTATACAATCCGGCCTTCTTACCATTACCTGACCGGTTTGCAAGAGTAACACGGGTTTGTAGGAGCGCGTTCATCTGTACGCCGCCTCCTCGTTTTGTATTAGAGGAGGAGCCGGACTTTTTACTATATACTCGCTGATTTAACAACGAACCTGTAGTTACGCCGCCGCCCATAATATTACTCTCTCTTTTTTATTGCTATACAAATAAATAAAGTATTTAAATTTCTTGTAAATTCAATAATAAAGAGATTTGTTACATAACTTTACAAAGGGTAAATTCTTTTCCATAATACAATTATGCCACATTTAAGGCTGCGGTTAACAATTAAGCTAACCCATACCCAGATTATGGCTCTCTTCGCCGTCAGATAATTCGGCAAGCAAGCCCTCCAGACCGTTCATAGCAGTATTAATTTCTTCTTTTGTTGTTTTCGATTTTTTGTTAGTTGTTTCTTCTGATTGAAGCTCATTGAGCACTTGTAAATCATTGGTTTCTTCCTTCGGTGCTTCTGTGAATTCAACATCCTTTGGAACCTCAAAAATTTCTTCACGATTTTGAGTTTTTTGTGCAGCCGCGCCCTGGAATTCAGCAAGTCTGTTAAGAATTTCCATATCACTCATTTGCGGAGCTTTTGGCGCAGTATCGGCTTTAAACTCTTCCGGTATTGTATATTCTTTTTCTTTAACCCGTTGTTTTTCTTCTTTTGGCTTTTTAGCTGTTTCGGACTTAGCTTCCGCGCTAACCGTCGGAAGTTTGACAACATTTTTAGCAAGTTCCGTCGGATCTATAACAAAACTAACCTCAACAGCCCTGAATTTAGCGCTGCTAAACTCATTGGTCAATATTGAATACGGATTGGCAAACGCGGCGATATCACTCGTAATTTTCACAGTTGCCTGCGTTAAAATTTCGGTTTGCACGCCGGAAGTTTCCTGAGCCTCTGCCGTTATTATCCGCTGATTTAAGTATGAATTTGGTTTTTCTCTCATAAATACTCTCTTAAAATAGCATATAAATTAAAAAAGTATTTTCTGTAAAAAAAAGTGCTATTTTGTAACAGATTATTACAAAATCTAATCAATAATACCCGGTTCAAGTTCAGAACCTGTTATTAATTTTCTGAATGCGAACTGTGCTTTCGGAAGCCCGTAGGCAAGCAGGAAGCTGCTTATGCCAACGTTTGCAAGGATATTAACCCCTTTCATAATTTTTGCCTTTTTCATAAATTTTTCCACATTTCCTGATTTAAGAGCATTTTGGGAAATCTCTGCAATATTATCGCGGAAACTTTTCAGGGCATCTAAATTAACATAACAACGCGGGTCACGCACACCGTTTTCCAGCATCGTAACTTTTTTATACTTATCGGCATATTTTACGAAAAGATTGTCCGGATTTTTGTCAACAAAGTCAAGAAGTTCTCTGCCGGTCTTAGCATCAGGAATCGCAAGCTTTTTATTCTTAATAGCTTCAATAAATTCCTTGTCATCAAGCATTTTAATATCCAGATTGAGATTGGACTTAATCGCGCGTCCGGTGGTCTTATCAAGAAATTTCGCAAGATATTTCGGGAACACAAAGTTCAAAAACATCATACCGGCCATTTTAAACCCGATATCATAGGCTTCATTTTTCTTACGCGCAGTCGCAATACGCCCGACAGCATAACCGCCGTCAGTCAGAGCCATTTTCTGAACTGTAGACAAGTTAGCCATACTGGAAAGAATTCCGTTACCAAAAGTCAAACCCTGTGCATTGTTAGCAAATTCAGACATATTTTTTGTTTTTGGTACAAATATATCACTATTTAATGACATTTTATCATTGTTTTCACTATTACGTGACATTTCTTTCTTTTTAGCAAGTTCTTTTTTGGTATTAGCAGTCCACGCAAAAATAAGTTTAGGAATAATAAATCCCATTAAAGCAATCGGAATAGCCGTTTCAGCCAGAATTTTAGAGCCGATAAGTTTTTTGTACTTAGCCTGATTAGCTTTTAAGAATTCAAGATCTTTAACCGCCTCAGGTGCCAGATTTTTGAATTTCTTAATGTTAAATTCAAGGCCTTGCTCAGCCTCTTCTTTCATCAATTTTGTGCTGATAGACGGGTTAAAGCCTCTGTTTTTAAGGATTTTAGCATTAATCTTTTCAAGAAGCGGGATGCCGCCAAGCCACACCGCTGAAACCGTGTATTCATCAACTAGCCTCTCACGCGTTGCAAGCCACGCAACATCTTCATCATCCTTATTCTGATTATAAGTAAGAACAACCTTGGTCGGAACCTCTATACCGCAATCGCGGACAAGTAAAGGGTAAACGCTGTTATTATTTCCTATTGCTGAGATTATATTTACTATAGACATTTTTGCTTTTCTCCAATTTCACTATCAAACCACTAAAAAATTAACCGTTTACGGCAGCGGGTAATGTGAAATTGTGGGTGCATAACATTTTTGCGCAAAACACATTACAACCACGCCCTAATGGCAATGATGATGATTGTGATGATGTCGTTTTACGCTTGGAGTAAACATTTAAAAATTTTTCCTTTTTCTACTACACTTCTAATATAAAACGCTGAAAAAAATTTTGCAACCGTAAAGCCGGGTCTATACATATTTCGTAATATTGTTTGCAGCCACAATATTGAAGTTATAGCCCTTTGTGATATAATTTCTAACGTAGATATTACCTCTTGCAAATGTTGTTGCTTGAGGAGGAAGGAAAAATTATGGAAAAAGACAATTCAACATTACACGTGTTGAGACACTCAACATCACACATTCTGGCGCAAGCCGTTCAAAAGCTGTTTCCGAATGCAAAGTTAGCAATCGGGCCGGCTACTGATACAGGCTTCTATTATGATTTCGATTTAACTGACGGGCACGCATTCACAGAAGATGACCTCGCAAAAATCGAAGAAGAAATGAAAAACATCGTAAAACAAAATTTAACTTTTGAAAAATACGAAATACCTGATGTTGACAAACAGATTGCCGAATTTAAATCAGAAGGCGAAATTTACAAAGCAGAATTATTGGAAGAACACAGAAATGACAATCCGACACTTTACCTGACAAAGGATAAAGACGGGAATGTCCTCTTTAACGACCTTTGCGCAGGGCCACATATTCCAAACACAACATACATTAAACCAAATGCATTCAAATTATTGAAAGTTGCAGGTGCGTACTGGAGAGGCAACGAAAAAAATAAAATGCTTCAAAGAATTTATGCTACAGCATTCTGGAACAAGGAAGATCTTCAAGCATACCTCAATTTCCTTGAGGAAGCAGAAAAACGCGACCACAGAAAACTGGGCACCCAGCTTGATCTGTTCTCTGTAAGAGAAGAAATCGGCGGCGGGCTTGTATTGTGGCATCCGAACCTTGCAACTGTGCGCGAAGAAATTGAAAACTACTGGAGATCTGAACACAGAAAGCGCGGATACGTTATTGTTCATTCGCCGCAAATCGCAAAATCAAGACTCTGGGAGCTTTCCGGACACATTGATCACTACAAAGAAAATATGTTCTTTATTCAAAAAGACGAAGATTCTGACGATCAATATATCGTAAAACCGATGAACTGTCCGTTCCACATTTTGATTTATCAGGCAACAAGACATTCATATCGTTCATTGCCTCTCCGTATGGCTGAACTCGGTACTGTTTACAGAAAAGAAAAATCCGGTGCGCTCTCAGGTTTAACCCGTGTACAAGGTTTCACGCAGGATGATGCGCACATATTCTGTACACCTGAACAACTCGTCGGCGAAATCAACGAAATTATTGATTTTGTAGCTGATACTATGGCGTTATTCAATATGAGTTTTGAAGTTGAGCTTTCAACAAGACCGGAAAGTTATGTCGGTGAAATTGAAAACTGGAACAGAGCCGAAGCCGGTTTGAAAGAAGCAATGGACAAACGCGGTATGAAATATGATATTAACGAAGGTGACGGCGCGTTCTACGGCCCGAAAATCGACTTCAAGGTAAAAGATGCAATCGGCAGGACATGGCAATGCGCAACGATTCAGCTTGACTTTAACCTTCCTGAAAGATTTGGTATCAAATATCAGGACAAAGACGGTTCTATGAAAACGCCTGTAATGCTTCACCGCGTAATATTCGGTTCAATGGAACGTTTCCACGGAATTTTAATAGAACACTTTGCCGGTGCGTTCCCGACATGGCTTGCACCTACTCAGGTCGCAATCGTGCCGATTTCAAACGACAAGCATACAGATTTCGCGGAAGAAGTCTACAAAAAAATGCGTGCTGCCAGTATTCGTGCAAAACTTGATGACCGTTCCGAAAGCATGAACTACAAAATCCGCGAAAGCCTGCAAGATAAGAAAATTCCTTACGTTGTCGTAGTCGGCGACAAGGAAATTGAAACCAATTCTGTTGCAGTCCGCGCCCGCGGAATAGGTCAAATCGGAACCTTCAAGGTTGATGACTTCATCGACAAAATCGAAGAAGAAATAAAAACCAGAAAGATTGACTCATTTGCAAAAGCATAAAACAAAAATCCCGCCCAAAAGGCGGGATTTTTTATAATTGTTTTTTTAAAGCAATAATCCGTTCAAAAGATTTATCAATTTTTTCGCGCAGATCTGCATCGTGTTCAGCCAATTTTGCGATTTTTTCGATTGTATCAATAATTTCAGGGGTAGAATTGCGGTAGATAAACATATTTAATCCTGCCCGAATACCTTTAACACAGGCTTCAAATGGTGTATAAAACTCTGAAACACCTTTCATAATCATATCATCAGAAATCGCAACGCCGTTAAAGCCAAGATTATTGTGCAGATAGTTTAAAGCGTTTTCGCTAAGCGAAGTCGGAACAATCTCTTTATCAAAACAGCTGCAATGAAGGTGGGCAACCATAACCATGCCAATTCCGCCTTCAATCGCAGATTTAAACGGTGCTATATGGAGTCGTTCCATTTCCTCAAGCGGCAGTGTGATTTCCGGCAACCCGAGGTGGCTGTCAACACAGGCATCGCCATGACCCGGAAAATGTTTAACACACGGGATAATTCCATTTTTTTCGTATGTCCGTGAAACAATTTTCTCAGCCTCCATAACCTCTTCCGGCTTATCAGAAAACGCGCGTTCGCCGATTATGGGATTCAGGGGATTTGTATTTACATCAATGCAGGGCGCAAAATTCAAATTAAGCCCGTATTCTTTCAATTCCTGTGCAATTGCAGTAGTCTGTTCTTTCAAAATACCTTTCTCAAAAGCGTAACGGGCAGAAAGATATTTTTTCCCGCCGTGAATATTCTCTGTGCGCTCGACCCTGCCGCCCTCCTGATCAATTGATAAAAACGGCGGTATCAGGGCACGTTTTCGACACTCAGCCACAAGTGACTTAAATTGTTCGCAAGTTTGAATATCGCGGGTAAAGAATATCATCCCGCCCAGAGCGAGCTTTAGCGCATCCTTCCAGCCGCCGCCTTCTGTACCAAGTATAAACATTTGATAAACTTTTTCACGCAGCATTATTTCACCATAGAATATGCTTCAAGCATAGGTTTAAAATTGCCGGTTTCAACAACTTTTTCTATCAACGGTAGAATTTCTTTATCGTCTTTCAACTGTTTAACACCCGCAGGCAGCTTCAAATCAGCAGCTTTACTAACCTTTATAAAGCCTTCATTAACCTTTAAAAATTCCTCATAATCATTCAGGATAGTGTTATAAAGTTCCGGCACCTGCCAGTTTTGCCCTGTATAATATTTCAAATCTTTAGCGTATTGTTGCAGATAATTTCTTACGAATTGAACTTCCGCGACATTCTCTTCTTCACTGTATTCGCCGCCAAAACAAATATTATTCAAAATTAATTTATCCGGATAAATCTTTGCAATATCAGCCCACAGAATACAAGCGGCATAGAAGCCGATATTCCTTTCAACCAGACGCAGAAGTTTTGCGTTATAAGCCTTAAATTGCTGTTTTTTCTGCGCAAAAGCATAACCTGAAAGATTATAATAAAAGCTTTCAATATCGCGCGAAATCAAAGATAAATGTATTGTAAACCCCGGGTCAAACTCTATTCCTTCTTCAAAATTAATCATGCTCAAATCTCCTTCCATTCCCTTTATAAGGGAAATTGTAGCACGAAATTAATCAGGACTCAATCAATACGGAATTCATCAAATTATTTTCAAGCAGCACAACATTAATCTTTAACCGGTCAATTTCATCCGGCTGTACCGGTGCAAAACGATTGTCTGAAAACGCAACGCCAAAAGAACGTTTGACAAGAGCTTTAAAAAGTTTTTCCCGCGTTTTAAAAGAACCGCTGACGCCGCGGACAAACCCGTCTTTTTCAAGAGAAATTATTATTTTAAACTCCTGATTGAAAACTTCCGGAAAGTTAAAACATTCCGAGCAGGCAATATGCATATTGTTTTTCAAATTAAACTTAACAAAATCAATAACAGTATCAGAATAATATTTTTTAACATAACCGGCACTTGAACCTTCGTACAGCATCCACGCACCGTAGCCTAACGTTGAGGCAAAATTAGTATTAAAATCCGCAGAATTGGCAAGTTCAAGCCTGATAAACGAATACCCTTTATCAGACGCGTAACCCAGCAGCAACGGTAAGACCTCAAATGCTGAAAACTCTTCAAATGTTATATCCTTATTAATCTTATTTTCTTCAATATTTCCGGCAGTAAAAGAATCTATATCACGGGCATCGTTATAGTTAAACCCGCGGCTTAAAGTAGTCAAAATTACAAGTGCAGTGTCATTTTCAATAATATTCGGGTTAATATCTTCACTGCAGGTTTTAACAATAACTTCTCTATCGTTCAAAAGGTCAAGATGCTCAGATATATCATCGTTTGTAGGTGAATATATAACAACTTTTTTCAAATCCTTATCAAGAGTCTTATATGCACACTCGCAAATGTTAGTTAATTGCTTATTTCCATAGGGCAAAATGAGCATTTTTGTAACGCCGTGGATGCCGCTATCAAATGAGATACCGCTCTGGCAATTGAAACGATAAAAAGAATCTGATACTGAAAAGGTAAACATATTCAGATTATAAATTTGCAACAAGGCAAATAAATCAGAAAGAAGTCTAATTATTTTTTATGCAGGATTAATAGAATATCAGGCAGGAATTTCACGACATCTGTTATAACGAATTCTTCCGATTCATTAATATCAAAAACTTTTCTATAGTCAAACGAGGATTTTGCGCTGTTATCACCGACGATTTTTGGCGCTATAAAATTATAAATTTTATCCGCATAAGGGAGGAATGCTCCGCTCAGCTTGCCGCCGCTCTCAACTATCACCGACATTATGCCCAGCTCGTAAAGTTTATTAAGGATAAATTCAACATCCAGAGCGCCGTCCACAACAGGTGCCGGTATATATGTTACATTATCTGCACTTTTAGGCGTTTTCTTTTCATCATAAAAAACAAAGATTTCACCCTGCTCGTAAATAGTTGAAGCAAGATCCGTAGTTAAATTTCTATCAAGAATAACCTTTTTAGCATGGTGCATTATCGGGTTATCGGAATTGACAGTAACACTGGAAGTCAAAATCGCGTCGTATTTTTCGCGGATATTCCGGACTTCCATACGCGACCTTTCAGAGGTAATCCATTTTGAAGAACCGTTTGACGTTGCAATTTTACCGTCAAGCGTCGTAGCCGTTTTTATCGCCACAAAAGTTCTTTTTTCTTCCTGATTAACAATAAAAATTTCATTTAACTGTTTACACTCTTTTTCCATAACGCCCTCAATTACTTCAATACCTGCCTCTTTTAGTTTTGATATTCCGTCAACTTTCGGATTTGGATCCCGCATACCTATAACAACTTTTTTTATCCCGTGTTCTATAATTAAATCCGTACAGGGCGGGGTTTTGCCGTAATGAGAACACGGTTCAAGGTTAACATATAAAGTTCCGCCTTCTGCTGCGCCAACAGGCAATTTTGTAAGCGCATCCCTCTCGGCATGGTTTTCACCGTATTTTGCATGGTATCCGGTAGAAATAATTTCACCGTTCCTATCCAGAACAACGCACCCCACAAGCGGATTTGGCGAAGTTTTACCGGTCCCCTTGCTTGCTAATTCTAAACAAATGTTCATATATCTTTGCATAATTGAATTCTACTACAAAAAATGCTATTATTGCAAAAGTTTAACAAGGAGAAAAAATATGGACATCAGATACCTAGGCCACAGCGCATTTGAATTTACGAATAAAGACACACAAATTTTAGTTGACCCGTACCTTACAATAGAAAACTACAACTGGCATGAACGCAATATCACTGATATATTGTTAACCCACGCACACTATGACCACCTCGGTCAAGCAATTGAAATTGCCAAAGAAAAAGGCGCAACCATAACTGCAGTCGCGGAGCTTGCCGGATACTGCCAGGAACAGGGATGTAAAATTATAGCAGTAAATTTAGGCGGACGCGTAACTTATGACTGGGGAAGCGCAATATTTTTACCGGCGTTTCATTCCAGCTCCCTGCCTGACGGGCGTTACGCAGGACATGCAGCGGCAATTCTTTTTGATATCGACAATGTAAGAATTTACCACGCCGGCGATACCTGCCTGCATCAGGAAATGAAATCGGTCAAAGAGCTTTACCGTCCGCAGATTGCAATGCTTCCGATAGGCGGGAAATTTACTATGGATATTGAACACGCTGCAATTGCCGCACAATGGATTGGCGCGCAAAGAATTGTTCCTATGCATTACAATACTTTCCCTGAGATTAAGGCTGATCTGGAACGTTTTGCAATGCTCTTGCAAAATAACAATTCAATGCTTTTCGCCCTCGACCCGAATAAACAATAAGGCTATTGAACCGTAAAAACTTTTAATCTTTCATGTTGAAAAAGAGGGGAAAATGAAAGTTTTATTTATAATTGACAGAATTGAATTGAAATATTTTGAATTCAATGATTTAGTGACGAATTTCTGGTTTATTAAAGGGCTGATTGAAAAAGGCGCAGAAGTCGACATTGCAACGATTGACAATCTCGGCCTGAAAGACGGCATCGCCTACGCAAATGCAAGAAAAAGCTACCTGAAAGACGAAAATATATTCTATGAAAAAGAGTTTTCACATAAAGAAATCGAAAGCTATAATCTTGTAATGTTTAGACCGGATCCGCCGGTGGACTTAGATTATATTAACGCGACTTATGTTTTCGACTTCGTTAATGAAAACAAAACGCACGTTATAAATTCGCCAAAAGCAATCCGCAACTTTAACGAAAAGCTTCATACACTTAAATTCAGACATCTCATGCCCAAGAACATCGTTACAAGTTCAAAAGAGGATATTCTGGGATTTTTAAAAGAGGAAAAACACCTTGTTTTAAAGCCGCTGAATGCCTGCTTCGGTCAGGGTGTAATGCTTCTAAACGAAAATGACCCTAATATAACCGCAATTATCAATTCAATGACTGCAAACGGAACACGTATGATAATGGTTCAAAAATATATCGAAAAAGCTAAATTGGGCGATAAGAGGGTACTTTTTTTAGGCGGAGAGGTTCTGGACTACTGCGTACAAAAGCTTCCGGGTAAGAATGATTTTAAATTCAACGAGCACTGCGACAAAAACATTATCCGCGCAGAACTGAGTGAAAAGGAAAAAGCTGATTTCACGCCGGTTGCAAAAGAGCTAAATGAAATGGGACTTTCTATGGTCGGGCTGGATGTTATTGACGGTAAGATTATTGAAATCAACGTGACAAGTCCGTGTTACTTTATAAGAGAAATCAACCAACATTTCGGAATTAATCTCAACGAAAGGCTGGTTGATTATCTGATGTCTTTTGCGCCTGCTGCGGTTTAACCGAGTTCTGAGGCTTTTTTCGCAGTATCTGCAATAACTTTTTCAAACATTTTGTCAGAATTTTCTTCTTTCATTGTCGAGATTCCGACAAATGTGCAGCCGCCTTTGGTTGCGACATTATCAATAAGGTTTTGAACTGTCAATTCACCGCGATTTTCAACCATTTTGGCAGAACCCAGTGCGGTTTGAGTTGCAAGAAGCAGCGATTTTTCATAATCAAGTCCCAGCTTTTCACCAGCACGAGCTATATCTTCAATAACCTGATAGAAAAACGCAGGGCCTGAACCGGAAATTGCAGTAATTATGTCTATCTGTTTTTCGTCCACCAGAATGGCTTTTCCAACAGTTGACATCAAATTCACAACGAATTCAGCATCAGCATCTGTTGCAAGCGCCCCTTTTACGACACCTGCCATTCCAAGCCCGAGAAGCGCCGGAGTGTTAGGCATTACTCTCACAACACGCTGCTGCGGCAGTACAGAATTAATTTTAGAGGTAGAAACACCGGCCGCAATCGAGATTAAAAGTTTGTCAGAAGCAAAAACCGGCTTGATTTCCTCAAGAACATTCAATACATACGCCGGTTTTGTCGCAATCAACAAAACATCCGCACGTTTTGCCAGTTCCATATTATCAGAAATAACCTCTATTCCGAGTCTGTCAGATGCAAGCTGTGCGATTTCAGAATTAACCTCCGAGCCTATAAGCTCAAAATTTTTAGCACTGCAAGAGCCTGAAATCCCCTTTATAATAGCACCGGCCATTTTACCACACCCGATAAAACCTAACTTTAAAACACCTATGTTCATAAAATTTAACCTCATATTCCCATTTTGTTGACTAATGATTTTTTTTGTTATAGCATAAAAATAAATCTGAATAAACTAGCAAAGGAAATAATAAAATGAAACGTACACTAGAAGGAACTAAAAGAAAAAGACAAATGGTAAGCGGTTTTAGAGCAAGAATGGCTACTCCTGGCGGCCGCGAAGTTTTGAACAGACGCCGTGCAAAAGGTCGTCACCAATTAGCTATCACAGCTAAAGAACGTGCATAGGCGGGGTCAACCGCCCCTCTTACTTGGGTTAACGGCAAGATTTTACAGAGAGGCGCACAAATGCTCAAAAAGCAATATCGTTTAAAAAATAAAAAAGCATTTAATGCAATTTACAAACTGAGAAACTCCACCCATAAGGGCGGAGTATCTTTGTTTGCAGGGATAAAGAAAAAAGACACGGAACAACCTACCAGAGTAGGGTTTGTTGTTAGCAAAAAAACTCATAAACGCGCCGTAAAACGGAACCGGCTTCGCAGACTTATGAGAGAAAGCTACAGGCTTTTGCAAAAAGAGAATGCTCTTGGCTGCTCGCAAGAATATATGTCACTGATTTTTGTCGGGACCGAACACGCGCTTGGGAAATCGTTCCTGGAAATTCAAAACATCATAGACGAACTTTTAAAGAGGTTGTAATGCTGGAAGGACAATTTGTTGATCATGCATTCAAATTTGACAACCTGCGTTACTATGCGGTTACGCCCTCCAGCGATTTCGCGACCTCGCTTGGCGGTGATTCGATATACAAATACTCACTTAAAGAATCCGATTACCCGACACTTATTCTCACTGACCCCCTAAAAGATGCGGATGGAAACGTTCTCATTCCGGGGCATTATGAACTTGCGATTTCGGATTTAAGAGATTATTTTATCCTTATGCAATCAAAAAAGCCGCTGGCTATTTTTCCGGTATTTAAAGTCGAAGAAGATATGTCCGAGCAGGATAGAGCAAACGACAAAGAATATCAAAAAATCAAGAAAAAACAGGAAAAAGAAAGAAAAAAAGTCAATAAAAAGCGCCGTGCTGCCGGCATGAGCGAGGATGAAGAAAAAATTTATATGGAAGCAAGTATTGAATATATTCCGGACGGCGATTATTTTTTAATCAAATATGAGCGCGGAACAATTCGCGCCTGGGGAGCGATTAAAAGTTATTAACTTCTGGTAAAAATTTTTCGCTATGCTATAATTCAAATTAAAGAAGAGGGAAAACATGCGCCAATCATCACTTTTAGATATAATTTCGCCAATAATGGTCGGGCCTTCCAGCTCGCATACAGCGGGAGCAGTTCGTTTAGGGCTTCTTGCGCGGAATGTATATGACAACCCGATTGAAAAAATTACATTCAAATTATACAATTCATACGCCCAAACAGGCAAAGGCCACGGCACAGATAAAGGCCTGCTCGCAGGAGTTCTCGGGCTTAGCGTGGATGATGTGAGAATTCGTGATATATTCCATTCCGACATAGCGAAAAATATAGATTATAAATTTGAGTACTACAACGATTTTAACCGCCATCCAAACGCCGTTGATTTCCTTTTTGACGGCAAGAATAAAATGCAAATCTCAGGCGATTCAATCGGTGCCGGCGAAATCGCCATCAGAAAGATTAACGAATTTTCCGTAAAATTTACAGGGAAATATAACACGCTGCTTCTTGTATATCAGGATGTTACAGGCATGATTTCAAAGGTAAGTACGATTATTCAGGAAGAAAATGTAAACATAGCCTCACTTCACTGTGACAGAAGCGGGAAAGGCGAAACCGCTTCAATGTGTATCTGCATTGACGGCGAGCTTGAACAATCCGCAATTGATAAAATCAAAAAAATTGAACACCTCGATATGGTAAGATATGTAAGGAAATTGGGAAATTGAACATAAACACTTTTGACGAACTTAAAACTTATTGCGAAAAAGAAAACAAAAAAATTTATGAAGCCGCACAGGAAATAGAAGCGCAAAAAGACGAAATTTCCGTTGAAGATCTGCGCAAAATTGTAAAAAAGAATCTAGACGCGATGAAAGATGCAATCCGTAACGGTCTAAAATCCGCTGAAAAGTCCTTCAGCGGTTTGAGCGGCGGAGATTGCCGGAAATTGCAGGCAAAATTTTCTCAAAAAGCCTCACTTTTAGGCGTAATCTTTGAAAAGATTACGACCTACGCGCTTGCAACTTCTGAGGAGAACGCGCGAATGGGTAAAATTGTAGCCTGCCCTACTGCCGGCTCCTGCGGAATTGTCCCCTCAGTTCTCGTTGCGGTTTCAGAAGAAATCGGCGCAACGGAAGAAGAAGAGATAAACGCCCTTATTACAGCCGGCGAAATCGGCAGGATTATATCAAATAAAGTCCAGCTTGCCGGCGCGGTTGCGGGATGTCAGGCGGAATGCGGCGTGGCATCAGCGATGGCCGCAGGAGCACTTGCCCAATTACGCGGTGAGAATACAGAGAATATTCTATCCTCAGTCGCTCTTGCAATGAAAAACCTGCTCGGTTTAACCTGCGATCCTGTTTGCGGACTGGTTGAAGTTCCATGTATCAAGCGAAATCCGTTTCTTGCAGTCCATGCCGTTACGGCCTATGAGCTTGCCTCTGCAGGAATCCAATCAAAAATACCTCTCGATGAAATAATCGATACTCTTGAGCAAACCGGACAGCTCATGTCACCGGCACTTAAAGAAAGTTCACAGGCCGGACTCGCTAAAACAAAAACCGGTTTGAAACTTGAAGAAGAATTTTACGCTAAATAACAGACCTACACAATAGCACAAGTGTACAGATTACAATTTAGGCTGAATGGCTAATTGGCAAAAGGATTTGATTTTGGTTATATATAATTAAATCTTTTTCATACTTCCAGCTATTCTTAATTCCAAGAGTCTGTACACAGACTCTTTTTTTTATTCAGAGTATTGCTTTTTTGAAAAAATGTGTATAATAAGCGTATGACGACATCAAAAAAAGAAAAACAGGCGTTTAATCTGCACAACTGCGCTAAACTTGAGGAAGCTGAAAAGCTTTATATTGAAATACTTGAAGAAAATCCTGAAAACGCCCGCATTTTAAATCTTATTGGTCTATTAAAGCTTGCACAGAAAGATTTGACTGCAGCAGAGCACTATCTAAAGCATGCTCTTGAAATAGAAAAAGATGCATATTACTATGAATCGCTTGCACGGGCATATATAGCAGAAAAGCAATATCAAAAAGCATGCTCACTCCTTGAAGAAGCGATTAACACCGTCAAATGCGGATTTGAAATCTACTTTTATCTCGGGCTTGCCTACAAAAATTCTATTGAGTACGAAAAGGCAGAAAAAGCTTATTTAAAAGCGCTGGAACTTCAACCGCAATCAGAACCAGCCTGTTATAACCTTGCGAGTTTATATCTGTTTCTGAATAACCCCCAAAAAGCTATAGAATACTTCAAAAAATGTCTGGAAATTACTCCGGGGAAAGTCGAAACATTATATTTTCTCGGGATTGCATATTTCAGAATAAAAGATTACGACACCGGACTAAAATATTTTGAAAATCGTCTGTGCAGGCAAACAGCCATTACAACCCAGCAGGTTACATACCCTAAAATTATGGAAAAAGCACCGCTGTGGAAAGGTGAAGATATTAAAGATAAAGTTCTTTATACCTATTATGAAGCAGGGTTCGGCGATATGATAATGTTTGCAAGATACATTCCGGAACTTCTAAAACGCTGCAAAAAGCTCTTGATAAAACCTCAAAAGGAACTTTCACAACTTTTACGCGATAGTTTCCCCGAAGCCGAAGTCATGGATTTATTCTATGATGAGGCCCAAACCCATTTTGACGTTCACATTCCGTTTTTAAGCGTACCTTATGTACTAGGTTTAGAAACAAAAGACATGTTTATGAGGCATGAAGGTTATCTCAGGGCAACACCGGATAAAATTCAATATTACAAAGAAAACTTTTTCAATAATGATAAGTTCAAAATAGCTATAAAATGGCAGGGTAATACTTATTATGAAACAGACAGGGTTATAAATGTTGATGCCTTTGCACCATTATTCGGGCTTCCAAATGTAAAGATTTATTCTGCGCAAACCTTTCAGGGTTCCGAAGAATACCAAAAACTCGCCGCGAAATACGACATAACCGATTTAAGCCGGAGTTTCAAGGATTTTTCATACACAGCCGGCGCGATAGCGAACTTGGATCTGGTAATCTGTAATGACACATCACTTGCACACCTTGCCGGCGCAATGAATAAACCCTGCATAGTATTGCTGCCTTATCAATATAACTGGAGATGGCACATGGATTTAACGCATTGCGACTGGTACGACAGTGTAAAAATTTTCCGGCTCGGCAAGCGGGAAAGCTGGAATGAACTTTTAGAACGGGTTACACAGTACTTAAATGAAGAATTACTTAACTAAATTCATTAACCGGAGTTTCAAAACTCTTTCATCAAAGATTTCTTTGAAGTCCTCTGCCAGACAAAGCTCTTTAATATGCTCAGGCGTTAAATTCTTTATCAAATTTTTAACCGAACCTATACGCTTATTTGTAAAGTTCGTTTCGTCTTTAATGAACATATGCGATAAAACCGGCGGGGACTGCGGTTCTTTCGGGTTTAGCAAATAATTCATCGACACAGCCAGATCCGTTCTGTGCAGCCCAAGCAGGCAGCCCATATAAACCCTGCCTTCATTCATAAGGTTAAAGAAATACCCGAGCTGTTTTACAAAAGAATTCATCATGTCGCTAAATTCATCAGTATGTAACTTTGTTGTCAAAGGCGGATTAAAAGCTGCCATGTTCTCTTTAAGCTTAAAATTAAAATAGTTCAGTCCGGACTGATTACACTTTTGCGCATACTTGGAATCATAGCCGCCCTCTTTACGGAGATCTATAATCGTTTCAATGCCGGCAGATTTTAATTCTTTAAAAGTATCAGCAGATTTTGCGGCAAGACAACCGCCTCTTACTGAATTAGAATCTATCAATCTAAAATTAGGTAAATCAAGGATTTTAAGCTGTACAACATTTAATGAATGAGGCTGACTGACGAAAGTATCCTGAGGCTTCATGTCCAAACATTTTTGTGGAAGCAATCTAAATTGAGGTACAGTTGTATCACTACCCTCACGGCTTCTAAAATTTATAAAAGAGTGCAAACTTGTAATCCTCATACAGGTATAAAACATCTAAAAATAAATTTTGCTATTTTTTCATTATTTGATAAGAACGAAAGCTCCCCGTTTTATTTCTCTGGCAAGTTTTTTTATAACTTCATTATCCATTCTGATACACCCGAGTGAAGCATATTTGCCTAATGTCTTTGGATTGCTGTTACCATGGATAAATTCACCGGTTTTGCCTCTGGCACCGGTTTTTGGATTAACTGTTTCAAGACAAATAATTCTCGGGCCGTAATTTCCGGGATTTCGTCTGCGTTTAGTGCCGGCAGGGGCGGATTTATACGGATAGGATTCAATATGAGTAACAATTCGTAAACCCTTATCGGTCGGTGTTGACTTTTTCCCGCTGGCGACCAGATATGCAGCAACAGCCTCCCCTTTGTCATTATAATGATATAAAACATTCTGAGATAAATCAACGACGATTGCAGCAAGCTTCTTTTCACCCGCTACAGTTATTTTAGGGCTGGGCGCACATGCCAGAACAGTTGTATCAGACGTTCCGCTCACCGGAACTTTCTCAACACGTGAAAATGTATCCTGTGTTAAGCTACGTTCTTGAGCATTTAAATTAAAGGCCGCCGGCAGGAAATAGGTACCGGCTGCAATTGCAGCTGTACCAATGGCTCTTTTAAATATACTTACCGGAAAGATTTTCATAGAAATATAATAACTAAACAAAATAAATTTTGCCTGTATTGAAAAATTTTTTTTTTAGGAGTAAAATAAAAATCAAGATTAGTTTAATAAATATGGGCTTATAGCTCAGTTGCCTCAGCGGAGTCATTTTACTACCGGTTGGCAAAAAATGACGGAGCGGTTCTCATAATACTGCTCTACCAACTGAGGGAA
>CALVBO010000002.1 GCA_944325835.1 Candidatus Gastranaerophilales bacterium
AACGATAATAAATCGTTTTGTTCGGCAGAGTGCTCCTTACACTCACGCTCCAGTCGCAACGGCGGCATCGTCCAGTTCCGCGCCCTGTCCGTTTCGCTCACGCGAACCGGCGCCGGCTCTCCGCCCTTCGCGTTACATTTCACGTCGTCCGTGAGCACGGATTGCTTAACCGCAATCGTTAATTTCTCGCTCGGGTCGCTTTGTGGATGTCGCTCAGCGACCGGCTCAGCCGGCCCCCCCCCCCCTGTCAAAATACTTACAATCTTGTTTTTCATCTTTCTATCCTTTCCGGCACTTTGCCATTGTCTACATTCTCATTATGTAACATGTTCTTAAATATGTCAATTCTATGGTATAATATATCCAAAGGATTTTTATATGCAGCGATTAGAAGAAGTTTTCAAAATTAAAATAAAGGATGAAGAGCTTTTCAAACGGGCCTTAACCCACCCGTCTTACACAAAAGAGCAGGAAAAATCGTTTCTGGACTCTTACGAACGGTTGGAATTTTTAGGCGATTCGGTGTTAAAGCTTTTAACGTCCGACATACTTTTTGAAATGTATCCGGAATTTCCGGAGGGCAAGCTGTCAAAAATTCGCTCCATTGTAGTTTCCGATATGACGCTGGCAAAAATTTTTAAATCATTTAATCTTGAAACGCTTTTGATTATTGCAAAACACGAGAAAAAACAGGGGCTAAGCAATAATGACACAATTTGTGCGTGCGCGTTTGAAGCTATTCTGGGTGCGTTTTACCTTGAAGGCAGGCTTAGCGGCTTAAGGAAATTTTTGAAAAAAGTTTTAAAACCCTATATTGAGGATGTAAACGCAAATTATATTAACTTTAACGCCAAAGCGCTTTTGCAGGAATATACACAAGGCGTAAACAAGCAGCTTCCGAGCTATATACTTCTTGATGAAAAAGGCCCTGCGCATAAGAAAACGTTTACTGTTCAGGTTTCTTTTAACAATGAAGTTTGCGGCACGGGTTCCGGCGCAACGAAAAAAGAAGCGGAGCAAAACGCTGCAGCGGAAGCATGTAGGAAATTTAATGTGGGGGAGGGTGAGTGAAAACAATTATTTCGCCGTCAATTTTATCTGCGGATTTTGCCAATCTGGAACGCGACATAAAGCTTGTTGAGCGCAACGGTGCGGATTGGATTCACGTGGACGTTATGGACGGGCATTTTGTACCGAATATTACAATCGGGATTCCCGTAACTGCAGCTCTAAAACGGGTTGCAAGCGTTTCGCTGGACGTTCATTTGATGATAGAAAACCCTGAAAAATACGCTCAAGATTTTATCAAAGCCGGCGCGGATGTTTTGACTTTTCACTACGAAGCAATGCAAAATGACGAAGAGGTATTCAAACTCATCCGTCTTATAAAAGCCCACGGTGTCAAAGCGGGGTTGTCAATCAAGCCAAAAACTGCACCTGAAAAAGTTTTACCGTTTTTAGCCGAAGTTGACCTCTTACTTGTTATGACGGTTGAACCGGGTTTTGGCGGACAAAAGTTTATACCGGAATGCGCGCAAAAGATAAAAGTTATCAGAAAGAATGCGCCGTCCACACTGATTGTACAGGTAGACGGCGGGATTAATGCGGAAACCGGTCGGGTTTGCAGGGATTTTGGTGCGAACTCTCTTGTTGCCGGAAATTATATCTACAAATCCGCCGACATTAAATCCGCGATTGAGTCACTGCGCAGTTAACGTTTAACGCAGATTACAGTATAAGTATCTTCTCTCGGATAATTTCTGTATGCCCCTGTTGGGAAATCAAGCTGACGTCCTTTTAATTCACCGTTTTCCAGTACCGTACCCGAGGACCAAACTCTTGCCCAGGAGGACTGATAACCTATAAGTGAACGATTCGTCCAGAGTGAAACCAACTCTTCAAAAGTCGGCATTCGGCTCTCTGAATCGCTCGCGGTACACGCTTTCCCGGCTTCCTGCTGCTTTGCACGGGTTGTGTATAGAAGCGGTACAGGTGCTGCAACAACCGGATCCGACGGATACATTACGGTCATTATTCCCATATCTTTGCCTATCGTATTTGGACCCTTGCTGCCGTTCAAGTCATAGACAAAGTTCGCGCACATCTTAGGCTGCACATAATATGTGCTTGATTCATTCAAGCTCCCAACGCACTTTGGATTGTAATAGGTCAAAATACTTTCTCCGTTCCCCGTCTCAAACGCGGCCGCTTTTGTATCTATCTGTGAATAGCTCCAAATTGCAGAAGTTCCACCCTCCGCAAATGACCCGTTAAACATATCATTCAATTCTACAAGTGTTTTGGGGATCTCGCTTATTGTTTCACCCTTCAAAGTTATAATTTTACTTGCTATGCCGCAATCGGCAAGGTGCTCACTATCACATATATTATTAATTTTCATTACCTTGGAAAGCCCCGCCGTTATAAATGTTTCTGCGGCTGTATCTTCCGCGGATGTGGATGAATCGCCCTCTGTTAGGGTCCCGTATCCGTTTATCGCAGGCATCAAAGATATTGCCTGACTCATACGTGCATAAAGGGCTTTGCGCTGAGTATTCCACGTGCGCTCGTTTATGTTGCCGGTGAGTGACGGAAGCGTTATCGCTGCCACCACGCCGATAATTGTGAGGGAGAGTAAAATCTCTGCCATTGTAAACGCTATACGTCGTCCGAGAGCCCGTAAGCCAATTATGGCTGTCGACTCAGTCGACTCCCGCCTGTCAAATTCTACGCAACGATTATCAATCGTTGCAGAATTTGGACGCTCCCTCCACTCGCGCTCCAGTCGCAACGGCGGCATCGTCCAGTTGCGCGCCCTGCCCGTTTCGCTCGCGCGAACCGGCGCCGGCTCTCCGCCCTTCGCGTTACATTTCACGTCGTCCGTGAGCACGGATTGCTTAACCGCAATCGTTAATTTCTCACTCGGGTCGCTTTGTGGATGTCGCTCAGCGACCGGCTCAGCCGGCCCCCCCCCCCCTGCATAAGTAATTACACTTCGGTTTCTCATCTTTCTATCCTTCCTTTCTTGCCTATTTGGTTATAAACCTTATTAACTTATTAACTCATTAACTGTTTAACTTACTTCATTATGTAACATGTTTTTAATTCAGTCAAGGGTCCGGGCCGTAACATTTCTTTGTAAAAATTAGCCCAAAAGGTTTGTTTGTGCTACAATTAAGGTATATAGAATTAGGGAGAAAATTACATGTCAGAAAGTCAAGACATTATGGAAAAGGCCGGGGGAGAGGCAGAAGCTATCGTTGTTAACGAACCGACTCAGGAGTTTGAACAAATAGAAACAAAAACTACGACCAATTACGGTGCAAACAGTATTCGTGTACTGGAAGGGCTGGAAGCAGTCCGGATAAGACCGGGGATGTATATCGGTTCAACGTCGCAGCGCGGCTTGCACCACTGCATTTACGAAATCGTTGACAACTCTATTGACGAATCTTTAGCCGGCTATTGTACCGATATTATAGTAACAATTCACAAAGATAACAGCGTAACCGTTCAGGATAACGGCCGCGGAATTCCGGTTGACATTAAACCGGAATCAGGCAAGTCCGCACTCGAAATCGTTCACACCGTACTTCACGCAGGCGGTAAATTCGGTGACGGCGGCTACAAAGTTTCCGGCGGTCTGCACGGCGTTGGCGCTTCCGTTGTTAACGCGCTTTCTGAAAAATATATCGTAGAAGTTTCACGTCAGGGCCACATCTGGCGTCAGGAATATATGAGAGGCGAACCGGTTACCGGCGTTGAAATCGTCGGTGATACCGACAAAACCGGTACAAAAACAACCTTCTGGCCGGATCCCGAAATATTCACTGAAACAACTGAAATCGACAAAGACGTTATCGCAAACAGACTTCGCGAAATGGCGTTCTTAAACAAAGGCTTGAAAATCATTTTCGTTGACGGCGCAACTAATGAAGAAGAAGTTTTCCACTATGAGGGCGGCATCGGCAGCTATGTGGAATTCCTCAACAAAAACAAAACCGTTCTTCATGAAAAACCGATTTATCTTGATAAAGTCGTTGACGGCATGCAGATTGAAGTTGCAATGCAATATACGGACGCTTATAACGAAAGTGTTCTGTCTTTTGCGAACAACATCAACACGCACTCCGGCGGTACCCACCTGACTGGTTTTAGAAACGCTATCACGCGTGTATTTAACGACTATGCAAGAAACAATAAAATTCTGAAAGATTCCGAACAAAACCTGACCGGTGAAGATGTCAGAGAAGGTTTGACCGCAATCGTTTCCGTCAAAATTGCAAACCCTGAATTTGAGGGCCAAACAAAAGAAAAACTTGGCAATCAGGAAGCAATGGGCGCAACGCAGGATGCTGTGCGCGATAAATTGCAGGAATGGCTTGAATTTAACCCGAAAATCGCAAAAATCATTTTAGAAAAAACACTTCAAGCGCAGCGCGCACGTGAAGCCGCAAGAAAAGCAAGAGAACTTACCAGAAGAAAATCTGTTCTTGAAAGTTCAACACTTCCCGGTAAACTTGCCGATTGCTCAAACCGCGAACCTGAAAAATGCGAAATTTATATTGTTGAGGGTGATTCAGCGGGCGGTTCTGCAAAACAGGGCAGAAACAGAATGTTTCAGGCAATTCTGCCGCTCAGAGGTAAAATCCTTAACGTAGAAAAAGCACGTTTGGATAAAATCTATGGCAATAACGAAATTCAGTCAATGGTTCAGGCGTTCGGCATCAACATCAGCCGCAACGAGGACGAAATCAACCTTGACAAACTTCGTTACCACAAAATTATCATCATGACCGATGCAGATGTCGACGGTGCACACATCAGAACGCTTCTATTAACGTTCTTCTTCCGCTATGCAAAACCGTTGATTGAAAACGGCCACGTGTATATTGCGCAGCCGCCGCTGTTCAAGGTTACAAGCGGAAAAACCGCAGAATATCTCTATGACGAACGCGCGCTTGATGTTATGTTAAAAGAACGCGGCATCAAGTCCTTAAGCCTTTCTGACAAAAAGAAAACAAAAGTTAAAACAGGTGACGAGTTGTTAGAACTGGTTAAAAATATGTCAACTTACTATCACGCGTATAATAACCCGATTTTGAACCTCTTCCCTGCGGTCTTTTTAAGAGCACTGGTTCGCTCAGAAATAACTGTTGAAGACTTTGAAGACCAGATTAAAATGACTAAAATCGTTGAATACATCAACCACTACCTTAAAGACCACGCTGAAAACTACAATATCGCAGAAGCGGCAAGTTACAATGTAGAGTTGAAATATAACAGCGAAAACGCAAAATACTTCATGAAGTTAAACCTGAATGAAGAAGAACACGTTATCATGAACGCAAATATCATCAAAAGCCCTGAATATAAACGTTTAAAAACGGCCTATCCGCTCATCAGAGATTTTCTGATTGAAGAAGAGGAAAGTTTGACGCTTGAAACGGATTCGGGCGAATACGAAATCCAATCATTTGAAAAGCTTCAAAAGATTATTGACGAAAGAGGTCAAAAAGGCTTAACAATCCAACGTTTCAAAGGGCTGGGCGAAATGATGCCGCAGCAGCTCTGGGAAACAACAATGGATCCGGCAACAAGAACTTTATTGAAAGTAAATATTGAAGATGCAATGCTTTGCGACCAGTTATTTGATATTCTTATGGGTGACAAAGTTGATCCGCGCCGCAACTTCATTGAAGCGAATGCCGTTTACGCAACCAATATTGATACATAGAAAGAAGGCAACATGTCAGTAGATACTAAAAATATTAAAGATATCATTACCCGCATGCACCAGCAGAAAAATGGGAGAGAAAATCAAATGAGAAAACAACTAATCTTTTTAGGACCGCCGGCCTGCGGTAAAGGTACACAAACCAACATGCTGGCAGAACATCTTAAACTACCTCACGTTGATACCGGTTCACTTCTCAGAGCCGAAATCAAAGGAGAAACTCCGAACGGGATTGTCGCAAAATCTTTTATTGACAAAGGTTTACTTGTTCCTGTAGAACTGGTTGCCAAAATAATTAAAGACAGACTTGCACAAGAAGACTGCCGGCACGGCTATATTCTTGACGGGTTTCCGAGAAGCCTTGAACAAGCAGAAGCGCTTGAGGCTATGAATCAGGAACTTAACGGCCCGGAAGGTTCGGATTTCAGAGCAATATATTTTGATCTGGATCAGGATGTTCTTATCTCAAGAATAGTAAACCGCCGTTCCTGCTCCAAATGCGGTGAAATTTATAATATCAAAACCCACCCGACCAAAGTTGAAGGAATTTGCGACAAATGCGGCGGAGAGTTGACACAAAGAAAAGATGACAACGAAGAAACCGCAAAAGCGCGTTTTGACACATATTTCCACGAAACCGCACCTTTGATTGACTATTACAAGAACAAAGGCGTTTTAAGAACAATCGACGCTAACGGAACAATCGAAGAGGTTTGGGAAAGACTTTTAGAAGTAATCAAATAATAAAAAGGAGCCGACCGGCTCCTTTTTTATTATCTACAGTGCGCAGCCCGTCGGGCTGCGCACTGCTCTCTAATACAGTTTTTGTACAACCGGAAGGTTTATACCTTTTGTGAAAGATTTTTCGGTCAGTCGCACGCCCAAACAGCTTTGCTTACGTTTAAATTGCGCTCGATAAATACGTCTTACGGTTTCTTTTACCAAATCGCGGTTATATTTTTTTGCGATATCATCAATTTGCAAATTTTGTTCCAGATACATTTCAATAATATCGTCCAGAACAGCGTATTCAGGCAGAGTGTCCTGATCTTTCTGCCCCGGATGAAGTTCTGCGGATGGTGCTTTATCAATAATTTCCTGCGGAATAATAATTCCGTTTCTGTTTATGTAATTAGCGACCATATAAACATTTGTTTTGGTAAGGTCGCAAATCAAATTCAGACCGCCGCAAAGATCACCGTAAAGCGTTCCGTAGCCCATTGCGGCTTCTGACTTGTTGCCGGTCGAAAGCAGGAGATAGTTTTCGCGGTTGGAATAGAACATCAAAATCAGCCCGCGAAGTCTTGCCTGAAGGTTTTCTTCTGCAAGGTCATTTTTGCGAACTTTTGCTATATCCGAGATAAATTCATCAAACAAAGGTGTAATCGGATGAGTAATAGTTTTAATCCCTAAATTTTTGGCAAGCGCAAGAGAATCGTCAATGCTGCCCTGAGAAGAATACATACTCGGCATCAAAATTCCAAGGACATTTTTTTTGCCGATAGCTTCAACTGCAAGTGCAGCGGTCAGTGCGCTGTCAATGCCGCCTGAAAGCCCCAGTACCACCTTTTTAAATCCGGTATTTTCACAGTATTCACGCAGCGCGAACGTAATAACGTCAATAATTTGTTGTTCAATAGGTGCATTATTAGGGGTTACAGGCTTTGCAAAATCAATTATTTCAATACTTTCTTCACACAAAGGCGCCTGATAAACGAGTTTTCCGTCAGCGTTTTTCGCAAAACTTGCTCCGTAATAGATGCTTTCATCAGCCATACCAACGCCGTTAACGTAAATAAAATTGCAGTGAGGCTGGATTGAATCCATAAATTCTTCGACAGAATTTATAGCATAATAACGGTTGTGCGCAAGGATATACAAATCACATTCAATGTCATCTTCAAATTTATCGGAAACGTAAACTTTTTTGCCTTTAATATCGTACATGCCAAACTCATCCGGCTCGACGAATTCACCGCTGTGATACAGGAGATCGCCGATAAACACGTATTTTTCACCAACACGGGCTGCAATTTTTTCAAAGAAATCCCCTTCGCGCTTTCCGGCCCTCTCGTCAAGTATCAAATCCTTACCGCCGCAATTTGTCAAATCATACTGCGGGAAAACAATGATTTCCGTCTGGATTTTTTCCAGATTTTCAAATACCTGTTTAAGGTTAAAAGCGAAATCCGCTGTTTTAAAACGACTTTGAACAACTGTTATTTTCATAAGCTTACTCCAATTTTAGATAAGGATCTTTCCAACGTAAATCCAGATATTTAATACGTTCATCCATCAATTTGATTTCAGGCAGGATTGCCGGAAGTTTTTGAACTCTGTCGCAGGCGGTTTTGTCAAACTTGCCAAGACGGATATTCAACGATGATATTTTAACATAAACATCCTCAGGGTTGCGAAAATCTATATATTCGACCCGTTCTTTTGAATATGTTTCAACGCATTTTGCGAATTGCACAAGATCATCAACCCGTTCTTTGCCCCATTTATGGTAATCATCACCTTTATTTCCGTACGAGAGGATTAACAAAGTGTGAAAATCCGCGATATAAGGTGCATATTCTCTGCCGACAAGTGTTCCGTCCTGCGTAAAGTACGCGACAGGCGGTGTTTCAATATCCGGAGATATTGTAATCACAGGGATACGTTCTTCAAATATCAAATCTATACGCGCAGGAAACGCATAGCGCCTGATATAAACATCCTCCACCGGCGGAAGTTCCAGAAGAAGTTTTTTCAATTCGTCTGTTTTTTGTACAAAAATCGGTGTTCCTTCTGCCTGAAATCCGCTCAGGAGAGTGTAAATTTTCTCATCCGGAACAATATCATTATTCAAAAGCTTAATAACTTCCGAATCAGAATGCGCAAAGGCTTCCGGATTAATGTACCAGCCCGGAAGTTTCAAAAGATAATAAGTTCCGACAATCAAAAGCGAACTCACGAGAAATCTGCAAAAGGTGTGAATATGTTTCAAATGCACCTGTTTGCCGCGCACACGTCTTTGACGCAGGCGTTTTTTCACTTCCCGCTCGTGGTTTTCTATGTCAAATTCTTCCATTTCTTCTGTCATTACTTATTAAGTCCTGCGCTTTGTAAAATCAGTAACACCAAGTTGTCATAATCAATACCCATAACGGCAGACTGTGCCGGCAAATCGCTGGTTTCAGTCATTCCCGGGCTTGTATTTATTTCTAAGAAATATGGTTTATCTTCTTTTATCATAAAATCGACACGTGAAACACCCGAACATCCCGCAGTTTCATGCGCTTTTACAGCGATCTTTTTAACCTGCTCCGTTGCTTCTTTTGAAAGTCCGGTTGCAGGAACGATGAATTCTGAAAGTCCTTTTGTATATTTTGCATCAAAATCGTACCATTCGGTTTTAGTTCTTATTTCGAGAATTTCTGTTGCAAAAGCTTTGCCGTCTTTTTCCAGAACCCCGACCGTTACAAAAAATCCGTCAATAAATTCTTCAATCAAAACATCGTCGTTATATTTAACAGCGTCGTTATAAGCTTTTTCAAGTTCTTCCGGCTTATTAACCTTAGTCATACCAAAGCTTGAACCTTCGCTGACCGGTTTTGTAATAAGCGGATATGAAAGCGATTTAACCGCTTCCATGACGTTTTCACCTTTGCGGACAAACACGGATTTTATCAGAGGAATTTCTTTGCAGGTGGAAAGCATTCTTTTTGTATATTCTTTATTCATGCAAACCGAACTTGCCATAACCCCGCAGCCTGTGTAAGGGATTTTGAGGATTTCCAGAAGCCCCTGAATACAGCCGTCCTCGCCGTACTTCCCGTGAAGCGCGTTGTATGCTATATCAAAATTGCCTTCTTTTAAAGTTTGAGCAATATTCTCGTCTACAACTACCATTTGGGCATTTTTAAACCCTAAACGCTGCAAAGCCTCAAAGCAGCCCTTGCCGGAACGCATTGAAACTTCGCGTTCTGACGACATTCCGCCGCACAAAACAGCTATTTTTGCATCTTTTGATATAACATTTTGCATAATTCGTCCTCTCTTTTATTATTTCCGCCAAGAAAAATTATTTCCGGCTCCAAGTTTATTCCAAATTTTTCCTTAACCGCATCGCGCATCTTTAGCATTAGTTCAAGCACATCCAGCGAACTTCCGCCATTTGAATTAACAATAAAGTTAGCATGGTTTTCCCAAACTTCAACACCGCCCTGTTTCAGGCCCTTTACACCGCATTCATCAAGAAGTTTTCCGGCAGAATTCCCCGGCGGGTTTTTGAAAATACTCCCGCAATTTGGCAGACTCAACAGCGGCTGATGCGAACGTCTGAACTCCAGACATGACTGCATACGTGCGTTAACTTTTTCCGCGTCCATCGGCTCAAGTTCAAATTCCGCACTCAAAACTTTTATACCTTTTTCCTGGCAGACAGATGTTCTGTAGCCAAAGTGCATTTCCTCTTTTGTAAGTTCAAAAACACCGCGTTCACGGCTGTAACAACGGGCCTTCAAAAAGTTATCCGAAATTGCCTGCCCGTTAGCGGACGCATTCATATAAACCTCACCGCCGACAGCACCCGGGAAACCAATCATAAATTCTAATCCCGCAAGTCCTGCTCTTGCAGCTTCCTGCGCTAATTTTTGACCCTTTACCCCGCACTGCGCACTGACACGAGTCCCGTTAATCTCAATTTTATTCATTTTAGAAGTCAAAACAACCGCGCCCGAATAGCCGCTATCGGAGATTAAAACATTTGAAATATTTCCAAGCACAACCGCGTCAGGTTCCTGCTTCAACACCGCAACAAAATCGTCCTCGCTTTCAGGGAAGTAAGCACGCGCAATTGAACCGCCAATTTTAAAACTGGTAAGTTTTTTTATCTCAAAATTTTCCTCAAAATTAATTACCAAGTTTCAAAATCTCCTTATCAAGAGTCAAAAGTTCTTTGCCTAAATTCGTAATTGTTCCTGCACCAAGACCGATTACGACATCACCGTCTTTGAGAAGCGGAAGTAAAGCTTTAGCAACAGCTTTCATATCGCCGCCAAGGTATTTAGCGCCAAGTTCAGAGGCAAAATTTTCACCGCTAACCCCTTCTATAGGCTCTTCCGATGCAGCATAAACATCCGTTACAACAACCAAATCCGCCTTCAATGCAGCAATAAAATCCTGCCATAAACTTTGAAGTCTGGTATATCTGTGCGGCTGGAATACGGCGACAACCCTTCTGCCTTCAAACGCTTTTGCTGCCTCAAGTGTTGCCCTGATTTCAGTCGGGTGGTGCGCATAATCATCATATAAATCCGCCTTAACACTATTTTCAAGCTTTCCGACATGCTGGAACCTTCTTCCCATGCCGGAAAATGCTGCGAAATACTCTTTCAATCCGGCAACATCCACACCAGCCAGATAAAGCGCCGCAATAACGGCGAGAGAATTGTAGACATTATGGCGACCTTTAAGAATAATTTTAAACTCCGACACAAATTGATTTTTATAATAAACATCAAATATCGTAAAATCAGCGCCGTATTTAATATTATTAGCAACAAAATCGGCATCCGCGTCAATTGCATACGTATAAATATCCCCGCAAATTATCTTTTTCAACTGACGAACACCTTCATCATCTTCGTTTAAAAGAATTTTTGCCCCGTCTTTCAGCTTTGAGATAAATTTATGGAAAGTTGCAACGACAGATTTTAACCCTTCTTTATAAAAATCAAGGTGGTCAGCTTCAAGATTATTTACGACAATAATATCCGGCGAATATTTGACAATTGTTCCGTCACTTTCATCAAGTTCCGCAACAAAGTATGCCCCCTTTTTGCACTGCGCATTTGTGTTCAATTCCGGAACTATTCCGCCGTCAACAAAAGAAGGTTCAAGCCCGCCTTTTTCAAGGACATAAGAACACAAGCCGCTTGTTGTTGTTTTGCCGTGGGTTCCTGAAAAGCCGATAAAACATTTTTCGCTTTTTGAAATTTCCGCAAGCAAATCCGAGCGGTGGTAAACCGGCAAGCCTAATTCTTTTGCTTTTTTCAATTCCGGATTATCTTCTTTCACGGCAGAACTTGCAATAACTACGCAATTTTCAGGAAGATTTTTTTCATCATGACCGATAAAAACTCTCGCCCCGAGTTGTCGGAGCTTTTCTATATATTTACTGTCTGCAATATCAGAGCCGGAAACTTCAAAACCGTTTTCCAATAAATACTTAGCCAATCCGCTCATTCCGATTCCGCCAATTGCAATAAAATGATATTTCTTCTTATTCAAAATTAAAATTCCTCTAAATCCCTAATTCTTCTATAAAAATTATAATACAAAAAAATAGTTTGAGATACCAGTTTTTTATGATAAATTAAATATATTATGGAAGTAATATTTAATCCCGTTGTAGTATCAGTAATAGTGCTTTGCCTTCTTTGTCTTGGCAGAGTAAATGTTTTGCTTGCGATTTTTGTTTCATCAATTGTTGCAGGGCTTTGCGCGAAAATGCCGGTTACAGAAATCATGAATGACTTCATCTCCGGTATGGGCGGCAACTCTGAAACCGCTCTCAGCTATATTCTGTTAGGCGCATTTGCCGCAACAATGACTCATTCGGGATTAGAAAGCGTTTTATCCAAGAAAATTTCAACCGTCATAAAGGGAAATGTTTATATTTTAATCGGGATTTTAACCTGTATGGCTATATTTTCGCAGAACTTAATTCCTGTGCACATCGCGTTTATTCCGATAATCATTCCGCCTTTAATAAAGACCATGAATGCAATGAAACTTGACCGGCGGCTTGTTGCCTGCGCTCTGGCTTTCGGGCTGAAAGCGCCTTATATTGTATTGCCGACAGGTTTCGGACTCATTTTTCAGGGGCTTCTTGCCGATAACTTGACCCAGAACGGTATTGAAATAGCAAAAAGCGAAATCTGGAAATCAACATGGTTTCTGGGTGTTGCAATGCTTGTCGGTTACTTTTATGCAATATTTATCTCATACCGGAAACCGCGTGAATACGCAAATATTGAATTTGCGGGCGAAGAAGTAAAACGCTCCGATACAAAAATGAAAAAAGAGCACTACTTAATCCTTCTTGCAGCAGCCGTAACTTTCCTTGTTCAGCTGTGGACAAAATCACTTCCGCTCGGCGCGCTTATCGGCCTTGGCGTAATTTTCGGCACCGGCGCAATAAATTATCAAAAAATGGATAAAGTTATCAACGAAGGTATCGGTTTAATGGGGTATGTCGCTTTTGTAATGCTTGTTGCAGCAGGATTTGCCGCAGTATTGAAGGCAACAGGCGGAATAGATACCTTCGTAAACGCAGTCCTGCCGCTTATGACAAATAAAATTATTGCGGCAACGCTAATGCTTTTAATCGGTCTATTTATAACCATGGGAATCGGTACGTCTTTTGGTACAATCCCGATTCTGGCAGTTCTGTTTGTACCGATTTGTATAAAGCTCGGATTCAGTATTCCGGCGACTGTAATCGTTCTTGCCGCAGCTGCAGCGCTTGGTGATGCGGGTTCACCGGCTTCCGACACGACACTCGGGCCTACCTCAGGACTTAACGTAGACGGACAGCATAACCACATCTGGGATACCTGCATTCCTACCTTCCTACATTACAATATACCATTGTTACTTTTCGCAATATTGTCCGTTATTATCTTTTAAATTCAAAAAAACTATGTTAAAATAAATACAGATACGTATTTGGAGGGTTAAATAATGAAAAAAATAGTTTTAACGTTTACAGCGATAGTTTTGAGTGCTGCAATTGCTAATGCCTTTCCTGAAACATCCTCTTTCAATACGCTGGAAATGCAGCAAATTCAACATTTGCAATACAACACCAGAAACGACTACGACAATGTTCAAAATTTTAAAGAAAGAAAAGAAGAAAGAGAACAACGCGCTAAAATGATTGAAGAACGCCAAAAACGTCTTGAAGAACGCGCAGAACAGCCTATTCAGACAAATTCCCAATTCGTCAACGATAACGGCACTATCAGGATTGAAAATAAATAAGAGTAAATCAACTTAAAAAACAGCTCTCCCGGAAATCAGGAGGGCTGTTTTTTATTTTAGGCAAGTAGGTTGGGCTTGCAAGCCCAACTTACAATACGTATTACCCGAAAGTATAATATCAGCAGAATTTAGCAAATTTTAGCCTGACCGGCTAATACCTTTTACAAAAAATTTTAATATAATAATTCTGGTATGAATAACTTAATAAATGAAGTTGATAATAACAAAATTCTCTACATTGAAAATATCAATGAGTTTGACACTAATCAACTTAATTCAAGCAAAAAATTATGCATCATAAAAACCGATTTTAAAGACCTGCAACAAATTAAAAATTTCTGCTCCGCATATACCAATCTTGACATCTGGCTCACTTCCGAAAATATTACACGAAAAAACATCTTTGCTGCAAATACCTGCGGTATAAAAAATGTTATTGCATACCCTATAGATGCACAGATGGTCAGGGAATACTTTAAATGCAAACCGCAGGAGAGTAAAAGAAATGAAAAGTTCAACGATAAATTTCTAAAAGACAAGCACATCTTAATTCTTGATGATAATATACTCAATATTGAATTGCTTGAAGAAACTCTTGCGCCCTTAAATATTAATACTCATAGCTTTATTAAGCCTCAGGAGGCAATTGCGAGTTTAAAAGAGCATAAATACGACTTATTTCTACTCGATATTATGATTCCTGAAATCTCAGGATTTGACGTTGCCAATGTGATTAAATCATCGGAATTAAATAAAAATACCCCGATTATTTTCATCTCCGCGCTCTCTGATGCGGATAATAAAATCAAGGGCTATAATCTCGGCTCTGTTGCCTTCATAGAAAAGCCTTTCAATATAAATGTTGTACAATCCCAGATTTATAACATCCTGAAAAGCCAATCCCTGCAAGAGGCTCTTGAAGAAACAAAAGAAACTTTTCTTGCAATGGTTACGCACGATTTAAAAACCCCGATAAATGCCGAAATCTGCGCGCTTGAACTTCTACTAAAAAATAACGCATCAAAGACTGATGATTTTGAATACGAACTTATCTGCGATATGCTCAGCGCTTCAAAATATATGAAAAATCTTGTTGAAAACCTGCTGCTTAAATACAAAAGCGAGAAAAATCAGATTATTTTACAGCTTGAACCCTATCCGCTTGAAGATATCATTAAAAAGTGTTTAGAAGAAATCCATTATCTGACGCAGGATAAAGGACAGCAAATTATATTCAAAAACAAAACCCGAAACAGTATCTGCAATGTCGATTATCTGGAAATAAAACGAACAATCAATAATCTTTTAACAAACGCAAACCAGTATTCTGTCCCGAACTCCACAATTACAATAGAATTAAAAGAAAATGAATTTAATTTTCTCATTGAAATAACAAATCAGAGCGACAAGGAAAACTCAAAAAACCTGAAGCCGGATATCTTTGAAAAATTTGTACAGTATAACAAGAACACAAAAACTATCAACACCGGACTGGGACTATATATCTGCAAAAAAATCATTGAGCTTCACCACGGCAAAATTTACTATGAACCGTTGAGCAACAACCGTAATAAATTCTGCTTTAATCTTCCAAAACCAGCTCAGCAGAAATAACACGGTCAATTCCGGCTAAATCTTTTACAATGTTTATATTGCAAAATCCGTTTTCAACTAAAAGCCGCCGAACCGCAGGCGCCTGATTTATGCCGAGTTCAAGCGCAATAAACCCGCGTTTCACAAACAAACGTGCAGCGCCTTCAATAATTCGTTCGTAAAATTCAATCCCGTCCTTATCGTGCGTAAAAAGTGCAATTTCAGGATCAAATTCCACTTCTTTCTGTAATTTGCCTTTTTCACTAAGCGGAATATAAGGCGGGTTTGAAACAATAATATCAAATTTTTCACGCTCTCTGACGTTGGAATAAATATCCGATTTTCGAAATATCGCCCTGTTAAAAAGATTGTGTTTTGTTGCATTGTCAAGCGCTATATGAAGCGCCTCGTTTGAAATATCCACCCCGATCACAGGAATCGCTGAAAGCTTTGCTATCATACAGGCAACACAGCCCGAGCCGGCTCCGATTTCAATTGCCTGTTTCAAATTATTTTCCTTAATAAGTCTGACGGCTTCGCGGACAAGGAGCTCCGTTTCATCACGCGGAATAAGTGTATGTTCATTTACAATAAACTTTTCACCCATAAAATCAGCCAATCCGATTATATGCTGAACAGGCCGGCGTGTTTGGGCCCGTTCCCGCGCCTTTTCTTCAACAAAAGCCCAATCCGTATCAGGTAAGCTTTCACCCATAATTGCCTTTTTAGCATCGTAATTACAAAAATGCTCAAGCAAAAGTTCTGCCTCCACACGCGCCTCTGCCGGCTCAATCCCGCTATCCGTCAATATTTTTATAATCCGCTGTATGCTCATCAATAATCCTTGAAATTCTCTCTTTTAAATCAAACCGTGACAGTTCGTCCGTATTCTCTTTTTCAACACCGTAACGCTTACAAAGCGCATCGTAATAATAAAGCTGCTTCTTTGTCGGCTGTTCGGATTTCATCTTTAACTCTTTCAAAAACTCTCGTTTTTGTTTCTCAAAAGCCTTCTGCGCCTGAATTACCGGCTCCTGCGATTTTTTATAATCAAAATACTTTTTACACTCGCGTATAAACAAAATCGTATCGTTATAAAAATCTTCCTCATCAATAATATCACATAAAAATTCAAAACGTGAAGAATTCATTTCAAGATAATACTTCTCGTCATCGTAAAATTTTTGCCAGATTTCATCCGCGCCAAGTTCGGGCATTTTTTTCACAAATGCCCGTAAATAATTACACAACGCCGACTTCTGATTTTTAGAAAGCGACGGGTAAACACGTTTTTTCACTTCATACATATTTTTACTTGAATAAATCCGTTATTCTGAATTTATCCTTAGCCTTTTCCTTATTGAAATCCAACAACATCTTTCTGATAGGTGAGGTAACTTTAGAAGAAAACGCCGGCTTTTCAGGTGTTTCTTTCTTTGCACCCGCAACCAGTTTCAAATTCTTTTCATCAGAATTTTCTCTCATAATTACCTCTCTATACATTTATTAAAAAATATTTTACAAAAAATTTGCCCTTTCATGTCCGGTTATTAAGTTTTGTAACAAAACCCCATGAAATCTTAAAGTTTAAGACTTTATTTCCGACAACAATAATAAGGAATCGAGTAAAGGAAAGTCAAGTTATGTCTATTGAAGCAAGAATGAAAGCAGTTATAGAAAGTAGAAGCGGGAACTTCTACAGCTTTCTTGATGATTTTGATACCAGCGACGCAATCTATACTGACGACCCGACCAGCCCTTACTACGGCTACAGCGTCAGCGAAATCTTTGCTGCAATAAACGACGGCGAAACAGTTCCGCAAACTATTATTGACTGGGCTTCCGACAACAGCGAATCTAAATTTGAAAAACCGGCAGATCCGGACTTTGATTTTATTGAAAAATACGATGCAGACGGCAACCCTGTCTTTACAGATCCGGATAAAGCTAAAGCTTACCAATTAAGAATGGCGCATTTTAATGCCGTAAGACAAACAATCGACAGTAATTCAAATATTTATTATACAGAAGACGAAAGCAGTGAATTCTTCGGCTACACATACGACGAAATCATCGGCATGGCAAACAACGGCGTTACCATCCCCGATGAAATTCTTGACTGGGCATATTCAATGGCTGATGCAAATGCAGTTGAAATGACAACCGAAACCGAAGGCGCAAGCGCTCATGACCTTTACATTTCCTTAAAAAACAATCCTTTACTCAACATCAAAACTATTACAAAAATCTTCGTCAACAAATGTCAGGATCAAACTCAGGAAATCGAAGCTTATTTAGACGAAATCAATCCTATTGAAAAAGAAATGGAAGCAGCAAGAGTTGACGCCGAAACAGAAAAAGATAAATCACTCAATAATATTAAATCATTAGTTAAAGAATGGAAATATCTTCAAGCAAAATTTGAAAGCGGAGAAGCTCTGAGCGATGCCGATCAACAAAGATTTGAAGAATTAAAAGGCCTGTTCGGTGAAGAAGATGAAAAATATCAAGATACTATTGATAACACTACAAGAAACTTCACTAATATTCGCACAAAACTTTCTATGGTAACAGGTAAAGCGGAAACCGCATTTGATTTCGGTTCCGAAACGATTCTGATTTCACAGGAACTTGCTGAATTTGAAAAAACTTCCAAAAACAGAAGCGTATTCGGCGGTCTGGTAAATTCCGGTATTATCGGTGTACTTAGCTCTGTTGATTTATCAGGAAGCAAAAGATTCTCAGAAACCGCTCACACAGTAGGTATGAATACACAATATTTTGCTGATGATGTAAATACAACTATTCAGGAAGTTCAACTGTTAATGCAAGATACAGCAGATACTGCCGGTTTTGATCTGGAAGATCCTTCCTATACCGTTGAACCGTTAACCAGCGATGAAGGTATTGTAGATCCGACATTCACCGTTAATACTAAATCAAAACAAAGCACAACTCCGACAGAAACTTCATCCCTTGACAATGATGCTGCAACCGTTGAGCCTCCGCAAGCTGAAACAGAAGCTGCACCTGCCGAAACTAATCCTGAAAATCTAGACGGTTCCGGAGCTGCAGAAACTTCAGAAGAAGGTGCAACTGACGCAACAGAAGAAGGCGAACAAACAGACGAAGAAATGATGTCTGACGGTGAATCAAGCCTTGAAGAGGTTGATGCAAAAACTCTTGCGCTGCCAAAACTTAAACGCTTAATACAGGATGAAGGCGTTGACTCTGAAAAGAAAGGCAAAGACGCACTAAAACTCGTTGAACAGCTAAAAGCCCAATCAACAGTAGTTGAAGAAAAAGAAGAACAAGTACAGGAAGACACCGCAGAGGTTAAAGAAGCTTCAGAATCAGAACCGGAAGAAGGTACACAAGGTACTGACAATGAAGGTGAAATGGAAGAAGCTCAAACCACTGCTGCTGCAAGCCAGGGTGATTTGGAAAGTGCATCAGAAGAAGAATCCCTCACTGTTCAAGGCTTGAGAGAAACCTTCCAGGCTTCAACTAAAGCTAACAAGAAATATTCTAAAGACGTTGACTATGCTAATAAAGAAATGAAAAGCAGCATGTATTCCGGAGCCTTCACAATTGCCGGCGGCGGCTACATGACCGGCGTTGGTATCTATAACGTTGTTCAGGGTACCGCTCTTTTGAGTGCTGCCGGCTGGTGGAACCCGTTCATTACAGCGATTGCAACTTATATGATTAATATGGGCACAATGGAAATCGGACTCGGTTCCACGATGATTGCAAGCGGTACCGCCCTGACCGTTTCCGCAACCGAAGGTATGGAAATAAACGAAGAAGCCGGCGAAAAGATCGGAGTTTCCGGTGAAGACATCACAACCGCAACAGAAAGCCTTGATCAGATTGAACAAGAACAAACTCAAGGCGTTGAAGGCGAAGAAAATAAAACCGAAAACGCTGATGAAGAAGAAAATACAGAAGAACCGGATGAAGATGACGCCCGTAAAAAAGACCAAACTTTATTAGGTAAAATGTACACCGGCAACGAAGAACTTCCGCCGCAAAGAAGTTTAGTCGCAGCTGACGGCAAAAAATCTTCTGCAATGGGCAAAGAAAACGTTAGCAAACTTACAACACTTGAACGCCAAATTCCATCTCTTATAGAATCAACAATTGAAATGGAACAAGCAAAACAAGAACAGGCAGCACAAAGCGCAGATCCGGAATCCACAGGCAGCGCAACCAATGTTCAAGACCCGGCAGAAGTATACGAAGAATACCGTCAAGACTACAACGCAGACCTTGCAACAAATAAAACATATCAGAAAGATATTAAAGAAACCAACGAAAACGCAAAACTTAATCTCGGCTACGCTGCAACAGGTACAGCAGCCGGCACTGCAAGAACAGCTCTGGGCGCAAGCGAAATTGCACTCGGAACAATTCTTGCCGCTCAATGGTGGAACCCTGCGGCAATGATGCTGGGTATCGCATTAATCAAAAAAGGTACCGAAGACACAGCTCTCGGTACTGAAATGCTTACTGTAGGACTTGCATTAACTGTAAACAGCACAGTAACACTTGCTGCCGGTGCTATTGCCTCAGCTCAGGTTTCCGAATCCAATGACAAAACAAATGAATCCCTCGAAACCGTTAACACTATTGAAGATGAAATTAATACTGCCGTTCAGGAACAACTCGCTGCTAACGGCGAACAAGATTTAAGCGGCATGTCCGTTATTGAACTGCTTACTTTAATCATTAATAACGGTATTCAATCTTCTGTTCTCGGTACAGAAAACACTGAAATTCTTGAAACTTTAAAATCACAACTTCCGCAATTAATCGAAAAAGCAGGAACTTCTGAAGCTACAACAGCAGAAGAACCTGCAGAAACCACCGGTGAAAACTCCGAAACTGCTGAACCTGAAACAGAAGAAGCTGACGGACAACAAAATAAAGAAGGAGAAAAGGATTCACCTCTCGCTCAATACAAAAATGACTTTAAAGCAGACCTTGCAACAAATGAAAGATATTCAACAGAAATCAGACAGGCAAGAGGTATGTCACCGATTTTGAAAACCTCTTTCTTCCTTGGCGCACCTGTTGAAAAAGCAAGCGCTAAAATTGAAGTTTCCAACGAACAAACCAATACTGCTTTAGATGAAGTTGAAAAAATGGAAACTGAAATTGAAAAAGCAGAAGAAGAAAAACGTCAGGCTCAAGAAGAAGGAGATGTAACCGGAACCCCAACTCCGGAAGCTGCGACAACCGAACAAGAAGATGATGAAAATGTTCCGGAAACAGAAGGCGAAACCGAATATGAAGATGAAGGTGTTTATGTTCCGGAATATACTAACTTCAAAGTAAGATTAGGCCGACTTGTTGAATATGAAGATGGAGATCCTGAAATTGAACAGGATAAAGATGCTGAAGATGAAACCAAAGACGCTGAAAAAGATGAAAAAAAATTAGAACAAAAAGGCGTAAAAGAAGAAAAGAAAGCTAAAACTAAAAAGAAAGAAGGAGCTAATCTAAGTAAAGAAATTGAAGAAGCAGGTAAACAAATTGAAGAAACAGATAAAATCCTTGAGGAACAACAAACTTTAGCAGAAGAACAAGGTACCGAAGGTGAAGAAGCACAACAATCCTCCATTCCTCCTGAGGATGCGGAAAGCGCTGCAGCTGAAGCTCAAACTCAAGAAGAAGAAGCAAATATGTTATCAGAAGAAGTTACAGCATTAGCAGCTGAAACTCAAACCGAAGTCGAAACAAAAAAAGCTGAAATCAATGCCGCAACAAATGAAACCCAGGGCATTGTGACAGAAATGAACGCAATTCAAGCAGGATTGGGTCAAGATCAAACTAAAATGAAAACGTTAAGCAATCAACTAAAACGCGAAAGTAAAAAAGATTCCTCCGGCTCACAAAGTTCACAAGGCTCACAACAGCCAAAACAACCTCAACAACCAAAACCGGAACCAAAAACAGTTAGACCTGATAAATCTGCAAAAGTTGAACAACCTAAAAAAGAAGAACCGGAAAAAGAAAACAATCCAACAACCCAAGAACCGGCAAATACTCCGGTAGTTCCGGTTCAAACCCGCGCTGTCAGCCAACCGGCGAATGCTTCAGAGCCAACGGTTCAAGACGCTCCGGAAGGGGCTGACAAAACTGAATATGCATCCGATCAAAATAAACAACCTGATTTTGTAGGCTTTGTTGCGCAAAGTGACAGTCTTGCATCAGGCAGCGTTCTTGTAAATACAAAGGCAAAAGCGACACCTGCACAAAATGGAAATAATAATAGCGGAAACTCCTCAAATCAAGGTGGAATTTTTGCTCTAAAGAATAAACAAAAACAGAATGCTAAAAAAACTTCTGCTGCAAGAAAAGAAAAAACTCAAACCGCCGCAAATGAAGCTGTACAACAACCACAAATTGTTGCAGCAAAAAGATCTACCCCTAAAGCATTTGATATTGATTCAATGAATGGCAGCGGAGCAGACAAAACAAAATCTATAAGAACCAGTATGCAGGCACTTAGAACTGCAGCATTCAATAAACAAGCTAAATTAAGCGCAATGGCAATCCGTGCTAACAACAATGTTATGGCAAACATTCAAAAAGAAGCACAGGCTCAAGCCGAAGCTGCAAGACAAGAACGTTTAGCCAGAGAAAAACAAGAACGTATCGCAAAAATTAAAGAATATGCAGGATATGTTCAAGCTGTTGGCGGAGCTGTAACAATGGCCGGAACAGTAACAAGTGCCATTGGTAAAAATCAAGCTGCAACAGGTGCATTTATAGTTACTACCGCACAAGAAAATATGGCAACAACAGCGGCACAAATAGTTGCTGCAGAAGGCAAACAAGTTGTTGGTACCACTACAATCACAATAGGTAATGCAACAATGACAATCGGTGCAGCAGAAACGACAACAGGTGTTGCAACAGAAACTGCCGGTGTGGCAACAACAACGGCCGGTGTTTCAACACAAGCTGCCGGTACTACAACAATTTCTGTCAGCACACCACTCTTAACATTTCCGACAACACCTGCCGGTACCGCCGGTGTCGCAGCCGGAACTACAACATTCGCTGCTGGTACAGCAACAGAAGCAGCCGGTGTCGCTACAACAACTGTTGGTGTCACGACTCAGGCAACCGGTGCTGCAACTACTGCAGAAGGTACTGCAACTACCACAGAAGGTACAACAATGACAGCCGAAGCCGCTGCTGAACTGGTCGCAGGTAATACAGAAATGGCTATTTTAGAAGGAACAATGGCTATTGGTATGGAACAAGAGATGGCTGGTATTGCATTATCTGCAACCGGTGATTTGATTCAAAGCATCGGTGCTTATACAACAGCAGCAGGTGCAGCTGTAAGTTCCGGTGCCGATATTGCAAACGGCAACATTTTGGGCGGTATTGCATCAATTGTTGGAGCTGCGGCTTCAGTCGTAGGTATAAGCGCTAATCTTTCTACATTAGGCCAAGCTGCTGTTCAGGTCGGTGCGCAAGGTACTGCTCTTGCCGGACAATTAACTACTTCCGGGGCAAACCAAAATAATAGCAACAACAATCAAGATCAAAAGAAAAAGAAAAAATTCAAAGAAAATGAAAGAACTCAAGGCATTATTGAAAAAACTGCCAACAAAAAAATGGCAGTAAGCAATCGTTTTAACAAATAGTTTATGGGGCAGATACAAGACCTGCCCCACTAGCCATACAGTATTTGTACATCATCCAGATTGGTTGTACGTTTGGCATTGAATAAATCATACTTTACCTGTAAATTCATCCAAAATTCAGCATCAGAGTTGAAGGCTTTGGCAATTTTTAATGCCATTACAGGGCTTATAGCTGCTTTACAGTTAATTATATCGTATACAGTTTTTCGTGATACGCCAAGCATTAATGCTACTTTTGCTATAGATAAATTCAATTCATCAATATAACCGGTCTTTAATAATTCTCCCGGATGCGGCGGGTTAAACATCGACATAATATTATACCTTTCTTTTTTAGTGGTAATCCTGATAGTCTACAATATATACATCTTCATCTTTAAACTCAAAGGTCACACGCCAATTAGCCTGAACTGTTATTGAATATAAATTCTGCATCTCACCTTTCAGTTTATGCAAACGGAATGCAGGGATATTCAAAACATCAATTGTTTTTGCAGTATCAAGAGCACCCAATATCAATCTTAATTTATTCGCATGTGCTGATTGAATACCTTTAGTACTGCCTGTTTCATAAAATAAGCGCAACCCTTTGTGCTTAAACGACTTTATCATATAATTATTATAAATCAGATTTTGTATATTGTCAAGTAACACTATACAATGTTGAATACATCAGAAATTGCTTTTTTATAATCAGGTCTTAAAATTCCTTTTTCAGTTATAATACCTGTGATTAATTCGTGCGGTGTAACATCAAACCCCGGGTTAATAACGTTAACTTCTTTTGCACAGATAATTTTACCGTTAATATGGGTCACTTCTTCTCTATCGCGTTCTTCAATAACTATTTCATCCCCGCTTGCGATTGAGGTATCAATTGTTGATAAAGGAGCCGCAATATAGAACGGAATATTATGATACTTAGCCGCAATTGCAACGGTGTAAGTTCCTATTTTATTGGCGGTATCACCGTTTGCAGCAATTCTGTCCGCGCCGACAACCACCATATCAATCATACCTTTTTTCATAAAATATGAACACATTCCGTCTGTTATAAGCGTTGTCGGAATTCCATCCATTGTAAGTTCAAATGTCGTAATTCTTGCCCCTTGCTGACGCGGTCTGGTTTCATCTGCAAATACCTGAACTGTATTATCTTTTGCAAACGCAGAACGCACAACACCTAATGCTGTTCCGTATCCGACGGTTGCTAAAGCGCCGGCGTTACAATGAGTCAAAATCGTCGCGCCTTTAGGCACAACTTCCGCACCATAATCACCGATTTTTTTATTAATTGCGATATCCTCATTTTCCATTTTTATCGCATTAGCTTTTAATTCCTCAATAATTCCGGCAATATCTTTTTGACTTTCACGGATAACTTCTTTTTGTTTTTTGACCGCCCACATCAAATTTACCGCTGTCGGGCGGGATGTCGCCATATAATCTGCTTTCTTCAAAAGTTCAGCAACAAAATCTTCACGGGAAAGGCCTTTTTTAGCCAGTTCCTGCGCAAATAAAATTACGCCGTGCGCGCCTGCAATACCGATTGCCGGAGCTCCGCGCACAATCATTGTTTTTATTGCCGCAAACATTTCTTCGCCGCTTGTAATATTTACATACTTGAATTCATGCGGGATTACTGTTTGATCAATCATTTTTGAATAAGTATCCACCCATTCAATTGTTTTTATTTTTGAATTAAATTCTGTCATTTTATTTTTTCCCTTTTAGATTATCTTTAAATGTTCCGATACTGTTTGTTAAATAAAAGTATAGCATAGATGTAAACGCGTTGAACATTACACTTACAATTGAGATAAAAATTGTAAACATCAATATCAAACCCGGAGTGCTCAGTTTAAGCATTAACACAAAACCGCCGAGATAGCCGATTGCAAAAACAGTGCTCAAAAAATAAATAAGCGGCAAATATATGATTGAAAACACGATATAGGAAACAAACCCGCAAAGAGCGCCTATCCATAGACTTTGTGTGACCGTAAAGATTTTGAGAGTTCCGGCTCTATGTAAAAGGATTATCACAGGCAGCGAAACACAGGTCATAAGGATAAATACCGATATTTTCACAACAACAGGCAGAAGTGCAAACAGAGCCAGAGCAACACCACATAATGCACTTAAAATCAGAATTTGCTTAAAGGTTTCTTTCTCCATTTTTACCTGCTAACTTATTTAAATTCAAATGGCGGGTTATTCGGGAAGGCTTCATTTGCCTGAGCCTGAAGTTTTTTCAATGCGGCATACTGTTCTGTCCTGTAATAAATTTGTGCAAGAAGTCCGTAACCCATTAAGGAGTTATATTCATCAACCGAAATAGCGGCAAATTTTTCTGCTCCTTCATAATCCCCGTTTAAGAAACGCGTATATGCTTCTATATAAGTGCTGCATTTGGATTCCCGAATTGAGTAAGCCTTATCTGCACACTTTTGAGCATCGGCATAATTCCCGACTTTAATATAGACACAAGCCAAATTCATTAAGAGCCTATGAAATGCTTCTTTATTTCCAACAAATTGTATTGCTGTTTGGAAGGCTTTTAAGGAGTCATTATATTTTGCCTGTTGATAATAGATAAATCCCAAATTAAAATAAACATTAAAAAGATTATTTTTATCATTTAACGATTTTAATGACAATTTATAAGCCTCAAGTGCTTCCAGATAGCGGTGCTGGGAACTGTATGTATCACCGACTTTCACGTAAACCCGTGCTTTAAACGCCGCATCATTAAGCAATACAATACTTCTTGAATATACTGCCAGAGCTTCGTCGTATTGACCGTGCTCGCTATAGTAATTTGCAAGAGCAATGTGCAATGACGGTAAATCAGGGGAACGTTCAATATTATAAAGAATGGCCTTTTCAGATGTTACAGAACGTTCAATAGTATCACCCCAGATTTCCTCCGGTTTAATAAGTTTTTTCCTTTGTTCTTCGGAAAATTCCGTGTTGGTTTTATCCGGCAAAACAGAATAAATCAATTTAAGAGTATTTATATCAGCGACATTAATTTCCGGTCTTACACTTTCATTCTTGCTGGCTACCGGATAATAAAGGACTTTATTTTTAAAAATTCCGCTATGACCTCTAAGCCCTAAAGAGTGGCCTATTTCCCGGAGTGCAAATGCGTAAACGAGGTCTTCGGCATAGATCTCGCCATTACAATCTTTATAAGTTAAATCAATATTAGATTTTTTGATGTATCCGTTTTCATCATAAGTAAAATACTGTTTAGAAGTAACCGATGACTGATCTGTACTGCAAGAACGGTAAAAATCCTGCGGATAATCACAAATTATGTCAGCTTGTTCCGGCGAATCAACATATTGAAAGCTTATAAACCCGTTTGTCGTATCAGACCACTTGGTAAAAGCATTATAAATTTCGTTAATATGAGAAGGCGGAACTTCTGGCGGTTTTTGAATATAAACTTTTAACGGAAAGCTTTCAGGATTCCAGCGTTCCAGAGTACCATAGGAGAGGACACTATCAATATAGTTCTCGCCGACCTTCTGGTTAATAATTTCACGTTTCTTTTGCAGCAAATCCTCATTTTTAATACTGTCAAAATATAATTTATCCGGCATTTCTTTAACATTAAGTTTAAAGGTATAGCCCGCATGGCTGGAGGTTTGCGCATCTTCCTCATTTAAAAACATATTAAGTTCGTCTTCGGCAGAAGAAGTATAGCCTAAATCAAGAATTTCATTAACAGCCTCATCTGAGGCTTCAACTGTTTCATTATCTTTTACCATTTCTTCTGCAGCACGATTTTTAGCCGAATTTGTATCTTTTGGAATAAATAACTTGGCCAGAGCGATAATGCACCAGATAACAATGGCTATTAAAGAAATTATTGTTAACCATTTTATCGCTAAATTCAGATTATCTTCAAAATCATCAAACTGCATACATCCTCACTATATATTCCGAGTATGACATATTGCTATCGCAATTGCATCAATCGTATCGTCTAATTTTGGTAATTTGTCAGTTGAAAGTGAGAGTTTAACCATTTTTTCAACTTCCTTCTTGTCAGCTCTGCCATACCCTGTCAGAACCTGCTTTACTTCCATTGGAGTGTATTCAAATATCGGTATATTAAACTTCTCAAGTACAGTTAATATTACGCCTCTGGCATGCGCTACCGGCATTACGGTCGTCCGGTTTCTAAAGAAAAAAAGTTTTTCAATAGCTGCGGCATCCGGTTGGAATTTATTAACTATCAGCTCCATATCATTATATATCTCTAACAATCGGGCTGATTCCCGTGAGGTTTTGTCAGTTCGTATAGACCCCGACGATAGAAGGTCAGGGGTTCCATTTTCATACTCTAACACGCCATAACCAACTATTGCCATTCCAGGATCAATACCTAATATTTTCATAATATTTATTATAGCAAAACCTGATATATTATGCAAACATTTGGTCTAAAAAAATTTTTTTGTTATACTAAAGGTGTATAGAAAGGAAGCCAATAATGAAAGAAAGAATAGTATCAGGTATGAGATCAACCGGCAAATTGCACCTCGGACACTATCTGGGTGTAATTGACAACTGGGTAAAATTACAAGAAAAATATGAAAGCTATTTCTTTGTTGCAGATTGGCATGCCCTTACTACAAAATATGACAAAACCGAAAATTTAAAACAGGATGTAAACGATGTTGTAATCGACTGGCTGGCTTCCGGCATTGACCCGGAAAAATCAACGATTTACGTACAATCGCTTGTGCCGGAGATCGCAGAATTACACATTTACCTGAGTATGATTACACCTCAAAACTGGGTTGAGCGCGACCCGACCTTAAAAGATATGGCAAAAGCCCTGCGATTAAAAGAAGGTTCGTCACAAGAAGAAGATAATGAAGCAACACTAAAATCTCAAATTAATTACGGCCTGCTCGGCTATCCCGTCCTTATGAGTGCTGATATTATGGCACTTAACGCGCAATGCGTGCCGGTTGGAATTGATCAGGTGGCACACATTGAAATCACCCGCGATATTGCAAGAAGATTTAATAATATTTACAAAACAGACTTCTTCAACGAACCGAAACCAATATTGAACGAATGCTCTTTAATCTGCGGGCTTGACGGAAATAAAATGGGTAAATCTTTTAACAATGATATAAAGATTTCCGATAGTGAAGAAGTTACAACAAAAAAGATAATGACCGCGATTACGGACACAAACCGCATAAGGAAAGACGATTTAGGCAATCCTGAAAACTGTCTTGTCGCATTTAAATACTGGAAAATTTTCGGCAATCCGGAAGAAATTGCACTTACAGATAAAGAATGCCGTGCGGCAGAGCGCGGATGCGCACAATGCAAACGTGAACTTGCAAGAGTCATTAACGAACGCCTTGCACCAATTCGCGAAAGACGTCGTTATTATGAAAACCACCCTGAACTCGTCCGTGAAATAATCAACACCGGAAGCGCAAGAGCGAGAGGTAAAATTCAGGAAGTAGTCAGAGAAGTAAGAGAAATTATCGGAATGTATAAGTAAAAAGAGGGGCAAGCCCCTCTTTTTTTAACGTTTCACACACCTGACAGCCATATTATCCAGACTGGTATCGGAATTAAATATTCCAAGACTATAATTAATATACCAGTGATTGGCAGAATAGCGACCTCCCGAACCTGAAGTCGATAATGATGAAGACCAGTAGCGTTCTTCATCCATATTTCCTATAATATTTTTATTAGTAAACATGGAAGCTAATTCTAGTTGAGAAGGCATTCGATAACTATCGTCCTGTTTTTTACATACAGAACCAATATCATCTGCAGCAATAGAAGATACTGCATCTTGCACAGCTAAATCCGGGGCAACGACTTCACTATCCGTAGGATAGAATGCCGTTATAATTCCAAGATCTTTTCCAAAAGTATTAGGTCCTTTTGTTCCGTTTAAATCATAAATAAAGTTCGCACACATATAATTTTGCGACATATAATATGTAGTATAAGCTAATTTTGTACAAGTCGGATTGTAGTACACAGCAATACTTTCACCATTTGAAGTTTCAATACCGGCGGCTTTAGAATCTATCGTTTCATACGTCGGATTAAAAGTCCCACCAATAGAAACCCAATCAACAACCGCATCAATATTTTTCGGGTTCAATTGAGATAACGTAAGCGGGAAAGAAATATTTTCACTTGCAAGAGTTGTTATTTTTTCAGGTAATCCGCAATCATGTAAATGTTCGCTATCGCAAATATTATTAATCTTTAAGACTTTAGAAAGTCCTGCAGTAACGAAGGTCTCAGCGGCTGTATCTTCGATTGATGTTGAACCCGCGCTGTCGGTTTCTTCTCTTAGCGTGCCATATCCGTTCAAAGACGGCATCAGGGCAATTGCCTGTGAAAATCTTGCATAAAGGGCTTTTCTTTGGGTATTCCAGGTCCGCTCATTAATATTTCCTGTCAAACTCGGTAACGTTATCGCGGCAACCACGCCAATAATTGTTAGAGATAATAGTATCTCCGCCATAGTAAACCCTCCGGCTGAGCCGGTTCTACATTTGGCTAAATTACTTGCGATTTCACTTGATTTACCGGTTGAGCGGCGCCCCCCCCCCCCTGCACTAGTTAATACATTTCTTTGTTTCATAATTCTATCCTTTCTAAATTTATTATGTACCATGTTTTTTAATCTGTCAACCTGTTGTACAACCAACAACGTACACAATCTTTTCCCTCTAAAATCGGGTGGTTTGTTCTGCAAATCTCCATAACCTGCGGGCAGCGGGTATGGAATAGACAGCCTTTTGGTAAATTAGTTACTGATGGTAAATCACCTTTTAGTAACAAATCTTCAGCAATTTTCTTCTTCTCAAAAGAAGGTATTGCGTTTAAAAGCGCTTTTGTATACGGATGTTTCGGGTTAGAGAAAAGCTCTTTGGACGGTGCAAGTTCAACTATTTCGCCAAGATACATAACTGCGACCCTATCGGAAAGATATTTTATAACCCGCAAATCGTGCGAAATAAAGATAATCGTCAGATTATATTTTTCTTTTAAATCTTTCAAGAGATTTATAATTTGTGCCTGAATACTGACATCAAGTGCGCTGACGGGTTCATCAGCCACAATACAAACAGGCTCAAGCAAAAGTGCTCTGGCTATTGCAATTCTCTGGCGTTGACCGCCTGAAAATTCGTGCGGGTATTTCTCCAAACAATCTTTATCAAGTCCGACCTGCGAAATCTTCTCTAAAATCACCTCTTGCCGTTTGTCTTTTGGATAAGAAGTATTTATCACAAGAGGTTCTTCCAAAATTTCATAAATTTTCATCTTGGGATTAAGGCTTGCGTAAGGGTTTTGGAACACCATTTGAACTTTTTGCCTGAAAGCTTTCATTGCTTCGGACGAAATTCCGGCTAAATCCTGACCTTCAAATTTAATAATTCCGCGCTGAGGTTTAACCAGACGAATAAGAGCTTTTGCCAGTGTCGACTTGCCGCAGCCGGATTCGCCGGCTATCGCAAGGATTTCGCCGCGCCGGATGTCCAAATCCACACCGTTAAGCGCATTAACTTTTTCTTCGCGCCCTGAAACACCTTTTCTGGAATTATACTGCAAGTATAATTCACTAATTTCAAACAAATTTTCCATAGAACAATTGTATTCTATAAACGGAAGTTATGCAATCATTAAACAAGGCTATTATTTCATAGCAAGAATTTTCAAAGCTTCCTGTTCGGCCTGCATTGAGCGCTGCAACGCGTCATTTGCAGGGTCAAGGTTCGGGATAACCGTCTGAACACCTACAGGTGACGGAATATATGTTCTTACCGGTTCCGGTTCTTTTGCCTCTTCCTGCTTTTGCGGTTGATTGTTATAAATATTAGTTGTGTTATTCACCACATTGTTTGCGTTCTGATGTTGTCTATACTTTGTAAGCATATCCATTCTAGGAGCATTAGCATTTGCTTTCACGGTTTGATTATGTGCAGCAACTGCTTGTTGTCTTTGAAGTGCATCCTGTCTTAATCTTGCAAGCTGAGCATTAACATTTTCAGCTTTTGCGGTTTCATCTTCCTTATCTTCGTCTAATACTGAATTTTTAGGTTTGCCGAAGATAAAGTTAGAAATTTTAGTTGTAGCATTTGCAACAAAAGGCATTAAGATAAACATTGCAAGACCAAATCTCAACGGATAACCCGCAGCGTTTTTAGTCCAGTAACCGAGTTTTCTAAAGAAGTTCATATTGTTACTGCTTAAAGATTTATAAGGTTTAATCTTTTCGTTACCGATATTGATAAACTGACCGATTTTCTTACACATCTTAGTGAAGAAACCATTTTTGGTATCGCCTTGAAGCATATCGGTCAATTTTTGCTTAGCGGCTTTATAAGCATCTTTATTTTTGAATACACCGGCATCAACTTTTTCGTTAAAGATTGCCAGTTCTTCTCTGAATTTAGCTACCTGTTCAGGTGTCATGCCTGCATATTTCATACCGCCGACTCTGTGCATTGCCATAATTGCAAGCGGTGCCGCAAATACATAAGAAAACGCGTTTACGTTACGTTCTATAAATGTTTTGACTTTATCGGATGCACCTGTTGCGTTTAATGTTGCAACTGCAGCTTCTGCAAGGAACATTGCCTGCATAATTGCGACGAATTTACCGCCTGCAAACCTGTTAGTCATACCTTCAAGGAACCAGCCAAAACCTTTAGACAAACCTCGTCCGAGTTTTGTTTTATGCGGATTATCAATTCCGGCAACAATATATTTATTTGCGAGTTCTTTGAAAGTTACATCTCTGCCCATCAGTTTTGTAATCCAAGGCATACGCCCTTCACCTCGCCAACGGGTAATTTTCATCTTCGGATCTGCATTCTTTAACGCTTCAAAAACTTCTTTTGAATGTTGAAGGAACTTGTTGCCTTTTGCAATACTTTCATAATGAGCAACATCTTTAAAGCCCAAAGCTCTTATCTTTGCGGCTTTAAGCGCGTCAGCATCCTTAACCCCGAAAAGTTTAAACTCTTCTTGTTCAAGAAGTCTTAACCTTTCAGCTTTTTTCTTGCCTTTCAAAGCCTTTTTAACCGCAGCGATTTCATCTTTCTTCATTCCGTATCTTTCAAGTTGATCGGCAACTTCCGATTTTTCAATGAAAGACGGGATTAAATCCTGAATTTCCATACTGTGAAGCCCGAGTAAACCTCTTGCCTGAGCTACAACCATATGGTTTTCAGGAGATGTCGGAGTAGTTTTAATAGCTGTTAAAACTTTACTCTTGCCAATAATATTATCATTAATATAGTTTTTAGTTCTTCTTAAAAATCCGTGTAAACTTTGACCTGTTTCGGATTTAGCGAATGAGCTGTTAAAATAACTGTCGCTAACCTTATCGCCCCAGGCTCCCAACTTCCCGAACGGAGTTTCCATATATTCCTTGGAACAAAGTTTATTGTTGAAATAATCCATTCCTTTACAGATACCGAGCCATGCTGCAACCCCGAGCGGCAAACTTGCCCAGCCGTATTCAGCTTTCTTAACCCTGTTTGAAACATAAGAATCCTGAATCCCTTGCATTGAAGGTACATAAACCTGTTGACCGCCTTGTAAAAGCGGTACAGATTGTGCATTAAACGGCACATTATTTCTATATTTTATTTCAGTGCTATTCATCATACCTATTACCAATACCTTAAAGCAGTTCTCCGCCGCTTCCGCCCCGCTGAACCGCGGGTCGCGCCCGGCTGCGCTGTCTGATACACCACTCGGAAATTTCGCTAAGCGAAATTTTCTCGGGTTATATAACCTTCATATTAATAAACGTAATCAAAACGCAAGAATTGCCTTTTTTGAGGTCATGTTACGATTTGTAAAGAATAAAACGTTTTGTGAAATTCAATCAGCAGTATATACTTTATATATATACAGAGAGCGTTAAACAAGAGAGAGAAAAGAGGTCACAAAATGGCTATTAAAAATTTAAATTCTATTGACAAGAAGTTAAAAGATATGTACAGCGATCAGGTAACTACATCTGAAGCCGCAGCCCAGCCGTTTGTTGACCGTTCGGAGGTATTATTTGCACAGATGAATTTCATCGCAATGGCAAATAGAGAGCGATTAAATTTATTGTAAAAAGTTTTCCCCTAATATATATAGTTTATTTTTTCCCAATTTAAATTTTCCCCTACAATTTGCACCTGACGTAAGTCAGGTTTTTTTTGCGGATTTTTCGGGAATACCGCGTTTCTCATCGCGAAACTTTCCGGACAATTATTCTTCAACTACCGGCTGCGGAATTTTCTTAACAACAAGCATTGAGATGCGTGCGCCGTCGGTTTCTTTTACGATAAACAGAAGGTTTTGAAACTCAACTTTGTCACCTTCATTTGCAAGACGTCCAAGAAGTTTTACAACCAGACCACCAACGGTGTCGATATCTTCATCATCAATATCTTTTTCTTTGATTTCAAAAAATTCTATAAAATCATCCAGACGCATCATCGCGTCAACAAGATATGTATCTTGAGAAACTTTTTTAATTTCAAATTCTTCTTCCACGTCAAATTCGTCCTGAACATCACCGAAAATTTCTTCAAGAAGATCTTCAAGAGTGATAAGACCGGAAGTTCCGCCGAATTCATCAACGACAATTGCGATTTGAGCTTTGCGTTTTTTAAACTCAAGCACAAGATTGTCCATGGTAATAGTTTCCGGAACAAGCAATATCGGACGGATTAGTTTATCAAGAGTGATGTCTGTTTCTTCAACGGAATTTGCATACAGGTCTTTTACGTGAATAAACCCTAAAATATGGTCGATATTATCATCTTCATAAACAGGATATCTTGTATATTGATTTTCGGCCGCAAACTGATAAACTTCTTCCATCGGCATATTGCTTGAAAAACAAGCCATATCGGTACGCGGAACCATAACCTGCTTGGCGGTTAAATCAGAGAATTTAACAACGTTATGAAGCATATCTTTTTCGGTTTCGTTAAGCATACCGCCGTCATAGCTGGCGTTTATCAGCATATCAATCTCTTCCATAGAGTGAACTAGACCGCCGGCCTGAACGTGTTCAATTTTGAAGAGTTTAAGGATTAAAGCGCCGGTTTTAGTAAGCAGCCAGACAAAAGGCTTACAAACTATAATCATAGCACGCATAGTTTTAGCTGTTGTAAGCGAAATTTTTTCAGGATATTGAAGCGCAATACATTTCGGAACCTGTTCACCGATAAGAACATGCAGAAAAGTAATCGCAAGAAAGGCTACTACGGTCGAAATAGTGTGTGCCGCAACCGACTGAACTCCGCTCGGCAGAAAGTCCAGAACCGGCTCAAGCATCTTAGCAATCGTAAGTTCGCCGACCCAACCTATGCCGATACTGGCAACAGTTACGCCCACCTGAACTGCTGCGATAAATTCGTCCAGATCCTTCAGGGTCTCAAGTGCAAGTTTTGCGTCAAAATTTCCGTTTTCGTCAAGCTCTTCCATTCTTGTCTTACGCACTTTTACAAACGCAAATTCCGCGGCTACAAAGTAACCGTTCATCAATAACAAAACTGCTATAATTACCCAGTTTATTAAAATCTCACTTATATCTATCATTAAAATTTCCTCTAAAGCTTTATTATATAATCAAAACCCATAAATGCAAATTATAACCAAATATTACAAGTCAAATTCACGCAATTGCGTAAAAATCATAGGTAAGAGATTTTGCCCGTCGACAACTTCTATAACTTTGAAATAATGCGGTTCTTCCGCAAATGCCGGAGATGAAATATGATAAACACCGTTGCGCATAATTTCATGGTTAGTGTGATAATGACCTGCGACCACAGCGATTACATTTTCGTGTTTATCAAGGAGTTCAAGATATCTTTCCGCCATATAAGTCTTATGGGAAGTCATTTTTCTAGGCTCAATCAGCGGGAAGTGCTGTAAAATTATAACCTGTTTCTTTTTATTTTTTGTTAAGACTTTATCAAGCCAGGCAAGCGTATCCTGTTTGTAATAACCGTTCGGCCCCGGAATAATCTCCTTGGCGCCGTCAACAACGACAAAAAGAAAACCGTTTTTCTTAAATGTGTAATTAGGTTTCCACGCGCGGGAAAACCAGTTGTGATATCTTATAATATCCAGATATCTCGACTTACTGAGCTTTGCGTTCGTTGAAACATCGTGGTTCCCGATTACGAAATAGCAGGGTCTATCAATTTTCCCGACGATTTTAAGAAATGAGTGAAGATATTGCGGGTTTGGCGAATCAATATTATCACCGGTAAACACAACAAAATCCACATTTTCTGTTCCGTTAATCTCTTTAACAAGCTTTTTAAGCCATACTCCTGCCTGTTCATTTTCCGGAACATAATGGACATCGGAAACCTGTATAAATCTTACACTTTTACCTTTAGCAAAAACTTCCTGAGAAGAAATCAACAATAAAAAAATAAGAAAAATTAATGATAAAAACTTACGCATACACTCTCCGTAAAAATGATTATAGCACAAAATTTTATTGTGTGTTAAAATATGAGCCATGAGATTAGATAAATTTTTAAAAGTTTCCCGATTGATAAAACGCCGTACAGTTGCCAATGAAGTTTCCGACACCGGACGGGTGTTTGTTAACGGCAACAGCGCCAAGCCGGCAAAACAGCTAAAAGCAGGCGACATCATCCGGATTGAATACGCAAACAGAACGCTTGAAGTCCGTGTTCTTATTGTTCCGACCGGCAATGTAAGCGTTCAGGAGGCGCCGTCTTTATACGAAATTATTACTGAATAAGAGGATAAACAAATGAGAGAGTTTGAATTTAATTTATCAATGGAGGAGCTTGAAAAGCGAACCCATAAAGATTACCTTGTCACAAAAAAAATGCTTACGCCCGATGCAAAAGAATACTTAGAGCTTGCAGACGGCGACAAAGAAGCACTTAAGCATCTTGTTAAGGCTGCGTATATTCTTGAAAAAATCAATATGCAGATAGACTGCCACGAAAACTTAGAATTCAAAGCGTTTCTGGAACGTGAAATAAAAAAAGGCAGCAAACAGGCAAAATTAACAAAAATTCTTTTTGACGCACAAAAAGGGATGAATGCTATAGACAACATGTCAACGGTAATAAATCTTGCAAAAGGAATTGAAACGAAACCGGGAAAAGGCGTTTACCCTGAGGATCTCTCAAAAGAAGAATTCCATTCAATCCTCAACAGAATGCTTGACGCAGGCGAAATTGAAGCGGTCAGAAAAATTTTGACCCAGCGTTCCGTTGTAGAACGCGACGGGGTAAACCTTATCGGCATTGATTACATTGACAAATGGTCGGATGATTTTGCAAAAATGGCAGACGAACTAGAAAAAGCAAGCGAAGTTTCAACAAACGCCGATTTCAATGAATACTTAAGACTTCAGGCAAAAGCGCTTAGAAAAGCTGACCCGATGCTTGATGCTTACGCTGACAAAAAATGGGCAACACTTCAGGATACACCGCTTGAATTTACGATTACACGCGAAAACTACGAAGACGAAATGACCGGCACGATTGTCGAAAACAAAGAATTGAGCGAAAAATTAAAAGCTCACGGAATTTCGCCTATTCCGAAAGATTTCTTAGGCGGCAGAGTCGGAATAGTTAACAAAAAAGGCACAGAAGCCCTAATGGCAATAAAACAATATCTTCCGACATTAGCGCAAAACATGCCGTATAAAGATGAATATGTTCAGAATATCTCAACAACCGGCGATGCTAAACAAACAATGGTTGATGTGGATTTGGTTGCCGTAACAGGTGACGTTGGAGAGTTTAGAGGCGGAATAACCTTAGCCGAAAACCTGCCGAATGATGACAAGCTTTCACTCACTATCGGCGGCGGCAGAAGAAATGTTTACCACCGCCAAATCAGATTTATTTCTGATATGAAAAAATTGCAGGAAAGACTTGACGCAATTCTTGATAAAGACCAGCACAAATACTACCTTGACGAGGCAGACCACTGGTTCACAATCGGCCATGAAAACGCGCATTCTCTCGGACCGCGTGAAGGCAGCGAAAAACTCGGCAAATACCGCAACATCATTGAAGAAAACAAAGCCGATATGGGATCTCTGGCCTTCGTTGATCTTCTGACGGAACTCGGAATGTACACAGATGAGCAGAGAAAACAAATTATTGTAACAACAATTACAGACAATTTTCTTAAATCAAAACCGACACTCAGTCAGGCACACCGCGTCCGAACAGTTATGCAGAACAAATACTTTGCCGAACGCGGCGCTTATGAACTTACACCGGATGGGAAAATTCATGTAAATATAGACAAAGTTGTACCAATAGCAAAAGAAATGCTCACAGAAATCATTCGTATTCAAATAGACGGAGATTTTAACAAAGCCGAAAAATACGTAACCGATAACTTTGTCTGGACTGATAATATGGAAATTATCGCGCAAAAGCTTCAAAAGATTAACAAAACCCTTAACGGTCAGGTCGAATCAAAACTCGCAGAAAAACTGCTAAATGAATAAAAAACTTCCGCCGCGGTTCCCCGCGGCGGATTTTGGTTTTATTCTATTTTCCCTTTTACCTCATTATCGCCTTCGTAAGAAGCTTCACCATTAACTATAGCATCTTTTAAATCTGTCGATTTACCCTCCTCGTCACTCTTTGCTACAAAGTGAACCGTACCGTCTATAGAAACTTTACCGCTATACTCTCCATTTCCTTCATAATGTCCCACCGGTACACCATTTTGAAAGTCAGTATGAGTTTTGCTGCCTTCATAGTTAGCTGCTCTACCGCCTACATGTCCAGTTGAGCCTTTGCCGTGAGTAAAAATAGAATTTATACCGCCTTTGACAGCACCTTGTCCCGCAGCTCTTTGAATATTCTGCATATTAACTCTGTTTACGCCTGTTGTGTCCTTAGGTGCATTAAAATTTACTCCATTACCGCCCATAGTAATCCTCCTTTTTGTTTTATACTCTCATTTGTAATGAATGTTTACTCCTATATAAAAACATTTCACAGCACAAAATTGCGCATATTTTTGATATTTTATATCAATTTTATATATTTTATTGATATATCAATACTTATGCAGCTTTACAAACCTTAATATTGTAGCAAAACATACGAGATATTTGTTATCAATACGTACAAAATACACGCAATTTATTCTCGTTCATTAGTCAGGCAATTAAACATAGAATAAAATATAAATTATGACATTAAATATCAAAAAGCAGCTAGGGGTAAAAATAAAAAAATTACGGCAGAAAAAAGGCTATTCGCAGGAACAGTTTGCGGAAGCCATTGGCATTGCGACCAGAACGTTATGCGGTATTGAAACCGGCAAGAATTTTCTAACTGCAGATACGCTTGAGAGAATTATCACAACGCTTGACATTACACCGGAAGAGCTTTTTGCAATAAGCCCGAACCGGCCGGCAGAGGAACTTAAATCCGAAATGGTTGAAATTATCCGGAACCTCAAAAACCGTGAGGTTATAGAAACTTTATATAAAGTTACAAAAAGTATTGTTCAGGGCTAAATTTTTGACCTGTGGGCTGCTTTTAAAAGCCCGCGGGCGTTCAGACCGTCAAGAATTCTGAAATTCAGAAGGTTTCTAAAGTCAAACATTGCAGGTGTAAAGTGCGACATTACTTTTTTCGGACTGTTGGCTTCTGCAACCATTTGTTTAACCTTTTTCATATCTTTAACCAGACCGGTTTTGAACTTGTCAGGTTTATACATTGGCCACATTTCGTGCGGATAGTAGGTTGAGCGGCACTCATTTGTATTCTGGTTAATTAACATTTCTCTGAACATAAAGTAGTCCATATTATAAAATGTCTGCTTAATATTATCCTGATAAGGTTGTAAAATTTTTGGCATCGGAACTTTAGGATCAGAAAATTCATCATCTGTGCGCAGCATTTCTTCTACATAATCGCGCGAGCCTATTCCAACAATCTGAATAGATTTGGAGAATTTTTCCAGAATACCTTCATCATCAGCGAATCTTGCCATTATATCAAGAAAAGAGCAGGCACCTTTGCCGGAAAAAATATAGTCTGTAATAACCGTCTTTTTGCCTGTTTCTTCCATATTTTTAACGATTGTAGCAGGATCGGCCTTAATACGTTTCAAATATTTTCTGTAGGCAAGTTCTTCTTTCTCAGTAGGGGCAGCGGACTCTATTCTGCGCATCCCTTCAACCGGATCTGAACGGTGCCAGAAGCCTGAAAATGCAACAAACTTATAATCTTCTATTCCGTCTTTCATCCAGAGTGACGCATTAAGAAACCATTTCGGGCTTCTGCCAAGACAGATTATAGGCTGATCTTTATATTTAGAATAAATTTGCGAAGTTTTAATAAATTCGTCCATCAATTTTTCTGACTGAAGCGGCATTCTTGTATCATTAGGGTCAAACATTTCACCCTTATCGACTTTTTTAGTAAAGGTTCTATAGCGCAGTCGCATACGTTTTCTTGCTGCATCTCCCATATCCATATATTCTTCATAATCTATATGGGGGACTGTTCTATTGGGGTCAAAATATTCACCGAAATGAATATTTACGCCATAGCGGTAGGAGGCCGGTATCGAGGCATAAGCCGGTTGAGAAGGCAGCTTATTCTTTCCGGCGGCCGGTAAATTTTGTCTGTATTGGAATGCAGAATTATAAAGATTTGTCTGAATACTTGTTATGCGCATAACATCTCCTTTTTTGAGAGAACCCGCTCATAGAAAAATCAAACAAAAAATTTTTTGCTACTTGTTATTAACTCCATAGCCAAAGAGTGCAAAATCGTATTTTACAGGATCTTCTGGCTCAAGTGTGCGCAGATAATTGGTTAATTCATCAACTGCCTTTTTGTCATTGGAATTTCGTTTTAAAAGTCCGAGTTCGCGCGACATTCTGGCAACGTGAACATCCATAGGGATTTTTAACTGTGCCGGTGTCATAAATTTCCATACGCCCAAATCAACAGAGGATTTTCTGATCATCCAGCGCAAAAACATCCACATACGCTTCATCGCGCCGCCTTTAGCAGGGTTCGGAATTGCGAAATAAAACCCGTCGCCGGCGTCTTTGCCGGCATTCGCATAAAAATAATCGCAGACATACTGCATTAAATCTGCACTTTCCGAAGCCCGTTGAAAAAGTCCGGCAAGCCCGCCGTCCTCACGGTAAAGCTTATTTAGAACACGTAAAATCGCCGTGATATCATTTTCTTTCATAAACCGGTAATTAAACCCGTTTAGTTCAAAATGTCCTTCAAGAATGTATTTGCAAGGGCTTTCTCCCATTAGCGCAAAAAGCTGATTAAGTTTTGCGATAAAAGCTTTCCTGTTGCCGTAGGCAAAAATTGATGCGATAAAACCGGCGATTTCAATATCTTCTGCCCTGTGGTAGCGGTGCGGAAACTGCACGGGATCATCTTTTATAAAATCTTCGGTTTCGTAGCGCAGGGCAAGTTCATCCATTAAAGTTTTAATATTACCGGTTTTAAGCATTTCCTACTCCTTTGCGCAGACCTGCGAAATAATCTTCCAATATTTGATTACATTCCTCTTCCATAATTCCGCCGTAGACTTTCAGGTTTGAATTGAGGAATTTGCGCAAATCCATAGCCGACCCTAATGCGCCGTAATTTCCGTCAAACGAGCCGAAATAAACCGCACTCAGGCGGGATTGAATAATTGCCCACGCGCACATAGGACATGGTTCAAGATTAACATAAAGTTCACACCCGTCAAGCCGCCAGCTTCCCAGCGCTTTTCCCGCCCCGCGGATTGCAAGAATTTCAGCGTGGGCAGTCACATCGTTATCTTTTTCTTTACGGTTAACGGCAGAGGCAATAACTTCTCCGTTCTTAACAATTATTGCACAAACCGGGATTTCCTGTCCGTCAAGCCTGCGGACAACCTCAAGCACGCGCTGCATTTTCAGCCTCTGCCGCTTCCGGCTGCTTGAATTTAATCTCTACCGTAAATCCCCACTCTTCATCAGAATGAAGCGAAATTTCGCCATTCATAGCTTCAACAAGCGCCTTAACAATAAAAAGCCCCAGTCCTGTTCCGCGTGTTGTGCGGGTTGTATGATCATCAAGACGTATAAATTTATCAAAGAGATGAACAAGTTTATCTTCCGGAATAACTTCACATTTATTTCTAACCCTAATTGTCGGAACACCTTCTTCCACAACGCCTTCAACGACAATTGAGGTATATTCTTCCGAATACTTCATTGCGTTCTCAAAGAGGTTTACAAATACCTGAACAAGGCGCTCTTTATCAGCAGACACCTGCGGAAAATTTTCCGCCATATTGATAATAATATCGTTTCTTTCCTTATGTTTCATAAGGGTTTTGGCGCTCTCCATAATATCCTGAAGCCAGACTTTATCAATTGCGGTTCTGAGCCTGAAACGTTCAATATCCGGAACCGTCAAAAGATCCTCTATCAGATGTTTAAGTCGTTCTGCCTGCTCGCGGATAATCCTGAGTGACTTTTGCTGTGTTTCTTTATCAATAACAATGTCCTGACGCAAAAGTCTTGAGGTGTAGCCCTGAATACTGGTGAGAGGGGTTCTGAGTTCATGGCTTACCGTATCAATAAGGTTTTTGCGGAACTCATTCATATCGTTAAGTTCCTTGTTGCTCTTGTCAAGTTCAATATAAGTTTTTTGCAGCTGGTGAGCCATTTTGTTAAATTCCGTTGCAAGGAAAACGATTTCATAAGGCGTCAAAGGACTTGTAATCAAACGAATTTGTCGTTTATAATTTCCTTTTGCAATTGCCATAATCCCTTTAAAAAGCTGGCGGATATTGATATACAGATAATATGAATGCAGTCCGCCCACAGCGATTATACACAGCGCAACGAGCAAAATCATTGTGATAATTTTAACACGGCTTTTGTAAATCGTCGAATCCGTAAGGGTCTTAGGAGTATTAACTATAATTGTAATGTCCGGCGAATGCTTTTTAATATAAACAAGCGGCTGGTTCTTAATTTTACCGAAAACTATCGGGGTTTCATATTTAAGGTTAAGCTTATTTTTCGGCAGAAGGTTGTAGGATTCCTCAAAGATTTCATTATCAAAGTTATGGCTTGCGATAAGGTTCAAATCGCTGCCAAGGACATAAATCTGCCGCTTATCATCGTTGAGTGATTTGAAGAGTGCATCATCAAGATTTTCAATGTTATAAGTCGCAACAAGAAATCTCTCTTTGTCAATCGGGATATAAAGTGTAGAGCGTCCGGACTCGCGGTTTTTCTCCGTCAGCAGTTCCAGTTCATATTTTGAATAAACAATTTCGAGTTTTTCCCTGCCGAAAGCGGTTTCTGATATGGAATTGAGGTATAAAAACTGGTCTTCCCTGTTTTTCATATAGGTAAGCGCGGTTTTTATCTGTTCAAGATTTTTTTCAACCGTGTTTGCAAAGAAGTCGATTTCAGTCGAAACCATGCCGGCAATAAGCGAGGCATTATCCCTCAGCTGGGCACGGACAACTTTCTGGTTAATATTGCTGATAACAAACCCGCCGACAGTCATAGGGATTATGACCGCAAGCAAAAGGACAATCAAATTTTGCTCAACAATTTTAAGCCTTTTAAATCGGAATAACAGAATAAGTTTACGTCTGATATGCGTCCAGTTAATATCCAATTATGCCTCCCCGAACGGCGTTAATTTATACCCTACATTGGTTACAGTGTGCAAATATTTAGGTTTTTTGGTATCTGCTTCAATTTTGTTTCTCAACCCGCCGACATGAACCCTGAGCATACGAACATCTTCATTGCTGTCATAACCCCAGACATCATCCAGCAGAGTCGCAAGCGTTACCGGATTGTTGAAATGCTGCATCAGGCAGTATAAAATTTCAAACTCGGTCGGCGTAAGCTTAACTTTTTTATTGATAATAACGGCTTCCAGAGTATCCGGAAGGATTTCTATATCACCAATTTTTGTAATTTCATCGCTCAGAGAATTATCTTTGTTCATAATTTCATTGCGCTTTAACAGGACGCGTATGCGCAGTAAAACTTCCTGAATATCAAACGGTTTTACCAGATAATCATCAGCCCCGCAGTCAAACCCTTCTGTTTTATCGTAAATCGTACCCTTTGCCGTCAGCATCAAAATCGGAATGGCAAGTTTTGCCTGACGGATTGTTTTACAAACGTCAAACCCGTTCATTTTAGGCATCATAACATCAAGCAAAATCAGGTCATAAGTATTATTCAGCGCCTTATTCAAGCCCTCAAGCCCGTCTTTTGCAACATCCACAAAATACCCGCTCTGAGCAACGTCAAACTCAAGCAATTCCCTGATTTCATCATCATCATCAACGATTAAAATTCTTTTTTGAAAATCTTCCATAAGGCACCTCAACGTAAACTATTTTATATGATTTTCCAAAATTTGTAAAATGCTTTCCAAACGATTTTTATCGTAATAATACCACCACCCGATTAAAGTTTCAAATGCGGTGGCAAGCCGGTATTCACCCTGATTGGCACGGCGCGCGACAGGGATAGGCAAATTTCTTCCGCGGCGTGCAATTTCTTTTTCCGCATCACTCAAAAGCGGTTCCAGTTCATCCAGCAGTTTTGCCTGAAATCCGGCTTTTACTTTATCTGTCGTAATTTTATGCAAAACGCCGGCATTTGGAGTCTGCAAAATCGTCCGTTCACGCACGAAAAGCTCCCATACAGCGTCACCCAGATATGCCAGATGTCTTAAACCCATTTCATCCATATTCCAATTCTACAATAAATATTTGAAAATTTACAAACTTTCATGTAATATAAAAAATTATGAAAAGAGCTTTGTTTTTATTATCATTAATTTTACTGACTGCATCACCCGTTCCTGCGCAGGAAGACGACGGAAGCGCAAAATACGATTTCGGCCGCGATTACCGCTGCTCCGAATTAATCCAGAAGATAAGGTTTCAAAAGAATACCCTGTATAACGTCTTAGGGCTTTCGGAGGAACAGCAGGAACTCAAAGACGAAATTGAATACCGACGCAAGGAAGAAACCAAACCTTACGTTGATGCATTTGAATGCGAACAAAGAAAATTACGCGCCATTGCAAAAACCGACTACAATTCACCAGAATTTAAAAAGCAGGAAAAAATAACCCGCAAAGCTTGGAAAAGGATGCAAAAAGCGTTCAAAAAATATGACAAAGAATTTATGAAAATCCTTTGTTCCACACAAAAATCAAAATACAAAGCAATTGTAAAACTAACCAGACGGGATATCAGATACTGTTACCTGAACAGAAAAGCCTGCCCTAAAGATCCGTTCGTTAACACTTTCGGCAAAGACGATGCAAAAGACTTCTGCGAAGTTTGCGATCAGCACGAACGCGTACACTGGTTTAACAAAGAATGTAAACCGGAAGAAGACACGAAAAAAGAAGAAAAATAATTTATTTTCATGATGATTTTTAGTGAATAGTCATTATAATAAGGGTATGAAGAAACTATCCTTATTTTTGTTAATAATACTTTTAGCCGGTCAAAGCGCCATTGCCGGCAAACCTATTGTTGACAAAAGTAAAGGCTATGTTGGCGAACTGCCGGAGCTTGGCAAGCAATATCAGGACTCAGAACCCGCTCAAACAAAACCCCAATATGAAGCAACAAAAAATTTCAACTCGGAAAATCAGGTCAAACCCGCACCGCGCGACAATCCGGCATTCGTAAATATTATCCTCAAAGCTGACAAAACAACCCAGTATATTAACGATATCAACGAACTCCTTCCAACCCTTGAAAAAATTTACGACTCAATCGAAAACGAAGAAGATGTACAAAAGTTCGTTGCCACGACCTACTTTTTTAACAAAACAATAGAATACCTGCGTGAAAAATATCAGGATAAACCGGAATTTTATTTTGTTTCGTTCCAAAAAATTCTGGAAACAGACCTGCATGTCCAAACCGTCACAAACCTGCGGGTTGAAGCTGTCAGAAACACCCCTTATATGGCCTACGGTGCCGACGGAAAGATTTATAATTCCGTAAATATCGACGAACAGCTTGCCTACCTGCAAAAAGAAATAGAAGAAACAATCGCAATTATTAAAGGGGTTTATTAGTATTCTCTGCCGCCTCTGCATCTAACAAATATTTTATAGTATAAACACTCGCCTTCATCTGGGTAACACTCTCAAAAACATAGTTTAAATCATCCAGTACAGCATTAATTCTGCCTTCAATTTTTTCCTCAAAAACTTTGTTCATATTTTTCTCCTTGCTTTATTACATTTTTCTCTGCTATTCTAGAGATATCTCTAAAATACACCATTGAAAATAAAATGTCAATCCCATATACTCAAAATATGGATGACAAAGAGTATCTATTAAAATTGGCATATGTCATAAGATATGCACGAAAAAAGAAAGGCTTATCCCAAGAACAACTTGCAGAACTTTCAAGCCTTAACGTGACGACAATCGGCTGTGTCGAGCGCGGTGAAGTAAATATAGGCATAACAAATCTGCACCGCATCGGGGAAGTGCTCGGGTTAGACCTCGGGGTTTTAAATACTTTTCAATTATAAGTTTTCTGGATTGCCACGCTCCCGTTGGTCGCTCGCAATGACGGACAATTAACGTCGTTCGCATTGTTCATCCCCTGCCGTCATTCCGAACTTGTTTCGGAATCTGGCCGGCGACACCGGTAGACCGCAACGCGGGATAGATCCTGAATCAAGTTCAGGATGACATGGGGGCAAGGCTTTTTCGGCTGGTTGAGATTGCTCCTGTTGGGGTCACCTTTAATGTCATCCCGAACTGCGCGAGCAAACGGAGGCACAGAGCGAAAACCACACTTTTCGCGGTGCCGTTTTTCGTGAGTCAAGCAAGATGGTTTCGCAATGACAGAGCAAATTACGCAACAATCTGTACGCCGGAGCTTGTGCCCAGACGTGCAGCACCGGCTTCCACAAGTGCAACGGCCGCATCTTTAGTCTTAATCCCGCCGGACGCCTTTACACGCAAACCGTGTGGTGAAACCGTTTCATACATCAATTTTACATCTTCAACCTTTGCGCCAACACCGTTTTTCACAAATCCGGTCGAGGTTTTAACAAAATCTGCCCCGCCTTTTACGCAAAGTTCGCAAGCTTTGACAATTTCGTCTTTGCTCAGCAAGTCTGTTTCAATAATAACTTTTAAATTATGCGCGCCGCAAACCTTTTTCAACGCGGCAAACTCGTTCACAATATAGTCATAATCTTTATCCTTCAGCGCGGTCACGTTAATAACCATATCAATCTCATCCGCACCGTCTTTAATCGCCTCTGCGGTTTCAGCCGCCTTAATTTCCGTTTTGTTAGCTCCAAGCGGGAAACCAACAACCGTCACGATTTTAACATCCGTACCCTGTAAAGCGTCTTTTGCCCTCTTAACATACGCAGGGTTAACGCAAACGCCGAAGAACTTATTCTCACGCGCTTCCCTGAACAATTTTTCAAAATCCGCACCGGCTGCATCCTGTTTTAACAATGTGTGTTCAATATATTTATTAAGCTCCATATCTCTTCTCCTCCTTACCCCGGAATATAGCACAAACCTCACAGTTTGTAAAAGGTGTTGGTATCATTTTCTTCCACCCACAGCACTGTAATCGACTTCTCTTTGTCGTCAAACGGATTTTGCAGAAAAGAATTCGTCTTAAACGCAAGTTTGTCGTAGAACTTTATTTTTCGCCATAAATATTTTGTGTAAGTCAGTAATCTCATATCACTATTATCCCGTCGGACTAAGCAAAAATAATCCTGATAACGGCTAATTTTCAGGCAAAATATAATACTATTTGTTAATATACTTTTATTATTTTTTTTAAATGTTATAATAAAACACGAATGAAGAAGTCAGTTAAATTTTCATTAATAACACTCGGGATATTAACGGTTTGGAGCGGTATATACTTTGTTTTAATACCGCAGGTTTTATCTTCAAATTTTGTCAGAACAAAACTTGAAAAAGAAATTTTACAAAAATCAGGCTTCAGCCTGACCCTGAATGACTACAAAATACGAACAGGATTCGCTCCTGTTATAAAATTTAAAGCACAAAATGTAATCCTCAAAAATAACGAAAAAAATGAATTCCTCATTGTAAAAAATATAAATACCAAAATCAACTGGCTTGCACTTCTCACAGGCAGACTTTCAATAAAAAATCTTGACGCCGATAACATTAACCTTGCGCTTAACGAGGATTATACAGAACTGCTCACACGCCCCAATGTAATAAAATTAATTAAACATATCACCGTAAAAAACACTCTGGTTCATACGCTGAATGTCAATCTGAAAAATCAGAAACTGATTGATGATATAAAAGTTACGGGCCGCGACATTCTCGTCGAAAAGTTTGATCTCAACAAGCATCTGAAACTTAACACAGAATTGCTGATTGAAGAAAAAAACAATTCCGGCGAGGTAAAACTCACAGCCGATGTACAATTGCCGCTGGATCATAAAAGCCTTCGAAAAAGCACAATCCTCGCAGATATTGAGCACTTTAACCTGAGCGCATTTTCAAAATTCATTCATACAGTTAATCCGGAAATAGAAACTCTTAACGGACTGATTGACCTCAACATCAATAAAGACTTTGACGACTTCTTCAGCCTTAACCTGATAAGCGACAAGCTTTTCGTTAAATTCAAAGGCAAAGATCTTCCGATAAGCCACACGGCCCCTATCCAGATAAAATCACTGCTTACGCTTGAAAACGATGAAGTTATTATAAATTCTTTCAAAATTGAATCCGAAAAAATTAAATCTTCAATGCTGGGCACAATTAACATCAAAAACCCTAAAAATCCGGATTTGAACCTGTCGCTTTCCATTGACAAATCAAACGCGCAGGAAATAATAAAACTTCTTCCGCCGGAAAGAGATTTAATGCCGGAATTAAACTTTTATGCGTTGAAAAAACACTACTTTGACGGAGATGTTCTTGCACATCTGGAAATTACCGGCAAGGCGCTAAGACCGCAGCTTACGGGAAGTGTCTTGATTACAAACGCCTATCTTGTAAAACCGATTAAAAATGCACAGAAAGCAACTATCAGACTGGTATTCAACCGCGAAAAAATGACACTCGAAACAACTGTTCCGACATCGCCTAAAGAACGCGTGTGGGCTAACGGAGTTTTTGAACTTTATGACGAAAAACTTTGTGATTTAAACGTTAAGTCTACTAAAAATATTAATCTTGAAACCGCGCAGGTCGTAGTTAACCCGCTGCAAGAAATCCTTAAAATAGACTTCGGGCCGGTACCGTTGATGAAAATTACAGGTTTGGGCAATATTGATATACAGGTTCACGGAAACACGATTGATCCGCATATTACAGGTGCTTTTAACTTCAAAAACGCACAGGTTGCATTCACCGATATGCCTAATCTAATAATCAAAAACGGTGAAGGCAACCTTAAATTCCTTGATACGGATACCTATTTTAAAACAACAAAGGCAACGCTGAACTCTGAACCTGTTAATATTGAAGGCTCCTGCACTTTACAGGGCGTATTTAATTTCTTTGCGAATTCAAAAGGTCAAAATCTGGCAAAACTCCTTGCCGATATCAAAGGCAATACACTTCTCGCTGATATGAATACGTATTTTGATCAGATTGAAACGATTAAAGGTTTCGGCGACTTAAACCTGAATATTTACGGTGAGGCAAAAGATATTCGCAATATTGAATTCAACAAAAATATCTTTTCTAAAGGCAAGATTACCCTGAACGCCGTAACAATCAAGCCAAAAGCAATTCCACAGGCGGTTTCAAATATATTCGGGGATTTAAATCTTGATAATCAGGATATCAATATGGATTTGTACGCCCTGATAAACAAATCAAAAGTTACAATCGAGGGGAAAATAAAAGATTCAGATGCAAATATTCTTGTTAGCACAAAAGATTTCAGGATAATCGACGGGATTTCTACACTGCCGATAGAATTGCAAAAAAATATTCTGACGATTCTGAATTCTAACGAATTTATAAACCTTATCCCTGCGATAAATACCCACTTTACCGCTAAATATAAAGGCTCCATAGAAAAAATTTCGCCGGAAAATCTTGAAGTTTACGGCTCACTTTATTCAAACTTAAAACCCGCAGAATTCAAAAAAGTTAACTACGAACTCGTTAATTCAACTTTAAAAATAAGCCCCGTAAGGATTAAAAATAAAGATTTTCATATTGATGCCACCGCAACGGTTTCAAACCTATTTGATGAAAAAGCTTCCCTTACCGGAGTCTTTAACCTCAGAGATTTTAACCTTAATCTAATCAACGTAAAAACACTTAAAAATATAAAAGCCCTTAAACCGCTCTGCGCTAATCTGGAAAACCTCAGCGGGAAAATAAATATCATATCAAGTATTCAAAACAACGATTTTACAGCCAATTGCAGCCTGCAAAACGTAAAAATTCATGAAAATAAAAGAATTCACGAAATTCTAAGCGGCAAAGTACAGCTAAAAAATAACCTTATCCTCGCAGACTCTATCAACGCAAGAATTTTTGACATGCCTGTACTCTTAAACGGACGGGTTTCACTTTCAAACAAAAATGTTCCGACCTTCCACCTGTGGCTTAACACCAAACCGACACAGGATTTCGTAAACACCTGCTTTAACCGGAACGCGCTTTATCCGATTAAAATAAAAGGAGATTTAACTCTTAATGCGGAAATTTCAGGAACCCCGCAGGATACAAATATTAAATCAAACTTAATGCTTGAAAAAGATTCATCAATCTACTATATGGGCGCGACCTTAGGCGACAAACTAAACGCAGTACGCCTTACCTCAAATCTTACCCTGCGCGGTAACGAACTTAAAATCAATAATTTTAACTACGATAAAGTAATCCTTTCCCTTGATAAAAATGAAAATATCGTTCCGCTTTTGAATATTTCCGGCGGAATGCAATACAAAGAAAACAATCTTATCGGATTTAATAACCTCAAAATTAAATCCCGCATGCCGGTTGATGCAAAAATCTTTAATATTATTTTCCGCAAGCCGTTCATGAAAGAAGGAACATTTACGTCTGACCTTACACTCAACGGAACATCTTTAAAGCCGCATATTCTTGGCAAACTCAATATTACAGATATCAATATTCCGCTTGTTGAAACCAATATTAACAACATAAATCTTGACTTCACCCCGCGGGTCATAAATATTATCTCAAGCGGCGATTTGCTGACCAATAAGATTAAATTCAACGCCGCGCTTAAAAACGAATTAACACTCCCGCTTATTGTTGACAATATGGCGCTCCACGTCGCAAAACTGGATTTGAACAAAATTAACGACAAAATAAAGAATTTAGAAGAATCAAACTTTAAAATGCACGCGGCGTCCAATGTTATTCAACCGCTGGATTACACAAACATCATCGTTAACAACTCAAAAATTACCGCTGACACAATCGTTATTAACAACATTAATGCAGAGAATTTCACAAGCGATATGCAAATCGGCAAAGATAAAACCCTGAACGTCAAAAACTTCAACTTTGAACTCGCTCAAGGCAATGTTAACGGTAATATAACGCATAATTACCTTAATGATACCGTAAAACTTAATATAAATCTGAATAAAGCCAATGCAGCACAAATGGCAGAAACTCTATTCAATATCAAAGGTCAAATCTACGGACTTGCAAACGGTAAAATGTCGCTTTCCTGCACAGCTAAAAACGATAAAACCTGTTTTGCAACACTAAGCGGCAGCGGCAACTTCGCTATAGAAAACGGCAAGATGCCGAAACTCGGCTCTCTTGAATACCTTCTCAAAGCCGGCAACCTTATTAGTAACGGCCTGACAGGACTTACTATCAACGGGCTTATCGACCTTCTATCCCCGCTGAAATCCGGCGAATTTAAAACAATCTCGGGTGATTTCAAAATCAACAACGGTGTTGCCGACAATATTAATATTTATTCCAGCGGCAAAGACCTTAACCTTTACATAAGAGGTAAATACAACCTGAGTTCATCAATCGCGGATTTCCAAATCTTCGGCAGTCTGTCAAAAGACGTAACCACGTTGATTAATAAAGTTAAAAACCTTTCATTAAATACGTTATTAAAAACCATTCCGGGCGTCAAGAAAGATCCTAACATTGAATTTACATCTGACATCGCCAAAATTCCGAACTCAAACGACAGAAATAATATTTATAAATTCTTCCGCGTAATCATAAACGGCGATATCAACGGCGAAGATTTCGTTAAATCCTTTGAATGGGTGGATTAATCAACGACTTTCCCAGACACTAAACATGTAACGATTTCTTTACGTTTAGGCAAATATTTTTTTCAGGGGTTTTATGAAGTGTAACAGAAGGTTATTGTTTATGATTCACCCGATAAATTCATACAATTTTAGTCAACCGGTTTTTAAGGGGCAAAATACCTCAAACAATACAGCTCCGACAAAGAAGAATGCCTCAACAAGTATTTTTTATGTAAATGATTTGCACGGCAACATGGGTAATATGAGCCGTATTTATAATGCAAAACATAGTTTTGACAAGCAAAACCACGACGGACAGGATGTGATGGTTCTTGGCTCAGGTGATATTTCGGCAGGTGCAAATGTTAAACTTTTAAAAATTTCCAATGCCTTCCTCAACGTAATGGGCGCACTGGGAACTGCTATCGGGAACCACGAATTTGACGCTAACCCGCAGGAAATCGCAGAGGTTCATAAAACCGCCAACTACAAAATCATGGGAGCAAACTTAAGTTTACAGGGTGAAAACAACCCTCTTCAAGGACAGATAACAAAATCCTTTGTTCAGGAGATTAACGGCAACAAATACGGTATAATCGGGCTCATACCGCCGGATCTGCACGAACGCATCAGAGAAAACGAATCCAGAAAAACCATTATTCCTTTCTCAAAAGAAGATTCAATAAAAGCTGTTCAGGAAGAAGCCGACAAGATGAAAAACGAGGGCATCAATAAGATTATTGTTCTCTCCCACTGCGGGCTTGAATTCGATAAAGAACTGGCGCAAAACACCTCCGGCGTTGATGTAATCCTCGGCGCGCACACGCACGAACTTATTAAAGACATCGAACATAATAAAAACCTCTTTACTTCAAAATCAGGAGAGCCTGTAATCATTACGCAGGCCGGTAAAGACGGCGACCAATTCGGAGTTTTGAACCTTGAATTCGACGAAAGCGGTATTATTCAAAAGGCTCAAAATAATGTTCACAATTCCAGCAAGTTCAAACGCAACCCCGTTCTTGAAAGGATTTTTGACGGTATCATAGGCAAAGCGACCGAAGTCGGATATGTAGAAAAAACAGTTCCTGCTCCTGAAGACAGACTTGTAGAACCAAACCCGCATGCCTACTTGATTATGGATGCCTGCCGTGAAGAATTCGGAACAGATTTGGCGTTAATCAATGCCGGCAACATCCGCGGCCACTTTGACGAAGGAAAACTCACAGAAAGAAAAGTTTTTGAAGTCGTTCCGCTGAAAAACCGCATGGTTAAAATGAAGCTGACAGAAGAAGAAGTTGTAAATGCACTCAAAAATGGTGCAAAATCGCTCATCAACCCGGGCCATAAGCCAAGCATCGTAATGCCGTCCGGACTTGAATACACTATGAACCGCAAGGGTGAAGTCCTCAATGCGACATTTATCGACAAACAGGGCGTAAAACACCCGATTGACGTAAATCATCCTGACAAAAATAAAATTTACACCGTTGCAACAGACGACTTCTTTGCAAGCGGCGGCGACAAACTTATCCCTAACAAAATAAATGAAATAGATGAAAGATTTGATTTTGATAAGGATAAATTAACATGCCAGTATATCAAAAAACAAGGCAAACCTGTTCAAATCAAAGATGACGGCAGAATTAAAATAATTGATTAAATACTAAGTTTATACCCGCCGCCGTAGATTGTTTCAATATATTTTTTGCCTCCCGAAATTTTGTCAAGCTTTGAGCGCAAATGACGGATATGAACACGTATTGTTTCAACGTCATCATCCGGTGCATAACCCCAGATTTCTTTTAAGAGGCGCGCAGAAGATACCATTGTGCCATGATTTTGGAACAACAAATTAAAAATATCAAATTCTATAGGTGTTAATTTTGCAGTTTTGCCGTTTATTTCAACGCTGTAGGTTTCCGGCAGCAGGGTAATTTCACCAACGGAAAGCAAATCTCTCGTTGCGGCAGATTTCGGGATTTGCGCGGTACGTTTCAAAAGCGCGCGGACACGGACAAGAAGTTCATCCATTTCAAAAGGTTTGACGAGATAATCATCCACACCGATATCAAAGCCTTTAACCTTGTCATTAATCTGCGACAGTGCAGTAAGCATTAAAATCGGAACCTCAGCCGTTTCAGGGTTCTTACGAATTCTCTGTGCTACCGTAAACCCGTCAACTTCCGGCATCATAACATCAAGCACAACAAGGCATGGCAGCTCCTGCTTGCAAAGCGCAAAGCCCTTAATTCCGTCAAATGCCTGTATAACCCTGTATCCTGCAAGTTCAAGGTTGACCTTGATTAACTCGTTTATCGCCGGATCATCATCTATCACCAAAATCTTATTATTCATACCCGAATTTTAACCCCAACAAGGCTATTTTTAAAGACCGATTTTAACAAATCTTAATAATACCGACTGGGGAAAAGCCCGTCATTTCAGGGTATAGAACTATCTTAAAAAATTTTTACAAAAAAATCATTTTTATCGTGTAAAAATTACATTTTTTAGATTTTTATAGTAAGATATTAGAGCGTAAAAAATTTTACGCACATGTAGTAGTAAATAATATTTTTTATAGGAGGCTCATGAATTGGACGTAAAACAACCATTAAAAGCGTTTGAACAAGACGGCGTAGAAGAAGTTAATCTGGGACAACACGTACTAGCAGAATTTTTTGAATGTGATCCTAATATTTTAAATAGCATTGATAAAGTAGAAAAGTATATGGTAGATGCGGCACTTGAGTGCGGAGCGACCATTGTGCAAAAATGCTTCCACATGTTTAACCCGTACGGGGTTTCCGGCGTGGTTATCATTTCGGAAAGCCATTTGGCAATACACACTTGGCCGGAGCTGGGATACGCTGCCGTTGATTTGTTCACTTGCGGTGACAAATGCGATCCGAAAATTTCTTATGAGTTTTTGAAAAAGAAATTCCACTGCCAGAACGCAACTTTCACAGAATTAAAAAGAGGTATTTTGAACAAAAATACAATGAAAGTTTCAGAAAAACCGTTCGTAATTGCAGAACAGTTATGCGGTTAAGATGTGGAATAAAGCCATATTTGGCTTATAAATTAAAAAAGACGGGTAATAAACCCGTCTTTTTTACATTAATTTTTAAGAACCTTCGCAAGTCCACGGGTCTTTAGTCAAGTGCTATTCTAAGCACGTCGCCTGTGGAACCCAATAGCTTCTTATTATTAATCAAATTTAGAACATGTGCAGGTTTTATTGATTTCATGCAAGGTGTATATTTTTTACCTGCTTTGAGTTTTTTACACTGTTTCTGCCAGCAGAATTTGCATTTTGAAAACGCAGCGACAAAACTTCCGTTTTCGCCGTATGGTCTGACGTTTTCCGGATTAGTCGAGCCGAAAAGTCCGATTGTTTTTACGCCAAGACCCGATGCTATATGAAGCGGGCCGGAATCCCCCGAAATAAACAGGTCACAAAGCGAAATCAGACACATTGTTTGTGAAATAGAAAATCTTCCTGAAAATAACACAGCGCCTTCAATTTTTTCTGAGATTGTCTTATGGAATTCTCTTTCATCCGGTGAGCCGGAAAGGAAAATAGTTCCGCCGAAAATTCCTTTTAAAAGGTTCCCGAGTTCAATCCAGCTTTCAGCCGGCCAGGCGCGCCCCTGACGGTTATTATCGGTTTGCCCGCCCGGAGAAAGAATAATATAAGGCCGCGGATATGCAGCAACCTGTGATTTCATATCTTCAAGCGCAGCAGTATCAAGCCCGAGGCGGAGGTTTCTCGGCTGTTTTATTGCCGGGAAAGCTTTCTGCGCACTCAGGAAGAACGCATCAACCACGTGCTTATGCCCCATTGGAACTTTTGTAAATTTATGTTTAGGGCTTGCGATAAAAGTCATAAAATTATTGCGGAAAGCATTTGTCAGGTTCAAAACAACGTCATAGTGTTCATGTCTTAGCTTAAGCGCAATTTGCAGGTTATAAGGGAAATCTTTTTTGCGTTTATGGTCAAATTCAATAATTTTATCAATATCGGGATTGTTTTGAAGCACAGCGGCATACCGAGACTCGCAGCAATAGTGAACCTCGTAATCCGGATACTTCGCCTTTATTGCCTGCGGAATAATCGTTGTGTGAACAAGATCACCAAGCGCACCAAATCTTAATACTAAAATCTTTTTTGACTTACCCATAATAAAACCACTTACAATAAAATCTTACCACAATCGTGCAAAAATTCAATATTTTTTATCCCCCACTAGAATATATTTCAAATATATTGTATAATAGTACATTATAAAGGTATACAAATGTCATTTTTCAATAAAATAAAAGAGTTAACCAACAAAATAAACGAAGTCGAAAGTACTGTTTATTACAAAAAGCAGGACTATATTGAAATATACGAACGCAATATTGCGCTGGAAAAAGAACTTGCACAGCAGACAAAAGAGCTGAGTATGGCAAATAAAAAAATGATTACGCTCCAGCATATTATTGATATGATGACGTCATCCAAGCCTTTAGAAACCGTACTTGATAACATTGTTAACAGTATTTCCAACGAATTTGGCTATGTTCACTGCGCTATTTTGGAGAAAATGAAGGATGAAAAAGGTGATTTCATAAAAATCATTTCACAATCCGGCGACACCGCAATTGAAGCTTTGCATAAAGTTATCAATGCACCGCTTTACACATTGAGGCTAAACTATTCACCGGTCGGGGTTTATGCGGAAACAATGCGTTCCAAAGAAATTACGCAGACCCAAAACCTCGGACAAACCCTGCAGGAAATTATTCCGAACATAACGGACGAACAATTAAGCACTATTCTGGATAAGGAATATTGCAAATCAATGATTATTATCCCGCTAAGTTGCATGAACAGGGATTTCGGGTGGTTTGTAGTATTTTCCTCCCGCGATGAACTGGCGACCTCTGAAACGGATTTTTTAAGCATTTTTGCAAAACAAATCGAAATGGCTATAACAATTGCACACCTGTTTTCAACTGTGAAAGAACAGGCTGTAACTGACGGTTTAACAGGGCTTTACAACCGCAGATACTTTGAAGAATACCTAAGGAAAGAAGTTACACGTGCAAACCGCCAGAAACAAGCCTTCTCTCTGATAGGACTTGACCTTGATTTTCTGAAACAGATTAACGATAAATACGGTCACTCTTACGGCGATCTCGCGATAAAAACGCTTGCGGATGTTATCAAAAACAACGCGCGTTCAATTGATATTGCAGCAAGAATGGGTGGCGAAGAGTTCAACATAATTCTCCCCGGTATTGATTCCAAAGGCGCAATGATTGCAGCCGAACGTATCAGGAAAACCCTCGAGGCAACCGAAATTGAAACTATCGGACATATTACCGCAAGTATCGGTGTCGCAACATATTTTGAACACACTGACAATCCTGAAGAATTAATTGAGCTTACCGATCAGGCTATGTATCAGTCAAAACGCAACGGCAGAAACCGCGTCACGCTTGCAACCCCGATTTCTGAAACAAGCTGGCAGGAAATCGCAATAAATACTTTTATAGATATACTTTCAAAACACAATATTCCGGTTGAAAAAAATCTTACGAAAGAACTTTGCGACAAGCTGAAAAAAGCGGAACAGGATTCCAAATCCCAGCCAAAAGAAACGCTCTATCTGGTTGCGGATATGCTCACACGTCTTTACAACCCGCTTCACGAGGACGGCTCAGTGAAGAAAAAAGTGCTGCTTGCCTCCTCTCTTGCCAAACGTTTTGACCTGCCGAAAGAGGAGATCGACAACCTTAAAATTGCAATTCTTATGTACGATATCGGGAACCTCTTAATCCCGCAGGAAATTTTACAAAAAACAACCCCTCTTACCGAAGAGGAAAAGAAATTTATTAAAGAACACCCGATTATCGCGGCAAGAGATATCTTAAAACCGATTTCTGTTGTTCAGGACATCCTGCCGATAATCGAAAAACACCACGAAAACTGGGACGGAAGCGGTTATCCGAATAAGCTTTCAAAAAACGAAATTCCTATGAGTTCGCAAATAATCCTCATAATCGACTCCTATTTCGCGCTCACGGAAACCCGTCCTTACCGTGCAAAATTATCAGAAAAAGAAGCGCTTGAAGTCATTAAACAAGACGCCGGCAAAAAATGGAATACCGAATTGGTAAAAGAATTTATCGCTCTGATTAACAACGAACTCAAATAATAATGGAAAAAGACTTTATAAACCTGATAAAAACGACCCTGAATTCACCTTATATCGGTGATGACTGCGCGTATTTAAAGGACTTAGACATACTCGTTTCGCAGGACAGCCTTGTGGAAGGCGTACATTTTCTGCGCGATAAAATCACTCCGCGTCAATTAGGCTGGAAAAGCGCAATGGTAAACATTTCAGACATCTGCGCCGGCGGCGGCGAGCCTAAATATATGACAATATCGCTTTCATTGCCAAAAGACATTAACAGTGAATTTATAAAAGAGTTTTACGAAGGTGCCGGAGCAGCCTGCGAAGCTGCCGGAAAGGTTCAAATCGCAGGCGGCGACATAACCGCCTCACCAGATAAAATCTTTATCTCTGCTGCCATAATCGGCTCAGCAAAGGGAAGAAACATAAGTTCCCGCGCTAACGCACGAACCGGTCAAAGAATTATTGCAGCAGGAGTCCACGGCTCCAGCGCAGCAGGCTTGAAACTTCTCCTTTCCGGCAAAAAAGCGCCAGAAAAGTTTATAAAAGCGCATCTTGAACCTTTTGCACAGGTCGATTTTTCAAGACAAATTGCCTGCTCTCAAAAAGGAAAATACGCAATGATGGATACATCTGACGGGCTTATGGACGCCCTTTCACAAATAGCACAGGCAAGCAATGTCCTTATGAGCATAGATTTTGACAAAATTTCTGTTGATGAAGAAATTAAAAGTTTCCCTAACTGGCACGAACTGGTTTTATTCGGCGGCGAGGACTACGGATTAATCGCTACAACCGACACCCCGCCGGCAGGCGCTGCCGTTATCGGATGCGTAAAAGAAGGCTCCGGCGTTGCAATCAACGGAAATTTTTATCCCCGAAATTTAATCGAACAAAAAATCTTCAAACATTTTTAAAACTAGCGCGGCGGAGCCTGAAAGGCTCCGCCGCGCTCTTCATACTCCGGCTATTCAAACTTTATCACATTGCTGTAACATGGTAATCCTGCTCAACTTTGTGAGTGGTTGAATTGAAAAATTTGTTCAAAAATGACTCAAAACTTCTTTGTAAGTCCGCAACCTCTGCTTTCAATTCCGCAAGATTTTCTTCTTTAGCTTCTGCCAAAGCTTTTTCAAACAATTCGTCGTAATACATGATTTTATACTCCTATTTACTAACATTCCCAATATCGGCACATTTTTACCGGAACTTTAAAAAATTTAGTGAATTTGTTACAATTATTTATCATTAGGTGGAATTTTGAAAATTTATTATATATAATATTGAGATATAATAGAGGTTAATATGGTATTTGATTTAGGCATGAGTTCCTACGACTACTATTCAAGCCGTAGAGATATGGAAGTTATAGCAAAGATTGTTGATACATTAAAAGAAATTCTCAAAGAGGATTCTACCCAGCCGCAGCCGCTATTTCTAAAGATTTCTGATAATCTTATTATGAACATTGCGCGTATGGCGGTTCAGGAACGCAAAAAGACCTTCCTCATCGGCATCACCGGCGAAAGCGCCTCCGGTAAAACCGTTTTTGTCGACAATACCATAAAAGCCTGCGTAAAAAAGGAAAATCAGGGAATTTATACCGTAATCCGCTGTGATGATTACTATAAAGATACTTCCAAAGAATTAAAGGAAGCAGGAAGCTATGAGGCCCTTTTCAAAACCGGCTTCAGTTTCGACACACCCGAAGCGATAGATTTGGAATTGATGAAAAGACACCTGATTGACCTGAAATCAGGTAAAGAAATTTACTCCCCGCAATACGATTTTGTAACCTGCGAGTCAAAACTCAATAGCGAACTCAAAAAACCGGCAAGAGTAATTTTGACGGAAGGTTTATATGTTTTAAACGAAAATGTGCGTGACGTAATGGATGTTAAGGTCTATGTTTTCACACCGCTTGAAGTGCTGAAAGAACGCTGGTATAAACGCGCGGCAACAAGAGGGAAAACCGGAGAAGCCGCCGACTTACAGTTTCAGGATGTAAACAAAACCGCGCAGCAATATATACGTCCGACCTACCAGATTGCAGACGCAGTAATCAACGGACTCGTCAGTCAGGAATATATTCAGGAAATTACAAACAAAATTCTTGAAAGACTGAAAGCTATTGAACTATAAAAAGAAAAGCCCCGTAGTTACGGGGTTTTTAAATTTTGTTTAGGAAATAGGAATAAGGAATATAAACTCCCGCCGGTCAAGGCGGTTTCTTGATTTGGCTTATCGTTAAACCGTAACGATTAGCCTTTTAACTCTCTCATATATATAAAGTATATACCACCACTTGAATTTCAGAGTTTGTTATTTTTGTTACAAAAATTAACATTATGGTAGCTATTGACGTAAAGCAAAAAATCGTGCATAATGAAAGAGGCAATAAGGCAATAAGTGAATAAGGCAATGAGTCGTTATGACCAAATGAAAAATAAAAAGTCCTATTGCCCTAATGCCATATTGACCTATTGCCTTATGATAAAGAAAGGATAGAATGATGAAAAACTTAAAAGCTGAAAACCCTTGTACTATGGGCATTCTGCTCAGGGGGGGGGGGGTCGACTGAGTCGGTCGCTGAGCGACTTCCACAATTGAACCCGAGCAAAATTTTAGCATTTACAATGGCCGAAATATTATTGTCATTAACAATCATTGGTGTGGTAGCGGCGATTACGCTTCCGAGTTTAACAGGAAACATAAACGAGCGAACATGGAACACGCAGAGAAAAGCCCTCTATGCCCGCATGTCGCAGGCAATTGCCCTAATGCCTTCACTTAACGGCTACGGAACAGTTACGGAAGGGGATTCCTCAACCTCCGCCGTCGACACTGCTGCCGAAACTTTTGTAACTGCCGGTTTAAGTAAAGTTTTAAAAATTAACAACATCTGCGATTCTGATCACCTTGAAGATTGCGGCATTCCAACGAAATTCACAACCTTTGCCGGCAGCACCATAAGCTCTTTCCCTAAAACAATCCGCGAGTTTAACCCTGCATTTTACGCCTCTGATATTGTTGATAGTAACGGGAATTCGTATTCATATCTTTCCCAGCTTGACACCGTTGCAGCCGCTTTTGAAACAGCCAACGGCGAAAGTATCGTTGCTTACTATAACCCCTACTGCTCCGCAAAAATGGATGAACAATCATCATATTATACACAGCCGAAAATGTGCGCAAATCTTGTTTATGATTTAAACGGCACCAAAGGACCAAATACCGTTGGTAAAGACATGGGCTTTATAACAATACTTTATCCTTCTGATCCGGTTGTTGTAGCTCCGGTGCTTGTATATAACAGCCCAACAAGCGTAAACTACTATGACGCAGCGGAAATATGTCGGGAACGGGATTCCGAAAGCAGGTTATCCAATCTGGAAGAATCTATTTCGTTGAGTTACAACCGGACTTTATTAGGCGAAAGCCTCTCCGGTGCATATTGGACAAGTGCAATGACCGAATGGAACGGAGAAATCAGAGTTTGGAGAATGTATTTCGCAGCAGCGCAGGTTTCACCCGATCCACGAAATTATGAGCATCAGGTAATGTGCGTAAAGCGATGATTTGATTAAGGCGGCAGCCTGTAGGCTGCCGCCATACTCATTCTTATTATTCACTATATTTTGCAATAAATTTTTTTGCATCATTAATCGGAATTGCAAAACCTATACCGATATTTGAAATATTATTGTCCGGATTGTATATGGATTGGTTAATCCCGATAACTTCACCCGATGTATTCAAAAGCGGGCCGCCCGAGCACCCCGGATTTATCGCCGCATCAGTCTGAATTTTTCCTTTTGCATAATCAATTCTTGAAATTATCCCCTGCGTGAGCGTTCCCGAGAACCCGAAAGGATTGCCAATCGTCAAAACCCTCTGCCCGATTTTCAAACCGTCAGAGTCGCCGAATTTAACAGTTTTAAGTTTTCCTTTCGGCTCAATTTTTATAATTGCCAAATCTTTATTTTTCCCCATATTGTCGAGGACTTTTGCCTTATAAACTTTGCCGTCATAGGTTGTCACCTCAAGCTCCTTGGTTTGCGAAACCACATGCGAACCGGTCAAAATAGTTCCGTTAGGGTTAATTATACAGCCCGTTCCCGCCGTAAACCCGTCCGAAATTATCCCGTCAATGGTCACAATCGCAGGGTTTATATTTTCGTAAACCGAAATGTAAACCTCCTCTTCGGCGGTATAAGCAAATGCCTGACCAAGAGCCAGAAAAAACATACTAACTATTGACAATATATATTTTCTCATTTTTTCACCCTCATACAACTCCATTTTTACGCGTGTTATAATGTTATAAAATAGGTATTTTAATATTGTAAAGATATATTCTTGTAATTATTAAAGTTTTAATGTATACTTGTGTTAAAAGTACACTTCATGAAAGTAGGAGAAATTAAAAAATGTCCAGAATTGAATTATTTAGACAGCATTTAATCGAAAAAAGAGCAGTAAAAGTTATCGCGGGTATTGATAACTTTGATATTGAAAACATTAAAAAAGTTGTTTCATCCGCACAGGTTGCAGGCGCAAGCGCTGTTGACATCTGCGCAGATGAAGAAATTATCTCTGAAGTAAGAGAAATGACAGAATTACCTTTATTTGTATCATCAGTAGTTCCGGCAGAACTTGCAAGAGCGGTTGAACTCGGCGCTGATGCCATTGAATTAGGCAACTTTGATGCGCTTTACAAAAAAGGCATGTCATTCTCAGCAGATGAAGTAATGAATCTTGTTAAAGAAACTTTATCTTTACTTGGCGGCAAAAGAGTATTTTTCTCTGTAACAATTCCTGGTGAAATTTCTGTAGCTGATCAAATTGAATTGGCAAGAAAACTTGAATATATGGGAATTGACTTAATCCAAACAGAAGGTCATTACACTAACAGAGAAAACCTTGACGGTGTAAGAGGCTTGATGAACAGAGCAGAATTAACCCTGTCAAACACAATCGAACTTTCAAGAAACATAGATATGCCGATTATGACAGCAACCGGCATCAACTCAACAACAGCACCGTTTGCATTTGCGGCAGGTGCAAGCGCAATCGGCGTTGGTTCTTGCGTAAACAAATTGAATTCAGAACTTTCAATGATAGCAACAATCAAATCAATCGTTGAAATCGCTGCTAAAAACAAACAAGAAGTTTTGGAATTGGTATAGTTCAATAATAAAACTTAAAAAGCGAAATGCGCGGGCAAAAGCCCGCGCATTTCCGTTTATCTGTAAATACATAATACATTACCGCTTGCATAAGAATGATCAAAATTTCTCATACCTGTTTGAAATCCTTGATACCAGTAGCTATCCGCATCTTTTTTAGAACTTGTCACAAAGTTATCATAAGACAATCCTAAAAAGAATTGGTTAACAAACAAGGAGGCTGCTTCATCTTTATTTGGCAGCCGATGTTCACGATTATTAGCAGCGCAGGCAGAAATTGCTTCCTGAGGAGTCAAGGATTCTCCGACTTTATGATTATAAGGCACAGGTGCAACAACAATACTGTCACTGGAATTCAAAACAGAAATAAATCCAATATCTTTTCCAACAGTATTCGGGCCTTTGTTCCCGTTCAGGTCATAGACAAAGTTTGCACAAATAAGAGGTTGTACAAAATGCCATTCATTTTCATTCCCGTTAGATACACAATTAGGATTATAGAAAGTGAGAATACTCTCGCCGTTTGCAGTTTCAAACGCGGCAGCCTTTGTATTTAATGTTGAATATGAAGATGAAAAACCTGATGCTGTTGAAATTGTAGTATTTATCATTACGGAATTCAGCGTTAGCATATCGGCAGGAATAATCTTCTGATTACCGTTCAAGTCAGTAAACTTTGAAGCAATGCCGCAATCCGTGAGGTGGTCACTGTCGCATATATTGTTAATTTTAAGGACTTTTGACAGCCCGCCGGTTATAAAGGTTTCGGCGGCATTATCTTCTATTGAGGTTGAACCTGCGCTGTCAGTATTTTCTCTTAAAGTACCATAACCATTGAGTGCCGGCATTAGGGCAATTGCCTGTGAAAACCGCGCATAAAGCGCTTTTCTTTGCGTGTTCCACGTACGCTCATTTATGTTTCCCGTAAGGCTCGGTAACGTTATCGCCGCCACCACACCGATAATTGTCAGGGATAACAGAATCTCTGCCATTGTGAATGCGGCTCGCAATGACGGTAGACACTTACGGACACATTGCATATTTTTGTCACCCTGAACTTGATTCAGGGTCTGGCCAACGTAGGATACCCGCTCGTAACGTGGAACAGATGCTGAAACAAGTTCAGCATGACATGGGGAACTAACATCCTCAATACCTAATTTTGCGGGTAAGGCACGCCCCCCCCCCCCCCGTCATAATCTTTACACCTCGTCTTTTCATTTCTTCTATCCTTTCTTTTTATTGTGTTGGGCTGGCAAGCCCAACCTACTTTAGCATAAGGCAATAGGACTATTCTTTTTTTCTTCCATTTGGTTATAACGACTCATTGCCTTATTCTCTTATTGCCTTCTTCATTATGTACGATTTTACGAGTTTAGTCAATACTATAATACTATTTTTTCATGTCCATGCTATTATAAACTTAACAGACACAATTTGGAGAGGAAAAATGATAGGTTTACTATTAAAATTGCTGGGTGATCCCAACGAACGCAAAATTAAAAATATAATGGGCATAATAGAACATATTAACGCACTTGAGCCGCAATTTGCAGAAATGACAGATGAGGAACTCCGCGCAAAAACAACAGAGTTTAAAGAGATTTTAGCGAAACGCAAAACGTCAGACGATTTTATGACCGACAGAAAGCTTGAAAAAGAAGCTCTGGACAAAATTCTTCCGGAAGCTTTTGCGACAGTCAGAGAAGCCGGCAAAAGAGTTTTGAATATGCGGCACTTTGACGTTCAGTTAATCGGCGGGTACTTTCTTCACAACGGACACATCACGGAGATGAGAACCGGTGAAGGTAAAACTCTTGTTGCAACGCTTCCTGCATATCTTAATGCACTTACGGGCAAAGGTGTTCACGTTGTCACGGTAAACGATTACCTTGCAAAACGTGACAGCGAGTGGATGGGAAAAATTTATGAATTTTTAGGTTTAACGGTCGGCGTTGTTCTCTCAGGGGTTCGCGGTGCTGATGAATACGAGCAAAAAAGACGCGCGTATAACTGCGATATTACATACGGAACAAACAACGAATTTGGTTTTGACTACCTGCGCGACAACATGGCACAGGATAAAAACATGCTTGTTCAACGCCCGTATAACTATGCAATTATCGACGAAGTCGACAGCATTTTGATTGACGAAGCCAGAACACCTTTAATCATAAGCGGTCGCCTTGAAAAATCGGCAGAAACTTATCTTTTAATGGCAAAAATTGCACCGCAGCTTGAAAAAATAAAAGATTACGAGGTTGATGAAAAGAATAAAAACGTTATCCTGACCGAGGACGGTATTGACCATGCGCAGGAACTTTTAGGCGTAACAGATCTATTTGATGTTTCGACCCAGTACGCGCACCACCTTTTGCAGGCACTTAAGGCAAAAGAACTCTACATCCGTGATACTGATTACGTTGTCAAAAACGGTGAAGTTCAGATTGTTGACGAGTTTACCGGTCGTATTATGGAAGGCAGACGCTGGTCGGAAGGTTTACATCAGGCGCTGGAGGCAAAAGAAGGCGTAAAAATTCAGGACGAAACCCAAACGCTTGCAAGCATTACGTATCAAAACCTGTTCAGACTTTACCCTAAGCTTTCCGGTATGACAGGTACGGCAATGACGGAAGAAGCTGAATTCGGTAAAATTTACAACCTTGAAGTTACGGTAATTCCAACCAACAAACCTGATATCAGAATTAACTATCCTGATAAGATTTACAAAACCGAGCTTCAAAAATATCTTGCGGCAGTTGAGGAAATTGCTGCGATTCACGAAACCGGCAGACCTGTTCTGGTCGGTACGATAAGTATTGAGAAGTCAGAGTTTGTATCCGAACTTCTCAAACGCCGCGGTATCAAACACAATGTCTTAAACGCAAAACAACACGAACGAGAAGCTTATATCATTGCACAGGCCGGACGAAAAGGCGCAGTCACTATTGCAACGAACATGGCGGGCCGCGGAACAGATATTCTCTTAGGCGGTAACGCAGAATTTATGGCAAAAGAAAATCTGGACAGCAAGGGAATTACTCCGGAACATCCTGATTATGAAAAATTGAAAAATGCCGCGCTTGATGACGCAAGAAAAATTACCGAGGCCGAACACGCAGAAGTAGTAAAACTTGGCGGTTTACACGTAATAGGTACGGAACGCCACGAATCACGCCGTATTGATAACCAGCTGCGCGGCCGTGCAGCACGTCAGGGCGACCCTGGTTCGACAAGATTCTTCCTGTCACTGGAAGATAACCTGATGAGAATATTCGGCGGCGACAAAATTACAGCAGTCATGAATATGCTCAACATAGACGAAACAATGGAAATCGAATCGCCGTTAATTACCAAACAAATTGAATCAGCACAGAAAAAAGTTGAAACCTACCACTTTGACATAAGAAAACACGTTCTTGAATATGACGATGTTATGAATATTCAGCGTGAAAAATTTTACGCGCAGCGCCGCAAGGTTCTTTTTGGCAAAAACCTCTCCGGCGATATTCAGTATATGATTGAGCGCGAAACGGACAGAATTCTGCGCAGCTACATCGCACCGGGAATGACACCTGATGAATACATCTTTGACGATTTGACAACAATGATTAAAGAAATTCACTCAACAATCCCGCAGCTTTCACAACTTGATGTTCACGATATTCAAGGGTTGAAGTTTGACGCGATTTACGAAAAGATTAAAGATCTTGCTATTGATGCCTATAAAACTCACGAAGCGTCTTTAATCAACTTCTACAACAGCGTTCTGAGCAAATATGACCCGAATTTTATGCCGCAGCAACCGTTTACGGATGACAACATGGTAAGAGGTCTGGAACGCGATATTCTGCTTAAAACCATTGATGCGAAATGGATTGACCACCTTCACAACATCGACATGGTTCGCGACAGCATAGGGCTTCGCGCATACGGTCAAAAAGACCCGCTTATTGAATACAAAAAAGAAGCGTACGATTTATTCAACAAAATGATGTACGAAATTCAGGGCGAAACTGTAAAATATTTATTCCGTATGAAATTCGGGATTCAGATTATGAACAACCCTGTTGAAGAAATGATAGAAGATAAAGAAGAAGAATAGAAGGAAATATAAAATATGTTAAGGACAGGTATAGTAGGACTTCCGAATGTCGGGAAATCAACATTATTCAACGCGCTGACCAGCGCCAAGAACGCTCAGAGCGCAAATTATCCGTTCTGCACCATTGAACCTAACGTGGGCGTGGTTAATGTTCCGGATGAAAGACTTGAAGTTCTGGCAAAACTATGCAAAACACAGGAAATTATCCCGACTGCAATTGAATTTGTTGACATTGCAGGGCTTGTAAAAGGCGCAAGCAAAGGCGAAGGTCTGGGCAACCAGTTTCTGCACAACATCCGCGAAGTCGACGCTATTATTCAGGTCGTAAGATGTTTTGACGACGAAAACACAATCCACGTAGCAGGAAGAGTTAACCCTCTTGACGATATAGAAACAATCAACACGGAACTTGCCCTTGCTGACCTTGCATCTGTTGAAAAACGTCTTGCACGTATCTCAAAACAGGCAAAAAGCGGCGACAAAGACGCTGTTTTAGAAGAAAAAGTTTTGAATAAACTCTCCGAACTTTTGAACGAAAGCTCATTCATTAATTTGAAAGATCATTTTGAAGAGGACGAAATTCCTGTAGCCAAAATGCTTAATCTTATGTCGACAAAACCTGTGATTTACGTTGCAAATGTTGCGGAAACAGACATCAAAGACGGCAATGCTTACACAAAACAGGTTGAAGAATACGCTAAATCGCACGGTGCTGAAACAGTTATTATTTCCGCACGTATTGAAGAAGAACTTGCCGAACTCGGGCCGGAAGAAGCAAAAGAATACCTTGCCGAACTGGGTGTTGAGGATAGCGGTATTAACAAAATGATTAAATCCGTATATAAATTGTTGAACCTGAGAACCTTTATCACCGCAGGCGAAAAAGAAGTTCACGCCTGGACCATTCCGGCAGGCGCCAAAGCGCCGCAGGCGGCAGGTGTTATTCATACCGACTTTGAAAAAGGATTTATCCGCGCTGAAATCACGCCATACAAAGATTTTGCCGAACTTGGCTCCTACGTTGCGTGCAAAGAAAAAGGCGTAACCCGTTTGGAAGGAAAAGATTACGTTGTTCAGGACGGCGACATCGTCCACTTCAGATTTGCAGTCTAAACATATCATCAATATGAAAAAACGGGTTATTAAAAACCCGTTTTTTTTATAAATTTAACTTCACAAGGTACATTAAACTCATCAAGAAGCCTCTCAATAGTCTTAATGTATGTATTGCCCTCTCCATTTTCAATTTTTTGAATTTGCGAACGAGTTAATCCAAGTTTTGCAGCCAACTCTTTTTGTGTAAGATTGTGTTCAATTCTGGCGAATCTAATACTTTTTCCAAATTCTTTTAGCGATTTATCAACAGACATAATTCCTCCTAAAAAGACTTTTTTACATATTTTAACGCTAACGGCATGAATATAACACATTTTTCTCTTTTTGGCAATATTTTTGAAGCGAAATTATCTTTTTAAAATGTTCACTTTATTTGTATAAAATAGTAAAATAACAAATATGGATATTATCAAAAATTTTGGACGACGTTTACGAGAAATTCGAAAAAGTAAGGGTTATAATCAATCACAACTTGCCGGCGCAATAGGAGTAGAAGCTAATGCGATAAGCCAACTTGAACTGGGCGAACGTTTACCTAAAAAAGAAAATCTTGAAAAATTATGCAAAGTATTAGAAATTGAGCCTAAAGATTTATTTGATTTCGGTCACTTAAAAACAAAAGAAGAACTTCTCAAAGATATAACCAAGTTGATTGAAGATGCAGATTTAAAAGAATTACAATATTTTCATAAGATGATTGTGGCAATAAGAGAAATGAAATAATATATTTTGCAATTTATATCGGGATATGCCCAACTATTTAAACGATTGCATAAGATTTGAAAATATGCTAGAATAGTTTTCAAAGAGAGGTTTTGTATGAAAAATATCGTAATTTATGCACCAAGAAAAGAATCGCAAATCGCGGAGCTTCTTGAAAAAGAATTTGATGACGCAAATATAAGAGTAGAAGAGGATTATACCTTAAAAGAATACGAAACACTTAACCCTAGCCTTATTATAACAGAAAACGTTACTAATTTAGCCGATACGCTGGCTCTCGTTAAGTTTAAAACCCCGATTTTATTTATCGGAGAAGAGTTTAAAAAAGCACAGGTGGTAAGAGCTTTTGCTTACGACTTTATAAAGACTCCGCTTGATACAAGCGAACTTATTATAAGAGTCCGCGCAATGCTCAGAATCCGCGAACTTATGACAAAAATCCGTCAGGTTTCAACAACAGACGAATTAACCGGGCTGCACAACAGAAAATATATGCAGGAACGTCTTGATCAGGAAATTTCACGTTCAAAACGCTACGGGTTGAAGCTTTCCTGCCTGCTGTTTGACCTTGACTTCTTTAAAGTTGTAAACGATATATACGGCTACAGCTGGGGCGATGTCCTTCTTAAATCCGTTGCTGAAAAATTAAAACAATTAATCAGAAAAGAAGATATTCTTACCCGCTACGGGGACGAAGAATTTCTGGTAATCCTTCCAAACACCTCGGAAGAACAGGCATTCCTGTTTGCGGAACGTTTCAGACGCGACATTGAACGTATGGAATTTATTCCGGCAGGGGAAGAAGAACGCCACCCGATAACGATTTCCGGCGGGATTTCAACATATCCTTGCATGGAAAACGTTGAAGAGGACGCAAATACCGTTATTCGTTATGCAGAACACGCGCTTTACAACGCTAAAAAACGCGGCAAAAACAAAATCGTTCAGTTCTCACAACTTAACCTCGGGGAATAAATTTTTAAAATCATACTTGAGCATAGAACTTCCGGCGAGAGTCGGAAGTTCTATTGTTGAATAAAAATATTTTTGTACTATAATCAATCTTATGAAAGATATGTTAGATAAGATTGAACAAATAGAGAAAAAATACATTGAGTTGGGAGAAACTCTCTCAGACCCTGCTGTAATTCAGGATTACAACCGTTTCCGCGACCTTTCCAAGCAGAGAAAAGCTATGGAAGAAACCGTTGAAACTTACTATGCCTGGAAAAAAGCTAATGACACAATAGCCGAAACAAAAGAATTATTACACGGTGAAACTGACGAAGAAATGAGAGCATTTCTGAAATCAGAACTGGAAGAAAATGAAGCAAAAATTCCTCAGTATGAAGAAAAAATGAAAGTTCTTCTTCTTCCGCGCGACCCGATGGATGATAAAGATATTATGCTTGAAATCCGCGGCGGTGCGGGCGGCGATGAGGCAAACATTTTTGCAGGCGACCTTTTGAGAATGTATCTGCGTTTTGCCGACAAGCAAGGCTGGCAGACACAAATTCTCTCTAAAACAGAATGCGAAGCCGGCGGATATTCGGAAGTTATTGTTTCAATAAAAGGGGATAGTGTATATTCCAAACTTAAATACGAATCCGGAGTTCACCGCGTACAAAGGGTTCCGGCAACCGAATCTCAAGGACGGGTTCATACTTCAACCGCAACAGTTGCCGTTATGCCGGAAGTTGATGACGTTGAAATTGAACTCAATATGAACGATATTGAAATCACAACCGCACGTTCAGGCGGCGCCGGCGGTCAAAACGTTAACAAAGTCGAAACCGCTGCCAGAGTTTTCCACAAACCGACAGGAATCATGATTTTCTGTACGGAAGAACGCTCACAGCTTCAAAACAAAGAACGCGCACTCCAAATTCTTAAAGCAAAACTTTATGATATGGAAGTTCAAAAACAAATGAAAGAAATCACCGACCTTCGCCGCTCTCAAGTCGGCTCCGGTGACAGAAGCGAACGTATCCGTACCTACAACTTCCCGCAAGGACGCCTGACCGACCACCGTATTAACCATAACCTTAACGTCTGGACTGTTATTGACGGGGATTTGGACGAGCTGCTCAAACTCCTCACGGAATACGACCAGAAGTTAAAACTGGAAAAGCTTGCAGAGGTAAATTAATGACAGAGAGAAAATGCGTTGCCTGCGGAGAAATTAAAGACACAAAAGATTTGATAAAAATCACAAAACAATCCCGAACAGGCGCCGTCGTTCTCAACCACGATACAAAAATATTTGGCAGATCTGCATATCTTTGCTATAATAAATCGTGTATTGAAGCCGCATTTAAAAAGAATAAACTCCAAAAGGCACTGCGTACAAGCTTACCAGAGGATTTGAAAGGAAAAATAATTAATGAGTTTTGAATCACCTATTAGAATAAATGAATTAGCAAAAGAACTGGGGATATCCAGCAAAGAAATTGTCGAAAAATATACTCAAATGGGTATTACCGGCAAAACTCATTCAAGCACTGTTACTCCCGATCAAATCAGAAGGCTGAAAGAATTTATCAGTCAGGGTTCGCAGGTTGTGGCAAAAAAACCTAAAGCTTTTGTCGTTAAAAAAGCAAAAAATGTAGAAGAACCGGAAGAAAAAGCCCCTGAAAAAACAGAAGAAAAACCGGAGAAACCCGCTCCGCGCGTTGAAGTCGTAAAACCGAAACCGGTTGTTAACAGGTTGGAAATAGTCCGCCGCGCACCGCGAGCAGAAGAAGGGGAACGCCGTCCTTACCCGAATAAACCAATGACGGAAAACAGAAGATACCCTCAGCGCGATGCTTCACAAAACAAATTCCCGCCGCGCACAGAAAAAGGCGACAGAGGCGAGAAACGTCCGTTTGACAAAAAATCTTCCCAAACAAGAGAAGAACAACGTCCGAATAGAGAGCAGGGCGACAAAAAACCGATTGAACGCCGGATTATTCCGCAAGAAATCTACGACAACAAGTCTAACAGCAGAAAACGCACAGAAGGCGGCGCAAACAAAAAGAAAAATAAAGATTTTAATTCTAAGAAAGAAGAACAGGAAAGAATTTCACTGGAAAAAGCTGCTGCCCAGCATCACAAAAAACGTACGCAAAAAACGGAAGATATTGAACAGGTCACGCAACTCGTTGTAACTCAGGCAATGACAATCAGCGAACTTTCCGAAAAAATTCAACGCACACCTGCCGAAATCGTTAAATTTTTAATGCTTAACGGAATTATGGCAACCCTTAACCAGCTTATTGACGTTGAAGTTATCAAAAAAATCTGTAATGAATTTGGCATTGAAGTCCTTGAAGAGGATCTTGACGCTTACATTGAAGAAGAACTGGAAAAAGAACAAAAATCCAAAGCTCTGGAAGAAGTCGATAAAAAATTACTTAAAAAACGCGCGCCGGTTGTATCAATTATGGGTCACGTTGACCACGGTAAAACAACACTTCTTGACAGTATCCGCGCTTCAAAACACAAAATCGTTGCGACCGAAGTCGGCGGAATTACACAGTCAATTGGTGCGTATACCGTTTATGTCGGAGATAAAAAAGTTGTATTCCTCGACACCCCGGGGCACGAAGCGTTTACCGAAATGCGTGCACGCGGTGCAAAAGCAACTGATATTGCAATTCTTGTTGTTGCGGCAGATGACGGCATAATGCCTCAAACAATTGAAGCGATTAACCACGCAAAAGCCGCTGAAATCCCAATTATCGTTGCTGTAAACAAAATTGATAAACCGGGGGCTAATCCTGATAAAATTTTACAGCAATTGACCGAACACGGGCTTGTACCTGAAGAATGGGGCGGTGATACTATTACGGTCAAAGTTTCTGCTTTACAGGGAACCGGTATTGATGAACTTCTTGAATACATTCTGCTTGTTGCGGATATGGAAGAACTTAAGGCTAACCCTAAGGCAGAAGCTTCAGGCGTTGTAATCGAAGCGAACCTAGACAAAGGTAAAGGACCTGTAGCAACACTTCTTGTTCAAAACGGAACATTAAGAGTCGGCAACTGCATTGTTGTAGGTACTGCCTGCGGCCGTGTCCGCGCATTGCTTTCGGACAGCGGCGAACGTATTCAAAAAGCTGAGCCGTCAACTCCTGTAGAGATTTTAGGCTTAACAGAAGTTCCGCAAGCCGGCGAACACTTTGAAGTCGTTCAAAACGAAAAAGAAATGAAGGCAATTGTCGACAAGCGCAAAGAAAAAGAACGCAACAAACGTATTGAAGCAACACTTCCGGCTCACATCCGCCGCGAAGCAGTTGCGGGCGACAACGATATTCCGCAATTGAACCTTATTATCAAAGCTAATACCCACGGTTCGGCAGAAGCTGTTTCGCAGGCGATTGCACAGCTTGAATCCAATCTTATTAAAACAAAAATTATTCACGTCGGTGTCGGCGATATTTCAGAAGCTGATGTAATGCTTGCTTCCGCCTCCGGCGCACTAATTTTAGGCTTCACTGTCAAAGAAGATTCTAACGCTCTTATCGCAGCTGAAAAAGAAGGCGTTGTTATCAAAAAATACGATATCATTTATCAAATTCTTGAAGATATTGAAAAAACAATGCTTTCACTTCTTGAGCCTGAAACAAAAGAAGTTCAACTCGGTAAAGCTGAAATCAGACAAATCTTTACAATCGGTAAGACAACTAAAATTGCCGGCTGCTACGTTACGGAAGGCAAAATCATCAGAGGTAAAAACGCTGTTCTCATACGTGATGGCAAAGAAATATTCACAGGGGCAATTGACCAGCTTAAACGTTTCAAAGATGATGTTAAAGAGGTCGCTCAAGGCTTTGAATGCGGGATTTCATTCGCTAAATTCAACGACATTCAAATCGGCGATATTATTCAGGTTTCAACGACAGAAGAAGTTGAAAGAACAAGTCTGTAAAGAGCGAAATAAATAGCACCGCCGTTTCAAATCTTTGATTTGGCAGACGGAATAAAAAGAGGTAATTAAAATGACTTTAAGAAATGAACGTGTAAGAAAAGAATTAATGCGTGATATCTCTGAAATTTTACAGCGCGAAATAAGAGGTCTTGCCGGTGTCGTGTCAGTTGTGGATATAGAAGTTGCACACGATAACTCTTTTGCAAAAGTAATCTACAGCGTGCTCGGGTCAGAAGAACAAATTGAACACACAAAAGAAGTTATAGAAAAAAATACCCCTAAAATCCGCTATGAAGTCGGCAAACGCATTCGTTTAAGACTTACACCGGAATTACGTTTTGTCTACACAGATTCATTTGAAAAAGGTTCCAGAGTAACCGATATTATAAATAAAATTTCAAGAGGAGAAATTTAACCGTGGGCAGCGTGCTAAAACCTAACGGTCAGTGCTACGGTTTTTTGAATATCAACAAACCCAAAGGCATGACCTCGCACGATGTAGTTGCAAATGTCCGCCGTCTTACCGGAATCAGACAAATCGGGCACACGGGAACCCTTGATCCTTTTGCGGAAGGTGTTCTGCCAATTTGTATCGGCAAAGCCACACGGTTAATAGAATATCTTGAAGATAACAAAGCCTATCTTGCGACCGTTCAATTTGGCTCAAACACAGACACCTACGACATTGACGGCACCGTAACACAAACCTTTGACAAAAAAGTTACCCGAGCTCAAATAGAAGACGCTCTTAAAGACTTTCGAGGCGAAATAGAACAGCTTCCGCCTATATATTCGGCAATAAAGGTTAACGGGAAAAAGCTTTATGAATACGCACGCAAAGGCGAAGAAGTGGAAATTCAACCACGACATGTTACAATAGAAAAACTGGAATTGAAAACCTTTGACGAAATTTTACAGACCGCACAGCTTGAAGTAAAATGTTCAAAAGGAACCTATATCCGCTCTCTTGCGTTTGATTTAGGCGCGAAACTCGGCTGCGGCGCGCATTTAAGTGCTTTAGTCCGAACTCAGGCAGGACGCTTCACCCTCGACTGTGCAATAACTTTACAAAAACTTGTATTTGATGATGTTAGAAGCCATTTAATCAACCCGCTGGAGGTTTTGCCGCTAAAACAGCTTGAAGTCACAGAATCTGAATTTGCAAAAATCAAAAACGGGGTTTCATTTAAACGTGACGGATTAAACAATGAAGAATTTCTTCTTTTAACCAGAGAAAATAATATTTGCGCAATCGGTTTCAGCATGGATAATATAATTAGTCTTAAGAAAGTGTTTGTATGAGAAAGCTTTTATTAATTTTAATGCTGCTGGTATTTACGGGTCAAATGAGTTTTGCATCTGATATCTGCCGGAGCAGTTATGACCTTACCTCCGGCTGGGAAAGAACTTTGAGCCGGATTTCTGGAAGCAACTTTATCCACAAAACAATCCTTGAACATTATCTTGAAAAACAAATTTCTACTTATGCACAGGGTGATTTTGACATAAAAATCGACTCTTTCAGCACCTCAGACCTTAAAGACGGTAAGTTTAAAAGTTTAAATGCGATAGGTGAAAATGTATTCTTTGACGGAGTTAGTGCTGCAAAAATTTCGCTCAATTCGCTCTGTGACTTCAACCAGCTTGAAAAGACCGCTAATTCAACGTACCGGTTTGTTTCAGACTTTCCGGCAGAAGTCACACTGGAATTCAGCGCCGAGGACCTCAACAGAATAACCAACACCACTGACTACAAAAAAACAATCAAAAAAATTAACCAGAACCTTATGGGAATTCTGCGGATTGAAAACGTCAATTTTGAAATCAATTCCGGCAAACTCTGGTACAATTTTACCGTCAGCACCCCGTTTTCACCTAAAAAACAGCAGGTTCATTTAGGCACAGGGCTTAATATAATCAATGAAGATATAAAAATCTCAACTACCGACAGCTCAGGTAAGCCGACAATCTTAAGCATTTTAAACATGACGGATGCGTTAAATTATGTTAACCCGCTTGATTTTTCTGTTAAAATCTTAGAAAATAATAAAATAGATGCTGATATAAACGAAATCTTCATCAACAACGACCGAATTGTTCTAAAAGCATTTGTAAACATCAGGAAGTGAGGAACTTAATGGACAAAAAAAGCTTAAATATCATCCTAATAATTTTAACAATATTAGTAGCAATAGCTTTTGCATTCTCCGTAAAGGGGATGAAAACCCCGCCGGCACCGACTGAAGTCGTAACCGCACCGGAAGAAGTTGAAACTCCTGATGATAATACCGAAAGCCAGTACATAAACGTATTTTTCATCGGTCAAAACAAAAATAAAGAAGAGGTCTATAAAGCTGTAAAAAGGAAATATGACCCGACAGTTGACGGCACTCCGATTAAATTTGCGATAACCGCACTCATAGACGGTCCGAAACCGGAAGAAGTTCAATTAGGCGTATATTCTGAAATTCCAGTCGGGACAAGACTCTTAAGCATTGTTGAGGCTCCGGAAGGTGTCTATATAAATTTATCAAAACATTTTGACACCGGCGGCGGCACAGACAGCATTTATAAAAGAATCTTCCAGCTTATTAAAACCGCGAAATATAACACAACAAAACCGGTTTACCTCCTTATTGAGAACCAGCCGGTCGAAGTCCTTGGCGGAGAAGGTATTATGATTACACAGCCGCTGAATGAAAATTCCCTTGGAGGCTAAAGGGTAAATGAAAAGCGAACAAAAAGATTTAGATTACTATTTAAACCTTAACTGGACGTTAATAGAGGGAACTGATTTGGATTTTGACGGGAACCCTTATCACTACATAGAGATAAAGGAAATTCCGAGCTTTACCTTTTGCGCCAAAACTATAGAAAAAGCACGCGCGAACTACAAAACGCAGCTGCGCATGACATTACAGGTTATGCTTGAATTCGGCGATGAAATCCCCGAACCGTGAAGAATTGTTATCTTAACAATTCTTCACATACCGGCAAGAAATTTCCTTTTCCGGTTTTTAATCCCCAACAATGTACTAAATTTGCTGAGGATGATATGCTGATAACTAAAATTAACTCTTTTAACAATACGTATTCAAATTACAAACAACAAAATTTCAACACAAATGATAACTTAAACTTTGGATTTAAATTACCCGGTCTGAAAAAAGATATTTTTGTAAACGCTGAAATGAAACATTATACGGAATCCTTTTTAAGCGACATTTCAAACAATCTAAGTATCAGCCGTAAAAAACTCAAAAAATACGTAACCCCGCATCAACCGGAACGGATGAAATTTTTCAAGGGGCTTGCCGACAAAATTACAGTGGATTTATTTACGCATAAAATAGATATCCCGAAAAACGCCTTTGAACAAATAGAAGAAGTATATCATTCAGTTCCGAAACCGGATAAACTACATCTTAATATAGTAAATGATTCTTCATATACATTTAACGAAACCGTACAATTATTAAAGCTGGCTCAAGAAAATAAAGATAATTATAATCTGATAAACCAGTTGAGAGAAGTAAAGAAAGCCGATGCAGATATTCCGGTTAAATTTAGCGCACAAGAACTCATTGACATCGTAACATCAAAAGGCAGCAGTAAATTAAAAGAAAATTTTGACAATTACAGAAGCTACATTTCCTTACATCACGACAACCCAAACTTTGTAGAAAAATTCATAAAGGAATTGGAAAAAGAAAATTCCGGAATTTCATCATCTGAATTTGATACCAAATTAGCAATAAGAGAAATAAAAAATGGCAGCTTACTGCTAAGGCAGCTTCCGGATAAATTGCTTGAAAAAAACTGGAATAAAGAAGGTTTTGAACTGCTAAGCCAAAATGATATTCCGCTGAATCAACTCACGAATGGCGAAGCGATTACGGATAAAAAAGCTCTTGAGTTTTACGAAAATCTAATAAACTCGACAACAAAAGATAATAAAGCCGATAGAATTCTTATATTCAAAAACTTTTTCGGTTTTGCCACAGAAGGCAATACCAGTGAAGTTTTAACTGAAGTTTTAAACCGTATAGATAATGACAAAAATTTCAAAAAATTAATTAATATTGTTGCGCAAAATAATAATGTATTAACAAGAAAACCTCTTACAGAACTTATGTACTACGCAGACACCTTCGGCAGCGATGTTCTGGTCAAAAAAGCTGATAATTTTCTTCAAATAATTAACAGTAACGCCGGATTTAAAACCAGACCGGAAGATGTAGTACAAAATTTAAGTAAAAATCTTAATAATAAATATTATATTACCCCGGCCGGCATAGACAATCTAAGACAAAAGGAAACTCTTAAAAGAATGACAGCGTTCTTCTTCCCTGATACAAAGGCCGGAATAATGAGATTTAAACGTAAATTTAAGTATGAAGTTATGCCAAAAATCTTTGGAACCGGTAAACCCGCAGAAATCAAACAACAGATTTCATACGAAGATTATGTTAAATCTTTCGCAAAACCGGAAATAAAACCGCTTCCGGCAAATGACGGGGTTAGTTCAACACCTGCAAAAACAGAAACTACAATGCCAAAAATAAAAATTAAACGCGATTATAAAGCTCAAAAGCTCTTAATCCAGAAAGATGCGCAGGAAATTATTAAATCAAGAATGAAATCCTCGAAACAAATCAAGGAGCAAATAGGCGATTACTCTAAAAACGCAACAAAAATGAGAAACCAATTTTTAAATGAAATGTTCAATTCTGTTGCCGAGACTCGTGCGCAGCAACGGGCACGGGGAATTAAACGCCCTACCATTTCTAATTATGATGTATTGGAAGTTTACAAACAAATTAACGGCAAAAACAAAAAACTTTTCAGAACGCTGCTCAAAACTCGTAACGAAAATGGTGAACGAATTTACGATTTAAAACAAATTTCCAAAATACTTGAAGAAGATAGACTCGAACGACTAGCGTTAAAAAAGCAAAATGCAACTAAATAAAAATATTGGGCGGGCCGCTTGAAAATTCAAGCAGCCCGTCTATTAATTTAAAACTGTTTCAAAAATCTTTCATCATTATTGAAGAAAAGTCTGATATCATCAATTGCGTATTTCAGCATTGCCAGTCTTTCAACACCCATACCGAAAGCAAAGCCCGAATAAACATCCGGATCAATATCCACGCCGCGCAGGACATTAGGGTCAACCATGCCGGAACCGAGAATTTCAAGCCAGCCGGTGCCGGAACAAATTCTGCAGCCCTTACCCTGACACATAATGCATTGAACATCAACTTCCGCAGAAGGTTCAGTGAACGGGAAGAAGCTGTTTCTGAATCTTGTCGGTCTGCTTTCACCAAAATAAAGTCTGATAAATTCGTTTAAAACGCCCTTCAAATCGCCGAACGTAATGTCTTTATCAACATAAAGTCCTTCAATCTGGTGGAAGAAATTATTTTTACGCGCATTAATATTCTCGTTTCTGTAAACCCTGCCCGGGGCAATTACGCGAATTGGCGGGGTTTTACCTTCCATTGCGTGAATTTGAGCACCGGAAGTCTGGCTTCTCAATACAACATTTTTAGCAAGCGCCGTGTAAAAAGTATCCTGAACATCACGTGCAGGGTGATCTTTCGGAACATTAAGCATATCAAAGTTGTAATATTCGGTTTCGACCTCAGGAGAAAAAGCCTCCGGCACAAGTGAAAACCCCAACGTTTGGAAAATTGAAGTAATCTCGTTAATGGTAGAAGTTATAGGATGAACGTGGCCGCGCGGAACAAATTTACCGGTCAGAGTAACGTCAATTCTTTCTTTTGCAAGTTTTTCATCAAGTTCTTTTTTATAAAAAAGCTCATGTTTTTCGCGCAGAGCCTCTTCCAGCTTTTGAGAAATCTGATTAGCCAGCGAGCCGACGATTTTTTTATCTTCGTCAGAGAGGTCTTTCAAACCTTTTTTTATCTCATTTAACTGGCCTTTGCGGCTTAAATAGGTATCTCGGATTTGTGCGACGTCACTCATCGAACCTGCGTTTTCAAGTTCTTTAACAGCACTTTCATATATTTTTTCTAACTGTTCTTTCATCACTAACCTCATTAATAATTCACAATATCATTAAACTTTTTTTCGTATCCGATTGATGTAGGTTCACCGTGCCCCGGATAAACTTTTATATTTTCATCAAGCGCAAAAAGTACATCTTTAACGCTGTGCTTAATCTGTTGAAAGCTTCCGCCCGGAAGATCTGTTCTGCCGATTGTACCGCGGAAGAGAGTATCTCCGGAGAAAAGGCAATCCCCTATCAGGTAACATACACCACCCGGCGTATGCCCTGGCGTTTCAATAACTTTAATCACCTGATTGCCAAGGGTAAGTTCACCGGCATCTGAAAGCGTAGCGGTAATTTTCGGATTTTCAACGCCCTCTGTCGGAAGCCCGAACATCGTCATAACCGCGCGGGTATTAACTACCTGTTCCTTATCGCCTTCGTGCACGTAAACTTTGGCTCCTAAAACTTCGTTCATTCTGTTAATCCCGAGAACATGATCAAAATGACCGTGTGTAAGAAGAATATATTTTACTTTCAAGTTATTTTTTTTGACGTAGTCAATAATTTCTTCTACATAATCCGAACAGTCGATAAGAATTGCTTCTTTTGAAACTTCGTCTACTACAAGATAATTATTCGCCTGAACCGGCCCTGCAACGTATGTATTTATAAGCATTTTATTTACCCTTTAACCAGTTCAAAAATATCTTTACAGATTTTAAATAATTTTTCGGCGTCTTTAAGCGCAACCATATTTGGCCCGTCACACAGTGCCTTATCCGGATCCGGATGAATTTCAAAGAAAAGGACATTTGCGCCGGCAGCCATTGCAGCTTTTGCCAGAACCGGAACAAATCTTCTGTCGCCGCCTGAAGAAACTCCGTTTGCCCCCGGGAGCTGAACGCTATGGGTTGCATCAAAAACAACAGGATAGCCGAAGGATTGCATAATAGGAATTCCGCGGAAATCCACAACAAGATTATTATAACCAAAGCTTGTTCCTCTATCGGTTACGAGAATATTTGTATTTCCGGCATCTTCCACTTTTTTGATTAAAGGTTTCATCTGCTCCGGTGCCAGAAACTGGCCTTTTTTTATGTTTACGATTTTACCGGTTTTAGCGGCAGCCACAAGCAAATCCGTCTGACGGCAAAGAAATGCCGGGATTTGCAGAATATCCGCGACTTTTGCCACAGGTTCCGCCTGATCGGGAGTATGAATATCCGTTACTATCGGAAGATTATATTTTTCTTTTATTTCAGCAAGAATTTTCAACCCTTCTTCCATACCCGGCCCGCGATATGAGGTAATTGAAGAACGGTTTGCCTTATCAAAAGATGATTTAAAAACATAGTTAATATCAAGCTTTTGACAAACTTCTTTTAAAGCTGCTGCGACTTCTTCCGCTATAGCTTTAGATTCCAGAGCGCACGGACCGGCTAAAATAGTAAGCTTATCCCCGCCGATTTCAAAATTTCCTAATTTAATTCTCTTCATATCCATAGCTAAATTGTAATTGAAAAACAAAAATTGTGCAATCGTTAATCACGCAAATCGCATTCTTTACGTTCTTCAGACCAAACTCCGCCCAGTTCGGCACAAGATTGTCTGCTAATAGTTATCATTTTACCCTCAACATTAATAGTAAGTCCCTCCGCACAAATCGCAGTATCTAAACAAAAATCCATATTCCAAAAGTCTGAATTTCGGAACGCATTTACACAAAACAATAAGCCGGCAAAAACAATTACTCCTAAAAATAAAAACCACCTTTTCATATTGAAATTATAACACAAATTATTGCAACAGCGCGCTATTTTTGCTATACTTAAAAGCACAAGGGGAGAGAAAAATATAATGTTACAAGAAGCTACCAGAGCAATAAATTCCGCGTTCAACAACAGTTTTATAAAAAAGTTAAGCCAGTATCTTCACGACTGCGTACGGGAAGAAGTTAAAAGTTCGACTTTCCGCAATCTTAAAGGAGATAAGGATAACAAATGGATTTTCCTGAAAGGCGAAGAACAGCTTTTCACAAATTTTCAGGAATATATTCCACTTGACGGCGCTGACCCGAAACTTACGGAGCTGATGCTTCAATCCGAACACGGCGCCCGCGACAAATACCTTATCTACGGTTATCTCTTTTTAGTCGGAAGAAGTTCTAAATCAAAGAAAGCAAACGAATTTCTTACTCCTATTTTATACATGCCGTGTCGCTTGGAGCGCAACGGCGTTAATATAAATTGTTTTCCGATGGATGAAGTGCTTTCGCTCAACACCGGCGCACTTGCCGCTTTAATGCGCAAAAATGACGATGAAGATGAAGTAGATATCCTTTTAGAAGGAATTTTAAACGTTGTGCCTGATCTTCCGATTACGCAGGAAAAACTCGATATCTTCCTCACTACCCTGAAATCACTTATTCCTGACATTGAAATCACATCAAACACCGCGGATTACGTTGAAGAAGATAATATCACCAAAGCCGCAAAAGAATTTTATACGGAAGAAAAAATTACTGCCGAAAACGTTGAAGATGTAATTGAAGAAGAAGAGGAAAACACCCAAAAAGCCGCGGTAAAGCTTGAAAAAGTCTGTGTAACCTATCAAAGTGCGATAATTTTAACCAAACGCCCGTCTGTCACGGCGGGGGTTCTGCACGAATTAACCCAGATTGCGGAAAAGCCGAGCGGCATCTACCGCGAAACAGCATTGAGCATTATCAATGAAGAATACGCGCAGTCAAAAGAAAAATCCGTTCCGCTTCAAGATATCAGAAATATTACAGACTTCTACCCTGTAACGCCTTTATCGTTAAGCGATTCTCAGGAAATGGTTATAAAAAACATTGATAACAGTAAATTCGTAGCGGTTCAGGGGCCTCCGGGAACAGGTAAATCACAAACAATTGTTAACCTTGTTTCACACCTTGTTGCAAACGGCAAAACTGTCCTTGTGGCTTCCCGTATGGATAAAGCGGTTGATGTCGTTGCCGATAGGCTTAACGCTCTCGGGGCAAAATATATGGCACTCCGCGCCGGACGTCTGAATTACCAGAGAATGCTCAGCGAAGAATTAAATAACCTTCTTGCAGACGACTCAATTCTTGATGAGGACTTAGAGGACAGCATTTTTGCAACGGTCGAGGATATGAAAGACCACCTCGATTACATCAAAGAAATTGAGGGCAAGTGCGAAAAAATAATCAAGTTAGAGCGCGAATGGCACGACCAGAACCTCATTGTCGAAGAGGAAGAAAGCGTTGTCGGGCAAATGCAATACGTGAAAAATTCACTCAAAAAACTCGACATTGAAACCCTCAAACTTATCTCAAAAACGTTAGAAAAAAATCTTGAGAAAATGGGGATTATAGCAAAAATTCTCAACTTTTTCAGTGAATTGAAGCTCAAAAAGACACTTAAACTAAAGAATTTTGATGTGACAATTGAAAACCTGTCGCGCCTGAACGAAGAACTGGATTTTGAATCCCTGCTTTATGAGCTTAGAAAAATTGAAAACGAAATTCAAAAAACAGGAAACCTTCACCAGTTAACGGCACACATCAAAAAGAAAAAAGCTGAGCAAAAAACGCTTGCTGTAAACATCTTGAAAAACACCCGCCGTGAGTCGTTAAAATCGCTTTTATTCGACGAAAATAAAAAACGCCGGCTGAAAATCCACGCAAAAGCACTCACCGCAAACAGAAAACGGATTCAGGATACAATTCTGGAAGAAGAAGATTTCCGTCCGCTGCTTGACGCTTTCCCGTGCTGGTGTGTAACAACTTATGCGGTTTCAGATTCACTCCCGCTAAAGCCGGGAATGTTTGACGTTGCAATAATTGATGAAGCCTCGCAATGCGATATCGCAAGCTGCTTCCCGATACTTTTCCGTGCAAAACGCGCCGTAATCGTTGGTGATGATAAACAGCTTCCGCACCTGTCATTCCTCGAAAAAGCCAAAGAACAATCCTTCCTCAGCCAGTACGGAATCCCTGAAAAATACCAGCTCATCTGGCGTTTCAGAACAAATTCCATGTTTGATCTTGCAGACTACTACTCAATGAATTCCGTTATGCTGGACGAGCACTTCCGCTCGCTTCCGCCGATTATCGAGTTTTCAAACCGTGAATTCTACAACGGCAAAATCCGTATTATGAGAAAAGACTTTGAAAAAACACCCGTTCTGGAACTCGTTCAGGTGCCGGACGGGAAAGTGGATTTTGACGCAACCCGAAACCTTCCGGAGGTCGAAGCGGTTGTAAAACGCCTTTACGACATAGTCGTCGAGGATGAACGCAACAATCCGGACAAACCTGTCACAATCGGGCTTATTTCACCTTTCCGTGCACAGGTAGAGGCTCTAAAGGTTGCAGTTTCAAAAGTTCTTTCCGATCACATGATTAAAAAGCACGAAATTGAAATCGGTACCGCCCACACCTTTCAGGGAGATGAGCGCGACATAATGCTGATTTCATGGGCGTTTGCGGATAACAGCTTCACACAAAGCATAACCTTCCTGCAAAAAGCAAACCTCTTTAACGTTGCAATTACACGCGGAAGAAATAAAGTTATCAACTTTGTTTCACGCGACCCATCCGGTCTGCCGGAAGGTCATTTCAGGAATTATATTTCCTTTATGCAGCAGTACCGAGATAGGTTGAAACTTTCAAACTCCGATGATTTTGACGAAAACATCTACAAAAATCCGCTTGAAAAAGAAATCGCCAACGAAATCCGCGCGCTCGGTCACAACGTTCAAGCCGGCGTTGAAATTGCAAGCCTAAGCGCGGATCTGGTTGTGGATAACAAATTGATTATAGAAGTCGACGGCGTTGAGGACAATGTTAAAACCCGTATGACAAATATGAAGAAGCAGGCAATACTGGAGCGCTGCGGTTTCACAGTGCGCAGAATAACCTACCGCGAATGGCATTATTCAAAAGACGCATGCCTCGACAGAGTGTTAAAAGAGGGGTAAACGGGGGTCGTTTGGGACTATGGGAGGGTTGAATACCAGACCTTAAAATCCTTAATTTTCCTGAGAGTTTCGTCAAAGTCACCTTGAAAAGTCAAAGCCCTGTCATCAATATGTAATATTGCCGGTTCCTTAATATTTGTCACATCTGCCACATACTTATCTAATCCGTTTTCAATAAGCCATTTAGAAGCTAAAAGTCTATTGCGTGTCGTAAAAATTTTTACAATATACTTTTCTGACAAAGCCGTCAAAAATTCCGCGGCACCGCTCTTCACCGGTGGGATATAATTCTCGTCAAACCCGCCGGTATAAGTATTCAAAACACCGTCAAGATCAACCAGAATATTTGATTTTCCTGCCATAACTTTTAACCCCTCCATGACTTCAAGTTGTAGTTTAACATAAAGTCTTTATTTCTACAAGTACAACTTGTTGTTATCTACCAGATTTTCCTATAGAAGGTAAATGAAAAATCGTATATTCTTTGATTATGGATAAATTTTTAAAAAGATTTGGTTCTAGGATAAAAACATTAAGAAAGGCTTACGGATTAAGCCAAGAAAAATTCGCTGAGAAGTTAAATGTATCTACAAACACTATTTCTACATTAGAAACAGGCAAAACCTTTATTAAATATCCAACATTGAAAAATATATGCAAAGCTCTAAATATTGAACCGGAAGAATTATTTCGGGGTGACGAAACTGAAAATGAAAATTTAACAAATATTATGCTAATAGCCAAGACTCTGACGCCCGCGCAACAAAAACAATTGATTGAAATTATCAAAACTTTTAACAAATAATATTACACACTTGTAGAAAGTGACGGTGCAATCGCGATAAAGTGTCTTACCAAATCCGCATCCCAGTGCTTGCCCGCACCCTCTTTCAAGATTGCGCAAGCTTTTTCAATCGGCATACCCTTACGGTAAGGTCTGTCGCTTACAAGTGCGTGATACGCATCCGCAACGGAGATTATCCTTGCTTCAAGCGGAATTTCATCCCCCTTCAAGCCCATAGGATAGCCTGTTCCGTCGATTTTTTCATGGTGATATTTTACCATAGGAATCAAATCTCTTAAACCAGGATTTGGTTCAAGAACCTTTTCGGCGCCAATCGTCGGGTGCTGTTTCATAATTTCCCATTCTTCATCCGAAAGTTTATCAGTTTTTCTCAAGACATTTTCAGGGATACCGATTTTACCAACGTCGTGAAGCTGTGCACCAAGTGCAATTCGCTGAACTTCTTCTTCCGGCAGGTTTATAGCACGTGCAAGCGCCTCTGAATACCTTGACACAGAAGTTGAGTGACCTTTTGTATATGGATCCTTCGCATCAATTGCAGCGGTTAATGACGTAACCATTTCTACAAGGTGATTGTGCGATTTGACTTCTGAAGTATTGAATTTCTGTACAAGTTCTTCTTCATAATTAATTCCCAATTGCGAGTGGCGCTTGGAGATAACCTGCGCGAAGGAACTGAGCGCCTCATCATCCCAGAAATTGAAGTCCGAAGAGCTTATAATCGCAGACATACCCTCTTTGTAACCCTTTGCCTGCGAAATAATCATTGCCTGTTCTGCAAGTATCAGCAATTTTTCCTGATTTTCCGAACAATCAGGATATGTAGAAATACCAACCGCAACCTTAACCGGCCCTACATCATCAATAAAGCAGCAGGACAGGCAGTAAGTTATGTATTCCGCAAGATATTTTGCATCAGCGGTGTTTGTGTTAGGTAAAATCAAAGCAATCTCATCACCGCCGTAGCGTCCTGCGATATCGGAATTTCTTGCACTCTGTTTAATCTTTTCCGCCAGAACCTTAATAACTTCATCACCTTTGGCATGCCCGAGTTCTCTGTTAATTTTTGAAATGTTATTAACGTCAAACATAACAATCGAAAGCGGTGTTTTATTTGTTTTAGCTTTTTCAAGTTCGGCAGAGAGCACTTCCTGAAATCCTCGGTGGGTGTACATGCCGGTCAAAGTGTCTGTATTTGCGTATTTTGCGGTTCGTTCAATAAGTTCAAAATTATGAATAAACAGACCGCAATAGTTTGCAATAAAGCCCAGAAGCTCCAGATTGTTCACAAGGTCATTTCTGCCTAAAAGCATTATGCCAAGGCATTTATCAATCGACATCAGCGGCAGAATTATCGTTTCTGAATTTTTCAGGTACGGAATATTTAAGAACTTATTATCTTTCAGAATGACTGGTTTTTGTGTGGTAAAACATTCCATAATAGGGTTTTCGCTGTCAGACTGGAAGATTTTTGAGGAATATGTTCCGCCGATTTTAGAAAAAAGTTTAAAATCTATGCATCTGGAGGTTTCGTGATAAAGCCCGAAACCTGTATAAATACTGTTAAGTTTTTCGCAGCAGGTGTTATGAATAGCGACAAAAAGTTCTGAAATATCCGTTCTGTTTTTCAGTGCCGAACAAACCGCATTAGCCAGTTCGTTTCCGTTTACGACAGCCTTTCCGGCAATAGGATTGCTTGCATAGCCGCTATAAAGACGGTTGTGTGATTTATTCGCGTTAAAAGTGTTTATAGTAGCAATTAAGCCGGGTGCCATTTCCGCGTTGCGCTGCTGTTTATTTTCCGGCTCCTGAATTTTCGGCGCCTGCGACTCTATTGATAATACGTTCGAGGCACTCTTTGTAACCTTCAATTCCGGCGCTTTGGATAAACCGGAAATAGGGTTGGTAGCCTGTTTCTCAACACGCTTCTTCGCCTTATTCAGTTTTTGTTGCGTTTCAACTGCTTCTTTAGTCAAGATTCACCTACCACACTTTTCACTAAAAACACTCAAGCAAATTTATTGCTTAATTTCTCCGGTAATTTAACATTACTTAAAACTATTTTATAAAAATCAGCATTACAAAACAATACTCTATTTGAATGGCACTTGGCACAATTCAATAAACCCTTTTACACATATTACAATTGTAGTATAAAACTTTTTTCAGACTTGTGCAAGCTTTATTATATATAAAATTAACATAACTTAATTAAAGAAACAGCCTTTCGGCTGTTTCTTATCTTTTAACACATCTGATGTCCGAAGTCGTAGAAAATCTGTCATCTACATTCAATATTCCTGAGTCGGCATGTAAATACCATTTTTTGGAAGAAGATAGGAAAGTGGATGAGGCATAACGCTCAGCATCTAAATTTCCTATAAGTTCAGAGTTAAAGGAAAGCGCCCCCAATTCTTCGATAGTAGGCAGCCGGTAATCTTCATCCAGAGATTTACAAATGCTATTAACACCGGAATCTGAAACTAACACTCCTGCATCGCGTGAATAAGGCACCGGAGCAACAACCAGACTATCGGAAGGATAATATACCGTGATCAAACCGAGATCTTTACCAACAGTATTCGGGCCTTTGTTCCCGTTCAGGTCATAAAGAAAACTTACACAAATCTTAGCTGCGGCATAAATACCTGCACTCTCGGACATTGAAGGCGCGCAAGACGGATTGTAATAAGCGACAACACTTTCACCATTAGCGGTTTCAAATGCAGCGGCTTTTGCATCCATCATAGAATAATATCTAGAGCCGGCACCATGCGATGTCGTTGCACTCCACGATTGAGATACATATATATTAAGCGGATTCAAATCAGACAACTTCAACGGTAAATCAATCTGACTTGCCGCAAGATTTGTAATTCTGGACGACAGACCGCAATCAGGTAGATGTTCATTATCGCAGATGTTATTTATTTTAAGAACTTTTGAAAGTCCTGCCGTTAAAAAAGTTTCTGCAACAGTATCCACTGCATCACTCGCACCGGCAGAACTTTCCTCTTTTAATGTTCCGTAACCGTTCAGAGCAGGCATTAGAGATATTGCCTGTGAAAGTCGTGCATAAAGCGCTTTTCTTTGCGTGTTCCATGTGCGCTCATTTATGTTGCCGGTCAGTGACGGAAGTGTTATCGCCGCCACAACGCCGATTATCGTGAGGGATAACAGGATTTCTGCCATTGTAAAACCACAAGACATGGTTATTTTCTGTAATGTCATCCCGAATTTATTTCGGGATCTGTCCAACGTCACCGGTAGTTTGCGACACTGGTCAGATCCTGAATCTGTCTTGCTCGACTCGCGCAAAACGGCACCGCGAAAAGCGTGGTTTTCGCTTTGTGCCTCTGCTCGCTCGCGCAGTTCAGGATGACAATATGGGGATTTCTTTGTCCAGTCGCTCGGGTTCAGTCGTGGGTACCGCTCAGCGGTCGGCTCAGCCGGCCCCCCCCCCCCCCGTGCAAATTGTTACACTCTTACGTTTTTCCATTTTTCCATCCTTTCTTGGCATTTTGCCATTGTCTTATTATGGATGCCGCTCAGCGGCACTCTTTCATTATGTACCATGTTTTCTATTTAGTCAAGACCACGTGCAGTTCCAACTCCAGATACCATTCAACATCAAGGGGGCTTACGCCCCCCCATAAAATCTTATTAATTAAATTCCTAAACCAAGGTCAATCGGCTCGGTATTTCCGCGGTGCTTTGTAAAAATTACACCGCTGCCGCTTACCCACATTGAATCATCAATCGCGCCGCGCATAAAGTTACGCATTAATAATCCATTTTTCAAGCCTTCAATACTCTTGACGCACAATACTGCGCAATTGTCCCTTAATTTTTTGATTAATTTTTTCCCCATGGTCGTTACTCCTTAATTAAATCCTTAATGATATAAAGTATTTTTTTAAGATATAATTGCGCCATACTGCGTATATATTAAGTTTTGTAAATTTCATTTTCCCAAAAAGGCAATTCTCGAAAAGAGAAATACTTTATATATACATAGGAATAAAATAGGATATTTATTTTATAAGGAATTCACACACTAAACTCTCGGAGGCTTTAATATGGCAATAGGCGCAGAAGACTACATTGATCAGTTGTTAGTAAAAAAATACGCAGATGAGAAAGTAGACAATCATGATAATTTGGAATCATTGGTAGAACCTGAAAAAATGCTTGAAGCAATGAAAGATCAAGCCGAAATGTACCGTAACATGATTGCTATTAAACAACGTTTAAACATTGCCTGCTATGCAATCAATGCAAAAGCAGCAAGATATACTAAAACATCAAGATACTAGAGCGAATAAGGCGCGAATCGCCAAACCGTTATATTTTGATGCAACCCACTTTTAATGTTTCTTTTTTGCTATAATTGTGAAAAAGGAGCAAATAATGGGAAAAAATATTCTTGCCTCATCTTCACCGAGAAGGGCAGAAATACTAAAAGACAAATATATATTTGAAATTATGCCGTCCCCGTATGAGGAAGTACATACGACGACGGCTTTTTCTTATGGTTATGTGGAGAACCTGGCATATAATAAGGCGAAGGCTGTTGTTCCGCTTGTAGAAGGAGATTGTACCATTATAGGTGCCGATACCGTTGTCGTACTGGACGGAAAAATTCTTGAGAAGCCAAAGGACTCACAGGATGCCAAAAGGATGTTAAAACAGCTTTCCGGCCGCGAACATCAGGTTGTTACAAGTATTGCACTAATACATTCCAAAAACGGGAAAAGCGTAATAAAATCAACCACGTCGCACGTAGTTTTTAATTATTTGACCGATGAAATGATTGACTATTACGTAGATAATTTTAAACCGCTGGATAAAGCCGGGGCTTACGGTATTCAGGAGCTGCCTCAGGGGTACGTAAAATCCTACAGCGGAAGTCTTGAAAATATTATCGGAATTTGCCCGAAAGCGCTTGATGCAGCGTTTAAAGAGCTTAACGCTTGATTTTTAAAGAAAAAATATTAAAATAGATTTATGAAGCGAATATTTTTGTTAGTGTTAACGGGAATAATATTGGGTACAGCCGGTTTATGTGATGAACGGGTAGGCGAACCGCCGCAAACAGTACCGGCGAATCAGGACGAACAACCGGCGACTTCACCTGCACAGCCGGAGGAAGCATTACCGGAAGATACTACAGCCACAGAAAGTTCCGCAGAGCCGGCCGAAATTCCACAGGACAACACCGCACAAGATAGTGAATACAAAGATATTGAAGATTCTGACATCCCTGAAATCTACCGGAGCCTTGACGTTCCGGATTTCAGATATGTTCACGACCTTGATCCGGATGAATACGTTGACACCCAAAACGCTGCGTGGTCGCCATATTCTCTTTTTCGATTGACCGCACCGCTATACTTCAAAACCATAACAATTCAGCCGGGATACTACTTACTCACCCCGCGCGAACATGCCGGCAACTGGTATATGCTTTTCAAAGAAGCCGGAAAGGTGAAATACATTGTGCCGATTTATGATAAAAAGATTGTACCTATGGACTTTTATAAAGACCACCTGCCGGAAGAAAAAACCACCTGGTCGCAACGCCAGCACCTGCGTTTGTTAAAATTTGTAGGAAAATTTAAGTCCTCGCAGCGTCCGGAAATGCCAAAGACATATCTGGAAGCGGAGGACTTAGATGATAATTTTATAGTAATAATTCTATACTGGGGTGATTACAAGTATTATATGGTACTACGCTCAGTCCCGATGTAGAAACGGTTAACGTTTGACGCACCAGACGTTATATCCGCCTGTTCGCGGTAAAGTTGCGGCCCGACCGGTATAGAAGCTTTGCCCCCACCCGTTGGAAGAATCTATGACCGAACTGGTCCAGAAATACCCGCTTCCCGGAAGGCCAAACATAACTCTGTTATAAAATATGGCAGCAAGCTCATCACGATTTGGAACACGACTTTCAGAATCCTGTGCCTGACATAATTTGCCGGCATTTTTCTGCGATGTGGAACCGGCACTTCCGACTGATACGGGTACCGGAGCGACCACGGATGAATCCGAAGGATAGAGTACCGTTATCACACCAATATCTTTCCCAAAAGTGTTAGGACCTTTGTTTCCGTTCAAATCATAGATAAAGTTTGCACACATTTTAGCCTGTCTGTAATTCCAGGTGGTTTCGGCTAAATCAGATATACAGTTCGGATTATAGTAAACAATAATACTTTCCCCGTTTGCCGTTTCAAATGCGGCGGCTTTTGTATCAAGTTGTGAATATTGATAAGACTCACTACCGGTAGGTCCGCCTATAAATGTACTGTTAAACATAGGATTTAGACCGACCAGTGTTGTCGGAACATCCACTTTACTAGCCTGCAAATTTGTAATTTGTGAAACGATACCGCAATCTTCAAGGTGCTCGCTGTCACAGATATTGTTGATTTTGAGGACTTTGGAAAGTCCTGCAGTAACAAATGTTTCCGCCGCTGTGTCCTCGGCTGAGGTTGAAGAATCACCCTCGGTAAGGGTTCCATAACCATTTAACGCCGGCATCAGAGCAATTGCCTGACTAAACCGCGCATAAAGCGCTTTTCTCTGTGTATTCCACGTCCGTTCATTAATGTTTCCTGTGAGTGACGGTAGCGTTATCGCCGCAACCACACCGATTATCGTCAGGGATAACAGTATTTCCGCCATGGTAAAGGCCAAGCCGAGCAGAGCCACGGAACAAGGCTTGCCTTGTGTAGAGTCGAGCGCGCGACGCGGCGTGCCTGAGGCACTTCCCCGATACGTTGGTAGGTTTTGTCGTAACGTTATAAGACCGGCTTTGCCGGCGCGCTCTTTCGCGCAAGCGCGAGCGGTGGCGTTTGCGTGAGCGAGCGGAGTGCGGAGTGCTGAAAGCACGTAGGCACGTTTTCCGCGAGGCGAACAAGAAAACGCGAGGCGCAGTACCAACATTGACTGGATTGCCACGCGGTCTGCGACCGCTCGCAATGACGGACATTTTGCGTATTCCACGCTTACTTTTTTCGTCGTCCAATCGCTCGGAACCAAAACTTCTTTCGTTAATTTTCCACTCGGGTTGTTTTGTGGATATCGCTCAGCGACCGGCTCAGCCTTCCCGCTCAAATTTTTCGTGGTACAGTCGCACGGGGCCAATTGTAGAACCGGCTCAGCCGGCCCCCCCCCCCCCCGTACAAATTGTTACACTCTTACGTTTTTCCATCTTTCTATCCTTTCTTTTTTCTTGTTAATTAGTTAATCAGTTAATTAGTTAATTAGGATTATGGGATTTAAACCGGGTTTATTTTCTTCCTTTTCGGTCATATTCCTTATTAACTCTTTAACTTATTAACTTTTCTCGTCCGTTTGACAATATTGACTTTTTCTCTTAGTGCATTATTGCCACTCTCATTATGTAACATTTTTTATCATACGTCAAGGGTGTTTGTGATATATTAAAAAACGGAATTATAAAATGGAGATATATTATGTTACAAGAATTCATTTCAAGTCACGGGATGGTTATTTCCGGATTAATTCTGGTGATTGCGTATGTATTTATCGCGACAGAAAAAATCCAGAAATCCGTAGTTGCACTCGTAGGTGCAGCCTTGACTTTACTCCTCGGGTTATTGCCTTTCCACGGGCACTTAGACAGCAGTGCAGGGCAATATATCAAAGGGGTCTTTGATTATGTTGAATTTGAAGTTATCTTCCTGCTTATAGGCATGATAATTTTAGTTCACATTGCAAGCAGAAGCGGCGTGTTCAAATGGATGGCAATTCAGCTGTTAAAACTGACGAAAGGTCATCCGAAATGGGTTTTATTCACCCTTGCAGCTTTTACGGCCGTTGCTTCGGCATTTCTGGACAACGTAACAACCGTTGTGCTTATGATGCCGATAACGTTTGTAATAGCAAAAGAATTTGATACAGATCCGGTTCCGTTCCTTATCTCGGAGGTTCTGGCGTCAAATATCGGCGGAACCGCAACGTTAATCGGCGATCCGCCTAACATCATTATCGGGGCAAGAGCAGGTTTAAGCTTTATGGACTTTATCAAAGAGCTTACCCCTATCATTGCAGTAATTTTTATTGCATCTATTGCAGCTCTTACCTTTATGTTCAGAAAGCAGCTAAAAGCAACGCCTGAAAAAATGGCGCACATCGCAAATATGGATAATTCAAAAACCATTACGGATAAAGGCTTAATGATACGTTCAATGGTTACGTTATTCCTCGTAATCCTCGGTTTTGTAACGCATGATTTAACTGGAATTCCTGCGTATGTATTTGCGGTTGCTGGAGCTGCGTTTCTGCTGTTATTTGAGAAACCAAAAGAAATTTATGCTGATGTTGAATGGCTTACAATCTTCTTTTTTGTAGGTTTATTCATCATAATCGGCGGATTTGAAGCAAACGGCGGGATAAACTTCCTTGCGAACAAACTTATAGAAGTTACGAACGGAAGCCTCAACCTCGCAACAATGTTAATTCTCTGGGGTTCGGGAATTTTGTCCGGTGTAATCGACAACATTCCGTACACAGCCACAATGGCGCCATTGATTTCAGAATTAATCAATCCTGAAAACGCGAACGCTTTAATATACAGCGGAACCGGTCATTCGCCACTGTGGTGGGCATTGTCACTCGGAGCGTGCCTCGGCGGAAACCTTACGATTATCGGCGCGGCAGCAAACGTTATCGTGTCTGAAACCTCTACAACAAAAGGTTATCCGATTTCGTTTATGAGATTTATGAAATACGGTGCACTCGTAACATTCATTTCGCTGTTGTTATCGTCTATTTACCTTTATGTAAGGTATCTGCGATAATCCGGCTGAGGTAAAGCAATAAAAAAGCCTTCCCGAAAAGGAAGGCTTTTTATTTTTATGGGTAAAAACGAACTACCCGATTGAATAGTAACTTTTGGCAATGTTAAAGCTGTGGAAGAAAGTACATAATCTAGTATCGGTTTTTTAAGACTTGAACTTTTAAGGAGATTCAAAAAGTTCAAACTTACACAAGGAGGTAAAAATGACTATTAAAAAACTTACTGTGGCAGCTGCAATTGCCGTTGGAATAGTAACGAGTTCCTTGACCCAAGCAATGGCTACCTGCCCGTGCACTCAGAGCGCTCAACCGATTGCGCCTTGTGCAGAACCATTACCTGTAGTAACAGGCGGAGCTTGTCCGTGTAACGAAGTTCCAAAAACAAATTGCAACAAATGCAAGAAATCTTTTGATGAATGCAACTGCAAGGAGGAACCGGCACCTTGCGCAACACCATGTGAGGATCCTTGCCACCCAAAAAAGCAAGACAAGGATTGTGGATGTGGTGGAGACGCTGATTTAAGCTGTGAACCTGCTCCGGAACCGGCGTGTGCTGCATGCGCACAAACAGGTAAACCGTCAAGACAAGATATGCGTCAAGTCTATGGTTATCCCAACGCTATTTACGGAACAAACAACTACGTGGGTCAACCTGCAAACTCAATCCTTTCTTCAGAAACAGCAATAGGAAACCACTCTGTTAATCGTTTATCCTCTGATATTAACGGCGTAACCGTTGCTTCAGACGGTCAGATTACCGGTGCGGCAACCCAAATTCCGTGCCTTAACGAAGCTCCTGACAGATACAACGGTATCCCTGTTATGAGAAACGAAAGAACTATGGACGGCAAAAATTGCCCTATTGATTTGCAAACAGAAAATTCTATGGAGGCAATTAAAAAGAATTTCGTCCCTTTCGACATTAATGCAGCATTATCTGATATGGGCGTAAACACCATGACCGGTGCTGCTGCGGATTTAGGCGGCGGCTGCGCGTTCCCTGATGTTCCGAACGGCTACTGGGCAGCATGCAATATCGACAAACTCGCAATGAATGATGTTGTCGTAGGTTATCCGGACGGCTTATTCAAGCCAAACAAAAACATTTCACGTGCAGAATTCGCAACTATGCTTGTCAAAGGTTTCAATCTTGATTGCGACATGAACAGAACAACACAGTTCAAAGATGTACCAACCTCAAACTGGGCTAACCCTGCAATTGCAAAAGCAGTTGACGAAAACCTTATGAAGGGATATCCTGACGGCAAATTTGAACCGGGTAAAAACGTAACAAGAGCAGAAGCCCTGACAACAATTGCAAAAGGTATGACCTGCGATATCGACCAGTGTAAAGCTGATGAAATTTTAAGCAAATACACAGACGGCGCGTCAGTTCCTAACTGGGCAAGAATTCCGGTTGCAAAATCATTATCAAGCGGTGCACTGAAAGATTCACCTAATCCTAACATGATTATGCCTAACAAAGATGCTTCCCGTGCCGATGTTGCATCTATGATGCAAACAGTCCGCGTAGCATTAGGCTATGACACTAACCCTAAAACAGCAAATGAAATCTGCCCTGTATGCCCTACAGACAAAAAAGCATTTGTTGAAGAAGAAGAAATCGTTAAAATCCCTACATTGAAGGTTAAAATGATCGACCAGATTACGGCAAAATCTTCACACGTAGGTCAATACTTCAGAGCAAAAACTCTTGAAGATATAACAATTAACGGTCAATCCTTCCCTTGCGGTTCTGTTGTAACCGGTCAGGTTGTTGAAATTGTAAGACCTTCCGGCTGCGACAAGGGTGCGTTGAAACTTTCTTTCACAAGCATCAAAAACGGCAAATGCAAAGCTAATCTGCCAAAACAAATTTTGACAGCACAGGTTAACAAATCAAAACAGGTTAACCCTATTGCAAGACTTGTAGAAATGCCATTTACCCTTGCAGGTTCCATGATAGGTGTTGTCGGCAGAACAGCAGGCGGTATCCTGACTAACGTCGGTAACGCAGCTGAAAACGTAACCAACGACGCAGGCTATATGCTCGGTCACGTATTCCAGGGCCAATTTGGCGCTGCTGCCAGAAACCTCGGCGATGGTGTATGGGAAACTGTTAAAGCTCCTATTGATACAACAAGAACAGCTTTATCAGGAGCTATGGGCTTATTCCAGACTACCGGCGACGAAATTGCTTACCTTGTTGACCCTCGCGGTTATAAAATCTCCGCAGTTAATCCAAGAGAACACGTTACTATTGCTTTCGGATGTGCTGAAGAATAGTACAGCAGAAAGTATAAGTTAAATAGTTCGTTGCCCGAAAAGGGATAGAAGAAATTCTTCTATCCCTTTTTCGTTTAAACTTTTATATTATGCGTTAAATATAATTCCCTGAATTGCAGAATTATTAGCGCGCTTTGTCGCATCTACCATGTGTTCGCCGGCAAGCTGCATTGCAAAGAATAAATCATCCGCCTTTTGTTTATTTTCAACGGTATCTTCAGAGTTTAACACACTCAACTGAGCATAATAAGCTTTTCTTGCATCTTCCCATACAGAAGTTTTCTCTGCCTTTGCAGCATCCAATTTAGCCTGACGGGCGTCCATACCGTCTTTTATCGGGTTAGATACCGTGCCTACAGCAGCTTTCAAGCGCATTAAAAGAACCTGTGCGTCTTTTTCTGACAGCGTCATTATATTAACGTTTGACAAGTCAACATATCTTGAAACCGCCGCCCTTTGCGAAGGCGTCAACTGACTCAATATCGCTGATATTTGCTGAATTGTTGTACTCATAATAATCCTCTTATCTTATATAAAGTTTATATATTGCAAAAAATTGCGTTTTTAAACTCAGCCACGTTAAGATTTCTTAACAAAAAGTTGTTGACAATATACCGCAAATAGTAAATAATAAATTATAAGCATTCAAAAGGGAGTTTTATCCACATGAAAAAGATATCAGCATTTTCACTTTCCGAAGTATTAATAGCTATGGCTGTTATCGGTATTGTTGCCGGATTGGTTATTCCAAATCAGATTTCAGGCGCCAGAACAAAAGCTTATAAAACATTATATAAATCAACATTTGAACAAATCCAACAGGGGTTAACAACTGCAGCAAACGTCAACAAACACCCTTTTGTAAAAGTTTCTAACAGCGTAACTCTACCGAATGAAGCTGAATTTACACTCGACCGTTTTATGGAACACCACTACAATGCAAAAGAAGTAACCAGAAACGCGCCTAAAGACAGCCTTACGGAAGCTAATGTGGGTAAAACTTATCTTATGAAAAACGGCGCACAGGTAATCTTTGATGAAGGAAGCCTGACTATAATGGATGCTACAGGATGTACAAATGCACACCCTTGCGATGCTTTCATTGATGTTAACGGTGACAAAGGGCCTAACTCAATCGTTGTCTGTACTGAAGGTACTGTTGATACCGATTTATCCAACACCTGCGCTGTTACAAGCGACGCTATCAGAGATATTTTCCCTGTAGTAATTAAGATGGATCATATTTACCCGAAAACAAATGCAGCTGACTATGTCCTGAATAATTAGTAACTTCACGGCTTGCAAGTTTCCAGATAATGTGCTAAGATTACTCTTGAGAAGAGTAATACATTATTTTGGTGAAAATATGAAAAAAGACATTAATAAGCAAATAGAAGAAGCAATCCTTGAAATGGCTAAAAACCCGCAGGATGCAGCTGGTTATCATAAACTTTCAGAACTTTATCTTGCACAGCAAAATTACGACAAGGTTATGTCCGTTCTCGAAAGTTTGTTAACTGTTCACCCTGATGATGAAAGAGCGCTTATCGGAATGGGTACAATGTGGTTTTATGAAAAAGATTTCAGAAAATCGCTCCAGTACTTCAACAAAGCCCTCGAACTTAATCCTAAAAACTATTTGACTTATTACAACATGGGTAACGTGTTTGCAGAATGGAAAAATTTCCAAAAAGCTCTTTTTTATTACAACCGCGCAATTGACCTAAATTCAACAAACCCTGAAATCTATAACGCAATCGCACTGCTTTATCAGGATTTTGAAGAGTTCGTTGAATCAAAAGCTTATTATGAAAAAGCACTTTCGCTGGATCCGGAAAATATTACAGCCCTCATTGATATGGGCAATGTCTGCTTCAAATTATATGATTATCAAACAGCATTGGAACTTTATAAAAAAGTATTCGCACTTAATTCCGACAACAAAATTGTCGCACTCTGTGTTGCTAACACCTTAACACTAATGAAAGACCGCGAAGGTGCTTATTCATGGTTTGAAAAAGCTCTTACAATGGAAGGCGACAACTATAAAGCTTACATCTGTTACGCAATCGCACTTTCTGAATTTGAAGAATATGATGTCGCTGTCGGAATGTACAATAAAGCAATTGAATTACAACCAAAAGAAATTAATGCCTATGTTCTTCTTGCAAATCTATATACAAACTTCAATCACCTTGACGAGGCAATGGCTTTGTACAAAAAGGTTCTTACAATTAAACCTAATGATGCGGAAGTTTATATGCTTCTGGGCAACGCGCACTACTTAAAAGGTGAAACTGAAACAGCACTTGGGGCATACAAATCCGCAATGACAATAGCGCCTGAAAATGATGAATATAAACTTATCTACGTTCAGGTGCTCGATGAATATGTTGATCAGAAAAACTCGGGAGAAGCTGCGTGAGTTTTAGAGAACGTTCCCCTTACCTGATTGAACGCATCGTTGTTTCTCTCAGTTATTTAACCATGGGCTTTATAGGTTTTATCTGGCTGATATTAGGCGCATTTACAAAATCACAGTCCAGCAGTTTTGTAAAATACCACATTTTTCAATCAATATTCATATCAATCCTGCTGTTTATATTGAATGTGCTTCTCGGAATTATAAACGATGTACTTTCGGTCATCCCTATAATAAAAGTATTCACACAGCAAATATACTACCTGTTTAACGCCCCGCTGTTTATGAATTATTCCCTAATACAAATGGTAATGTATCTGTTTATCGCATACCTGATGATAACTTCCGCCCTCGGAGTTTACACGTATGTTCCATTTGTATCTGATATAATTTCGCAAAACGTCGGCCGCGGCAGGTAAAAAAGGAGTAGAATTATGATAAAAATCGCAGTATGCGGCGCTCTGGGCAAAATGGGCAAAGAAGTTGTTGAAGCCGTAACCAATGCAGAAGATATGGAATTAACCGCACAAATTGATTTGATGGGTGAAAACACTTATAAAACTATTGAAGAAGCCTACAAAGCTAAGCCATTTGATATCGTAATCGACTTTACCCAGCCAAAATCAATCTTTGAAAACGCCAAATATTGCTTAAATAACGGAATAAAAATCGTAATCGGCACAACCGGTCTGAACGACGCACAAATTGAAGAGCTTGAAAGATTGAGCAAGACAAAAAACGCCGGCTGCCTTATAGCCCCGAACTTTTCAACAGGTGCGGTTTTAATGATGATGTTTGCCAAACAGGCGGCAAAATACTTTGATAACGCGGAAATTATTGAACTTCACCATAACCAGAAGAAAGATGCACCTTCCGGAACTGCAATAAAGACAGCGAAATTGATGTCAGAAGAGAAATCAACGTTTATGAAAGGCAACTGCGCGGAAGTTGAAACAATAGAAGGCGCCCGCGGCGGAACTTCTTATTCGGATATCAAAATTCATTCAGTACGTATGCCGGGCTATATTGCATCACAGGAGGTTATTTTCGGCTCAAGCGGGCAAATTCTGAAAATCCGCCATGACTCAATGGACAGGAAATGTTATATGCAGGGAGTCCTGCTTGCGACCCGACACGTTGCAGAAAAAAATGATTTTACTTACGGGTTAGAAAATATATTATAAATGAAAACGGGGCTTTTTTAAAAGCCCCGTTCTATTCACTGATCATTTTCAAAGTGTCCGCCGTTATCTTTTAGCATCTTTTCAAAGTCGGACGGTTTTATGCTTTGGACAAACTGTTTGAATTCTTGAGCCTCTTCTTCATCCTTGGCAGAATCTGTAGAAACAGAGCCATTAGAAAGGACATTTGCAGTTACAAAAATTGGCGCATCAACGCGGATTGCAACGGCAATAGCATCTGACGGACGGGAATCAATTTCTATGACCTCATCACCTTTTGTGAGAAAAAGTGTAGCATAATAAGTTTCCTGTTCAACATCGTTAATTTCAACGCGGTCAAGCTTGTAGCCGGTTTTTTGAATAATATCCGGAATAAGGTCGTGTGTCATAGGACGAACGACATTAAGATTTTCGATTTTTCTGATAATAGCGCTGGCTTCAGCGGAACCAATCCAGATAGGGAGTGCACGGCGGTTTTGTTTATCGTGAAGAACAACTATAGGAGAGCCTGTGCGGGTATCAAGGGCAATGCCCATAACTTTCATTTCAATCATAATTAAATAACCTCTGAAAAATATCATACTATAAAATGAAATAGTTTGCAAAAAAGTTTTTTTGTGATAGTATGAGGAGGTAACATCATGTAGGAAGGAGACGTGGCCGAGTTGGCTTAAGGCGGCACCCTGCTAAGGTGTTGTGTGGGGCTACCTGCACCGAGAGTTCGAATCTCTCCGTCTCCGAATTTAAGACCCGCTGAAGCGGGTCTTTTTTGTTGGATATATAATAATTTTAACTTTTGATTTTTAATAGTTTATAATACTCTGCACAAACTCAGGATCGTAGTGGTTTACAAAGATGCTTTCGCCTTTGTCTAAGGCTCTTAAAGTGTTCATATCTTCGTTTGAGAGTTCAAAGTCAAATATTTCAAAGTTTTCTTTCATTCTTTCTTTGTGCGTAGATTTTGGAATAACAATGACATTTTCCTGTGTTAAAAATCTCAGTGCAACCTGTGCAACTGTTTTATTGTATTTATCCCCAATTGATTTCAAAACTTCATTATTAAAGAAATTGTTTTCGCCTCTTGCCATAGGACTCCACGACATAAGCCGGGTATTATATTTATCCAAATATTTACGCAAAAATTTTTCCTGCTGAAATACGTGTGTTTCCATCTGGTTAACCATTGGTTTTATTTCAACAAAATTACACAAATCAACAAATCTGTCAGGGAAAAAGTTGCTGACGCCGATTGCTCTTGTCTTTCCCTCTTTATAGGCTTTTACCATAGCTCTATAGGTTCCGTAATAATCACCAAACGGCTGGTGGATTAAGAGTAAATCTACATAATCCGTTTGTAATTTTTGCAAAGATTCGTCAATAGATTTTGCGGCTTTTTCTTCGCCTGAATTTGTTATCCAAACTTTGGTTACTATGAAAAATTCTTCTCGTTTTATTCCGGATTTTTTAATAGCAACTCCGACGCCCTCTTCATTGTAATAAGCCTGTGCCGTGTCAATCATTCTGTAACCAACGTCAATAGCATCAGTTACACATCTTTCACATTCTTTCGGGTCAACAAGAAAAACCCCGTAACCTAGAATTGGCATTTCTACACCGTTGTTTAATTTTACTGTCTGCATATTTATTTCCCTTTAATTTTCTACAATTTCACCTTTATAATCCATTGACTTAACAGTTCCGAGTTTGTGAATATCTTCATCTGTCCGGTTGCCGTAGATTGTGATTTTATTTAATTCTTTTTCAATGTTGTTAAATTCTTCGTTGGTTAAAATAACATCTGCAGCTCCTAGATTTTCTATTACCCTTTCATCTTTTCGCATACCCGGAATTGGTACAACATGAGGATATTTATGAAGCATCCATGCTAAAGAAATTTGAGCAGGTGTAATACCTTTTTTGTCTGCAACTTCATGCAACAAATCCAAAAGTGGCTGATTTTTCACAACGTTTTCTGGTGCAAATCTTGTGATTACACGTCTTACATCATCGCCTTTGTATTGAGTATTTTTGTTATATTTCCCGCTCAAAAAGCCACTTGCCATAGGTGAAAATGCAACAAAACCGATATTAAGTTCTTTGCAAAGAGGTATAACATCTTTTTCAAACATTCTCTCCATCATTGAATATTCGCTTTGAATGGCAGTTAATGGAGTAATTGCATGGGCTTTTTTAATCTGTTCGGGTGTCGACTGTGACTGTCCCCAGGCGCGGATTTTACCTTCTTTAATAAATTCGCCCATCCAGCCGGCAACTTCTTCTACATTACTGCCTAAAGGAACCCTGTGTTCATAATAGATGTCAATGTAATCGGTCTGCAATCTTTTTAAAGAATCGTTTAGAGCGTTAGTTATACCTTTTTTGCTGAGTTTTCCTTCCGGAATTTCCTGCCCTGGCTGGAATACAGGAACAAACTTTGTAGTTAAAATAATTTTATCTCTGAAAGGCTTAACTGCTTTGCCTACAAGAGTTTCGTTTGTATAAGGGCCGTAAGCTTCTGCCGTATCAAAAAGTGTGCAGCCTAAATCATAAGCTTTGTGCATAAGTCTTATAGATTCTTCTTCTGTCGGGATTGCGCCGTAACCGTGAGAAAATCCCATACAACCGATGCCAACAGCAGATACTTCTATATCTCTTAGTTTTCTGTATTTCATAAGCAATTCTCCTTTATTTCAAATAAGGCTTAAATATTGCCTTAAGTTGAACATCGCAAAATCTGTCTGTCCAGCCCAACGGCTCAAATTTTCCGTCTGACATACACCAGCTTAGCATCATTCCGTAAAGTTCGCTGATTATAATGTGGGTTAATAACTCAACAGGAGTATCTTCTTTAAGTTCCTCTGAGTTTTTCAGGATACGTTCAAGCATTTCGTAATCATAGAACCACTTTTTGCTGTCCATTGTTTCCGGTACATTATTCGGATCAATTACATTTCTTATCCATTCACGGCAGATTTGAATTCCGCAAAATTCAACCTGTTCCATAAATCTACGAAAATAATGCCTCAGTTTTTCAAACAATTCAACATTTTCCATTTGTTCGAGTTCATCTGCGATTTCCCCAAACGGTGTTCTGCTTATTTCCATAACAATATCTTCTTTGTGTTTGAAATAAACATAGAATGTTCCTTTTGCAACCCCGGCTTTTTTTGTAATATCTTCAACATTAATTGCATCAAAGCCTTTTTCTTTAATAAGTTCCAAGCCAGCTGATATAAGTTTTCGTTTTGTTTCTGCTGCAGATTTTTGTCTTTTGTTCATAAAATATTCCTGATTATAAAACATTATAACACATTAATGACTTGAAGTCAATGACTAATGGTCATATACTTTAAAGACCCAATGCTATTTTTTACATTGTTTGTTACAAATCGCAAAATACCCTAAAGTTGAAAAAGGTTTTTACCGAAATTATTAACATAATTATTATCGGTAAAGGATTGTAGTGGATGACTTCAAAATTTACGATTGAACAATTGAATGCAATCAGTTCGTATCGTCAGGAGCATAAATTAGGTTATGTTCTAACTGATGATGCCGTTTTATCGATCATGAAAAAGGATATGGGAGATAAAATCGGCGAGCTATACCCTTGCTTTGCATCACTTGATCCAAACCGAACCCAAACAGATTTTTTAGGCTCCGGAATTTTTACATTTGAAATTAATCCAACATCCCGATGTAAAGGCTTAACACTGGAAGTTCAAGACGAATCTCCTCAAAAACCACGACAACCGGTAGTACAACCTATTGAACTTACAGAAGAACAAGCCAAGAATTTAACAATCCAATACCTTTCCGAAGATGTCCAAAATGCTATAGAGATAATCCGCCGGCAGGATGCAGGCTGGGTTACAGATGGTTATGATTCCATAAAAGAATTTTTTGACGCGGAACTTTCAGAGAAAAATGTCGGAGAAGTCTTGAACGGACAAATTGATGGTATCGGGTATCTTCAAAAAGCACAAGAAGGAACTTTAACCAGAAAAGATTATTATGAACAAAATAAGCTGCGCCTTAAGGAAATGATTATGAAAAGAGTCTTTGAAAAGGATGAAAAATCCGGAATAGACTTTATCGACCTCTATAGAGGGAATTTATCACGTAAAGAGTTTGAAAAGCTTCTGGATAGTATTATTCAAAGAAGAATAAACGAAATCCCGACAATGGCTGGAATTAAGTCAATGCAACATTCACTTATTATGATGGATGATGCGCAGACAGACGATTTCCTTGAAAATTTATACAAAATGTTTCAAAAAGAGCTTCAAAAGGAAGTACCTCTTGAATCAAATGTTAAATTTATAAAAGGAATGACCGTTCAAAACGATTATGACACCCTTGAGCCAATGACTTTTGAAGAGGTTTACAAACTCGAACGCGGAACAGAATTTTCAGAAGAATTATTAGAAGAACTGGCACAGAAAAAAGGAGAGTTAAATGTTGCGACTGGCGCATTTAACAAATATAACCAATTTGCAACAGCTGCCGGACAGATGCTTGATGCCTACAGCGATGCGACAAGACCGGTAAGCAGCGGCGGTATGTACGGGACGGTTTATGTGCCTCCGGAACCGGACGCGAATAAACGATTAAATGAATTGATTTCACTCTATCAAAATTATTATGCAAATTCTCCTGACACAAATGCGGCAAAAAAGAATCTGGAACTTGCGATAAAAAAATCAGGGCTTCCAATAATAGTTTTACAGAATGAACACAATCAGATTAGCCTGGATATGGCTGCATTCCCGGGTGACAAAGATAAAAACAGAGCAATTAATACTATACTACGCTTCGGGCAGCAGGAACAAAAAGCGACTCTGGATAAAATTTTAGGCGGTAAAGACATTGACACCTACATAAAAGCCCATGAAAAAGCCAATACGGCTGCGATGGGGACAGTTAGCAGTTCTGAGTTGGCTAAAGCCATGGAGGACGATAACTATACTGCAATTCAAGTCTACAGCGGCGGAGTTTCAATGGCAGGCATGGGCTTAATGGTCATTGGCGGTGTAACCGGATGCGTTCCGCTGGTTGGATTTGGTGGAAAAGTCGCCCTGACAGGTATGGCTGCAAAAAATATTTTAGGTTTTACTGATGCGCTTTCGAGAGATCATGTTCAATCCAAGGAGGTTAAAGAATTATCTAAAGCTCTGGCTATGGATTTGGCAGGATTTGCTATCGGAGGATATGCCGGTCAAAAAGGGACGCAAATTGCAAGTAACCTTTTATCAAAAGGTTATTCGCCATGGGTTGCACTGGTAGCTGAAAAATCTACTGATTTTTCACTCTCACTGGCCGGAGATCTTGCTATGATGGGAGTGCTTCAAAGTTCCGACACCGCGGGTAGTCTGACGGAAGGCAATGTTATCGGTATAATTGTTTCGACGTTTACCGGTATTCAAGCCAGCAAACAAATGTTCAGAGAAGCAGAATTACAGCATCAGGCAATCGCGGTTACACCTGACGGGCGTCAGGTTGCAGTTAATCCTGCGGATTTTGCTATGCAAATGGGAACTGCACCTCGGGCTGAAAGCGAAACTCCACACACAGCAAATCGCCCGTCAGAAGTATCCCAAAGCCATGCCAGCCACCAGGAGATTTCAGGTAAACCTGAAACAAAAACTAATTTTGTTCAACAAGAACAAAGATTAAAAGAATTACTGAAAGATGAACAAAATCTCTCTAACGATTATTACAGATCTATTCTTTCAGTTCTGAAAAAATTTCCTGATAATGCCGAATTCATCCTGGATAAACTGGAAAGTTCCAAATTCAGCCGGAGGAATATTATCAATTTTATAGTTTATGGCGGCTATAATCCTGAGCTTAAGCAGTCAAATATTATCCTGGAAGCGATGAGTTTGTCAGGTAAGTATAGCTTTATCTCAAATAAAGATATAGAAGCCATGCTTGAAATGGAACCGGAAAAATTAGCCAAAGCGCTGGAAATTGTCAAAACCTGCAAAGCCGAAAACGAAAACGCTGATATAATAAATAGCTTTAAGGCTTTGGCAGAAGCTGATATTGCTGATATTGGAGAATTTACAAACTTTATAGCGTCCATTTCAAAACTCGACGGTCTTAATGAGGACACTATGAAAGGATTTATTAATATTAGTCCTGAAAAGCGGAGTTTACTTGTCGACTTTGTTAATAATTATGAAAAAACAAAAGAAAGCTCCGGAGCATTAAAAAATGATTTATTCTCATTTGGGAACAAGTCATTATCAGTACGAAACTTGTTAAACATTGCCCAATTTGAGCCGGAGAAGATTGCAGCACTACGGGATATTTATACAATAGGTTCTGACAGCGGCGAAAACATTTATAACTATGAATCTCTTAACGCACTATTCAATTGCAGCACAGAACAAATTCGTATGATTGAAAAATTTGCACAAATCCGTAATTCTAAAGGCAAATATGAATTTTCATCCAGCGGTTCAATTGAAGCATTAGCCGATTATCCGTTAGAAAAATTAGAAAAACTTTTTGAACTGACACTAATTAAAGGCTCTGAAAATGAAGCACTTTATGATAGCAGTGATGTTCTAAGATTTGCAAAATGTCCGGATGATAAGCTTGATTTAATGTTTGAATTTGCAAAATTAAAAGTAAAAGGCTTAGATAAAAAAGAATATTCTGTTTACGAATTTGATTTTAACGAGCTTGCCGCTGTTGAACGGGAAAAGCTGGAAATGCTTCTTGAACTTGCGCAAATGAAAAAAGACGGAGAATTAATCTTTAACTATTCAGATTCATTATTGAGTCTTTGCAATCAAAGTTCTGAAAAATTAAGAGAGATTGTCGAATTTATGCGTAATCATCCGGATGCGGATAAGTATGAAATCTCTAAATTAAGACGTAAAACTTTGGAACAATTACAGGTTCTAAACGGTAAGACAATAGATACATCTAAATTAGATCCAAAACAGCTGGAGCTTGAAGAAAATTTTAATAACGTTTTTGAAGAGAACAGCATGCTTGATGCAGAAATTATCCGTGAAGCTTGTACAAAAACAGACGGGACACTGGATGAAGGTGCAATTAAAATTCTTATGGATCTGGCACCCGAACAAAGATATAATTTTGGCGGGCACGGAACTGATTTTATAATAAACGCTGTAAAAAGCTTCCGGAACGCAGACGGAATTGTGGACATTGCCCGATATCAGAAATTAAAAACTCTCATTCAAGATTATTGTACAAAAGTACCGCTCTTACAGGAGGATACAAATATGACTTTTGATGCAATGTATTCTCTTGCACGCCGCAGCGGAGAAGATGCAGATAAAGCTATTGAACAAGCTCTAAACTTTATTTCTACTATAAACAATCCGGATATTGCGTACGATGCATTATCTATCGTAAAAGATTTAGATGGCGGAGTTAATGAGCTGAAGAACATAATAGATAAATACAGTGAAAACATTGCAGCGGGACGTATTTCCCGTCAAGATTTAAATAAATATAAAGAACTGTCTATGCTCTCAGGAGAAAAGGAGGGTCTGTCTTCCGCAAGATTCCTCGGGTTGCTGAATTTTGCCGAAACTGTTAATGATTACAGCGAATTCAGCCGTTTGATAAAATGTATCAATCCAGAAGTTATGGATGATTCCGGCAAAATTTTTGAATTTGCACAGATCATACGTAATATTTTTGTTAAAAATTATGATATTCAAACTATATTAAGGGATCTGGAAACAGTACCGCGTCAGATTGATATTGACGCATTAAAAATGCTATCAGAAACTTATAAATCCGGCGGTGAAAAAATATATTCCCATGATATTCAAGACTTACTAAAAGATATCAATGAAACGAATTTTAGTGTATTTACTAAAATATTAGAAAAATTTAACGGCAAAAATGATATCACATTTGGCTTCACATCGGTTCCCGCACAAGACAACCATGTTAAAATCCGAGATTTGCAAGAATTCATAGCAAAAATTAAAACACCGGAAGATGCTGAAATAGTATCTTTTATACTTGATTCCAATAAAGGGATTTCATATTCGCAATACGGTCATAACATGGAACTCCCTGACGCGGCAAATATAATAAATAATGCTAAAAAATATCCTAATCTTACGAATTGGATAAAATCATATAATATTGAAGACGGCGTAAATCTGTTGATACATGACTGGGATAGTTCCGGAATTGAACGCTATATTTCACAAATGAATGCAGAACAGCGTAATTTCTGCGCACAACTGGCTGCGATTAAAAATCCAAACGATCAGCAACTGCTACATATTGGAACTGTTAATGATAGCCATTTTGAAATATTTAAAAACATCCCACCGGAAAAATACGATTCCGTTTTGCAATTAGGTGCTAAATTATATGACGCATCTATGTTATTCACAGTTTTAAAAGACCTCACACCTGAACAAACCGCAAAATTTACAGAGTTCATAGACAAAGGTTTTGCACCGGACAAATATGACGAGATTATACAAATACTCCGTTCGGAAAAAATATTCGGCAATAAAGAAGTCTATGACAAACTCCTTGCACAAATAGATTCAGTAGAAACTTACAGCATGAATATTGAAACCATCAGGGATATTGTATGCCATCCTTATAATGAAAAAGGGTTCAATTATATAATGGATAATCTTAAAAATGAAGATTTTGTAACTCCTGAAGCCTTGATTAACTATATCTCGCTTGATTCAAAAAATATTGATAATCTGGAATATCTAAAAACTTCATCAAATCTTATTGCGACCCCGGAATTCCTGTCAGAAATTTTGGCGGGAATGGATAAATCCAAAATGATTGTTTTTAATGAAATGGTTAACGAATTAAAAACCCACAATGATAATTTCAGCTATGATATGGAAAATTTAAGTAAAATGATGCGTTCTAATGAAGATATGGATTCTGCAACGGCCTTAAACTTCCAAAAGCTTTACAGAATGTATGATGAAAACGGTAACCATATTATTCCGGCAACGAGTCTCTTTGATTTAGCAAAAAACCATGAAATAGCTGAGAAAATACTCGGCCAAAGAGCTTCTGAGGTCAAAAAATTAAATCTGACAGATTACAAAGTACCGGAAGGTGCCGTCAAAAATCTTGCAGAGAACATGCCTGATGAATTTAAAGTTATACTCTATAACAATAACGGTGAATTTACGGAAAAAGAATATCTGGATTTACTCAAAAAACTTAACGAAAATGAATATCTTCGTGACGCTCTTGCAGAATTTGAACAAACCGGCACAATTAACCTTAATGTGTTTAGCAATAAAGAAGTAGCACTAGCACTTCTTAACAACGATCCCCAATTACTCGGGATTATTAAGAGTTCACCGGAACTAATCCATAACAATCCGGGCTCTGTTAAACAAAACTTATATATGGTTAATGAACTTCTTGATGAACAACTCAACCGATATAAAGACTTTGTAACAACTAATCCGGGTCTGCTGCCGCCGACAGTAACAGTTGAAAGCTTTCTCAAAGAAATTGATAAATATATTCACGGAGAAGAACAATCTGCAATGATGTTCAAACTGGCAAATATCTATGGTGCCAAAAATATTAAAACCTGCATCGCAAAAATGGATCCGAAAACTTTTGACAGTGGACTTGGAATACTGCTTCAATATTCAGAAACAGATTTTGCACCGCTATTCACCAAAATTTTTGCAATGAAAGACGTCGGAGAAGCGGAATTTGAATTAATAATGCGTGTTGCCAACTTTACAGATACACGCGGCACTCACTCATACGGGAATACAGATGACGTAAAACTTCTTGAACAGGATTTTGGAGAAATTCTTGAGAAAATCGTTGCAAACGGTAAATTTGACAAACAGGCCTTCTTTGAAGATGTTTATCAGGGACTTTTAAGCGCCAATGTCAGAGGTTTTGATCCTATGACGCCTGAACAGTTAAAAATTATTGCAGACTCTGATTTCATTAGTAATCCTAATATTAAACCGCAGGATTGGGCTGAATTTACTAAATTTACACCTGAAGTCCGAAGCATTATCAGCTCTCTGATTGAAAACAGTTCATTTGACAACATCAAAAAAATTCTTTCGCTATCGGATGATAATTCAAACGCGCTTGCAGGTATGAGTTTTTCTGATAAGATGAAAATGCTCGATATCGTTGACAGTTTTAAAAGAGAAGATATTGATGCACTTGAGAAAGCAGGATATAATATTAACAATGCCATTATGAAAGTAGTTAAAGCGTTAAGTCTTGAAAAGAAATTCATACAAACATCCCCTGCTAAACAACAGGCTTTTCTGAAAGGTATTATCGCCAATAACAATCCGCGTGCTGAATACCTGCTTAAAAATACTGATTTTACAACAGAAGAGTTCGCAAACGGAATCCCTCTTAAATATCCGCGCTCTAAATTTGTTTTCGATATAGAAAAAGCAATGGCAGGTTTAACCCCTGTAGAGCAAAGCAATGTCCTGAAATACTTTGATATCTATAAAACAGAACAGGGCTTTGAAGGAATTCCTGTAATCCCTAAAAATTCAGAAATTAAACTTTCTGAAGCTGAAAAAGCCGCTGCAGACAAACTTGCAGGCTTCATAGAAGAATTTACAACTAAGAATGAAGCAATGGTGAAAGAGCCGGAATTAAAATCCTTACTGGATTCGCTTGTTCAAGGGCTGCCGGAATTTACGACTATTGTCGGCAAAGCTCAACATGGAACTCATGCTTATACCGTAGATATTCACACTCTAAAAGTTCTTCAATACGCGATGAACGAACCGGGATACGACAAATTATCAGACAAAGACAAAACTATCCTAAAACTATCTGCTCTTGTTCACGACTTTGGCAAAAAAGAAGGAGTTGTTGACGAAGGTCATGCGGTTTTAAGTTCCGAACATGTCAATGGAATACTTGCAAAATTTAACATGCCGGATTCTATCAAATACAGAATTATTGAACTTGTTAACAACCACCACTGGTTTGCAGCATATAACAAAGGAGAAATGTCCTCGGAAACAATGGCAGCACTTTGCCGTAATCCGGAAGATTTTGAAATCTCCAAAATTCTTGCAAAGGCTGATCTGCTTGGCGTCAATGACGAATTTTATCTGCGTGTAACCAATACCGCAAACCGCGAAGAATTTGACACCTTCACTGCAGATAAGTTTTCATATATTGACCAAAAACTTGCAGAACTGCGTCAAAAAGCAAACATAGTTTTAGACACGCAAATTCTAAACAGCGGAGCCAAATTCCCTGTAGTAAAAACATCCATCAGCGGTGAAGAAACAGAATTGCCTGTTTTAAACCTTACCGATGAAAATATAACAGATCTGGCTCCATACGGATTTGCACCGGGCACGACAAAAGACAATGCACGCTTTACCGTACACATGACACCGAATGAATTACTCGCTCAGGAAAGTACACCAATGAACACCTTTAATATCCTATCTGCGACACCAACACACCATTCTGTACAATCCACATCTCTTATCAGCTTTAACAATAACAGGACTTACGGTCATAGAAAATTCGGCTTTATCTTAGATGTAGACCAATCCAATATTTCCACTGCAAATCCGGGCAATGTCGGTTCCGGAACAAGTAAAACCCTGGACGATTTCACCCACAGATTATTTGAAAGCTACAGCGATCGTACATGGGTTAAATCAGAGTTTCAAAAAGCTCTTAAACGTAAAAATATTGAAATCAGCGAAGAGCAATACGGTACTCTTGCAAAGTACCTCTACTCTAAAAAATACGGCACACAAATTTACAGTGAATATGTAAATGAAAATGCTTCTCCTGAGATGATATCAGGTAACACCGGTTTTACAAAAGAACTGTATGCTGAATATGTTTCACCAAAGACAACGCCTGAACGCAAAGCAAAAATCTTTGATTTGTGCGTAGCATCAAAAACATACATTATCAGACAGGATGGCACTGTAGGCATTGAATACGCATCCAGAACAGGCGGTAATGTTCCTGATGACGGAGCATTGCGGATTAAAGCAAAAGATCTGCGCGATGCGCTTGAATCCTCACGCGATGAACTGTTCCAGGGGTTAGAACACAGTGAAATTGTTTCCATGACACCGAGGGTTCGCGGACTTATTGCAAGGGTTTCAAGAATTGAGGATTGCCCGCAGGCGTTTTTGAAATTTGCAAAAGAAAATAAGCTTCCGATTATTTTAATCGGCTACAGGAATCCGGCAGGTGTTAAAAACTAATTCTTTAAATATTTACCGGTGACACTTTTCGGGCAGGCAGCAATTTCTTCCGGAGTTCCGGCCGCAACAATTTCGCCGCCGTCCTCTCCGCCGCCAGGACCCATATCTATAATGTAATCAGCATTTCTTATTACATCCAGATCGTGTTCAATAACAATTACCGTGGCATTATTTTCAATAAGTTTTTGGAAAACTCCGAGCAGTGACCGTACATCCAGCGGATGAAGCCCTATTGTCGGCTCATCAAAGACAAATACAGAATCTTCCTGTCTGCGCCCCATTTCTGATGCAAGCTTTAAACGCTGCGCCTCACCGCCGGACAAACTCGGAGTCGCCTCACCAAGCGTCAGATAGCCAAGTCCCAGATCTTTCAGAACCTGAAGCCGCTGACGGACAATATTCAAATCCTTACACGCCGCAAGCGCGTGGTTTATATCCATTGCCATAATTTCCGGCAAAGAATAAGCCTCACCAGATTTAGAAATATATTTAATTTTTTCAGCCTCTCTGGAATAGCGCGCACCTCTGCAATCAGGACAAGGAACATCCACATCCGGCAAAAACTGTACATCAAGGCTTATGCTTCCGGTTCCGTCGCAGGTCGGACAGCGCAAGGTGCCGGTATTATAAGAGAAATCTCCTGCTTTATAACCAAGCTCCTTAGCTGCGGAAGTTTTGGCAAAAACTTTTCTTAATTCATCGTGGACATTTGCATAAGTTGCAACTGTTGAACGTACGTTTATTCCGATTGGCGTTGCGTCAATCAGTTTAACATGTTTAATTCCTTCTGCACAAACATTTTTGACATGTTGGGGCAGCTCTTTTCCGGCAATATGATTTTCTAAAGCGGGGATAAGGCTTTCCAGAACCAGTGTTGTCTTGCCGGAGCCGGAAACGCCTGTAATTACCGTAAGTTTGCCTTTCGGAATCCGAACCTCAAGAGGTTTAACCGTGTGAATGGATGAAGTCGAAAGGGTTATTTCGCCGCTGCTAAAAATTTCCGAACATTCCGGACGAATGCGCGCATTATCCTTTCCTGCCAGAAACGGCCCTATTTTTGAAACCGGATTTTTTATAATTTCAGGGATAGTACCTTCTGTGAGAACCTCGCCGCCGTCAGCGCCTGATTCCGGCCCCATTTCGATAATCCAGTCAGATTCGGATAAAATCTGCGTATCGTGATCAACCAGTATAACAGAGTTGCCGTCTGAAATAAGGTCGTGCATTACTGCATTCAAACCTTTAATATTTGCCGGATGTAAGCCTATAGAAGGCTCATCCAACACATAAAGCACACCGGTTGTTCTGTTTCTGACGGAACGTGCAAGCTGCATACGCTGTCTTTCGCCTGTTGAAAGAGTTGATGCCGCACGATCAAGAGAAAGATAACCCAGCCCTAAATCCATAAGACGTTTTGCCGTTGCCTGAAAAGCTTCACAAATAGATTCTGCCATAGGGCGCATTTCTTCAGGTAACGACGCCGGCACCCCGTCCACCCATTTTATGAGTTCAGAAAGCGTCATCTGACATGCAATATCCAGCGAAATTCCACGCAGTTTCGGTGCACGGGCAGCTTCTGACAAACGCGTACCGTGGCATTCAGGACAAACATCCTCTTTCAAAAATTTTTCAACCCGCTTCATGCCGGTTTCGTCTTTAACTTTTTTCAAAGCGTTTTCGACTGTATAAACCGCGTTAAAGTACGTAAAATCAATTTCACCCGCCTGATTAGAATTTTTTGCCTTATAGAAAATATGTTTTTTCTCGGCAGGCCCGTGGAAAACTATATCCCGTTCTTCTTTCGTAAGTTCGCGGAACGGAACATCAGTCCTCACACCCATTGCGCGGCAAACATCCGTCATCAAAGACCACATAAGAGAATTCCACGGCAAAACAGCGCCTTCGTCAATCGTTAAAGATTCATCAGGCACAAGCGTTGATTCATCAACTGTTCTGACGGTTCCGACCCCGCCGCAGCGCTGACAGGCTCCCTGACTATTAAACGCCAGCTCTTCCGCCCCCGGGGCATAAAAATGCGCACCGCAAACCGGACAAACAAGCTCCTTCCCTGCTGCAACAAGCAGCGTCGGCTCCAGATAGTGCCCGTTCGGACAGCGATGATTTGCAAGACGGGAATACATCAGCCTTAAACTGTTTAATAATTCAGTTCCGGTTCCAAAGGTGCTGCGAATCCCCGGAACCCCCGGCCGCTGGTGAAGCGCAAGCGCTGCCGGCACATATAAAATCTCGTCAACCTGCGCCTTTGCAGCCTGCGTCATTCTGCGCCTTGTGTATGTCGAAAGCGCCTCAAGATATCGCCTTGAGCCTTCCGCATACAAAACGCCCAGCGCAAGCGAAGATTTTCCTGATCCCGAAACGCCCGCAATACCAACAATTTTATTGAGCGGAATGTCAATATCTATATTTTTTAAATTGTGAACTCTTGCCCCGCGAACAAGTATTTTATCAGGTTTCTTTTCGTTTTGCATTTTACACATCCGTTTTCATAATAAAGCAGTACTCCGCCACTTCCGCCCCGCTGAACCGCGGGTCGCGCGTGGCTACGCTGTCTACCTCTCGCAAAACAATTCACTGGATTGTTTTGCTCGGCAGAGTGCCACTCAAAAGGCTCGGCCACTGAGCGGCTCCCCTTATTTGGTTTATACGCTCACGGTAATAATTGATACAAGTATAGCTCCGGCTCAGCCGGGCGCGAGCCTTTCTCGGACATCTATAGCTTAACAAAAATTCATTAAAATGGCAAAAAAATTTTTCAGCAGTTTTAAAGCACGTAAAAAGGGGTAATCTTATGGCAAGTTATGACGCTCAAATGAATCCAGCGTACTATCCGGCATCTCCGCGCAGTTCTGCAAAAAAAGCAATCGGTATGACAATGATTGGCGGGCTGATTGGTATGAACGCTTACTATTTGCCTGTTAAAAAAGATGTTTTTGTCCAAAAAGCTTTTGACATTACAAAAGAAGAGGCCACAGAGCAAATTAATACCCTGAAAACTATTGCGGAAGAAGTTGAAAAGAAAAAAGTTTCCACGACAAGTAAAATGATTTTAACGGATATGGGGCTTGCAGAAGATGTTACAGCAATTTCAAACAAATGCACTGCGTTAGAGAAAAAGGTTACCGATCCTGATAAAGTTAAAACATTAAAAGACAGTTTCAGCACAAACTTTGAAAATTACAAGAAGAATTGTGCGCTTATGGATAACAATTGCGCAGAAGCTTTCCGTGCTATAAAAAAGAGTAAATTTCGCTGGGGTATGGGAATAGGCGCCGCAATCGGGCTTGCGTTATCCTTAATGTCTGACAGATAAAACAACTTGCTGCGGCTCAGCCGGGCGCGAGTCTTTCTCGGACATTTATGCTATAATACTTCTATGAAAAAAACTTTGATTGTTTTACTATCTTTATCAATTGTGTCAGCAGGTGCTTTTGCCGCCAAATACAAGGTTAATACCGGCGGGAAAGTCATTTCGCCAAACGGAAGTGTACAGACAAATTCTAAAATAATCTCACCGCAGCCGGCATACAATAATGTTTATAATAATTACTATTCGCAGAATTATGTTTCTAATCGGCAGGTTCTGGCAAAACCCGTCGGAACAATTGATATTGTTATGGACTATTCAGGCAGCATGGCTTACTGGATTGAAGCAGCAAAAAATTCTATGGCTGCAATTATTGCACAACTGCCGGTTTCAACAAAAATCGGTTTTCGGGTTTTCGGCCACGACAGCGGCAACAACCCTTACAGCCCTATTTTAAACAAGGTCAAAAGCGTCACAAAAAATAAAAACGGAAAGTACAAAGTCAAAACCCAAACAGCCTCGTATTTAGGTTCAATTTCGGGTTCGTGTTCCGCGACCACGCAGGTTGCACCGGTTGCGCAGCACAGCGCCTCCGCGCTTATTAACGGAATGAACTCTGTTCAAATCGGCGGTTCCACGCCGCTTACTCTCGCGCTTGAGCAGGCGGTCACGTCTGATTTCGGTACAATGTCAAAAACACAGCCTAAAAAGATTATCCTTATAACCGACGGCGGTGAAAACTGCGGCGGGGATCCGTGTGCGTTTGCAAACGCTCTAGTTGCACAACGCAAAGATGTAACTATTGACGTTGTTCTTGTTTCTTCAAATTCTAAAGAGCTTGTCTGCCTTGCAAAAACTACAGGCGGCAAATTTTACAACACGGATGATGTATACAGCTTTACAAACGTTTTGATTGAATCGATGCAGGACACACCGGCCGCAACGCCAGAAACAGAACCGACTCAACATTATGAATTTATAGGCAACTAAGCCGAATAAAGCAGTTCTCCGCCGCACCGCCTCGCTGAACCGCGAGCCGTTAGCGGCTGCGCTGTCTAATACGCCACTCAAAAGACTCGCTCACGTTCCTTATCGCGAGTCTTTCTCGGACAATTTACGGCTTACCGGCAAGAATGCCTTGAACAGCGTTATTTCAAATCGACTTCAAACTGGCCGCCGTACATTCTGACAGAAAGCGTCAGCGTTTCATTTTTGTAACCGGCCGGCGGAGCTTTAAAGGTCGGATTTTGCATCATCGCCGCATAAACCGCATCATTTAAGCTGTCATTATCAGATTGTTGAGAAAACGCACGGTTAACGAGGTTTCCGGAACTATCAAGTTTAAACGTAATTGCACACCTGCCGTCCCCTATAACCGCCGCGAAATTAATATTCCCGCCGATTTTATTTCTAAGCGCAACTTTATAAGCAGCGAGTTCACGTTTTTGTGCGGCATAATCTACTTTTGGCGGTTCTGCTTTAGGCGCCGGTTTTGCCTCAACGGTTTTTACCGGTTCAACCTTTTTGATAGGTTGCGGAGAGGAGGTTAATCGTTTGATTATAGCCTGTTTTTGCGCATCCGTCATAGAAGGCTTTGTCGTTTCTGGCCGGCTTGAAACCGTTTTTACCGGCTGTGCAGGTTTTACTGAGGTTTGCTTAGCAGGCGTTTTTTTATCTTTTTTAGGAATTGTTATTATTTTTTTTACTTCCTCCACTGCGGACTGAACAATTTCCGGAACTGGGGGCTGTGCGGGTTTTACGGAAGTTTCTTTCCATAGTTCATCAATTGAGGGAATTTCTACAGAAGGTTTTGGCTTATTAACAGGTACAGCTTCCGGCTTTTCACCGCTTTCGCGGCCTATGAAAATCCACGACAAAACAGACAGCACAATACAGATTAAAAATATCAACAGAGAAGGTAAATCTACTGTTTGCCTTGCAGTTTTTGGCGGACGGGGGGTATACGGCGCAGCAGGAACGGGTTCCGGAGATTTTGCCGGAAGGATTTCTTCAAACACATTGTTTCCGCAATCGCAATATTCGGGTTTTATTTCAAATTCTTGTCCGCAATCGGTACATCTATACATTTTTATTCCTTATCAATAATAACTCTTTCAGCGTCTTTAAAGTCCTCAGGCGTGCTGAATTTGGCCGTTTGAGAGATTTTCCAGCCGCCCTCGACCGTTGTGCTAAATCTGTTTGAGCCTTCCGGAAAATTCAGGATATCACGCCCCTGATAACCTCTTATAACAGGTGCAATATATTGAATTGCATACGGTGTATAAGCAGGTGTCAGCGACCATGTTTTTACATTACTTATTTTACCATACCTGTCAACATCAAAGGAAAATTTAAAAATTGTACCTTCGGGCATTATCGGAAGTTTAACGTCAGACATAATTTTATTTTGCAGATTTGAACGCCATTTATTCCAGAGGATTACCTCCTGACGCGCTTTTTCTTCCTCTGTGACTGTTTTGGCGGCAGGCTTTGTTTCTTCTTTTTTTACGGACTGCGGGGCGGTTTGAACTTTCTTTTCAACAACTTTTTGTTGAGCGCTTTCAGTCGTTGAAGTTTCTTTCAGCATACTCAAAAGCGGATTGACTGTCTGCTGTGAAGTCTGTATTTTTTGAACCGGCTGCGGTGAGTTTTTTACAACCTTTTTCTCAACCGGTTTTTGCGTGGTTTTCGGTACACTCTTCACAACTTTTTGAACGGTTACTTTTTTTTCTTCCTTCTGCGGTTGATTAACCTGCGTCGGTAAATTTTTGACTACCTCAACTTTATCTGCCGGTTCTACAATAACATAATCCGAATTATAGACGAAAAAGGTTTTGTGCATTTGGGGTTGTAATGCACAAATACCTATGGTTGTAAGCCCTAAAATTCCTGCTATTAAAGTAAACAACAGTCTGTACAATTTTATTACTCTCTATCCATTTTTGAAATCAGTTCATCACACGCGTAAATATCAAATTTTGTCTGGCTCAGCATATACGTTTCCGCTATCAAAAGTGCAGTCGGAACCATTGCGGCAACAGAGCTTAAAAACATTCCGCCTAAATCCCCACCCATTTCCTGCATAAAGTAGGAAATGTTCATTGAAAATTCAATAAAAATAATGCACAGCCCGATTACAAAAGAGCGCATCATATCTGTATCAAGTTTTCTGACTCCTTGAAGCCCGTAGATTTCCACGCCGTGTTTAAAATAATTGCTGAAACCATCGTTTTTCAATACATTAGAGGCCTGAATTTTCTTGTTGCACAGGAAACCGTTTACAAAAGCAAAGAACGCAAAAATTATCATAAACGTTGCAAGCACAAGGAAAACAGGCGAAAATCTCAAACCGGAAATTCTTACCCAGCCGGCAGCTTCCGGAAAGCACATCGCAAGAGTGTTTGAAACACCGTACGCCAGAAACGGCGCGGTCAAAATACCCAGACAAATTTCGCCGACAGATTTTATTTGGAGCATAAAGAGTTTATCTTTAGCATTTCTTATTTTAGCAGGACTTAGGTTGTTGATAAATCTTTCAATCCATTGCTGGTATTCTTTCATAAGTATTTCAAAATCTTCTCTGTATTCATATTTGCTGAGTTCTTTTGAGAGTTCAACCTTGCTGCTTTTGAAATACCCGCAGGCAAAAGCCAGAGCCGCTGCGGTTGCGGTGAAAAACAACGACATAAAAATCGCAAAAAACATCATTGAACCCGGTGCCATATAGTAAAGTAAATTTATAAGATAAATTGCGCAGTAGAAAAGCACGCCAAGAACAAGCATTACTTTTTCAGCAGCGGAATTTCCTGCGGAAAGTTCTTCGGATTTATTCTGAAAGAAAAGATAAACACCCTGTTTGAAGATTAAACCGGCTCCGTAAATAATCAGTGAATATAATAAAACAAGCTTCATATTAACAGGCATTTGAATAATACTTCCGGCTTCTTTCAACGGAAGTCCGGTCAGGTAATTTGCGACACCGAAAGCAAGCACAAGTGACGCTGCGTAAAGTCCGAGATGAAGAAGAATTCCGGATTTTGAATTCATAGAAATCTTACTTTTCAAATCATTAATTTTAAACGCGACCTGTTTAACTATTGAAACACGTGCTTCTTCAAGTTCAGCTTTTCTTTTTTCAATTTTAAGCCTTGCCGATGCGTTAACCTCATCACCGTAAACCTCTTTGATATCCTGTTCGGTCAAATTTTCGTGTGCCACACGCGTATTCCCGACAGCGTCAAGGACTTTTATTCCGATAAATTCATCGCTGTCTTTTACCATAAGTTTGCACATCTTATCAATCTCAAGACGCTGCGGAAGCGGTTGACCTTTAAAAAGAAATTTTTGGCAGTTGAACGGGTTCAGAAGTGAATATTTGCCTGTTGTTTTGTTAAATTCAACAGTCAGCATATAGTCAAACCCGAAATTTATACGGAAATCCGCCCCTTCTTTTGAGGAAATATTTACCAGTTCTTTATCTGCAAAAGTTTTTTCGCCGTTTTTAGTAATTATTGTAAAAGTCATTTATTTCTCCTATCTTCCGATTGCCTCAAGCAGTTTGCGCTGGGATTTTGCCGCGGTCTGTTCATTAACCACGATTAATTTCTTTTCGCCAAGAACCGGCGTTAATTTAGTTTTTACCAGATCCAATTTTTCCGGATGCGCGTAAGCAAACATCATTGAAATTTCCGGAATATATTGCTTAATATTTTCAACGTTTTGCGGTAAGGTTTCCCAGTCAATTTGTTTTGAAACATCGCCTTCATTCTCAAGGTCGCCGATTACAACAATTGAGGGGATGTAACCTTCTTTTTTCATTATCAATGCGTGTTCAAAAGCTTTTTTCAAAGCTTCACCGTAAGCGGTGCCGTAGTCATTCGCATCAAACTTTGTAAACTCCTGCAAGGTGTCATTTATTGCAGACCCGTCAGTCGGGGCACCTTCATATATTAAATAAGATTTTTCGGAAACCCGCAGAATTTTGATTGCATCTTCCGGATCAAGAATCGTGCACAATGAGCGCAGATATTTGATTTCCTCCTGAAGCATTGCCTGATTAGATGCTGAAGAATCTATTACAAAAATCACGGACGCCGGATGAAATTCATCAACTTTTATATGTTTAAGCGCGGTGAAAAGAAGTTTCCCGACAACCGACAGTGCCAAAATTAAAAGTCCTACAATTATCAATCTTTTATTCATAAAATTTCCTTTTTTAATAATTAAATATAACGTTAATATCCTGCTCAACAACGATTTCAAGTTCGGTATAGGACGGGATTTCCGCATCTACCCCTTTTTCTGCAACAGATGAAACAAGAGCGATTCCGCTTGCGACACCTGCCCCGATAGCTGCGCCCGAGCCGTAATTGTCCCCGCCGCCCAGAAGCGCAAACGCTAAACCCGCAAGCGCCCCGACAGCTCCGGCTACAGCGACTTTAGATGCTGTAGATTTTAATTTCCCGTCATTTGTAACATCAAAATCAATAGGCTGGGTTACTAAATCATAACTTTTGCCGTCAGGGGTCACAATTTTATTAAAATCAATAACAACACCGCCGTTTCGGGAACCATAACGGGCTGAATGCGCTTCGGTGAGTGTTCCGTAAATAACGCTTCCCTGCGGTGCAATAATATGCAATCCGTCAACGACCCAATCAGTTTTCAAAACAGCAACAACATTATCGCCGACATTGGCGGTTGCCGTATTTATTGCATTTTGCAAATAAACATCCAGAACAGAGCCCTTACCGACACTTGCAACAAAACCTTTCAGAGCGTTATCCGGCGAATTCGTTTTTGTAACATGCGCTTTTTGATACTCTGGCTGTGTTTCAAAAGAATAAGTTTTTTGTTCGCCCGTCATAGCCTTTTGAGCCATTTGCGCAAAGTGGTTCATATACATATCGCCGTAATACTCCTGATACGGAATATTCTGCTCTTCAAGAAGTTTCAAAAAGGCCTTATTAAAACTTTTACCCTTTTTATTTGCTTCAACGTAATAAAAAAGGTTTTTACCGGTCGGCTCAAGTATAACTACCATGTAATTTTCAGGGTTTTTATTAGAAACAGCCCAGAAAGGATTTTTCTTTTTTATTGTATAATTCTTATCCTGCAAAAGCGCCTCAACCTGCGGCGATAGGGTTTCTCCGGAAACATTTGTGAGATAATAAAGTTCATTAAGTGCAAAGGCTGCATTAGCGGAGAAAATATAAACCAGAGAAATTAATAATGTCAGAAACTTCTTCATTTATTATCCTCCTTAATCACAGTTGTAGTGACGCTTTTGGTTGTTGTAATACTGCCGTCATGGTTTATTTTCATAATATATTCAATAATATTAAGCTGAAAAGGTTTGTGCATTTTAGGATTTGCAACGCAAAATGCAGCCGTTAAACCCGCCAGAAGAATTAAAACCATAATCGAAAATAATTTTAAACGCATACATCCCCGCTTTGTCTAAATTATACAATAAAAACGAGAATTTGGGAATATGTTTCAGTTCAACCGCCTCAACTGGGAAAGGACTATTGCACAAGCCATAATCAAACACCCTGCAATCTCTTTTCCGGTAAGAGTTTCACCTAGCAATAGCATTCCGCCCAGAACCGCAAAAACTGATTCACTGCTCAAAAGAAGCGTTGCCGCAACAGGACGCGCGCCTTTTTGCCCGAAAATTTGCAGAGTATAAGCAACGCCCGTCACGACAACACCGATAAAAAGTATCGGCTTGTAACCGGCAAGCACAGCACCCAATGTCGGATGTTCCATAAGCATTAGCGGCAGGGATAAACTTCCCGCGACAAGAAATTGCAGGCAGGAAAGCCGCAGAGCAGACACCTTTTTTGTAAAATGACCAACAACAATTATATGAAGAGCAAAGAAAAATGCACTCACAACCAGAAAAATATCCCAGAGTTCAAAACAGAACCCGCCTTTTGCACAGAGAAGATAAACTCCGGTAAGAGCAAAAACAAGAGCAATCATAACATTACGCGGCAGTTTTTGTTTAAAAAAAACTGAAAGCACCGGCACAAAAATGATGTATAATGCCGTAATAAATCCTGCCTTTCCGGCGTCCGCGTAAATCATGCAATACTGGTTAATAGAAAACGCGAAAAAAAGGACAAGACCGGTTAAAACTCCGCCCGTTAGCCAGTTCTTTGCCGAATATCCTTCCGGTTCTTTTTTAAATATAAAAAGAAAAGGTGCAAGAAATAAACTTCCGATAAAACATCTCAACGTATTAAACGTAAACGGGCCGACATATTCCATGCCGGCTTTCTGCGCAACAAAAGAAAGCCCCAGAATCATTGCTGCTGCAAGCAGGGCAAATATGCAATATAAATATAATCTTTTTGCTTCTCGTTTTGTCATTCTTAAATTCCTTAACAATGACAGTTTAGCCCATGCTGTTCTTATCGTCAAGCTAAAGCAGTTCTCCGTCGCCTGCTTGCCCTGCTCAAAGCGTAAGCCGATGCTCGCAGTGTCACCTCGTGGGAACGAGGGGAGCAGGCGAGCATAATATCACCGCCGTTTCTAATCTTTGATTTGTCAGGCGGGGTAACGCAGGTCAACCTGCTTACCTCTCACAAACGATACTCAATCGTTTGTTCGGCAGAGTGCTGTCTAATATGCCACTCAAAAGGCTCGCTTGCGTGAGCGGGAGTTGCTATGCAACTCATTCACGCCATGTTCCTTATCGCGAGCCTTTCTCGGACACAATACACTTTTTCCATGTATGCAGGAAGTAAAAAGTCAAAATAAGATAAGTTCCCCACATGAAAACTGTTGCCAGACAGTTTGAACCGTTCAAATAAGCCTGAATCCACATCATAGCAGATAACGCGTTCACCACCAGCCAGAAATACCACTGCTCAATGCAGCGTTTTACCGTCAAAAGCAGACCGCCAACAGAAAATACTGTGGTAACAGAATCCATTAACGGCGCGGCATCTCCGGTTATTTTAAGGATAAAAAACAAAACCGCCGACAATGCAATTGCCGCACCAAAGTAAAGCCGGCGTTCACGCTGCGGTAAATATGTTTTCACAATTTCACCGGACTCTTTTTTCAGATGCTTCTTCCAGCGGAAAATTCCCAACACCTGCATCGGGAAATAATAAAGTGCGTACAGCAAAACATTCCCGTAAAGATGATTTTTAAACGCAATATAAACATAACACATAGTTCCGGCAAGCCCGAAAAGAAAACAGGAAATCTTGCCCTTTCCGGCAAGTATTGTATAACTTATCCCGCATACTGCCGATACAAGCGCCACTTTGCTGTCGCCGATATAAAGCGAAATAACAATTATAAGCAGGATTTCAAGCGGGAACAGCACTCTTTCAATCCTGCCCCAGCCGCTTAACTCGGATTTGATAAATTCCGCGATACCCATAAACCTATTATAACGGCAAAACCTGCTCTCAGGCAACAATGAAAACCAGCTTTACATTTAGCTGTGTTTGTTGTCTGCTATATGTAGGGAAAAGTAATGCAAGTAAACAGTCTTAGTCCGAATAACCCGAATTTTACGGGAGCCTTAAACAATAAATTTCTCCTGAAAGGTCTGGAGAAGATATCCGAACACGGAATGACAGTAGGTGCCGGAACATCACTTATAATGTCGCTTGGCGTAAGACCGCTTGCAATCCAAGCAACTCCTGACGTTGAAAAAGAAAATAAGCAATACGCCATTGCAAACTCTGTGTGTTCAGGGATTATAAAATTCGGTATGGTAGAAGCACTGGCGCTTCCGATAGAAAATGCGGTCAAGAAAATAGACCAAAATCCGCGCAAATATCTAAAAAATTCCCCGAAAACCTTTGTGAAGTCACGCAGTTACGAGCTTGGAACCCAAATTATGAAACTCGGCACCGGACTTGTTACCGCAATTCCGAAATCAATGCTTACAATCGCGCTTATCCCTGTCATTATGGATAAAATTTTCAACATCCGCCCGACTGACAAAAAAACGGAAATGCCTGCAGAGGCGCCTGCCGATAAAAACCTTTCTTTCAAGGGAAAATCCGCTATTGCCTCAGGCATAGGCAAAGTTCTGGATAACAAAAGCGTGCGCAAGCTTCTTAAAAAATACGAAAATCAGGATAAAGATATTGCCAAACACCTCTCCGCCGGAACGGATATTCTTTTAACATCTTCCTTTGCGTGGCAGACAAGTAAAAGCGACAAAATCAAAGAAAACCGTAAAAAAGCACTGATTTACAACAACGTAATCGCAACCGGCATAACCCTTGCCGGCGGCTACGGGGTTGACAGCCTTGTTAAAGAAAAAAGTGCCAAATTCGTCGAACGATTTGCAAAAGCGAACAAAGGTGATCCGAAACTTCACAAATATATTGAAGGAATAAACATCGTCCGCCCTGCGTTGATATTTGCGGCAATTTATTATGGAATCCTTCCGATTTTCTCAACGTACATGGCAGAAAAAATCGACAAATTTATAGAAAATAAGGAGAGCTAATGAAAAAAGTTTTATGTTTCGGGGACAGTAACACCTTCGGATTTATTCCGGGAAGCGGGAAACGCTATGATAAAAATACCCGCTGGAGCGGAATTTTAACGCAACTCGCCGCAGAAAAATTTGAAATAATTGAAGCCGGTTGTAATAACCGCACCGCCTTCTCCGACAATCCCGCAGGATTTGAGCAAACCGGATACAAAGTTCTGCCGACACTTCTAAATAAGGATTTAGACTGCGTCATACTTGCAATCGGTGTGAACGACCTGCAATTTTTCTACAATCCGTCATTAGAGGAAATCGAAAACGGCATGCGCCGATTAGTTGATATTGTCCGCGAGCAATGTCCGAAAGCTGAAATCATTCTGGTTTCACCGGCAAGACTGACCGATAATATTTTCAACGGCTACTTTCGCGCAATGTTCGACAAAATGTCCATTGAAAAATCCCTGTACCTGAGTGAAATCTATGAAAGCATTGCTAAAGAAAAAAACTGCCGTTTTACAGACTGGGACAAAATAGTAACGGTTTCGCCAAAAGACGGTCTGCACCTTGAGCCTGAAGCACACAAAAAAATCGCAGAGGCAATGTTTGAGTGCTTATTGTCATTATAATGCGAGCCTTTCTCGGACAAATAATTTTCATGATACAATTTAGTCATGAGGAGTTAGTATGGCAGTAAAAACTATTTGCCCAAACGCAGGGCAGCAGGAATGTATTAAGACTTTAAACGGCCCCGTCATGGTGCTTGCAGGCCCGGGAACAGGGAAAACCTTTACCATAATTCAGCGTATAAAATTCATGATTGAAAGCGGCATAGCACCGGATTCCATACTTTGCCTTACATACTCCGAAGCCGCCGCGAATGAAATGAAAGCGCGGCTTGTAAAAGAAATCGGAACCGTCGCTTCCTCCGTCACCATCCACACCTACCACGCGTTCTGCAACGAAATTATCCGCCAGAACCCTATGGAATTTGAACTGCTTGACGGCGTCGGACTGGTTGACGACATTACAAAACGCACGCTTATGAGCGAAACTATTGACGAAGTCAAACCGAAATTTTACAAAACCAAATGGGGCGACAGCAAATATTTTATCCCCGAGCTTCTCGGAGCCGTCGATGAGATAAAGAAAAATCAGGTCACAAAAGAAGATTACTTCAACACACTTCAAAACCACCCGCAATGGGGCGGCAAAATGAAAGAACTTGAAGAAGAATACAAAACCCGCGAAGAAAAAGGCAAACTCGTCAAAACTTTCCTCAACTCCTACGAAAATCATAAGAAAAAACTCGGCAAAGCCCGCGAAGCATGGGAAATTTTTGAAAAATATGACATCAAACTCAAACAAAACAACTTCATTGACTTCAACGACATGATTAACCTTGTTCTTGAAACCTTTGACACAAATGAAGATTTTCTCAAACACGTGAGCGCAAAATACCGATACTTCCTTGTTGACGAATATCAGGACACAAACTATGCACAGAACAAAATCGTTTTCAAACTGGCGCAGGGCGCGGGCTGTGATAATATTTTCGTTGTCGGGGATGATGATCAGATAATCTATGAATTTCAGGGCGCCAAAACCGACACACTCGCGAAATTCCTTTCACTCTATCCGGCAACAAAAGTTATATGCCTGAATGAAAATAACCGTTCAACCCAGAATATTCTGGATTTCAGCTACGGAGTAATCGCGCAGGACGAAACACGCCTTGAATTTAACCCTCAATTTGCCTCCTACGGAATTAATAAAAAACTCATTGCAAAAAACGAAAGCATCAACGCTAAAAATAAACTAATTCAACTGCACAGCTTTGCAGACATCAAACAGGAAAACAATTTTATCGCAGACGAAATCGAAAAGCTGTCAAAAGCCATGCCGGATAATCTTTCGCAAATCGCTATTCTAACACGCGAAAACGGCGAATTGATGAACTTTGCAGAACTTCTGGCCGCCAAAAATATTCCGTTCCAGATTAAATCAAGCAAAAGTATCTTCGGACTAAAACCTTCAATCCTCATATATTTTTACCTGAAAGCGCTGGAAAATCACGAGCTTTACGCAGACAAACTCTTCGGGCTTTTGATTTCCAAACCGTTTGATTTTGAACTTGCCGATTACAACTTTTTGCTGGAGCAAAACAGACTTAACCACCTTGATTTTATTGCGAATTTGCGGCTAAACCGTGAACACGAATGGGTTAACAGGGAAAAAGTTGAAAACTTCCTGACAACTTTTGAATCCCTCAAAGATTATAAATCCGCCGAAACCCTCAAAAATCTTATCGTTGCGGTTATCAACAGAACCGGACTTTTAAAATATTTTGTAGAAAACGAAGTCAACCGCGTTGAGAATGTTTTTGCAATAAAACGTATCGTTGATGAAGCGCAGGCGTTTATGAATCTGCACGAAAGCGCATCGCTTACAGACTTCATAGCTCACCTTGATATGGCTTTTGAAAGCGGAATACCTATTACAATCGACAAAGACGAATACACCCAGAACGCAATCCAGCTTGTGACTCTTCACAGCGCAAAAGGCCGTGAATTTGAATACGTTTTTATGCCAAACCTCATTGCAAAAAAATGGGAAGGCAAACGGGTTATAAATTCAACTTCTCTGCCAATTTCACACGAAGAAATTGATGAGGACGCCCGCCGGAAATCCGAACAGCTGCGCCTTCTTTTTGTCGGAATTACAAGGGCAAAACATTCACTTACTCTGTCGTTTTCAAACACAATAGACGGCAAGCCGCAGGAATTGACCTCTTACCTTTCACGCGTAATCCAAAATTCCGCACCGGTGGAAGAGTTTAACCACGAACTTACACGCGAAGATTACACCTTTGAAATAATCAAAAGTCTTACGCAAAACAACTTTGATTATAAAAGCGCATTCAGGGATGAACTTTTCGCCCGTATTAAAGACTTTATTCTAAGCCCGAGCGCGCTAAACACCTATCAGGCATGCCCGCGCAATTTTCTCTATACATATATCCTGCAAATTCCAATCTACAGCGGGGAATGGGACAGCGCAAATTATGGAAAAGCGGTGCACAAGACACTTGAAATTTCAATGCAGATTGCAAAAGAAACCGGCTCTTATCCAAATCAAGAGGAAGTTTGCGAACTTTTCAAAAAAAATCTTTCTACACAAAAATTTTCCGATGCGCAGAAACGGAGTCAGTTCAGTGAGCGCGGGGAGAAAAAACTTTCCGAATTTTACCCGAAATTTACGGAAATTCCGCCGGAAAGAGTTTTCGCAACCGAATATTTCCTGAATTTCGTTCCTGTGGAAAACTATTTTATAAAAGGTTTTATCGACAGAATTGAGCAGAATTCTGACGGAACATATTCACTCTACGACTATAAAACGGGCTCAGCCAAGCGAAAAACCCAAATAGTTGACGGCGGTGATTACGAAAACTACCTGAACCAGCTGCGCTTTTACAAATTTGCGTTTGAAATTCAAAATAAAGGCGCAAAAGTAACTGACGCCGGCTTGATTTTTGTAGAGGAACCGGCTGAAAACTTCTACACAAAGCTAACCGAAGCTGATAACGAAATCATCAAAGAAAAAATACTGGACACCTACAAAAACATCCACGAGCTTAACTTTGACCCGCAGGAAGGAAACGAAAAGGTTTGCGCAAACTGTGAATATCGTCAATTATGCAAATTGGTCTTGTAAATATTTTTTCAGCATAGTAGAATATGTATGTCTGGGTGGCAAAATAATCGTTGAAAATTTAATATAAATATTATGTCTGGGTGGCACTCTGCCGAGAAAAACGATTAAGTATCGTTTTTCGAGAGGGTGCGAAAGCACTTCCGCCACCGTGGATGCTAAAACAATCGTTGAAAACTTAATATAAACATTATGTCTGGGTGGCACTCTGCCGAGAAAAACGATTAAGTATCGTTTTTCGAGAGGGTGCGAAAGCACTTCCGCCACCGTGGATGCTAAAACAATCGTTGAAAACTTAATATAAACATTATGTCTGGGTGGCGGAATTGGTAGACGCGCACGATTCAGGTTCGTGTGGAGAGATCCTTGAGGGTTCAAACCCCTTCCCGGACATTTTTTATGCCCGAGAAAGACTCGGCTGAGCCGTAGTCATATTTGCAACAAACGCTAACATAAGCATATAAACACAATGGAGAAACCACTCAATGCCGAGTCTTTTGAGTGGCACTCTGCCGAGCAAAACAATCCAGTGAATTGTTTTGCGAGAGGTAGACAGCACTCTGCCGAACAAACGATTGAGTATCGTTTGTGAGAGGTAAGCAGGTTGACCTGCGTTACCCCGCCTGACAAATCAAAGATTAGAAACGGCGGTGATATTATGCTCGCCTGCTCCCCTCGTTCCCACGAGGTGACACTGCGAGCATCGGCTTACGCTTTGAGCAGGGCAAGCAGGCGACGAAGAACTGCTTTTTATATTTATACATTCATAAGGTAATAGTTTGGCGGGTAGGCCATTACAGGTGAATTATAACCGTTTGCAAGTTCATTATTAACCTCAACGACTTCTTTATTCAGGTTTTTGTTTGCGTAATCTTTAGTAATTTCAGGGAGAGCGTCAGCCTGCTGCTGGGTTTTGATTACCTCTCCGGCCGGAACGTATCTGTTAGATGCGACTTTAACGCCGATAACTTTAGCAGCCGGCTCAATTACAACATTATCGCCGACTTCTGATTTATAAACAAAAGACTGCATCCCGACAAAAACATTATCACCGACTTTTGCAGGCCCGTGGATTTGTGCCTGATGCGCAACGCTTGTATTTTTACCTACGTACACGGAAAATTTTGCGCCGTTATGTTCTTTAAACTTATCCTTAAGCCCGTGGAGGACAACGCCGTCTTGAATATTGGAATTTTCACCGACATAAATAGGTGAGCCTTCATCCGCTCTAATAACGGCTGTCGGCGCAACATTTACATTTTTTTCAATAATAGCGTTTCCGATAACAGAGGCCTGCGGGTCGACATACGCCCCCGGCATAATCCGCGGAACTACCCGCTGCGGTGTAAAAGTTGTAAGCGGATTTGGCTTAATATTTAAATTTCTGTCCGGCTGCATAAGCGTTACTGGCTGCATAAAATACTCCTTATTTTTATTAATTCTTATTACATTCATAATAAAACTAAAGGAAAAAATTTTTCAACACCGCAGGAGAAAAATTTTAAATAAGCTTAACATAAAAAGTATTTTATTATATAATTCAGATGAAAAGGAGTTAACTATGGGTTTAGAATTTGCTATTGATAAGGAAAAATGTGTTCACTGCGGCAAGTGCGTAAAGGATTGTCTTGTCGGGATAATTGAATTTGACGGGGATAAAACTCCGCGTTTAACGCCTGATGCAGAGGAAAGATGTATCAACTGCCAGCACTGCCTTGCAATATGTCCGACAGGCGCGCTTTCTATCCGCGGGCGAAAACCGGAGAATTCCGAACCTGTTGACCGCCAGCAAAATCCTGAAAAACTCCTTAATCTAATCAAAAACAGAAGAAGTTTCAGGCACTATAAGCCGGAAAACCTTCCTGCCGAAACTCTGGAGAAGCTCAAAAATATGTTAAACTGGGTTCCGACCGGCTGTAACAACCACGGTCTGCATTTTTCGTTCATTGATGATGTTGAAGTTATGAACGAATTTCGCGGCTATGTTAACTCAGAACTTTTAAAGCAGTTAAGCAAAACACCTGTCAGAGGTATTATGAACAAGTTTTCACGCTACAAAGATGCATTTCTTAAAGGTGAGGACGTAATTTTTCGCGGCGCACCGCACATGGTTGTCGCAAGCGCTCCGATTGATGCACCTTGCGCTAATGTAGACCCGATTATCGCATTAAGTTACTTTGAGCTTTACGCCCAAAGCCTCGGGGTTGCAACTCTCTGGTGCGGATTTGCCGAAGCGTGCCTGCTCTTTTTCCCTGAACTGTGCGACAAACTTGAAATCCCTGAAAACTACAAAGCCTCATACGTAATGCTTTTCGGCCCTGCGGATGTAAAATACGCACGCTCAACACAACCGGATCCCGTTGGCATATCAATAGTAAAGAAAGGTGCTGTACAAAAAATCGGATTAAAACAAAAAATTAAACGGCTTTTCTGGAATTTAAGATAAACGGTACGACTGAACAAACTTTTCCTCCGGCAAAACAATCGCCGTAAGCGGCGCGTCCGGAAATTTCCCGCAGCCTGTATCAATACAGATTTTATCAGGCTGCACAAGCGGCTCCTTGAATTCTGTATGTCCGAAGATGATTTTCTGCGGCAAGTTATGTTTGTTGTTGATAAATTGCTGCCTGATATAATAAAAATCGTGTTCGTCCTGCACCTCAAACGGAACTCCCGGCCTTATCCCCGCATGGATAAATAAATATTTTTCCGTCATATAGTAAGGTTTCAGGCTGTCTAAAAATTCTCCGTGAACTTTATAAATGTTTTCGAAACTTCCGTAACTTTGCGCTGTCTGAACTCCCCCGTAAGTCCAGAAAAGATAATCATAATATTCATCGCCCTTACGCGCTTCAAGATACGCATATTCGTGCGAGCCTTTTAGATAAATACAATTACAAACATCAGACATTGATATAATTTTATCAATAACGCCCTTAGAATCCGGCCCGCGGTCGATATAATCACCCATAAAAACAATTGTATCTTGGGGCTTCACATCTAATTTTGCTATTAAATCATTCAACTTGCCGCTTTCGCCGTGTATATCCGTAATCGCTATTATTCTGCTACTGTTCATAAAGACATTATAACGCAAAAAGAAAAAATCATCAAAAGGATAAGCCGTTGACGGGACTCGAACCCGTGACCTGCTGATTACGAATCAGCTGCTCTACCACCTGAGCCACAACGGCATGTACAGAGTTATTCTACCACACAAAACTTACAACTGCAATATTGTTTGTCGGATAGCTTTATTTTATGTACAATCCAAATATGGAATATTTACTGAATAATGCCAGAAACTGCCTGAGAATTTTCCTGCGGGAAGCAGATGTTAAAGAGCTGTGGGTTCCGTATGAACTTTGCAGCGTGGTTTTTAAAGCCGCACGCAGGGAAGCTGTACTGCTTAAATTTTATCATATAGATGATAATTTCATGCCCGCGCAGGATTTTTCACCGTCGGATTACATTCTTTATCCAAATTATTTCGGGATTTGCGACAATATTGCGAACTTTCTTGCCACAAAATACCCGAATTTAATTTATGACGCAACACAGAGCTTTTTTGCAGAACCGCTCGGCATTGCAACCATTTATTCGGCACGAAAATTCTTCCCCGTCACTGACGGCGGAATACTGTTCACGGAAATGAATTTGGAGATGAATTTTCCGAAAGAAAGTGAAGTCGAGAATTTTTCAACAGACCCTTTTAATTTTGACTATGAAAACTTTCTTAAAAACGAATTAAGGTTTAACCGCTCGGACGAAATCAAACTAATTTCCGATAAATCGCGGCTCCGGCTTTCTAAAATTAACGAGAAAGAGGAAAAAGAAAGACGCAAAGAAAATTTCGCGAAACTTCATAAATTCTTTAAAGGAATTAATCAATTAAACATCCCGACTGAAACAAACGTGCCAATGGTTTACCCGCTAAAAACTTCCCTGCCTGTCGCGGAAAAACTTGTTGAAGCAGGTGTTTTCTTAATCAAATATGATTATATGAAAGAAATCATACCAATTCCGTTAGAAATGGCGGGTAAATTACCCGCCATAACAAAATTATTTGCAAATATAATTTAACAAAGCCCTGACGCCTGCGCCGGTTGAGCCTTTGCCAAACTCGTTCAACGGGGAATCAAGGAACGCAACGCCCGCAATATCAATATGCGCCCATTTTACGTTGCTTACGAATTCTTTCAGGAATAAACCTGCAGAGGAAGCACCGCCCGAACGGCCGCCGGTATTGCGCATATCAGCGACTTCTGATTTCAGACCGTTTGCGTATTCTTCGTAGGTCGGGAGTTCCCAGTATTTTTCACCGAGTTCAAACGCAGCGTCTTTGACGTTTTTGACGAGTTCATCATTGTTGCCTAAAATTCCGGCGCATACTGCACCGAAAGCAACAGAGCAGGCACCTGTGAGTGTTGCAATGTCAATAACCTCATCAACGCCGAGTTCAGAGACGTAACAAAGAGCATCGGCAAGAGTTAAGCGACCTTCGGCATCTGTATTATCGACTTCAATTGTCTTACCGTTTTTCGCGGTCAAAATATCACCCGGTTTATAAGCCTTTCCGCCCGGCATATTTTCACACGCCGCAATAATACCGTGGACTTCCACCTGAGGATGAATACGGCTTAAAACGCTCATAATACTTAAAACACAGGCCGCACCGGACATATCATCTTTCATTGTAAGCATAGATGCAGGCGGTTTAATATCAAGCCCCCCGCTGTCAAAACAGATACCTTTACCGATAATTGCAATACGTTTTTTAGGGTTTTCAACAGAATATTTCATGTGAATGAATTTCGGCGGATTAATACTTCCCTGCGCAACCGCGAGGTAAGCCCCCATCTTCATTTCGCGGATTTGAGCTTCATCATAAACCCTTGTTTCAACACCTTCAAGCCCCTGTGCTATATCTGCGAGTTTTTGCGGTGTTGCATACGCTGCAGGTTCATTTGAAAGATCTCTTGCAAAATCCATTGCCTGTGCAATCAATTCGCCTTCTTCTATTTCTGACGGACGAACTTTCGTAAAATACACTTCATCAACACGTTCAGATTTTTTATTTTTATACTTGTCAAAAGAGTAATTGCCGATATATGCGCCTATTGTACCGGATTTACCATAGTCAAAGCCAAAATCAACGTCAAATGCTATACGTCTTAATTTCAAGGCCGCAAGTGTTTTTACGGCTTTTGCGATAAGAATTCTTGCCTTGTTCTGGTTAAATTCAGCTCTTTTACCGCAGCCGAGAACCAGAATTTTCGGTGCCGGAAACTGTCCCAGAGTCGGGAGTAAATATGTTGTATTATATTGTCCTTCAAAATCTTTTGTTTCTACAACATGTATTTTTACGAAATCAATATGTGAGGATTCTCCTTCAAAAAGGCTGACAACAAGAGCATCAGGATTGACCCCCGTGAAATTATCAATTGATTGAACTAACATATTACACCTCTTCTTTTTTAAAGAATTTTAATATTAACGATTGACGCAACGAAGATCCATCTCGGTAGTTCTATCGAGCGGTTCTCTAAGTATCAAACCTGTAGTTCCCCATAAATACCATGCGTAATCCGCTGAATAGAGGGAAGATGACCAGTAATAGCCTTCATGCAGCCCGAGCAGTCTTGTATTAACAAACATTGCCGCAAGTTCATAATCAGTAGGCGCCCGCAGTTTTCCGCTTTGCAGCGAACATGCTTTACCTGCCGCCTCAGACTGGGTTTTTGACGGAATATCTTCATAATACGGATTCGGCCCGACAACAATACTGTCAACAGGTTTGAAAACCGTAATAAAACCAATATCTTTACCAACAGTATTCGGAGCCTTAATTCCGTTTAAATCGTAAATCATATTTATACATACTGATGACGCCGAAAAATAATTCGGGAAGTCTTTCTGTTCAAACACTGAACAAACAGGGTTGAAGAAAAGATTTATGCTTTCACCGTTATCGGTAAAAAATGCTACACTATCAAAATCGTCCTGATGGTATGAATAAACACTTCCGGTTTCGGCATCCTCATAAAACATATCAACAAGTTTAGGGTTTAATTCACCCCATGATTTAGGCATTCTGAAGATAGTACCGTCAGTAGCGGTAATCGTTTGCGGCAAACCACACCCGAAGAATTTATCACCGGCACAAACCATATGAACTTTTACAAGATCACGATACTGATCCAGAAAATCTTCTGCCGAATGAAAATCCCGCAGTGTATCCAAAAGCGGCAACGCTTGCGAAACACGGGTTAACAGGACTTTTTTTCTGACCTTGAAAATAAGATCTTCAACGTTTGCCTGCAAAGTCGGCAGCGTTAACACTGTAACGACACCAATTATAGTAAGCGCTATTACAACCTCTACCAGAGTAAACGCTCTTAATTTTCTATTCAATAAATTTTTTATGTAACCAACAAAATTATTATTTATCATTCAATCTTTTTCTTTTTAATTAACACGTACAATAACCAATGCTAGTATAAAATATTTTGAAAATTTTGTAAAGATAAATTACTCAAGAAATTCTGACAAAATAGTATTACTAACCAAAATCCCCGATTGCGTAAGACTATAGACACTATTTTTACATTCAATATGTCCGGTTAACATATATTTACTTAAAACTTCTTTATATTTTTTCGCGAAGTCAATATTAAACTTTGCATTTATAAAATCAACATTAATGCCTGATTTTAAACGCAGCCCCAGAAAAATTTCTTCCTCTAACTTTTCCTGTTCATCAAGTTGCCGACTGAAATCTTTACGCAGAGGATTTTCCAGATAATCATCAAGGTTAATAGGGTTAGAATACCGCACACCGTTTACATATCCGTGCGCAGCAAGCCCGAAGCCGTAATATTCCTGATTTTTCCAGTAATTGTTATTGTGACGCGAAAATTTGCCACCATGTGCAAAATTACTTATCTCGTAGTGTTCAAAACCACGCTCTTTCAGAGCGTCAATTGCACTCAGATACATTTGCGCCTGCATCTCTTCATCCGCAATATTTTGGGGCATTTGAGAGTAGAAGAAACAACCTTCCTCTATTTTTAACCCGTAAAGCGAAATATGTTCAACACCGAGTGACGCTGCACACTTTAAATCGGAAATAAAACTTTCCTCCGTCTGATTTGGAAGCCCGTAAATAAAATCCAGACTTATATTATTAAATCCTGCACAGCGCGCCTCTTCTACAACCCTGAATACATCGGAACTTTTATGTCTGCGCCCGATACACCTTAAAATTTCATCATCAAAACTCTGCACCCCGATACTCAAACGGTTTACAGGAGTTCTAGCAAGGGATTGGAAGTATTCCGCTCCAACAGTTTCAGGGTTCAATTCCAGCGTCACTTCCAGCCCGTCCTTAATAGTAAATAATTTCAAAATTCCCTCAAGCTCTTTAACAGACAAAAGCGAAGGGGTTCCACCGCCAAAATAAAGTGTTTCCAAGGCTTCCCCGCCATATTCCGATTTAATCTGATTTTTCAAAGCATTAATATAAGCTCCTTTTCGCTCCAATACCGGAAACGAAACAAACGAACAATAATGACACTTACTTTTACAAAAAGGAATATGAATATAAGCGCTTTTTACCATGACAAAATCATATCACAAAATGTTTTCGTCAGATGACAGTATTTACATTATGCCTTGTCTTTTTTATAATTGCTGTATAAAAATCAAAAGGTGAGAAAGATGAGTAAATATTTATTAGAAATCGGTACCGAAGAGTTACCATATAAATTTATACCGAGCGCAATCGAACAATTGCAAAAAAGTTTTGAAACACTTTTAACAACAAACAAAATTGACTATACAGACATAAAAGTTTACGCAACACCGCGCCGTCTGGCCGTAATATTAGACGGACTTTCAAAAGAAGGTAAAGACGAAGTTAAAATCGTAAAAGGCCCTATCAAAAACGTTGCCTATGACGAAAACGGCAATATTACAAAAGCGGGCGAAGGTTTTTGCAAGAAAAACGGACTTGACCCGAAAGATTTATACGTAGAGGACAACTATGTTCACGCAAAGATTACAATCAAGGGTAAATCCGCCGTAGAAGTTTTGCAAACCGAGGTTCCGTCGCTAATCCTGAAGCTTCAGGGTTCTCACTTTATGCGCTGGGGCGCAAATGACGAAAAATTCTCCCGTCCTATCCGCTGGATTGTTTCAATCCTCGACAGCGAAGAAGTTAAAATCAAAATTATCGACAAAGAATCTTCAAACATCTCACGCGGTCACAGATTTGCACCGGAAAAATCATTTAAAATAACTCACCCTGACGAATACCTCGACCTTATGAGAAAACACTATGTTATTGCAGATCAAAACGAACGCCGTGCCCGTATTATCGAACTGGCGAAAAAAGAAGCGGAAAAACTCGGCGCGACACCGCACTACACAGACGACCTGCTTGACGAAGTAACATTTATTACTGAATATCCTGTTCCGGCAGTGTGCGACTTTGACCCGAAATACTTAGAAATTCCGGAAGAAGTTACCGTTACGGTTATGGCGGTTCACCAGCGATATTTCGCTCTTTACAAAGACGGAAAACTTATTAACAAATTCATCACTATGACAAACTACCTCGGCGATGAGTTTGAAAATATTGCAGCCGGAAACGTACGCGTAATTAAAGCAAGACTTGATGATGCCGTATTCTTCTTCAACGAAGATACAGCAAGACCGCTTGGCAGCTACGTAGAAGATCTTAAGGGCATTACCTTCCAAAAAGGTATGGGCACAATGTACGACAAAGCCCAAAGAATGGTTGCCCTAAGTAAACACTTAATGGCAGAACTCGGCGAAACTTCACCGACAATCGAGCGTACCGCACTTCTTGCAAAAGCGGATTTAACAACAAAATTAGTATTTGAATTCACAGAACTACAGGGATTTATCGGTGCGGATTATGCAAGAGTTTCCGGCGAAGATGCTCGGGTTTGTGAAGGTATCAAAGAACACTACTTCCCGCTCAACGCCGAAAGCGAAACCGCTAAAACAATCGAAGGTCAAATAGCAGGTATCGCAGATAAAATCGACAATATTTGCGCCGTATTCGTTGACGGCAAAAAGCCAACCGGCTCATCTGACCCCCTCGGCGTAAGACGTGCGGCGTTAGGTATTATCAGAACAGTTCTTGAATACGGACTAAAAATCAACATCAACGCGTTAATTGACAAAACTCTTGAACTTCTGCCAATCAAACGCGACTGCGCAGACGAAATCAGAGAATTTATCATTCAAAGATTAATAATCTTCCTGAACGACAGCTACGGCAAAACAGTTCTTGAGGCATGTGCTGCTAATGCACTATCAAACCTTAACGATTATATTGAACGCGTCAAAGTTGTATCAACTCTTGATAACGCAGAACTTCTTGAAAGCGCCAACAGAGTCTTGAGAATTACCAGAGATGTTTCAGGCGGCGCCGTCAATCCGGCACTGTTCAAAGAAGGGGCTGAAAAAGCTCTCTGGCAGGAAATCCAAAAAATTGACAGCAAAGTCAGCTACTCAACATATCTGGCGGAACTTATCGCAATCAATCCGTACGTTGTAAAATTCTTTGAAGATGTTCTTGTAATGGACAAAGACGAAAATGTTAAGAACAACAGACTTGCACTTCTGGCCAACCTCAAAGACAAGTACAACCACCTGACAGACTTCTCAAAACTGTAATTCAGCCGAACGGCAGGGCGTCAAGTGTAACATTTTCTTAACAAAGTGCTTAAAAAAGGAAATATTTATATTCAGGATGCTTTACAATAGTGTGAAGAAGGTTAGAAAAACTAGGAGCATAAAAATGCTTGAGAAATCAAATAAAACGGACAAAAAAGAAATTAAGAAACAGACCGCGAAATCACCATATATGAGTGAGGTAAGCGGTATTGAGCGAATGAGTTTCCACGATCTGGAAGCGAAACTTGAAAATCAAGTAATTGCACAGCTCAAAGAAGAATTTCCGGGCATAGAACACTCCAAATCCTTCGGACTGCTGGTAGACGCGGTAGTCAATAACATTAAAAACAAAGATTTAGCGATAAGCGAAAAACGAGAAATAAATTAATAAACAAAGCCCCGGCCTTCGGGGTTTTTATTTGTCATAGAAACCTGCATTTATAAATTCTAAATATATTGAATCTGCATTATTTTTAATCGTTTCAAGAACCGGCGCAATGTTTTCAACCTCCCAAATTTCTGTATGATTTTTACAAAAACAGTTGGCGACAACAGAAATATTATAAACTTTCTGTGCCAGTATCGCAATTTTCTTTAAATCCGGTTCCATACTGCTCCTTTCAATAAAGCAGTTCTCCGCCGCACCGCCTCGCTGAACCGCGAGCCGTTAGCGGCTGCGCTGTCTAATACGCCACTCAAAAGACTCGCTCACGTTCCTTATCGCGAGTCTTTCTCGGACAGTAAATTTTGTTAAACTTTTCTCCATTAATACATCATATTTATGAGTATTTATTCATAATATTAACATATATTCAAAGATATGTCAATATAATACTGAAATGTCATTTCAGCCTCTTGGCCGGAAGCACACAAACGGCATAAGCGGGAATGTCATGCTGGACAGATCCTGAAACAAGTTCAGGATGACAAAATAGGAGAAAACATGGGCGTACGAGAAGATATAAAAGTTTTACTCTCAAGAGAAAATTGGACAATGACGGAATTAGCAAAAGAACTTAGCAAAAAGCTTAATAAAGACTACTCCCAATCTAATCTCTCGCATAAACTTGGGCAGAAAACACTGCGCTACGAAGAAGCAAAACTTATCGGAGATATTTTAGGCTACGACCTGACTTTTGTTAAACGAAATTAGCAGACAAGCAGCGGTTTTTGAACACCCGTGCAGCTTTTCACATCAATAACTCTTTGCCCTCTAAAGGTGAAGAGTTGTTTGATGTTGTCAGGATTTTTGGTGTTTTCCATTGCAAGGATTGCGCCAACTATCGCTTCCAGCTGCGACATCGGCATCATATTCACAGGCAAATCAATTCCCCACTCGTTTGTCAAAACCTGCTGCAAAAATTTGCAATCAGCAGGAGTTCTTTCGCGATAGCAGGAATTCAAATGCAGGCTCTGGCGAGTCAGGTAGAGTTCAAAACGGTTTACCTCAATTCCTTCTTCAATCAGGCTGTTGAAGAAATCACAACCACGGGTTGAATATCTTTGCGTCCAGTTATCAATATTCAGCATATGCTCATTTGTCGCAACAAGTTGGTAAGGTTTAGATAAAATCCGCCACTTGCCATTCAAAAGCGTTCTGTCCCACGGCAGGGAAACACAAATTTTTGACTGTTTCAGAGATGAAAAATTCTCAAAAAAGAATACAACATCACTCATTTTGTACAGTTTATCAACCATAATAAGGTTGTAATCTTCATCAAGTATCGCAAGCCCCGAATCAAGCGTTGAACCCGCTGTCAGAGATAAACCTACGTAATAATTCATAAAACTCCCTTTAAATTTGTGCCGTTCTACACGAGAAGTTTCGTTGTAATAATCGGCTCATTATCCGTTACCACAACGGTATGTTCAAAGTGTGCGGAAGGCTTTTTATCAATTGTGCTGACAGTCCATTCATCGTCAGCAACTTCGACTTCGTCTACTCCGAGATTAAACATCGGTTCAATCGCAATAGCCATACCGGTTTTGAGTAAAGTTTTGTCCCCTACGGAATAATTAAACAGGAAAGGCTCTTCGTGCATATTGCGTCCTACCCCGTGACCGCCGTATTGACGAACAATTCCAAGTTTTTCACGGTTAGCAACTGCCTCAATTGCCGAGGAAACATCATCCAGAACGTTGCCTTCGTGCATTTTGGAAATTCCTGCAAAAAGTCCTTCCTCTGTTGCTTTTAAAAGTCTTGCGACCTCATCGCTGATTTTGCCGACAGGATAAGTCCAGGCGCTGTCACCGACAAAGCCGTGATACGTTGCGCCGACATCAATGCTTATAATATCGCCTTCTTTAAGGATTACATCGTCATGCGGGATTCCGTGGACAACCTGCTCGTTAACAGACGCGCAAATACTCCCCGGAAAGCCATGGTAGCCCAGAAACGTCGGGATTGCACGATTTTCTTTTATAATATTATATGCAATATTATCAAGTTCTTTGGTAGAAATCCCCGGTTCAATCACTCTTTTCATTTCCTGATGCACAAGTGCCACAATGTGCCCTGCGTGACGCATTAATTTGATATCTTCTCTTGATTTTCTGTTAATCATACTTCTTTTGTCCTATATTATATTTCCCGCCGTCCTTCGATTGCTCTTGCAAGCGTAATCTCATCCGCGTACTCCAAATCCGAACCTATCGGAAGCCCGAAGGCAATGCGCGATACTTTTATATTGAACGGTTTTATCAATTTTGTCAAATATAAGCTTGTAGCCTCGCCCTCAACAGACGGACTAAGTGCAAGAATAACCTCTTTTACGTCCTCATTAACAAGCCTGTTCAAAAGTTCTTTTATTCTGATATCGTCCGCGCCGATGCTGTCCATAGGCGAAATAAGCCCCTGCAAAACATGATAAAGCCCTTTATACTCATTGGTTTTTTCAATTGCGATTAAGTCTTTGGTTTCTGCAACAACGCAGATTGTCGAACGGTCGCGCGTCGGTGAAGAACAGATTTCACAAGGCGTTGTGGTTGAAATATTAAAACAGATTTCGCAGTTTTTAATATTAGTCTTAGCGTCCAGCATCGCCTGTGAAAACTTTTCTACCTCGGTAATCGGCATTCTGAGCAGATAAAACGCCATTCTCTGCGCGGATTTAGGCCCGATTGACGGAAACTTTTGAAAATACTCTATTAAAGTTGCAATGGACTTAGGGTATATCATGAAAATAAGCCTTGTAACCCCGGAATATTTAAACCGCCTGTAACAGCAGTCATTCTTGTTTCCATTTCCTTGTTAGCCTTGTCGCCAGCCTGCTTAATAGCCGCTGAAACCACATCTTCCAACATTTCTAAAGTATCTTTATCAACTGCTGACGGGTTTTCCGGATTAACAGCTTCGGCTGAAATCTTTATTGATTTGAATTTGCCCTGACCGTCACAAACAACTTTAACGCCGCCTGCTTCGCCGACAACTTCAAGGTTCGCAAGTTCAGCCTGTGTATCTTTTAATCTTTTTTGCAAGCCCTGAGCTTGTTTCATCATCTGCATAATATTCATTTATACATATCCTCCTAATGTCTTCCCTAATACCTAATCTTATTATATAATAAAAATATGGAAAATGGAACAACATATCTTTCTGAATCTTTAAAAAGCGGCCGGCTAATGCGCTGGACATTTATGCCGTTGAAGGTTTATATTGCTCCGATGAAATTTTATTCCAAACAGGGGGAAGATTACAAGTACCGCGCAATGGTAAAACAGGCGCTTGAAACATGGCAAAAAGCCTCGGACGGACGGATTTCGTTTAAAATTGTATCAACGCTGCTTGAATCCAACGTAAATATTGAGTGGAAACGCGTTGACAGACAGGCTCTCGGGTACTGTGCGTTTCAGTATGATTCGCGCAACAGACTTTATAGTGCCGAGGTTCAAATCGGGCTGACAGAAGGACTTGTTCACGCTCAATATATGGATGAAGATGAGGTTTACCACACAATTTTGCACGAAATCGGTCACGCACTGGGCTTAGGTCACAGCCCTTATAAAACCGATATTATGTACACCCCGCACCAAAAAGGGGTGAAAACACTTTCCAAAAATGATAAACTTACACTAAAATGGCTTTATATCCTGCCGCAGGGTGCAACACCGGCCGAAATCGCAAGCAAATACGGTGCAAGCGGCTCGGATATTGATGAAGTTGTGAGAAAAATTATAAACAAGCAAAACAAATCCGGATTTGAAGAAGTGAAACAAAGTATTAAACAAAAACCCGAACGGGATTTAGAGGAAGAGCAGGAAAGAATAGCGCTCATGCGCAAACACCACATGGCGCTTCAACACGTAACGATATCACAGGATGTAAAAAACTACCTGCTCAACCACAAAAACCGGCCTAAAGAGTTTTAAAGGAGCGCGGCAATAAGACTCTTTTTTTCCATTTGGTCATAACGACTCATTGCCTTATTCTCTTATTGTCTTATTGACTTCTACATTTCTTTACACTTTGTAATTCCTTATACATTCGGGGTTTGTGAGGTACATTTGCCCTGAATCTTCTGCATAGCGCCCGTCAATTTTTACAGGACAAAAAATTTTTTGCTTTTCTAAAACAGCCTTTGCCTCAGTTTCGGATAACCCCTCATCAAGCAAATTTTTTAGTCTTAAATAATAACGTTTTTCCATAAAAGTTAAATCAGTTATTCTGGAAGGTGAAAGAGAAAATCCCATTTTGTGATAGAACATTCCAGGCTCAAATTTTGTACCGCCAAGCCGTCCGGCATATAATGATATTCTGTCATCGCAGCCGGAATCATTCGCAATTTTTAAAAGTTCTTTCATTGCCATTGTACCGAATTTCTTATCACGCGGAATTAGCTGCTTCTTACCCAGCCTGTCATTCATACTAAATTCATTAATCCGCATAAAGGATTTCAACAGACCCATTTCATAAAATGAAGGCCCCGGGTTATCCCAAAACCAGTTTGAAGGATAGTTAGCACCAACGCCATCCCTATCACTAACTATATCATAATGAACGTATCCCACTTTTTTAGAGCCGTGAAAGATATCATAACCGCTTTCATTAAGCCCCATAAATTTAGAGTGCTTGAAAGTCACAAAATTATCATTACAAACTTCCTCCGGCTGCTTTTTAAATAACTTATTCCATAAATTCCGGAAGAAATTACCCACACATTGCATACCCACAGGTTGAGTTCGTACAGCCTCAAACCCGTTTTTCACTGGCGGCACATATCTTAACGTCATCTCCGGTCGATAAGCAATATGCGGACGTAAAAAGGTTCCTACAGAATATCGGGTTGTATTAAATTTTATCATTAAATTTTCCTTTTGTACCCAACATAAGTAACAGAAAAAATATATTTTGCTAGTGCTATACTAAATAATCAATAATACATTCAGGATTAGTAAGATTAAACCTGCCGGTTTCTGCAACAAAACGCCCGCCGATTTTTTCGGGCTTGAATATCCCGTTAAAACCCAGAAGCTCTTCTATTTCCTCCTCGCTAAGCCCCTTAATTTTTAATTCTTCAAACATATCAAGATATCTATCCTCAGCTTTTTGCATTGAATATTGTTCTGCCGGAGTGAGTGAAAACCCCATTTTATTATAAAATCTTCCGGGTTTAAAACCGGTATCCGGCAACACATCAGCCAAAAGCGCAATGCGACTGTCACAACCCTCTTTCTGTGCAATTTTTAACAATTCCTTCATTGTCATTGCGCCGTATTTTTTGTCGCGTTTTACCAAATATGGTTTGCCGAATCTATCGTTCATACGCAATTCATTTATCCACATAAACGGCTTTAAAAGATGATTTCCACCCTTATCCCGCGGCGCCTCTTTCACAAACCAGTCGGTCGGAAAATCTGCTTCCGTTGCATAATGTTTTGTTTTAATCTCATAGTTAACAAACCCGACCTTTTTAGAACCGTATTTTATATTATTTGCATACTTAATCCCCAGAAAACGTTTGGGCGTCAGACGAACAGAATGTTCCAGCGGCTCAGAAGATTTTAAATGAAATCTCTGTAATAAGTTTCCGCTATAATCCGTCAGTGATCTGATAAATTTTCCCATACAACAATCCTGTTACGGATAATTAAAGTACACACAAGATTAAAATTGCTAACGCCCTGTCAAAATATTAAATAAGTTTAAAAACTCGGGGAACGAAATATCCACCCACTGAAAATCTTTTATCAAAATTTCTTTTCGTGCAACAAGACCTGCAACATAAAGACTCATTGCAAGGCGGTGATCATGATAAGTTTCAACTTCTGCGCCGCCTTCAAGCAAAGTTTTACCGTTAATAATAAACCCGTCCGGAGTTTCCTCTATTTGCGCGCCGATTTTCTTCAATTCGCGGACAATCGCTGCAATCCGGTCAGACTCTTTGTTGCGCAAATCTCCGGCATCTTTAACAATGGTCTGCCCCTGCGCCTGCGTTGCAAGAACCGCAATAACAGGAAGTTCATCAATAAGCCGCGGAATAATTTCGCCGCTGATTTCACACGCCTTGAGAACTGAATATCTAATGCGCAAATCACCTGAGATTTCTCCTGCGGCTTCGCGTTTATCAAGGATTTCAATATTTCCGCCCATATCGCGCACAACATCCAAAATTCCGGTACGCGTCGGGTTTAAACCGACATTCTTAAGAATTATATCTGACTCAGGAACAATCAACCCCGCAACAATAAAAAACGCCGCAGACGAAATATCCCCGCAAATATCTATTTCTTTCGCTTCGAGCTTTGACCCGCGCACAGAAACCTTTTTCCCCTCAACGGTTAAATCTGCCCCGAGGTATTTAAGCATCAATTCCGTATGATTTCTTGAAATATAAGGTTCTGTAACACTTGTAATCCCGTCAGCGAAAAGTCCCGCAAGCAAAACGCAGGATTTAACCTGCGCAGATGCTATTTTGGAAACATAATCAATTCCATGAAGCGGGCGGCCGACGATTTTTAACGGTGCATGCCCGTCAACAGATTGAATTTCACCGCCCATTAAGCTAATCGGCTCTATAACCCTGCGCATAGGACGCTTCGAAAGGCTTTCATCCCCGATAAGAACACTGTCAAAATTTTGTCCGGCAAGAATTCCGCTCATCAAACGCATCGTAGTACCTGAATTGCCGCAATCAAGCTCGCCCGACGGCGCCTTTAATGCTCCGTCAGAAACAATCTCAAGAGTTTTTTCATCAATAAAATTATGTTTAATTCCGAGTTTCGAAAAAACATCAAGCGTCGAATGCGGATCCGCTCCGGAGGAAAAATTTTTAATCAGCGAGCGCCCTTTGGCAAGAGATGAAAACATCATAGCCCTGTGTGAAATAGATTTATCCGCCGGAATTTCAACCGTTCCGCGCAAACCTTCTAAAATTTTTGAAATCCGTATATCTGTCATATAATAACCTTATCAAAAAATTTGCAGAATAGCAAAATTTATTTTCAGGAGTTTGTATTACGCGCGGAAGGTTTAACGTAAGACAGGAACTTGCCAGAAACCCAGAACAGCTTATATAAAGAACGCAGCCGAACAGATTGACTCTAAAAAATTTTTAGGCTAGAATAAAGAAAAATTAAATAAAGAGAGGTGTCCGAGCGGTTTAAGGTGCAATCTTGGAAAGGTTGTGTGGGAGCAATTCCACCGTGGGTTCGAATCCCATCCTCTCTGAATAAAAGACAGTTCGGCGTCTGACTGAACTGTCTTTTAAATAAGGGGAAGTTACAACTATATGCTTGCGGGCAGCCAAGATTTTAATATTGAAGGCTTCACATTTTATGTGATAAATGATAGGGATAATGAAAATCCTCCCGAACATCATTTCCCATATCATTACGGAATAGGGGTTAGCCCCGACTTCACCCAAATTATATATTATTATGATTGTCCGGATTAATTGTTTATATATTAATGAACGGTCTTTTTTTATTGTTTATTTCTATTTTAGTAGCAAAAAATTTTTTTCATAGTTGTTAACTACATACACCAAAAATGGAGGTTAACAATATGATATCAATTACGCCTTATAACATTAATCAAAACTCATCACTATCACTCAATTTTAATGGCAGAAGGAAAAAAATTGTGGAGGAAGTCGCTGTTAATATAACAAATGTTGACTCTCCTGATATTTATTTAAAAACAAAAAAATTAATAAACAACGCGACTGATTTAATCAATGAAACCTGGAACAAAATCAAAAAAAACAAATCTCACAAAAGTTTTCCGGAATTTATAAAAAAAGATTCTAACGGTTCCACTATAACCCTAAAGCCGGTCTACAATAATGAAAACCTGCTGTTATTTGAAGTGGATAAAGGAAAAGTTATAGACAGAATTTTTGTTAACCAGACAAATCCGACATATTTTAAGTATGAACAAGCCGTAAAAACTGATTTCGGAACCGCTACAACAAAAACTTACAACAGCAAAATACAAAAAAATAATCCGCTACTGGTAGAACGCGTTAATGAAACTTTGCAAACCTACCTTCCGAAATTTTTAAATGATAAGAAAAAAGTATCCGGAATTTAACATATCTTATATCTTATATATAAATTTCCGCATATTATTGTAACCTTTTACGATAATATTTCTTGCATTGTCTGATTGAAGCCCTGTAAAGATTGATCGGAAAAGTTCCTCTGAAAAGTTCACAGAATCCTCCAGTAAGGAACTTAATGTTCTATTCGCAATGTATGACGAGAAATTATGTTTAACATATCCTCTAAATTCTCTAATCTTCAACACTGCGACTTCCGAGGCATTAAGTGTGTCTAAAAGTTTTTCATCATTCGCGGTTGTTCTTAACTTTTTGAATAAGCCTTTTAATTTTTCAATATGATGAAGAGATTTTGAATCTGCCAGTGAGGAATCCAAATTCCGGATAGAATCAGTGTACATATTTGAAACTTTAGCACCCATTAAATACGGAGCGTCCAAGCCGGAAGCATATACCGGCCTGTAACCCTCTCCCATACCCTCTAACAATTCAAGATTAGGGGTAAATATTCTTGGATTTCTGTCATTTATATAAAATTTATGCTGGGTTTCGCCTCTATTTTTACGTTTGCTGGTCATTCTCATTATGTAATCATAAGTATCTTCAGTATATGAGGTTAAATTGTTATACCAGTAGTCCCCGTAACCTGCCATTGATTTTAAATAATCTGTTTTTGCCTTAGTTCCGGCAGAGCGTAACTGCAGGGCAATCTCCTTTCTATAGTCCTGAACAGAACTTATTGAACAGAGATACGAAGAAGGTGAAGCTATAATATTTCTGTCAGGAAGATTTGGATCCACATGTGAATAGGCATCACGGTAGTCTGATAGAAACTGAATTTTCTTCATTTCTATTCGTAAAACATCTCTATCCGGATTTTTGTAAACTTCTGCCTTGGCCTTTTCTGCATTTAAAGCTTCGGCTATCTGTTTTCGTTCGGATGGATACGGCCAGTTTTTCGTAATTTTTTTGATATATTCATAACGTTTTTCGTGATAGTTTGATTTAACCTTAAGATATGATTTCAAGAATGTTTCTTTTTCCGCTGGAGTGTCAAAGCTATCCATATACCACGGCATTGATGCCATTTCAAACATCTGGGCATTTTCCGGGAATTCTGAAAGCGGCATTAAAATCTTTTTACTTTTTTGATTATCAAAAAAGTTTATCTCCGGTATTTGTTCCGTCCATTGATAGTCTATGAAATTTACCGTGCCATTAGGACTGAGCAGAATATTTTTACCGTTCAAATCCCCGTGATAAATTCCGATTTTATCAAGCTCAAACATTTTATTAAACAGGTTTTTCAAATGTTCTTCCGTATAACGGTTATCTCTTGAAACGGTTTTCCCGGGAACCAGTGTTGAAAGAAGGTAATATTCGCCTCTATCATACGCTCTGGCTACAGCTTCCTGACCACCGATAAGATTAGTCGGGATTGAGGCCAGATTTTTATATTCTTTCTCATAATCCTCACTATAACCGGCTTTATTTTTCTTTATAACGATATGAGCCAGTTTCGGATGATTAAATTTGAAGGTTTCACCGCCAATTCCTTCTCCCAGCTTTGTAACGTTGCTGCCGGTTGAAATAAATTCATCCGTTTCCCGTTTTAATAGTGATTTCAACGGGTTGAATTTGTGATTAAAATCTTCAAAATATGACTTAAAACTTATTTGTGAGGCCTGACTGTTTTTAAGCGGCCGGTTTTGTATTTGTTGAGTTAATATTGGTGCGACTTCCATTTTTTCTGTCCTTTATATATTTATATCCTGCATATCCCAGTAATCCGGCAAATAGAATTCCTGCGGCAATTTTTATCCCTATTTTAGGCGAGCTTTTTTTAGAGTTCTTTTGTTGTTCAGCAGATTTTTTTTTTGCCCCTGATATAAGGGACTGAAAACCTGATGACATTGCATCTCTGAACATTTTATTTTTTTCAGAGTAATTCTTTATTGCTTTTTTAATGCCATCATCAATCCGGCCGGTTTCCACTTCTATAACTTTACCGATTCGACCAAATGTATCAATCAGCGGTTGTAATTTTGAGTGTTCTTTTTTAATAACAATACTATATAACGGCAGTTCTTCCAGTTTGCGAAGGAAGCCGTTTTGCGTCAACTCCTGCCGCAAAGCTTTTATATAGCTGCTGTTATCGCCGTTATAAATTTTTTGCAAATCCTCCAATTTGCCCTGCATATCTTTTTGATAGAAGGTCTTATTTTTAGAATTTTTCTCACATTCTGTGAGAAAGTCTTTATCCAGATATCTTAGAGGGTTAAGCATATCAAAATCATTGGAACCGTCGCCCGCGGTTATAACGACATCATCATTTTTCAACGCTTTTTTTACGGCTTCTTTTGTATCATAGAGTTTTGTTAAAGGGCCGTTTTCAAATTGCGGAGTAATTGAGCAGCTTATGCGAAATTTATTATATTGCTCCGGCCCTTCCCACTCCATATTATAATGAATGTTTTTGGAACTCATATAAGCCCTTAAGTCATCCATAAAATTATCATATATCCAGTTTCTTTCAGGGCAATAGCCGTAATCCGGCGGGAATACCAGATAAAATTTCAAGTTTCCGTCGTTTCTTGAGCCTAATACATATTCAGCGACCGGCGTTTGGTGTTCTAAGATATGTCCGTCCCGTGAAGGCAGGTTTCTCCAATCTTCGGGGTTAAGTTTTCCTTCACTGAATAGAGATCTGTCACCGTAATCAAAAACAGAATTTTGAGAATCTGCTTCTACCAGCCGGATTTTATATTTATCAACAAGGCGTTTTAATTCATCATGAATACCCGCCCCGTCCCAGTTTGTCATTGATTTTATATGCTCTTCTTTTTCTTTCAAGGTTCTGCCATACGAGAACGGGAAAACACCGCGCTCATAAAAGTCGCTATCACTGCCGTTTCTTATTAATCTGTCGCTTCCGTCTTTGGTAATCAGGGTTTCCGGAAACGGCAGCCTGAAATTTCTCATCCTTAAAAGCCACGAAATACATTCGTATTCACCGTAGGTTCGGCCTGTTGTAATATTAAAATGCAAATCGCCTTCTGTGGATTTAAGAAATTTGTCAATCCTGTCACAATATTCCGGCATAAATCCGTCCGAATTGACATCGTGCAAGGATGAATGTCTTGCAGGACAATACGTTCCGTCAAAGTCAGAAAATACCTCAACCTTGCCGGCAGTAAAATTAATTTTATCTTTCACCCCTGTTATACGCACATTAAGACCTCGAAAACTTTAATAAAGCAGTTCTCCGCCACTTCCGCCCCGCTGAACCGCGGGTCGCGCGTGGCTACGCTGTCTAATACGCCACTCAAAAGTTTCGCTTGCGTGAGCGGGAGTTGCTACGCAACTCATTCACGCCACGTTCCTTATCGCGAAACTTTCTCGGACAATTAAAACAATATAAAATCAAACAAACACCATTGTCAATTAAATTTTTACGATTAGTGTAACATTTTATTAACACCTCTTGACTGAGAGTAACTCTCATCATTTATCATGAAACTGGAGGAAGCTTGAATGGCAAAAAAATTATTGTTACTTATACCGTTATTGCTGGTTATTGCAGGGATTGCCTTTGCAGTGCCGGCGAATATAACAAAAGTAAATAATGGAGGTCTTATGGATAAAAAAGTTTTAGTTGCATATTTTTCGTGGAGCGGTAATACTAAATCCATTGCAGAAAAAATTCATAAAAGAGTTGGCGGAGATATTTTTTCGATAGAGCCGGTAACGCCTTATGAGGGTGATTATAATGAAGTTACTTATGGTATTGCAAGAGAACAGGTAACAAAGGGAATTCATCCGGGAATAACTAATACTGATATAAGTTCTTACGACGTGATTTTTGTCGGAACGCCTGTCTGGTGGTACAAAATGACACCGCCTGTGGCAACGTTTTTAGCTGAAAACAATTTTGAAGGTAAAATAGTTGTTCCGTTTGTAACCCATGGCGGCGGGGGCGGCTACAGCATTGATAAAGATATGGCACAGCTTGCAAAAGGTGCCAATGTTCTTTCATCGTTTGTTGTTTACGGGAAAGGAAATTTCTCGACAGATAAAGAGCTTGCAGAGTGGCTTAACGGATTGGAATTTTAAAATTTTGTCTTGCACAGAATAACTATAATGATGTATTATAGGAGGAATAATGAAACGACGCGAATTTATTATAAACTCTGCGCTTGCAATAGGCGGTACCGCCCTATTAACCGGCTGCGGGGAGAAAAAAATTATTTTATCCGAAAAACCAGATTGCAAAACGCAAATATAAAGATATAGAAGTTCCGTTGCTGGGGCTTGGCTGTATGCGGCTTCCGATGAAAGGTGATGAAGTCGATATGCAGGAACTCGAAAGAATGGTCGAATACTGCATGCAGCACGGTGCAAACTACTTTGATACCGCATATATGTACGTTGACGGGAAATCCGAAACCGCTGTCGGCAAAGTGTTAAAAAATTATAACAGAAAAGACCTTATCATTGCGGATAAAAGCCCTGCGATGTATATAAAATCAAAAGATGATGTCAGAAGAATTTTTGAAGAGCAGCTGAATAAAGCAGTTCTCCGCCGCACCGCCTCGCTGAACCGCGAGCCGTTAGCGGCTGCGCTGTCTAATACGCCACTCAAAAGACTCGCTTGCGTGAGCGGGAGTTGCTTCGCAACTCATTCACGCCACGTTCCTTATCGCGAGTCTTTCTCGGACAAAAAAATGCCAGACAGATTATTTTGACTTCTATATGGTTCATAATATTAATAAAAATACAATAGATAACTATCGTAATTATGATATGTTTAATCAGTTAATGGAGTTTAAAAAAGAAGGCCGCGTCAAATATGTAGGATTTTCGTTCCACGGAACACCTGATATGCTTAAAGAAGTTGCCCCTGAACACCCGTGGGATTTTGCCCAGCTCCAGATTAACTATCTTGACTGGGATGTTGTTAAGGCAAAAGAACAGTATGATATCGTTCAATCACACAATATTCCTGTAACGGTTATGGAACCGCTGCGCGGCGGCGGGCTGGTTAATTTGAGTGAAAAAGCGCTCGCGAAATTAAAAGAATACTATCCTGACACCACCCCTGCGGCTTTCGGCTTAAGGTGGGCTGCCAGCAGGAAAAATGTTATCACAGTATTAAGCGGAATGAGCAATCTGCAGCAGGTTAAAGAAAACATCCAGACTTTTATCAACTATAAAGATATGGATGAAAAAGAAAATCTTGCAGCAAAAGAAGTTGCAAAAGTTATCCAATCACAGGGTGAAATCAATTGTACAGCATGCAAATACTGTATGGAAGTTTGTCCGAGAGGTATAAATATTCCGGCGATATTTTCCTTGTATAATCAATATAAGACCACAGGGAATAAAATGCTTTTCTCCATTTACTACAACACGCTGGATGAAAGAGAAAGAGCTGATAAGTGTATAGCCTGCAATTTGTGTAATACGAACTGCCCGCAGGCGCTGCGGCATTCTGGGCATTTAAAAAAAGCAGTTCTCCGTCGCCTGCTTGCCCTGCTCAAAGCGTAAGCCGATGCTCGCAGTGTCACCTCGTGGGAACGAGGGGAGCAGGCGAGCATAATATCACCGCCGTTTCTAATCTTTGATTTGTCAGGCGGGGTAACGCAGGTCAACCTGCTTACCTCTCACAAACGATACTCAATCGTTTGTTCGGCAGAGTGCTGTCTACCTCTCGCAAAACAATTCACTGGATTGTTTTGCTCGGCAGAGTGCCACTCAAAAGACTCGCTTGCGTAAGCGGGAGTTGCTCCGTAACTCATTCACGACACGTTCCTTATTGCGAGTCTTTCTCGTACAAAAAAGCGAAAAAAGATTTTAACAAAGAAAGTATTTTACCGACAATCGCGTTGACTTCATTTGTCTTTGCGCTGCAGATGATTAATTTTTCCGTTCCAACAACCGCCTCAAGCGGCCATATCGTCGGCGGGCTTTTACTTGCGGCACTGCTCGGACCTTATGCCGGCTTACTTGCAATCTGTTCAATCTTGCTGGTTCAGGCCGTATTCTTCGCAGACGGCGGCTTAATGGCTCTGGGATGCAACATTTTTAATATGGGCTTCCTTGCCTGCTTTGTTGCGTATCCTTTAGTCTATAAACCCCTTGCTGAAAACAGACGCAGCGCATTCGGTGCGATATTAGCATCAATTGTTGCGCTCCAGCTCGGCTCAATTGCCGTTGTAGCAGAATCCGCACTGTCAGGTTCTACAAGTGCTAATATCGGATTATTCGCAAGTTTAATGCAAAGTATTCACCTTGCAATCGGTATTGTTGAAGGTGTATTCACTGCCGCAGTTATCCTGATTGCGCAAAGAACACAGCTTTCAAAAGAGTTCTCTTATACAATTTCTGCGTTGTCATTGATTCTTGCAGGAGTAATCTCACAGTTTGCATCTCCAAAACCGGACGGGCTGGAATGGTCACTGATTAATATGTCCGACTCCTTTGTTGCGCAAACTCAAGGTTACATATATTCGATATCCGAATTAATTCAATCCAAAGCCGCAATCCTGACACAAATTCCGTCAGTTTTGGCGAACATAGGCGGACTGGTACTTCTCGCAGTACTCATGTTTGCTCTTTGTAAACTTTTAACGGCAAAAAAAGTACCTGCTTATGAAAAATAATAAATTCGAAAAACTTAATAAATACCTGCATACACTGGGAAAGCAAGGCATCTGCCTTGCTTTTTCCGGCGGAATAGACAGTGCCCTGCTGCTTGTATTATGCAAAGACCTGAACATAACCGCTGTGACTTTCTCCTCGCCGCTTCAAACAGAGGATGAAATTAATTTTACGGCCGAATTCTGTAAAAAATACAATGTCAACCAGAAAATAATTACCCTGAACCCTCTTGAAGATGAAAAAATCGTCCTCAATCCCAAAGAAAGATGCTATTATTGCAAAAGCTTATTTTTCCAAAAAATTAAAGAATTTGCGCAAGAAAAACACCTTGCAAATATCATTGACGGAACAAATTTTGATGATTTAAAGGCATACAGACCGGGGTTGAAAGCTTTGAAAGAACTCGGTATCCTCTCCCCATTTGCTCTCTTTAAAATTACAAAAGAAGAAATAAGAACTTATGCTAAAAACTTAGAACTTGAAATATACAACAAACCCTCAACCCCTTGCCTTGCAACGCGTTTCCCATACAATACCCGTCTGGATATTGTGGCAATTGAGCGCGTCAAAAACGGTGAAAAGTATTTAAAATCGCTCGGTTTTACAGAAAACAGAGTCAGAAATCACGCAAATACGGCACGCATTGAAATTCCGCAGGGAAATTTTACAAAATTTATACACAACGCTAAAGAAATCGCAACAGAATTTAAACGGCTCGGATTTTCCTATGTTACGCTCGATATGGAAGGCTTGCGCAGCGGCAGCATGGACTTATGATTATTTTAGCCACCTTTACTATATAAAACTGCATAACCGGTTAATATAAATTTTGCTTTGAGATTCTAATATTAATTGTATGTTAAAAAATACAATAATATTGATTAGCATTATATCTTTCCTTTACGGCTGCGCGGTTAGTGCACAAAATATTAATGTAGATAATTTTGATGAACTTATAACATCAACTCCGGCAAGCGGCGATACTATAACTTTTACCAGAAACCTTGATGCCGATTCCACAATTGGCAACCTCTTTGCTAATTTAGACATTAACTTTGAGGGAAATAACTATTCCATATTAGGCAATGACCAATTTGGCGGCTTTGTGCTAAATCAGGATACCAATTTCCACCAGGTCGGCATACGAAACTGTCAGGGACAATCTTACGGGAGTTCAAAATTTGCCGGTGCGATTTACAACAACGGCGGCCAAACGGATATTCAGGATTCCATTTTCAGCGAAAATTTTACGGATGCAGGCGGATTTAATTTTAGTGTAGGCGGGGCTATTTACAATCTAAATGACGGTTCTATTGATATAAATAACAGCCAATTTATCAATAATTATACCTATGGCGGTTCTTCCTACGGCGGCGCGATTGCAAACGGCTACAATTCCGGTACCGAAACCATTATGCACATAAATAATTCTGTATTCAACGATAATCATTCCTATGGCAGCGTCACACCTTATGGCGGCGCAATCTATAACAATAGTCAAATATTTATAAGTAACAGCTCTTTAGAAGGTAATTATGCAGAAGGTGAGGACGGTATTTTTGGCTATGGTGGGGCACTTTATAATCTTGATTATATGAATATTTCAAATTCAACAATAAAAGATAATTACGCAAAAGGTGGTGAAAACGCTCTGACCTTTGGCGGCGCAATATTTAATGACAAAACCCTTATCATAGATAATTCCCAAATAAGCGGCAACCATACTGATACACCGTTTTTTGCAGCCGGCGGCGCTATATTTAATTCCGCAAATGCGACCGCTGAAATAAAAAATTCCACGATTGAAAACAACTATATTTCAACTTCTGCGCAGAACGGAAACGGAGGTGCAATCTATAATGCAGGCGTTTTAACCGTTGAAAATACAACTTTCAAAAATAATACCGACCACACCGGCGAATTAAACGATATTTATAACGATACAACCGGAACAATAAATTTTGACGGAAACGGTACAACCACTATTTTAAGCGGTATTGCAGGCCGCGGGAATATCACTAAAGACGGAAACGGAAGTTTAAATCTCGGCGGGAAAAACGAAAATTTTACCGGTAACTTTACACTCGCTAAGGGGAACTTAAACCTGCTTGCCGGTGGAAGCTACTTTAACGCACAAAATACAAGATTCGATAACGGCGTAAATTTTAACATGCAAAACGGTGAAATTAACAGTGTTAATTTTGGCAATATGACATTATCGGGGAGAAGTAATATTCTTGCAGATGTTGATTTGAACAACAATACAATGGATAGAATTAATGCTAACTCTGTTTCCGGCTCAGGCGAACTCCACGTAAGCAGCCTGCGATTTCATGGTGAAGAGTTGAATGGCAATAATGTTTCTATACCGTTTGCGGATTCTGTGTTGAAAAATTATGTCAGCTATACTCCGCAAGAAGTTGAAACACCAATCTTCAATTACAGTTCAAGCTACGATTCCGGCAACGGACATTTTAATTTTACACGTGGCGGCTTAAATTCCTCAACCTTTGTTCCGGGCGTTGCAGCGCAGCTTGCCGGATATCTTACACAAATCGACACATATAAAAATGTATTCGCAAACCTTGATATGGTAATGATTACCCCGCCGGATTATGCCAAAAGTTATCATAATAACAACAGAATTGCAAACGCGTCATCCCAATTTTCTTTTTCACCGCTGACGATGCCGGAAAACCGAAACGGTATCTGGCTCAAACCTTATTCAACTTTTGAACGTGTCGGGCTAAAAAACGGGCCAAGTGTATCAAATGTATCTTACGGAAGTATGTTTGGCGGAGAAAGCGGAATCACACCGCTTAAACACGGCTGGTCAACGATTTATGGGGCATATCTTTCTTATAACGGTTCACACCAAGCCTTTCAGGGAAACAGTATTTATAACAACGGCGGACTTGTAGGCGCAGATGCGGTTTTTTATAAAGGGAATTTCTTTACAGCCTGGACAGCGAATGTTGGTGCTAATTCGGCAGAAGCATCGACAAGATTCGGACGCGATAATTTTGCAATGTTAAATACCGGTATCGCAGAGAAAACAGGATACAATTTTGAACTTCTTGAAAGAAAATTAATTGTACAGCCAAGCCTTTTAATGTCTTACAGCTTTATAAATACCTTCAACTACACGACCCAATCCGGAGTGCACATGGACGCGGATCCGCTGCATGCTATTCATATTGAACCGGAAATAAAATTAATCGGGAATTTTAAAAACTATTTTCAGCCGTATATAAGTGTTTCAATGGTCTGGAACATTATGGATCAAACGCATTTCAAAGCAAATGACGTTTATTTGCCGGATTTATCGGTTAAACCGTTTGTGCAGTATGGTGCGGGTATTCAAAAGCGCTGGGGCGAAAGAGTAACCGGATTTTTAGAAGGAATGATACGTAATGGCGGCAGAAACGGTATTGCTTTAATGTTCGGATTGCGAATAAGTCTTTAAAATACCTATTGATTTTTTTTAGATTTTTGATGTAGAATAGAAGTATAAATAAAATTTATCGGAATGTAGCACTCTGCCGACGAGAACGATTAAGTATCGTTCGAGGAGAGGTGGGAGCGCTCTGCGAAGCAGGCGCTACCAAGCTGCAAATAACAATTGAATATAAAATTTATCGGAATGTAGCGCAGCTTGGTAGCGCACCGTGTTCGGGTCGCGGGGGTCGCAGGTTCGAATCCTGTCATTCCGATTTTTTGTCCGAGAAATTTACCCGACAGGAAGGATTATCGAAAACGTTGTACCCTTATTTATTTCACTTTTAACCTCAACGGTTCCGTTGTGCAGGATTGCAATATTTTTAACAATAGCCAGCCCGAGTCCGGTTCCGCCGGTCGCGCGGCTTCTGGCTTTATCAACACGGTAGAAACGCTCAAAAATTCTATCAAGATGTTCCGGTGCTATCCCGATTCCGTAGTCAGTAACGTCAATACGGATATTGTTATCCGTTTTCGTCAATTTCACATCAATGACATCGCTATGTGAATATTTAATCGCATTAACAATTAAATTCGTGACGGCCTGTTCTATCAACTGCTCGTTACCGTAAAAGTTAATCTCTTCTTCAGAAATAAAATTTACTCTGGCCGCTTCAATATTTAAATGATGAATTGCATTGCTGATTAATTCATTCAGATTGAATTTACAGAAATGTTTTTCGTCGTTTGTCTGCCTGTCCTCGATTTGTGCAAGAGCCAAAATATCATTAATAAGATTGTTCAAACGTTTTGCCTGAAAGGCCAGGATATTAAGACAGTCAACATCCTGTTTTTCAGCATAATCATTTTTGGTTTCTAAAAGTTCGACGGCAGAGGTTATAGCTGTCAGAGGGGTTTTAACTTCGTGTGAAACATTTGCAATAAAGTCTTTTCTGAATTCTTCAAGCTGACGGAGCCTTATTATTTGATTTTTCAACTTATGCGCCATAACGCTCACCGCTCCGGCAAGTTCGTGTAAAATACGGCTTTCCGGAAGTTCAATTTCCGTATCCAGTTCACCTTTGGCAATTTTTACGACCTGTCTTTGCAAAGTATTAAAAGGTATCTGGATTTTCAAGATAATAAATATTGTACAAAGCAGCAGAAATATAAAGCAGGATATGAAAAATATAATAATATTCCACTGCGCTTCAACGAGAATTTTAACAACCGGTGCTTCAGAGAGTATCAATTCAATATAATACTTTGTATTATCCGCAATGACATAACCGGAATACGTCATATTATTTTCTTTAGGAAGCAGCGAATGAAAATGTGATGAAGCATCTTCCGGAAGTTTCTCTGCGGGTTTGGAATCCGCTATGAGAAACTTCTTCTCACCATCTAAAACCCTGACACGAAAATCCGGATCATTCTCAAAATCTTTACAATAACTCCTGACCATTTCAAAATTTTTATTGGCAAGATATGGCTTTAGCGCCCATTCCACCTGTTTATAGAAAATTCTTAACTCCGAATGCTCTTCTTTCATATAAGAGCTATTGAAATCAATCAAATGGTTCAATGCCATTAATACAGAGATTAAAACAAACACAGCACCGTATAACGGTAAGGAGATTAAGAATTTATCGCGTTTTTTCATTCAACATTAACTTTCTTCTTTTAATTTATACCCCACACCGCGTACTGTCAAAATATTTGCGCCAAAATCCCCCAATTTTTTACGAAGGTTAACAATCTGAACATCAATTGCTCTTTCTGCAATGTCAAAACCGTCATCCCCGCGCAAAACATTCAACAATTGGGAACGCGAATACACCCTGCCGGGGTTTTGGACAAAAAGCTTCATTATTTCAAATTCGCTGTATGTAAGATTTATTTCCCTGTCGTTAAGTTTTGCGACCTGAGTGTCGGAATTTATCGAAAATTCTTTATAAAACATTGTGTTATTAAGGTTTTCAGACAACCCGTTCGAAAGCTGTGCGCGGATTCTGGCAAGCAAAACCTTGTTGCTGAAAGGTTTTGTAATATAATCAATTGCGCCGTTCTCAAAACCCTGTAAAACATCTTCCTCAAGACGTCTTGCCGTCAACATAATAACCTTAACAGAATTAAATCTCGGATTGTTCTTAATATGTTTGCACAGGGTCAACCCGTCCATTCCGGGAAGCATAACGTCCAAAAGCACAATATCCGGCAGCCACTGCTCTACCATATTAAAAGCATTTACGCCGTCACTTGCAAATTTAACATTATTAAAGCCACCGGAACTTAATACCATACCAATTAACTGGCTGATACTTTCTTCATCTTCCACTACTAAAATTTTACTATTCTCTATCATAATATTAATAATATATTACAATATTATTAGCATTTTGTTAATAGCCGAAAGAATTCGCCCTGCGGTGAATAATAAAAAAACGTATTTCCGCCAAAATATCTGCAAAAGAAAGGCGGTAAAAAATGATTAGTCAACGACTTGAAAAAGCTTTAAACGAACAGCTTAACTACGAACTCTATTCGGCATATCTTTATTTTTCAATGAAAGCATATTTTTCAAAAAGTGCCTGGTGCGGCTTCCGTCAATGGATGTGTGTTCAGGCTCATGAAGAAATGGAACATGCAATGGGCATTTTCCATTACTTAATCGAACGCTGCGGAACGGTGGAACTTGAACCGATTGCAAAGCCCGAACACGAATGGCCAGACGCACTTGCGGTTTTTGAAGCAGCTTACAACCACGAAAAAACGGTTACGGCAAAGATTAACGAACTGTTTGACATTATGGAAGAAGAAAAAGACCGTGCGGCTCTATCATTCCTCGATTGGTATTTAAAAGAACAGGTTGAAGAAGAACGCAATGCAAGAGTAATTTTAGAAAAATTAAAATTCATCGGTGAGGACAAAACCGCACTCATGATGCTTAATGAAGATTTGATGAAAAGAGAAATTCACCAGCACGATATTAAATAAGGTGCTGAAGCCTTATAATAAGGGCGGAGCCAATAGGCTCCGCCATCTCTTTCTTATATTTTTATCAATTTGGTTATTATATTATAAGCCCGCCGTCGACTTCCAGAACCTGACCGGTCACATATTGAGCGTCTACCGCAAGGAACTTAACCGCTTTTGCAATATCTTCCGGCTCGCCGAGTCTTTTGAGCGGAATAAAGTCGGTGAATTTAGATGTATCCAAATCCTTTGTCATATCCGTGTTGATAAATCCGGGAGCCACAGCATTAACTCTAATACCGCGGGAACCAAGTTCTTTTGCAAGTGTTTTGGTTAAACCGATAAGCCCTGCTTTTGCCGCTGAATAGTTCGCCTGACCTGCGTTTCCGGAAACACCGACTACACTTGCCATATTAACAATAGCACCGCTTCTTTGTTTCATCATAACCTTAACTACAGGCTGTGAAACATAAAACGCACTTGATAAATTTGTGTTAATAACAGCGTTCCAGTTTTCTTCGCTCATCCGCATGAATAATCCGTCGCGTGTAATTCCGGCATTGTTGACAAGGATATCAATTCTTCCGTATTTTTCAATAATTTCTGCGATACTTACGTTCACTTCTTCCGGATTAGAAACATCAAATTTATAAGCAGCTGAATCAACACCGAGAGCCTTAATTTCTTCTACCGTTTTGTTTGCAGCGTCAACGTTACCGGCATAGTTAATGATAACATCATATCCTGCTTTTGCAAGTTCAATAGCACAAGCCTTACCAATTCCGCGGGAAGCACCTGTAACTAATGCTAATTTTTCAGACATTTTTTCCTCTTTCATTTTAAACTTCACACATTAATTCTGATTTCAAAGCTTCAACAGTCGCTTCCAGTGAAGCCATGTCAGAAACGTTATAAACTTTCGCTTCGGGCGCGATTTTTTTGTTCAATCCGGCAAGAACTTTACCAGGGCCGATTTCAACAAAGTATTCAACGCCGTTTTCAACCATTTTTTGAATTGTTTGAGTCCAGTAGACAGATGAGCAAATTTGCTTTGGCATTTTCGCTCTAAAATCTTCTCTGTTAGTTGTTGCTTGCGCATCAACATTTGTAATTACAGGGATAGACGCATTGTTAAGTTCCAGAGTGGAAGCAAATTCTGCAAAACCTTCGGATGCTTTTTCCATAAATTTAGAGTGGAAAGCACCTGATACTGCAAGCGGAACAACTCTTCTTACGCCGTTTGCAAGTAAATATTCACCCGCTTTTGCAACTGCGCTGCTGTCGCCTGTGATAACGACCTGTGCCGGTGAATTATAATTTGCAACATCAATGTAACCGACTTTAGAACCTTCTTCCAGTGCCGCTTTCAACTGTTCTTCCGATGCATTTAAAACAGCAGCCATTGCTCCGTTGCCGCCGCTTTGCAGCGCAGATTCATTCATCAAATCAGCACGTTTTTGAATAGCTTTGAATGTTGTTTCTAAACTCATAACGCCTGCAGCGTACATTGCGCAATATTCACCAAGAGAGTGACCCGCAACAAAGCTAGGCTCAACATTCAATTGAGATTTCAACGCTTCAAGCGCCGCAATCGACATCGTTACAATGCAAGGCTGGGTGTTAACTGTTTGTTTAAGATTTTCTTCCGGCCCTTCAAAGCACAGAGTTGAAACACTTTTACCTAAAGTCTTATCAGCGCAGTCAAAAACATTCTTTGCGCTTTCAAAATTATCATAAAAATCTTTTCCCATGCCAACAGCCTGAGAGCCTTGTCCCGGGAATAAAAATGCAACTTTTTTCATATAATACTCCTTATTTTAGTGACCAACGGCAGGGTTATTCCCTAGCAAATTCCTTCGCGGAGTCTGACGATTGCAGCGCCCCATGTCATCCCTGCGCCGAAACCGCACAGAATTGCCGTTGTTCCGAGTTTGATATTGCCCTTTTCAACACCTTCTGCCAGAGCAATAGGAACTGATGCCGCAGAGGTATTGCCGTAATATTTAATATTTGAAATAACTTTTTCATCCGGATATTGAAGTCTTTGTTGCATTGCTTCAATAATTCTCTGATTTGCCTGGTGAGGAATTAAGTAATCAACATCTTCCGGTGTCATTCCGGCTTCTTCCAGACATTTATCAATATATTGCGGCAGAACTTTTACAACAAATTTATAAACTTCTTTACCATTCATTTTAATATGGCAGTCTTTTGGTGTATTAGGTTTAACGAGCGGACAGGTTTTACCCGGCATATCCATATAAATATATTCACCGATTGAACCGTCTGCGCGGATATCTAAAGATAAAATATCATCAATGCCGTCCTCTGCTTCTGTCACGACCATCGCACCTGCGCCGTCGCCAAAAAGAATAGAAACGCTTCTGTCAGCCCAGTCAACCAGTCTTGAGTTATTATCGGTCGCAACGATTAAAATATTTTTGTAAAGTCCTGAACCGATAAACCCTCTTGCAATTTGCAAGCCGTAGATTAAGCCGGAGCATGCCGCAGTGATATCAAAAGCCGGTGCATAGTTTGGAATGTTAAGCGCTGACTGAATATGGCAGGCAATTGCCGGATACAACTGAGGTGGTGCCGAAGATGCCGCGATGACAAGATCAATATCTTCCGCTTTAAATCCCGATTTTTCCAGAGCATGCTTTGCAGCTGCAATACCAAGATCAATAGCGGTTTCATCTCCTGAAACAAGGCGTCTTTCCTTAATACCTGTTCTGGTGTAAATCCATTCGTCAGATGTTTCATACAATTGAGTCAAATCATCGTTAGTTACAACAGACTCAGGTAAAGAGTAACCAACACCCGCAATTCTTAACGGTTTCATTTTTTCTGTCATCTCAGTTATTCCTCATAAAATTTAGCTATTTTTTCGTTAATTCCAGTTTCAACGGCTTCTTTTGCCACACGGACAGCATTTTTAATCGCATAAGCCTTGCTTCTTCCGTGTGAAATAATCGTAATGCCTTTAACGCCTAATAATAAAGCACCGCCGAATTCTTCATAGTTAGTTCTTGCATATATTCTTCTAAAGAAAGGTTTAGCAAGCCAGCCCAAAATCATACCGATAAAATCACTTTTAAATTCGTGCTTAATCATCTTGAATAGAACAGCTCCTGTACCTTCAGTAACTTTCAAGGCAACGTTACCGACAAATCCATCACAAACAACAACATCACAAATATTTGCGAATAATTCTTTACCTTCAACATTACCAACAAAATTAATTCTATCTTTGCACTCTTCTAAAAGTTTAAAAGTACTTTTAGCAAGTTCATTCCCTTTTCCGGCTTCTTCACCGATGTTTAAAACTGCAACTCTTGGATTTTCTACTCCGATAACGTGTTTGGAAAAAGTTGCGCCCATAACAGCAAACTGATGAAGCATTTCCGGTGTTGAATTGCTGTTTGCGCCTGCATCAATTACAACAATCGGTTTACCCATAGTAGGCAAGGTCGCTGCAATAGCAGGTCTGTCAATTCCCGGAAGCCTTCCCAGACCGAACAAACTTGATGCCATAGCAGCCCCCGTAGAACCTGCCGCAACAACAGCATCAGAACTTCCGGTTGCAACAGCTTCAACCGATTTCACGATAGAAGAATCTTTTTTCTTACGAATAGCCTGACCAACAGCTTCTCCCATTTCAATGACTTCTGTTGCAGGAGTAATTTTAATATCAAGTTCTTTGTAGTCAATTTTAATGCGATGATTTCGACCGGCTCTGCCTTTATCAGTTAAAAAGCCTTTATTTTTGACTTCATCCAGAACGTTTTGAATTTCATCAGGTTTGCCGACCAATTCCAGAGCAACTCCATATTCTTTTGCCGCCCAAACTGCACCTGCAACAATCTCATAAGGAGCGTGATCCCCGCCCATTGCATCAACTGCTATTCTTGTCATCTTTCCCTCTCAACAACTTTTAATTTTTCGCAAAGGGATTTCTCCCTTTGCGACTATACAATTATTCTTCAGTTTTTTCTTCTGATTTTTCTTCAACAGCTTTAACTTCTTCTTTAACTTCAGCTTTAGCTTCCGGCTTAGTTTCTACAGCTTTTGGAGCTTCAACGCCTTTTTTGCTTACCGGTTTACCTTTGTAAGAGCCGCAGCTTGTGCAAACTGTATGAGTTAAAACCGTAGCACCGCAAGTCGGGCAAACTGTTGTAGCAGGTTTAGTTGCTTTCCAGTTTGATCTTCTTTTCCCCTGTGCGGAATGTCCTGTTCTTTTCTTTGGTACTGCCATTTTTCTTTTTCCTTTTTTATTATTACTACTTATTTCGGGTTAATCTTGATGTTTTTAAACACATCTAAACGCGGATCTTCCAATTCATCTTCAGATTGGAAACTATCCCTATTACAATTTATACCACAAACTTTTTGATTTGGAATATTTAATATTACAGATTGATACAATAAGTCACAAATATCAATCTCATCACTGCCGAACAAATCCGTTACAAACTGTCCGTTTTTGAGTTCAATTTCCTCGCCGTAACTGTCAGAGAGCGCGTTTTTGGCGAATGTTTCATCTATATCAAAATCGAGTTTGTACTCAAATTCTTTCAGACAAAAGTCGCAAACTAACTTTACAATTCCCTTAACATTTCCGCGGACTTCTATAAATTCCCCCAGAGAATTTACTTCCAAATCTGCCTGTAAGGGTTCCACAAGTTCAAGCCCTTCGATATAATCGTTGAACTTTATTCTCATAGATTTGTCTTTTGTATTTTCTAACTCTTGTATACTTATAATATTAGACATACTGTTCTTCTTGCAAAGCTAATGCCGCAATCTGGTTTGAATAAAAACAAACTTTTTTCAACGGCCCTGTTGTTTCTTTTTCCACTAAAACGACCTGATTGGTTCTTAATAATTGATTCAGTTCATCATAAAGCGCCGGTGTATCATCAGAATACAACACCAGCGGAGCGGTTGAACCTTTTATAAAAACTAATAATGAAAGTCTTTTTTTGATGTTTTGCGGATTAAATTGTTGTGCCATAAAATTTCCTTTTCATAACGGGCCGCCAAAATATTTGGCGGCCTTATTTTACTAAACTACTACTTAACCATAACGGTCATAGTATTTTCAATAATCTGGTTGAAGCTTTCAGCTTTCAAGCTTGCACCGCCTACAAGTGCGCCGTCAATGTCAGATTTAGACATTTGTTCAGCGATTGTAGAAGGTTTTACGGAACCGCCGTAAAGAATTCTTATAGAATCAGCAGCAGAAGCGCCTGCAACTTCTTTAACAACGTTTCTAATCATTGCGATAACTCTGTTTGCTTCATCAGAATCACATGTTTTACCTGTACCGATAGCCCAGATTGGTTCGTAAGCAATAACAGATTTAGCAACATCTTCGGAAGAAATTCCTTCCAGAGCAGCTTTTATTTGGCCTGCAATCCAGCTGTCTGTAACGCCGGCTTCTCTTTGTTCAAGAGTTTCGCCGCAGCAGATAATCGGAATTAAACCTTTTGCAAGGATAGCTTTAGCTTTTTTGTTAATCATTTCATCAGTTTCAGAGAAGTATTGTCTTCTTTCTGAGTGACCGATGATAACATAAGAACATCCTGCATCAGCAAGCATTTCAACAGAAATTTCACCTGTGAAAGCGCCTGAAGATTCCCAGTGGCAGTTTTGGCCTGCAACAGAAATTTTTGTACCGCCGCAGCCGCAGTCACATTTAACTGAGTTTACAACTGATAAAGATGTAAAAGTAGGTGCTATAACGATAGTCGGTAATACAGTTGCAGATTTGTCGGCGCAGAATGCTTTAATGCCTTCAAATAAAGCTTTAGCGTCTGATTGCAACAAATTCATTTTCCAGTTACCTGCAATAATAGGTTTTCTTGACATAATATTTTCTCCTTATTTAAGTATACATTCAGATGAGAATATTATATAAAGAAAACGAATTTATTGCAAATTGTTTATTCAAGCTTGTCACGCAAACAGACAAGCGTCTTAATCTTATCCAAAGAACGCATAATCTGAACCGCTCCATGCATTAAATCTTCTAAATCACACCCGATATTTTCAAATAAATCTTCAATCTTCTTGTTGTAATCTTCTTTGTCCATAATTTCTCTTTTTAGTATAGACTTCTATATTATAATATAGAATAGCATATTGATGAATATTTGTCAATACGATATTATAGAGTAATGGATAAAGATGAACTTTTATTAAAACTCGGACACATTATCAAGTATGCCCGCGACAAAAAGGGACTTACCCAAGAACAACTTGCTGAAGTATCTGATGTAAGTAAAGCAACAATTGCAACATTGGAGTGCGGAAAAGTCAACCTGACATTTACAAGCCTATACAAACTGGCCAAAGCGCTGGACATAGACCTTGGTGCATTAAATAATTTTCAACTATGAAAAAGGCGGTCATCAGACCGCCTTTTAAGCTATTTTAAGGGTTAACCCCAGCTCTTTCAAAATCTTTGCGAGTGTCGTAATTTTGGGTTCTTTCTTGCCTTTGACAATATTATAAAGTCCCATTTTGCTCAAATCGACCTTCTTTGCAAAACCCTGCATAGTACCGCGGGCCTTAATGACAAGTTCCAGCGAACGGTAAAATACGTTAAAATTGCCGTCCTCTAAGTATTCCTCAAAGGCGTACGCCAGATATTCTTTGAGCTTTTCTTCCGTGTCAAATATCTCACAAAAGCCATCTTCAAAAGATATTGAATTTTTATATTCACTCATTATTTTGCCTCCAAATTTCTAAGTATTCTCTTGCCTTTTCTATATCTCTGCCTTGCAGTTTTTTATCCCCGGCATTTAGTAATAATACAATAACATCACCGACTTCTGAATAATAAATTCTATAACCGCTTCCGAAATTAAAACGTAATTCTGAAATTTTATCATCTAATTTCTTGAAGTCACCGAAATTATCATCCTCGGCAATTCGTGTAAGCCTGCCATTAATCCTTCTGCTAATAGAAACATCCAGACCTTTTAACCATTCAATTACGGGAGCTTTACCATTTACGTGTTTATAATATTTCAGTTCCTTCATATCAGCATGATAAACTAAAGTGTACCTTTTGTCAAGGCGATATAAAGCAGTTCTCCGTCGCCTGCTTGCCCTGCTCAAAGCGTAAGCCGATGCTCGCGGTGTCACCTCGTGGGAACGAGGGGAGCAGGCGAGCATAATATCTCCGCCGTTTCTAATCTTTGATTTGTCAGGCGGGATAACGCAGGTCAACCCGCTTTCCTCTCACAAAACAGTTCACTGGACTGTTTTTCTCGGCAGAGTGCTGCCTAATACGCCACTCAAAAGACTCGGCCACTGAGTGGCTACCCCATTTGGTTCATACGCTTTAGGTAGCGATTGACACAATTATGGCTCCGGCTCAGCCGGGCGCGAGTCTTTCTCGGACATATAAAAATGGCGGTCTGTGACCGCCTTTAAAATTCCAAAATCTCTCTTCCTTATTAAATGACCCAATATGGAGTCCCGCCAATATCCAAATATGGAACCGGTTCAACCGGCTATTGGAGAGGTGCTCGCCACAATGAGTCGTTAAATTTTGCATCAATTTGCTGCGCTTCAAACGACAGGGTAACGTTGCTAGGGGTAAATACAAATACCAGATCGCCCACTTTTTGCGGTTTTCCGCTCAGTGCGTGCGCTGCGCCGCATACGAAATCAATCGTTCTTTGTGATTGTTCTTTATCTAACAGGTGGAGGTTCAGTACAACTGTTTTTCTTTCCATTAAATGTTGAACAACCTGTGCTGAATCTTTGAATGAACGTGGTTCCATAATCATTACTTCGTGAGATTTATAACCTGAATGCGGAACTACTTTTAAGTTTTCATTTCTGTCATTTTTTTCTCTGTAAGAATAATTTGGTTCCAACGCCAAATTGTTTTGAGTCGGGTATTCAACGTAATCATCTACGTCATTGCCCATTTCTTCAAACACATTTTCTCTTTGGTCAAATCCTCTGACAAGTATGTCAACCATGGATTTGATTTTCTCAGTTACTGCTACCACCTTTTTTCCTCCGTTATCTTTTATGTAATTTTAAGTAAATAATTTTCTGCCTATTCGTAATTTTGTGGCACCGCATTTAACGGCGACTAAATAATCCTGACTCATACCCATTGAAGTATCGGGCATTTGCAAACCGTATTGTTTTTCAAGATCTTCCTGAACTCTTTTTACCTCACTGAACAAATTGAACAAAAAGTTTTCCTCCGCGCCGAGCGGCGACATACTCATTAACCCCTGAATGCTCAGGTTCGGGAGTTTTATAAGCTCTTTAAACTCTCTTTCCAGCCCGTCTTTTGAAAATCCGAATTTCTGCTCTTCATTTGCGAAGTTGACCTCAAGAAAAATCTTTTGGACTTTGCCTGTTTTCAGAGCTTCCTGAGAAATTTTTTGAGCAAGGTGCAGACTGTCGACCGAATGAATAAAGTCAAAGTATTTTATAACTTTTGCGACCTTATTTGTTTGAAGATGCCCGATAAAGTGGAAAGTTGAATTTTTCCTGACTTCTTCCGGCAGCGCCTCGATTTTCGGTATTGCATCGTTAACTCTTGCTTCCGCGAAATCTCTCAATCCGGCTTCATACGCACAGATTATTGCCTTTTCGTCGAAATATTTTGTTACAGCAATGATATTTGGTTTACAAGGTGCTATCTCTTCTTGTATTTGTAAAAGGTTTTTTCTGACGATATTTTCCACGATTTATATCTCTTACTCTTACAAGGCATGAACTACATTAATTAAATTGTAACTTAACAAAATTAAGAGTACAACTTTTAATTTTTACGGCTGTTTTTGCCCTGTTTTGGGTACCCGGAAACCATGTCATGACATGGTTTCCGCCCGATTTAACATTTCTTAAAAATTTGTTAGATTTTTGTTAAATTTTCTGTCCCGGGCATGCCCGCGTCCGGCAAGAACTTACCTACCTTTTTATACTACTCCTTTTTAGTGTCAAATTTATCCTTTAAACGGATGAGATTTTTAAAGGCAATTTTTATTTGAAATAAAACTTTATATATAAGTAAAGGGTTAATGTACTATGTCACAAAATTGGGTAGCAAATATAGATTTACTGGCGTCAGCCGGTGTAATTGATTACGACGGAGCCGCTTTTTTGAGAAATACTCCTCCAAGATACATTGGCAGTCCTGAATTCAGGACTAACCCGCAGCCGCTGCCGCCGACAGGTGTTTCAGCTAAAGCTCCGCTGGGAAGCGATACATTCAGCACATCTGCAAGCAAACCGCTCATGGATAATCCCGGGTGGAAAAAATTGCTTTTCACATTCCTTGCAGGCGGCCTGCTGATGTATGGCGGAGTCCGGTTCAAAGGTTCTAAGCCGATGAAGTGGATAGGGCAAAAGTTTTCAAACAGCTTTAACCGGATTAAAAAAACATTTTCTAAAAAATAACGACAGACAACTTTCTTATGCAAGCACAGGAATTTTTATGCTAATATTTGCTTATGCATACTAAAGAACTCAAATGGACAATATTTTTAATAACCGTTGTCGGGAATTTTCTCGGAATGTTTGATTCTACAACGGTTAACCTCGCACTTTACGCAATGTCCACGGATTTGGGCGTAAGTTTATCGCAAATCCAGTGGGTCGTAATTGCTTACATGCTGATTTTGACCGTTTTATTACCGTTTTTCGGGAAACTCGGGGATATTCTGCCGAAAAATAAACTTTATGCAACAGGATTTTCACTCTTTGCCCTCGGTTCATTTTTGAATTTCACGGCACAGAATTTTTATTTATTGGTTTTCTACAGATGTATTGAAGCGCTGGGCGCGTCAATTATGATTTCAAACGCACCGGCAATAATTGCTTCAATCTTTAAAAGCGAACGCCGCGGCAAGGCGCTCGGGCTAAACGGCTGCGTTGTTGCAATAGGCGGATTAAGCGGGCCGGCTCTGAGCGGCATTATTATAAACTTTTTCGGCTGGCACGCAATATTTTTACCAAGTATTCCGATAGCTCTTGCAGGTGCGTATTACGCATATAAACTCCTGCCGTCACACGTTCAGCACAAAGGGACTTTCAAATTTGACTATCTTGGCTTCGCCTACTTTACAGTCGGAATTTTTGCCTTGCTACTAGCGATTTCGGAAGGTCATGTCTGGGGCTGGACATCTTTAAAAATAATATTCTTAGGGTTTATAACGCTGGTTTTCGGGACACTCTTTTATCTTCGCGATCACCATATAAATTATCCTATGATAAATTTCAAACTCTTTGAGATAAGAGAATTTACGTTCGGGAACCTTGCGATTATGACGTCTTATATGGCAATGTTCACAAACAGCGTACTGCTGCCGTTTTATTTGCAGGAAATTTTATTATACAGTCCGATGAAAACCGGCCTTGTTGTTTTATCGTATGCTTTAGTACTTTCAATGACAGCACCGTTCGCAGGCAGATATGCCGGCAGGCACGGAAGTAAAAATATTACACTTTTCGGGGCCGCTATTTATGTATTGTCGCTTTTAATGTTTATAACATTTAATGAAGAAACCTCAACCCTGTTAATCGTACTGGTTTCCGGATTTATGGGAATAGGAAACGGCTTATTCCAGTCACCTTCCAACAACGCTATTCTGTCAAACGTACCTAAACCCGAACTCGGTGTTGCAAGCGGGATTTTAGCACTTTCCAGAAATGTCGGGAATATTCTTGGCGTTGCGATAACGATAACACTTTTTGCAAGCTTCAAATCACACTTTTTACAGGCGAACCTTCTTTACAATGAGGCGTTTCTAAAATCATTCCACTACACAATGGGAGTCGGCGTTTTATTTGCGGCTGCGTGTTTTACTCTTGCATTCCTCGCGTATAAAAACGAAAAAGTATTGCCACGCAAACAAAAAAGCCAAAACGCAGCGGCGCGGTCTAAAAAGCACTAGACATAACCTAATATTTGTATTATAAATTTGAGTATATGAGTAAGAAGAAGATTGATAAAATTAATGATTTAATAGCAGAAGAAAATTTTGAAGAAGCAAAAGCCGAACTTTTAACCGTAATTAAAAACGATGAAAAGGATTATGAAAATCTTAAACTTCTCGGGCTTTGCTACGTAAACCTCGGAGAATTTGAAGAAGGCAGAAAAGCTTTTGAAACCGTCATCAAATATAAACAGGATGACGCTACAAGCTGGTTTTACCTTGCCAACTGCTATGATAATCTGGGCGATTTTATCAGTGCCGAAAATGCGTATCTGGAAGTAATAAAACTTCGCGAAAACTACCTTGACGCTTACAAAAATCTTGCAATACTATATATTAAAAATAAAAAAGAAGATAAAGCCGTTGAGTTAATGAAAAAAGCACTTGCGTTTGAAGAAAATGACTATTCAATCTACTATATACTCGGAACTTCCTGCATGTCGCTAAAACGGTATGAAGAAAGTATAAAATATTTTGAGAAAGCAATTGAACTAAACCCTGAACACTCACAGCTTTACAACAATGTCGGAACCTGTTACACCGCATTAAATGACTTTGAACACGCACTTGAATATTTTGAAAAAGCGGTCGAAATTGATCCGGACGAGTCAATTTCCTACTTTAACCTTGCCTCACTTCTTCAAAGCGAAAACCGCCACGAAGAAGCCGCAAAATTTCTGGAAAAAGCTTACGCAATTGAGCCGAAAGATAATTATCTCGTTGCGCTGGCACTTTCAATGGTAAAATTAGAGGATTGGGAAAAAGCAATAAAATACTATAAAATTCTTATTACTCACAATCCGGCAGTTACGACCTATCAATATAATATTGCCTGCTGTTTTGAAAAAGTCAGAATGTATGACCATGCGATTTCAATCCTTGCACACCTCGCAGTTTTAAATCCAAAATCGGTCAATATTTTGCAAAAACTTGCACAAATGTATGCAAAAATTTGCCAGTTCGGAAACGCTAAGCTGGTTTATGAAAAATTGATTTTACAGGGTAATATTTCAGCCGACATCTATTTTGAATACGCACAGGTTTGCGCAAATGTTAACGACCTTGATAACGCCGAAAAATATTTGAGAAAAGTCGTCACAATTGATCCTGAATACGCTGCAGCCTACAAAGATTTAGGCATAATCTATATGTCACGCAAACAGTTTGACTACGCGGAAATTGAGTTTAAAAATGCATTGAAATACAAACCGGATGACCTTTCAATTGTCTTTGAATATGCAAACTTTTTACACGCGACAACACACTTTGAAGAAGCTGATGAAATGTATGAAAAAGCGCTTTCTCTGAACCCTGAGGATCACCAGGCGCTCGCATTCTCAGCTCTAAATAAAATTTTACTGAAAGATTTTGATACTGCATCACAACGTATTACAAAAGCAATCGAGAAACAGCCGAATTCCGCGTTTTATCTCTACATTGCCGCAAAAATAAAATACAATGCAAAAGATTATGAAGAAGCAAAAAGATACCTTGTAAGCGCCTACGAAAAAAATCCTACGCTTGAAATCGAAAACCTGCTTGCTCTCACCTACTTTGAACTCGGCAACTGGGAAATCGCGGCAAACCTTTTCAATAAAATCATTAACGAAAACGGCGACAATTTAAACCTGCTTTTATATCTTGCCCAATGCTACGAAAAACTCGGAGAAATCGACAAAGCACTTGAAAAATTATATGTTATAACAGATCTCTTCCCTGACTGCGAATCTGCTCAGGAAATGATTAGACGAATTTCATAATATTTACCCGCTGCAACATTGCCCGCATGGCTAATTGACTTGGATTTCAGATTGTTAAATTTTGTAAACATGCAAAAGCGTTCTAGCAAAATTTTTACTTGACATACTTTTAGTTTTTCACTAGAATAGACAACAATCTATTTAAATCAATCCCAAATTATTAAAGATTAGCTCGGAAAATTAAAGATATTCAAAGACAAGTTATATAGGAGACCATCCATGATTTCAGCCATTACCCCGGTAATGAATACTAACACATATTCAGTACAACAAAACCACAAACACAACAATCAACAACAAAACTTCGGTGCACTTCAGGCTCAATTCAATCCAGGCGGCAAAATATCAAGAAGTGCAGATATTTTATTAGATAAATTCTTATATCATTTTGAGAATGTCGCAAAGAAAATAGGACTTGATACTCAAAAATTAGAACAAAAAGGATACAATTTATGCCTTGATTCCACGAAAAAAGAGGATATGGATCTTGGAATCTTAAACGGCGTATTAAAAAATAAAAACGGGGAAACCGTTAAAGGAAACGGGAAGTATATAGATTGTACGATCTTCGATTGCGCAGAGGACAAAGCTGCCAAATCATTTGCAAATACATTAAGCAAATTAAATTTAACTGCATAAATATAGGAGATAAAAACATGGATCTAAGCATTACCCCGATTAGTTTTAAAAACACCACCAACTGCAAAAGAAACAACAATCAAGCACAAAATTTTGAAGCATTACCAATAAGAGTATTCCGCCATCCGGAAGTAGGTGCAGATGTACTCAATGCTGCGGTAAAAAGAGATAAAGTTGTCGACAAATTCATGGGCAAAGTTGAAGAACTGGCTAAAAAAGTTGGCATCAATACAGACAAATTTGCAGAAGAAGGATATTCCGTTGAATTTATTCCGAAATTCCCGTTCAGTTCTAAAATGTCTGCTGCATTAAAAGATAAAGGACGCAACATTGTTAAAGTTGATGAGCAGCCTTTAATGGTAAATATCAGAAGAGGCAATGAATTTGAAGAAGCCGAAAACTTCACAAATATGCTCCAACGCTTTAACCGTGAAGGCTAACTGTAAGCGTACTGCGCATTATGCGAAATCACTGAACGAATATAATTATAATATTCATTATTCTTATATTTTTCAATGCGTGCCAGCAAATCTCCTGCCGAAATAAAACCTTTTAAATACGCAATTTCCTCAAGACAGGCAATTTTTACACCCTTATTTAATTCCATAGATTGTACAAAATTACTTGCTTGCAGCATGGATTCATGTGTGCCTGTATCCAACCAGGCAAAACCGCGGCCAAGGATTTCAACATCCAGAAGCCCTTTTTCAAGATATAACTTGTTCAAATCAGTAATCTCAAGCTCGCCTCTGGCAGACGGCTTGAGATTTTTTGCGAATTCACAAACTCTGTTATCATAAAAATATAAACCTGTTACAGCATAATTGGATTTAGGATTAGCCGGTTTTTCCTCCAGCGACAGAACCCTTTTGTTTTCGTCAAATTCAACGACCCCGAAGCGCTCCGGATCTTTAACCGTATAACCAAACACCGTTGCGCCGCGGTTGTTCTTGAGCGCGTGTTCCATAATTGTCGAAAATCCGTGCCCGTGGAAAATATTATCACCCAAAATCAGCGCGACATCATCACCGGCAACAAAATCCTCGCCGATAATAAACGCATCCGCAATCCCGCGCTGAACATACTGGATTTTATATTCTAAATTTATCCCGAACTGAGAGCCGTCGCCAAGAACTCTTCTAAAGTTGTCATAATCAGATTCATTTGTAATAATCAAAATATCGCGAATCCCCGCAAGCATAAGAGTTGAGAGCGGATAATAAATCATAGGTTTATCAAAAATCGGCAGTAAAATTTTTGAAATCGGAAGCGATGCCGGATATAAACGTGTTCCTGCACCACCAGCTAAAACAATACCTTTCATTCTAAACTCCTAATTTCCTGACAACTCCCAATATATTATCATGCACAAGTCTTTTTGTAAAGAAAATGCCCGCGTTGAAAGAAAATGTTATTATAAAAGAATGGAAGATTTAATAGAAAAATTGAAAGATATCGGTCTGAGCGGCAACGAAGCCAAGGTTTATATAACGCTGGTAAAAAAATTTCCCCTGACCGGCTATGAAATAAGCAAAATGGCAAATATTCAACAGGCAAGAGCCTATGACGCTCTAAAGTCGCTTGAAGCAAAACAAATCGTTCTTCCTTCTAACACCAAACCCGTTTCCTATACCCCGATAAAACCTAAAGAATTAACCAAGCGTTATAAAAGAAAAATTAATTCGACTATTGACTATCTTGAAAAAAAGCTTCCGACAATAAAAGAGAATTCAATCGAGCCTATCGTGCCGATTTCAGGCAATGCAAACGCGCATGAAAAAATTATCGAATTAATTCAGTCTGCCCAAAAGGAACTATTTCTTCTCATTAGCTCAAGTGACCATAAGTTTTTTGAACAGCCGCTGCTGGACGCATACAATCGAGGAGTTGAGATAAAAATCCTTGGTTATGACAACTTCGGCACAGCCCTTGGACGGGTATTCACACAGTCACCGATGTCCGTGCTGGACAATAAAAGTAACCTCAAAACTATTTTGCTTGTAATTGACAATACAGAAGGGCTTTACGGTGCACTCAAGCCGAACCCTCTTTCCGGCGACATTGAACTCATCTGGAGCCAGAACCCCGATATTGTTTATTTAATAAAATCATATATTACACACAGCATGTACCTCACAGATATAGAAGAAAAATTCCCTGAACAGTTAAAATACTTCTACGGCGCAGGTATGAAAAAACTGCGTGAAAAAGTCCTCAATTAGACATTCCGATTTTTCTTAATATATTGCAACAAATTAGCAAAAAAGTTCTTGATATTTTTTTAAAGTAATGTATTATTAAAGAAAGCAATTCTCTGCAACATATTGTAGCGCAGTGTAAAAGAGGTTAGAATGGAAAAAGAAAAAAACTTCACGTTGAAGAATAATTTAACACAAATTTCTATTGAAAAATTTGTGACCGAACTGCCTGAATTGAAAAATATTACGGAGTCAAAAGCTTCCGCAATCGGCAAGTGGCTAATCGGCAGAATTGACCATTTAATTGCAGAAAAAAATATTGAACCGGAACAGCTTCTGCCCTCAAAAGCAGAATTTGCATACCGGCTCGGCGTAAGTATCGGAACTATTCAAAACGCATTAAAATACGTTGAAGACAACGGCTATATTGAAGCAAAACCCTGCATCGGCACGATTATCCGCGACAAAAATAAACCCGCTCTTTTCAGCAAAAAATCTACCTCAAAACGCGATATCATAATTTCGCAGATAAAAAATTATATTAAAGAAAATGATTTTCATGCAGGCGATAACATATCTTCCTCAAAGCATATTGCACAGGTTCTCAACCACCCTGTAAACACCGTCCGGCTTGCATTAGAAAACCTCAGTACACAGGGGATTTTAAAACATAATTTCAAAAATTCAGACGAACAAACCGGCTGGTTCCTAATCCATTCAAATTTTGAGGTTGAAGAGCACAAACCTGAACGCGAAACATTAGTTGAAAAAGTTATCAAAGAACTCAAAGCTTATATCAGGCAAAACCACAGACCGGGGGACAGACTAATCTCGCACGCGGAACTCTCGCAAATGCTTAAAGCCAGTATGAGCACAATCCATACAGCACTGAAAGCGCTGACAGATGAAGGAATTTTAATGACAAGAAGGGGTCAATACGGTACGATTATTATGAAAATGCCAGATGAAAAAACAGATTTGAATATGCCGCGAGAAACATCAATCTTCGCGCCGGCGGCAGAGGCAGCCATTTATTATTACGAAAAAACTCAAAACCATATCAAAAAGATTATTGCACAAAACTATTCAGTAGGTGACAAACTTCCGCCGATTGCAGAGTTTGCCAGAGAGTTAAACCTCAGTCCGAACACAATAAGAAAAGCATTCACAAACCTTGCACAGGAAGGTTATCTGACCTCCTCACGCGGACGTTACGGCGGAACTTACGTCATAGATATTCCGGAAGGAGAAACTCCTAATTTCAAATGGCTTGCTGTCAACCCGAAATACGCCCGGACTTTAAGTGAAAAATAAAGCAGATTATTCATGTTTATTGTATAATTTCTCCATAAGTACATTATGGAGAAATTTTATGATAAAAGATTTTTTTCTGGATAAAATTGAAAACGCTGTTTTAAGCGCAATTAATAAAAACGACCTCGGTGAGATGAAAGAATACACAAAGGGCACACTCGTTATTGAACGACCGAAAAACACCGACTTTGGCGACTATGCGGTTAACGTTTCTTCTCTTGCACGTTCCGCCAGAATCGCACCGCCGAAAATTGCGGAAGCTATCGTTGCAAACCTTGATGACAGCGGCAATGAATACTCTGTTATCGGCGGGTTTATCAATTTTAAAACCGGTAAGAATTTGTTAACAGGACTCGTTGCAGAAATTTTCGACAAAAAAGAAACCTTCGGCAAACCTGAAAATGTAGAGTGTGAAAAAATTATACTGGAATATGTTTCCGCAAACCCGACCGGCCCTTTCCACATCGGTCACGGCCGCTGGGCTGCAATGGGAAGCGTTCTGGCAAATCTGCTAAAATTCTACGGTCACGAAGTTTATCAGGAATTTTATATCAATGATGCCGGCTCTCAAATTCAAAAACTAGGCAACTCTCTTGCGATAAGAATTAAACAGGAACTCGGCGAAAACGTTGATTTCCCGACCGATGAAACAGAAAGAAAAAATTACTATCCGGGTGAATACTTAATTCCGGTCGCAAAAAAATTCCTGAAAGAGCACGCGCCGACAGATGATGTTAAAGTCCTTTCAGACTATGCAAAAAAAGAAATGGAAGCGCTTCAAAAAGAACTTCTTGAACATTTTCGCGTCCATTTTGACAACTTTTATTCAGAGCTTGAACTTCATAAATCAGGAAAAGTTGAAGAATGCGTAAACAAACTTAAAGCCAGCGGAAAAATTTATCAAAAAGACGGTGCAGACTGGTTCAAATCCTCTGACTACGGGGACGATCAAGACCGTGTTATCAAAAAAGCGGACGGCTCTAACACCTATCTTACGGCAGATATTGCCTACCACATTGATAAATTGGAACGCGGCTTTGACAGAATGATTAACATCTGGGGCGCAGACCACCACGGTTATGTTGCGCGTGTAAAAGCTTCTATTGAAGCTCTGGGTTATGACCCGAACAAGCTTGAAGTTCTTCTCGGTCAGCTTGTAAACCTTGTTATTAACGGCGAAGAAGTTCGTATGGGCAAACGCAAAAACATGGTGACACTTGAAGATTTGATTGACGAAGTCGGCGTTGATGCAACCCGTTTCTGGATGTCAATGAGAAATATTGATACAACCCTTGATTTTGATATTGAACTTGCAAAAACCAATTCGGACGAAAACCCTGTGTTCTATGTTCAATATGCGCACGCGCGAGCCTGCTCTATTATGAGAAACCTTGTAGCAGAAAAACTCAACACAGAAACAGGTGAAAAAACGCCTGCGCCATTGACCCAAGAAGAACTCGATGAATTGATTAACAACTTTAAGCCGGAAATCGTCGAACCGACAATCGACACAGCAAAACAACTTCTGCTGAAACTGGAAGAATACAAAAATGTAATCAAAACATCAGCCGAAACCCGTCAGGTTTATACGATTTGCAGATATGTTCAGGAACTGGCAAGTGAATTCCATTCATTCTACAACTCAAACCGTGTAATCTGTGATGATAAAGAGCTTATGAAATCAAGAATTGCACTTGTCTGGGCTGTAAAAACCGTTCTCAGAAACGCAATGGAAGATATTTTAGGCGTCACTGCGCCGCAATCAATGTAGCCGCAGTAAACTGTACCTCATAGAATTAAAAAAGAGGGGTAAGGCCCCTCTTTTTTAGCGTTTAACACATTGTGCTGATATATCACCGGTTTCATCTTTGAACACAGAACCCATTACACCTGCATTACCGTTAAGTTGTATAATTCTGTTTGCACTGCCGGGTGAGGAGCTTGTATAAAACTGCATTGTAGATATATTGGGAATAAATTTTTTGTTAACCCACAATGAAATTGCTTCCTCCTTATTTGGCAGCCTTGCATCGTCCTGTTCACGGCAAAATTTCACAGCATCATCATAATAACCGGTTTTAGTTTGATAAACAGGCATCGGGCTGACAACATTTGAGTCAAAAGAATACAACGCCGTTATAAAACCAACATCTTTACCTACAGTATTCGGCCCTTTAGAACCGTTAAGGTCATAGATAAAATTTGCACAAATCAAAGGCGAAACAATATATGCCGTAAGCCTTTCTTCTGCCCCGCGGCAAGAAGGATTGTAGTAGACGACCAAACTTTCGCCGTTCTGTGTTTCAAACGCAGCCGCTTTGGCATTAATCATAGAATGCGAATCTAATGACAGACCGGCATAAGAAGCATTAATCATTTTGGAATTTAATTCTAACCAATCAAGCGGCAGGTCGACCGCAGAACCGGTTGTATTAATGCTGCTTACAATACCGCAATCCTCAAGGTGGTCACTGTCACAAATATTATTAATCTTAAGCACCTTAGCCAGACCATCTGTGATAAAAGTTTCAGCAGCAGTGTCCACTGCATCACTTGCGCCGGAGGAACTGTCTTCCGTCAGTGTTCCGTAGCCGTTAAGTGAAGGCATAAGCGCGATTGCCTGTGAAAATCTTGCATAAAGAGCTTTTCTTTGCGTGTTCCAGGTGCGCTCGTTAATGTTTCCCGTCAGTGACGGAAGCGTTATCGCCGCCACCACGCCGATTATCGTGAGGGATAATAATATTTCTGCCATGGTAAATGCTATTCGACGTCCGTGAGCCCGTAAACCAATTATGGCTCTCGACTCAGTCGGTGTCATTCCGAACTTGTTTCGGAATCTGTCCGGCGACACCGGTAGTTCGCAACACTGGTCAGATGCTGAAACGAGTTCAGCATGACATGGGGAACTTACGACCTCAACTCCTAATTGGGCGGATAAAGCCGGCCCCCCCCCCCCCCGTGCAAATTGTTACATTCCTCTGTTTTTTCATCTTTCTATCCTTTCTTTATCATAAGGCAATAGGTCAATAGGGCAATAAGACTTTTTCCATTCGGTCATTACGACTTATTGCCTTATTCTCTTATTGCCTTCTTCATTATGTACTATTTTTTTTATTTAGTCAAGAGTAGGGGGGCGCCCTGCGGGCGCCCCTCTTTCAACTATTTAATTGCTTTTTCAACTCTTTTAAGAACTTTATCTTTACCCAGAATTGCAAGGGTTGCTGTCATATCTGCACCGCGGGTTCTGCCTGTAACCGCTGCACGTATTGCCCACATAGTTTGTTTTGGCTTAATACCTTTTTCTTTAAACTCTCCGCGGAAAACTTCCAGTTTTTCGTGAAGGTTTTCTTCTTCAAATTCCCAATCTTTTGCCTGTTTGGCAAACTCTTTAAGAACTTCTTGCGAAACTTCCGTATCAAGGACATCTCTTTGAACTTCCGGTTCAATTTCAACCGTTTCGCCGAAGAAATAAGGAACAGCGTCAGTAATATCAGAAAGGATTACGAGCGGTTCGCGGGTAACTTCAACCATTCTTGTATACTGTGCGTCAGTAAGTTCTGACAGGTCGTATTTTGTAAGGAACGGTTTTAATTTTTCTTTCAGAGTTTCAATATCAAGCATTTTGATATAATGGCTGTTCATCCAGTTCAATTTGTCATATTCAAAGATTGAGTTGGAAGAGGAAACATCACCAATTCTGAAATCTTTAGCAATTTCATCAACAGTTTTAATTTCTTCACCGTCAGAAGGCGACCAGCCTAAAAGTGCAACAAAGTTAATCAAAGCTTCAGTCAGATAGCCTTTTTCAACGAATTCGCTGACAGCAGTTGCGCCGTGTCTTTTTGACAATTTGCTTCTGTCTGGCGCCAGAATCATACCAAGGTGCCCGAATTTAGGAACTTCCGCGCCCAGAGCTTCATAGATTAAAATTTGTTTAAAGGTATTGGAAATATGATCTTCACCGCGGATGATGTGAGAAATCTTCATCAGCATATCATCAACTACAACCGCAAAGTTATAAGTCGGTGTTCCGTTAGATTTCATAATAACAAAGTCGCCGAAAAGGTCGGTATTTTGTTTTAATTCACCTTTAACCAAGTCGTTAAAAGAAAGTTCGCTTGTCGGGTGGAAAGCTTTTTGAGCTTTTGAAATATTAAATCTGATAGCCGGTTTTCTGCCTTCAGCGATTAATTTAGCTTTTTCTTCCGGGGTAAGATGTTCACATTTTTTAGAATAAACATAAGCCTGTTTATTAGCTGTAGCGACTTCTTTTTCGTGTTCAAGTTCTTCCGGAGTGCAGAAGCATTCGTAAGCGAAGCCGTTATCAAGCAGCATTTGGGCATATTTAGGATAAATATCAAATCTTTCGGATTGAGTATAAGGCCCGTATTCACCGCCAACATCCGGCCCTTCATCCCAGTTCAAACCCAGCGCTTTCAAGCTGTCGAAAATATTATCAATATAAGCCTGAGATGTTCTTTCAGCGTCTGTATCTTCAATTCTTAAAACAAATTTACCATTATTTTTCTTTGCAAATAAGTAGTTAAAAAGTGCTGTTCTTGCAGTCCCGACGTGTAAATTCCCACTCGGTGACGGTGCTATTCTAACTCTAACTTCTGACATTTTATAACCTTCTTTCTTAAATTTCGGCAATATTAGCTCCTGACAAATTCAAAACGGTTGTTATCAACAACCGTAGAATTTGAAACGTCGCTATCGTAGTGTTTCGCCACCTGCTGCCCCCGCTCACGCGCGGTCACACTGTGGCTACACCGGCTGACGCATATAAAATACCATGAGCACAATCTTTTTTCAAGAAAAAACATTACAATTTGTAAAATTTTACCGCTAAGTAGCAAAAAAATATCTTTATCTGCATTGATATGCTATCATCAAAGTATCTTCACAAGTGGAGGCTGCAAGTGGTCGTATCCGGCATCAATAATTATCAAATACAAACTTTAAATTTCGGCGCAAAAACCCGCTCTGAACGCGAAGCTGAAAAACAAAAATCATACACGCGTATGGCTACAATTATGCTGCCGGAAGCAGACATACAGCTTCTTGAAGCTGCCAAAAAGGCTGCACGGGAAAGAGAATTAAAGGAACAAGCGCGCAGGGAAGAAGAAGCGCGTTCACAAACCTCTGAAAAACAATATAAACAAGACGTTAAAGAGCTTAAAGATACACAAAAAATATTAAATGAAATAACGCAGGCAGACAAAGATAAAAACTTGCTTGCCGGCGGAACATTAAAGAAAATCGGTACAGCCGCAGATATTTTAATCACAGCAACGTTAAGCGGTATGGCGCTTCACTGGAGTACGGGCAAAGCTTTCATTATGCTGAATAAATTCTTTAAAAAGCCAAAAGTTGCCAAGGTTATAAATAACGTTAAACGCCCGTTCCAAATTATCGGCTCGTCTATAGCAGAAGGCGCGCAAACAGCATGGCATTCTATGACACGCAAAGTTAAAGCAACCGATAGCGGTAAAAAATTCATCAACTCTAAACCGGTACAAAAAATCAATGAAGGACTTGATGAAATCAAAACTTCATACAAAAACTTTAAAGCAGATGCAAAAGCCCTTACCACGGATGACATCAAATCCGGAATTTCAACAATATTCGGCGTAAGCGGATTTGGTGCTGCAGCAATAGAAAAGCTTGACAAAACATCATCTAAAAATACAGCAAAAGAACCAAAGGACGAATAATGTATATTACCCCGGTCAATAACGTTATATATTTTCGTGCTAAAACTACCGATGAGGACAGGGACAAGAAAAAAGTTACACCTCAAGACGCCGCGGTAGCAACCGGTGCTGCCGGCGCAACAGGTTCTGCAATAGCGAGCAAAGGAACATTTAAATCGTTTTCACAGGCAAACAAAAAACTTAATACGACCGCTAAAAATCTTAAAACCGGACTTGAAACCGCAACAGATGTTTCAAAAAAAGCTCACGGAATACTCGGTAAATTCAAAGCCAACTGCCTGCATTTTAAAGAAAAATTTATAGATTTCGGCAAAGGCGTTTCAAACTCAAACCTTCTGAAACCAATTCTTGAAAGTAAGGCCTACAAAGGTGCCGCAACCGTTGCCGGCGGCGCAACAGCAGGCATCGTTGCGATCTCCGGAATAGGCGAAATGTTCAATACTTTCGCTAAAAAAGCCCAACAGTTTACAACAGACGCTGATGAATAAAGCAGTTCTCCGCCGCACCGCCTCGCTGAACCGCGAGCCGTAGCGGCTGCGCTGTCTAATACGCCGCTCAAAAGACTCGCTTGCGTGAACGGGTGTTGCTACGCAACTTATTCACACAACGTTCCTTATCGCGAGTCTTTCTCGGACAATTAAGACTTTTTATGCTAAAATTCTTTTATGAACGATTTTGTTATAAAAGAAATTTTGAATGCAGATTTAATAAATGAAATCCGTGCAATCGGATTTGACAAAAACTATGCACCTTTTGTCATTGACAAATACGATTATAAAAACCTGAAAATTTACAACCTGACAGTTCCGCAGGCAAATATTCTAAAACAAACCGCGCTTTCGGTCGGGGCTGATTGTGCAACGCACAGAGAGGTTATAACAGGAAAAGTTGACCATTCCGACTGTATCTTAGGCGGAAGCGTTTCCGCCTTAAAAAAGATTGCGGCAAAACTTGAAGGACAGCCTTTTGGATTGAAATTTCTTAAAGACGCAATTTTAAAACAGCTTGAGCCAATGCCGCCGGTTCAAACAAAACTTGTCGGCATCATTAACCTTACTCAAAACTCATTTTCTGACGGCGGGCTTTATTGGGATTTTGAAAGCGCAAAAGAAAAATTTTTATCACTAATAGCAGACGGCGCTGACATTATTGACATCGGTGCAGAAAGCACAAAACCTTTTTCACAGCCGGTCAGTGCGAAAAGTCAGCTCGAAAAACTTATGCCGATTCTGGACTTTGCAAAATCACACGATGTAAAAATCAGCATCGACACCCGCAGCGCAGAAGTTGCAGAAGAAGTTCTACGCAACGGAAACTATATTATCAACGATGTTTCAGGGCTTGATTATGATGAAAATATGGCAGGGGTAATCGCAAAATACAACGCTCCGGTTATTCTTCAGCATTCAAAAGGAACGCCTGAAACAATGCAGGTTTCACCGCAATACGAAAACCTTATGGATGAAATTTTCTTTTCTTTGCGAGAAAAGATTATAAAAGCCCGCACATCAGGCATTGAAAACATAATAATCGACCCCGGAATAGGTTTTGGTAAAACCGCCGCGCACAACGTTGAAATAATAAAACGCATCGGAGAGCTTAAAAGTCTTGGCTGTCCGATAATGCTCGGAGCTTCACGCAAATCATTCTTAGGTGTTGAAGGAAATGACAACGATTTGAAAGATTCGCTGACACTTGCATATAATGCGTTAGCAATACAGGCGGGAGTAGACTATTTAAGAGTCCACAATGTCCGCCTGCATAAAAAGTTTCTTGAAAGTTTTAACGTTTAAGACCAGCCCCGTACGACAGGTGTGTTAACGTTTGACGCACCGCACCGCGAGGTTGTCAATAGTCATGTGGTTCATAACCCCTACTGAGAACTTGACATACCACGCTTCATCAATGGAAGATGATAAAGAAGATGACCAGTACCTATCCTGTGTCATATTACCGATTAAATTTTTATTGATGAACAAAGCCCCCAGTTCTTCTTTTGACGGCATCCGGTAGTCGCTATCCTGATTTTTACAAATACCGCTTACATCATCCATCGCAACAGCCGTTGATGCATCATTAGGCTGTGGATACGGTGCAACTATCAAACTGTCCGTCGGATAAAATACCGTAATAACACCCATATCTTTGCCTATTGTATTTGGGCCCTTGTTGCCATTTAAATCATAAAGGAAATTAGCACACATTTTCTTCTGCACATAGATATAATTCGGCTCGGCTAAAAGCGTTGTACAGCGCGGATTATAATAAAGTGCAATACTTTCGCCGTTTGCAGTTTCAAATGCGGCGGCTTTGGAATTAATCTGCGAATAAGAATGCATACCACCAGAACCGGAAGTCCAAACTACAGATACCGAGGTATTCAAAGGATTTAACGCTTCAAGGTCAATCGGGAAATCCATCTGGCTGCCTGCAAGAGTCGTAACTTTTTCCGGCAAACCGCAGTCATCGAGGTGTTCATTATCACAAATATTATTAATTTTTAAAACCTTTGATAATCCGCCGGTCAAGAAAGTTTCCGCGACATTATCCACACCGTCGCCGGCGCCGGGAGATGATTCCTCCTGCAGCGTACCATAACCGTTTAAAGAATCCATTAACGGTATTGCCTGTGACAAGCGGGCATAAAGCGCTTTTCTCTGCGTGTTCCAAGTGCGTTCGTTTATGTTGCCGGTAAGTGACGGAAGCGTTATCGCTGCAACCACACCGATTATCGTGAGGGATAATAAGATTTCTGCCATTGTGAATGCTAAATTCTTGCTCGGATTCAATTGTGGAAGTCGCTCAGCGGCCGACTCCTCAATTGTGCCTGTTAAGAGAGGCCCCCCCCCCCCCTGATAAAATCCTTACATTTCGATTTTTCATTCTTTCCATCCTTTCTTTTTTTCTAGTTAATCAGTTAATTAGGATTATGGGAGTTTATCCGGGTTTATTCTCGTCAATTCGGTCATATTCCTTATTAACTCTTTAACCTATTAACTTATTAACTTTTATCGTCCATTCGACAATAATGACTCTTTGCCTTATTCTCTTATTGCCTCTTTCATTATGTACCATGTTTTCATTTTAGTCAAGAGCCTGAAGAAATTACTCCTTTTGCTAATTTATATTATTCACGCCTTGATTTACCATACAAATAATCTATTAGCTTTACAATTACTATATTTTCATCATTCATAAATGCCGGAATAAACGCTAGAATAAGTTGGGAAGGGAATTTTATGAAAAGTATTAAAGGATTACTGGGGAAAAGAATAAAAGAACTTAGACAGTCTAAACACCTGTCACAACAAGAATTAGCAGAAAAAATAGGGATTGATCAGAGAAATTTAAGCAATATTGAATGCGGAAACACTTTCCCTTCAAAATCTCTTACGCGCTTAGCCGCAGCTTTAAACATAGATTTACAGGAACTTTTTGACTTTGACCATTACAAAACCGATGAAAGCAGCATGATTGAATACATTCAGAAAAATTTAGCGAGCCTTTCACCGTCTGATTTGAGAACTGTTTACAGACTTATTAAATCTATGCATTAGTTTTTTCGTTGATAGAATTAGTTATAAGTGCGGCTATCATTAAGCATAGTGCACCGATTAAAAACGCGTCTTCCCAGTGGTAGTTGATAAGCCCCTGCGCATACGCAAAACCTGTTTTGGAAATCATCCACGCAACGATTGTACAAACAAAAACCTGCGGGCCGGCTATAAATATGTTAAATATTCCCATAACAGAGCCTTCAGTACCTTTTTTAATGTATTTAGAAAGCATTGCAAACGGCAGAGCGCATATACTTGCCCAGCCAATTCCGGCTACGCCCATAAAAAATGCAACTTCTACAACTTTTTTGCAGAAAAACATTCCGATATAGGCAAGAATCATTGTTATTAATGAGAAAATATGCACTTTCTTATTGCCGAATTTTTCCGACACAATTCCAATAGGAATAGCAACCAGAAAACAGATAAGATTGAATATCGCAAAGCAAATAGAAGAAAAATTCGTTCCGGCAAGGGTTTCAGCCTGATACATCATTTTTACGCCCGAAGATACTGTCGTTAAATCCGGCACATTATAAATTGTATGCACGCAATACTGGGTAAAAAATATCATCATACACATTGTACCAATCCACGTAAAGAACTGCATTGTACAAATTTTACCAACTTCCGGCGACATACAGAAAAACTCTTTTAACGCTGTTAAAAAGGATTTTTCCTCAACTTTAACTTCTTCTTCAACTGCTTTTGCAATTTTATGTTCTTTAATTTTTATACATGTCCAGCTCATCGCGAGCAAAAACGCAAGGGCAGCCATAACGAACTGCGCTCTTATTGACATCTGGTAGCCAAACACCATTTTTAAAATCGGCGCTGCGCCGGCAGCCACAACCGATCCCAGACCGATAGCAAGGCTGATATATGAATTTGCGATAGAATACTGTTCTTCCGGAACAACATCCGGAACAAGCGCTCTATAAGGGCCTTGCGCAACATTAACGCACGCATCAATAACCCATATCATCAACGCCGCAATCAAAAGTCCCGTCCAAATAGGAACTTCTACCCCGAATGTCCGTTGTATAAGCATTGCCAATCTGCCGGAATTCGGGAAAACCAAAAGAGCAACTGCAGCAATAACTGCCCCTGCAAGGAGATACGGCCGCCTTCTGCCAAACGGTGAAACCGTTTTGTCACTCAAAGCTCCGACTAAAGGCTGGACAACCATTCCGGTAAACGGGCCGGCAAGCCATATCAGGCCGTAAAGAAATGGAGTAGCTCCAAGGTGTTCGGTTACGGGACCTGATAAAATTATACGCATTTGCCAGGCAAATTGTAAGCCGAAAAAACCCAGACAGAAGTTTAAAAATTGGACAGTAGAAAACTTCTTTAATTGATTCTCCATTTATAAAATCTCTCCTAAAACACATCATCTGTTTATAAAAGAGGACTACCTCGAGGGCAGTCCTCTTTAAAATTTAAATAATAATGAATTATCCTCTGATACCTAATTTTTTGATTAATTCGCGGTATCCTTCAAGATTAGTATCTTTCAGGTAAGAAAGCAATCTTTTTCTTTTACCTACCATCATCAAAAGACCTCTTTTTGTAGCGAAATCTTTTTTATTGGATTTTAAGTGTTCGGTTAATTCAGTGATTTTTTTGCTCATCAAAGCGATTTGGACTGCGACAGAACCTGTATCTTTTTCGTTTGCACCAAATTCTTTAACGATTTCTTGTTTGTTTTTCAAATTAATTGACATTTTTATTTTCCTTTTCTTTATTTGCCATCAGGGAACACAAATCCCATGCGGCACGCCGAGTAGCTATTTGGCGTAAGCACTCTACAGTTTAAATATAATATAAGCAAGCCCAAAAATCAATAGGATTGCGTAATAAATCTAAACACTTTGCGGAGTTTTTATAGAATCCGCAATAGTTTGCGCAAGGGAAACAATTTCTTCCATGTTAGCGTCATTCATCGTGGATTTCAACGTTACAACGGAGTCGAGAAGGGTAATATTTTTCATCTTTTCAAACTCTTCACGCATTAATTTTGCGCTGCAGCAAGACCAGGAACCATTCTCTATCAACGCGACACTGCGGTTTTGCAGATTATGAACCGCAAGTTCGTGGATTAAATGATTCATGGTAGAGAAAATTCCCATGTTGTAGGTGACGGACGCAAACACCAGATGCGAACAGCGGAAGGCTTCTGACAGAATTACAGACGGGTGGGTGAGTGAAGTGTTATAAATTTTTATATTTTTAATACCACGCTTTGCAAGCTCACCGGCAAGGAGGTCAACCGCGTTTTCGGTTCCGCCGTAAACCGAGGCGTAAGCTATCATAACCGAATTATCTTCCGGCGCATAGCTTGACCACGTATTATATTTATCAATATACCAGCCGAGGTTTTCTCTCCAGATTAAACCATGAAGCGGACAGAGCATTTTTATTTCCAGGCCTGCAGCCTTTTTCAGCAATGCCTGAACCTGAACACCGTATTTACCAACAATGTTTGTATAATATCTTCTTGCTTCATCAAGGTAATCTCTTTCAAAATCGACTTCATCAGCAAAAATATTCCCGTTGATTGCGCCGAACGTTCCAAACGCATCTGCCGAAAACAGAATTTTATCCGTGCTGTCATAAGTAACCATAACTTCCGGCCAGTGAACCATAGGCGCCATAAAAAATTGCAGTGTATGATGACCGGTTTCAAGGGTATCGCCTTCTTTTACAAGAAGAAGTCTGCCTTCCAAATCCATATCGAAAAACTGACCTAACATTTGAGCGGTTTTAGCATTGCAGACAATTTTCACATCAGGATTTTCAGACACAACATCAGCAATTAATGCACAATGATCAGGCTCCATGTGATTGACAATCAAATAATCCAGCTTTCTGCTGCCCAATACGTGATTAAGGTTTGCAAAAAACTGTTCACAGCACCTTTTATCAACAGTATCAAACAGAACGGTCTTTTCATCGTTCAAAAAATATGAATTATAAGCCATACCGTTTACAATCGGATAAACATTTTCAAATAAATTCAAACGCCTGTCCGAGCAGCCGATATAAAATAAATCATCAGTTATGTTACGTACGTTATACATAATTTACTCCTTTATTGAGTTTTTATAGGCTTTAAAAATAATATTTCTTGCTTCCATTGCCTGAACTTTAGTCAGCGGCGGAACACCTTTGAGCGGGTATTCAATCCCTAAATTTTCATATTTTGGTATTGCCATGTCGTGATAAGGCAAAACATCCAGCGCTTTAATATTTTTAAGTGTTGCAAGAAACTCACCTAACTGCGTAAGATATTTTTCATTAAAAGTTATACCCGGAACAACAACGTGGCGCACCCACATCGGAATTCTCTTATCCGAAAGATAACGCGCAAATTCCAGAATTCGTTTATTAGAGTGTCCGGTAAGCTTTTTATGTTCTTCATCATCAATATGCTTAATATCAAGCAGGACAAGGCTTGTATATTTCAAAAGCTCATCAACTTTTGTTGTGTTGTCTTTATTAAAATAAATTCCGGACGTATCAAGGGCAGTATGAATATCTTTTTCTCTCGCCCGTCTGAAAAGTTCCGTCACAAAGTCCATCTGCGCCATAGGCTCGCCGCCGGTAACGGTCATGCCGCCATGGCAAAACTCTTTGACGCCCTCGTACTCATCAAGAATGTCCTCGACCGACATTTTTTTATTTTCGTCAAAACTCCAGCTGTCAGGGTTGTGGCAATACTGGCATCTTAGCGGACACCCTTGCGTAAAGACTACAAATCTTAACCCCGGCCCGTCAACCGTACCGCAGCTTTCTATTGAATGTATATTTCCATAAATTTTATCTGTCATTTTCACCTCTTATACAATATTTTATAACAAAAATACAAGAATGACAGCGGGTAGTTAAGCTAGATAAAGCAGTTCTCCGTCGCCTGCTTGTCCTGCTCCCGCAGGTCAACCCGCGACTTCGCTGTCTAATACGCCACTCAAAAGACTCGGCCACTGAGTGGCTTCCACATTCAGTGTATACGCTCTCGGTAGCGATTGATACAAGTATTGCTCCGGCTCAGCCGGGCGCGAGTCTTTCTCGGACATTTTACAGGAGAGTTTCCATTTCTTTTTGCAGTTCCTCAAACATATTATTTGTCTTATTTAAATATTCAAGCAGAAGAGTTCCTATACAGTACAACTCAACAATGGAATTGTTAAATTCTTCATTTTCAAAAAAGTATAACAAAACACTAAGCACCTGCTTGACAGTATATAATCTTTTCGCGTGCCTGTCGAGCTTATCGGCAATTTCATCGTTTATCTGTGCGTATGATTTCATTTAAATTTTCCTTATCTCTATACCATTCATACTACAAGACAACCACTATTGCACTACTAATCAGAATATATTTTACATTTTTAGACGATACATCCTAATATTTAACGCTATAGTTTAAAAATGTTAAGCATTCTGTCATGCTGAACTTGTTTCAGCATCTATCCAACGTCAAATTCTAACGTTATCGCTGGACAGATCCCGAAACGAGTTCGGGATGACAGTTATGATGTCCCGGACATGAAATTGAAAATAAATGATGATTTTCGCAATCAGCGAAAAAGCGCTATTAATAATCTTAATGATCATAATAGCGCTCAAATCACAATAACGGGCATTTAATGAGAGGACGGCAATCCTCTCGCCCTTTTTACTATTTGTTCCACTTTGTCAAGTGCTAATAAAGCAGTTCACCGCCACCTGCTTGGCAAACGCTTGCGTGAGCGGGAGTTGCCCTGCAACTCATTCCCGCGGTTTGCCAACCCGTGGCTCGCTGTCTAACCCGTCACTCAAAAGTCTCGCAAGCGAAACTTTCTCGGACAAAATTAGCCATTAAGTTGTGAGTGGAAGGTTCTTGAAATAACGTCATCTTGTTGTTCTTTTGTCAACTTGATGAAGTTTACTGCGTAGCCTGAAACTCTTACTGTTAATTGAGGGTATTTTTCAGGGTGTTTTTGTGCGTCCAACAAAGTTTCTCTGTTGAAAACGTTAACGTTAAGGTGGTGTCCGCCTTTTTCTACGTAACCGTCTAAAAGGTTAATCAAGTTTTCTTCTTGTTGAGTTGTCATAATATACGTCCTTTCTTTGCCGAACCGCGGGGAAAAGCAAGCTTTTCCCGCTAAGTTCGAGTATTAATTGCTATTAGTGAATATTTCCTTCGCAGCATCCGCAATCAAGACTTATATTCAGGTCGCCCATAAATACTTCATCTTTACCTAATGCGTTAGGAATGATTGAGAATGTGTTAGAGATACCGTCTTGAGCATCGTTGAACGGAAGTTTTGCAACTGAAGCCAATGATGCTACTGCACCGTGAGAATCTCTTCCGTGCATAGGGTTTGCACCAGGTGCCAACGGAATACCTGCTTTTCTGCCGTCAGGGGTGTTACCCGTTTTCTTACCGTAAACAACATTTGATGTAATCGTAAGAATTGACATTGTTGGAATAGAATTTCTATAAGTATAGTGTTTTCTAATCATATTCATGAATTTTCTAACGATTTCTACAGCGAATTTGTCAACTCTGTCATCGTTGTTACCGTATTTAGGGAAGTCGCCTTCAACTTCGTAATCCACTACGATACCGTTTTCATCTCTGATTGTTTTAACTTTTGCATATTTAATTGCAGAAAGTGAATCCGCTACAACTGAAAGACCTGCAATACCTGTTGCGAAGTAACGTTTTACATCTCTGTCGTGTAAAGCCATTTGAGATCTTTCATAGCAGTATTTGTCGTGCATATAGTGAATGCAGTTCAAGGTGTTAACATAAAGACCTGCCAACCATTCCATCATATCTTCATATCTTGACATAACTTCATCGAAATCAAGGTATTCAGAAGTGATAGGACGATATTTAGGGCCTACTTGTTCTTTCAATCTTTCGTCAACGCCGCCGTTGATTGCGTAAAGCAAGCATTTTGCAAGGTTAGCACGTGCGCCGAAGAATTGCATTTCTTTACCTACAACCATTGAAGATACACAGCAAGCGATTGCGTAATCATCACCGTGAGTAACTCTCATCATATCATCGTTTTCGTATTGAATAGATGAAGTTTTGATTGAAATGTGAGCAGCGTATTGTTTAAAGTTGTGCGGTAATCTTTTAGACCAGAGAACAGTCATGTTTGGTTCAGGAGCAGTACCGAGGTTTTCAAGAGTGTGAAGGTATCTGAATGAGTTTTTAGTAACCATGTGACGACCGTCAACACCAACACCGCCGATAGATTCTGTTACCCAGGTAGGGTCGCCTGAGAACAATGAATTGTATTCAGGAGTTCTTGCAAATTTAACTAATCTTAACTTCATGATGAAGTGGTCGATCATTTCCTGAGCTTGTTCTTCTGTAATCAAACCTCTTTTCAAATCTCTTTCGATGAAGATATCCAGGAAAGTAGAAGTTCTGCCAAGACTCATTGCAGCACCGTTTTGTTCTTTAACTGCTGAAAGGTAGCCGAAGTATAACCATTGAATAGCTTCTTTAGCGTTTTGAGCCGGTTTGGAAATATCAAAACCATAGATTTGACCGAGTTGCTTCATTTCTTCCAAAGCTCTGATTTGTTCAGCGAGTTCTTCTTTCAACTGAATTTTATCAGGAGTCATATCGCCGTCAACAGAAGCATGTTGTTCTTTTTTATCTTCAATAAGTCTGTCGATACCGTAAAGAGCGATTCTTCTGTAGTCACCGATGATACGTCCGCGGCCGTAAGCATCAGGAAGCCCTGTAAGAATTGCGGCGTGACGAGCCTTTCTCATTTCCGGAGTGTAAACATCAAATACGCCCTGGTTGTGAGTTTTTCTGTATTTAGTAAAGATTTCGGTTACTTCAGGGTCAACTTCATAGCCGTAAGATTTGCATGAAGTTTCAGCCATTCTGATACCGCCAAACGGTTGAAGGGAACGTTTTAGAGGAGCATCTGTTTGAAGCCCTACGATAGTTTCCAAATCTTTATCAATATATCCTGCACCGTGAGAGGTAATTGTTGAAACGATTTTTGTATCCATATCAAGAACACCGCCGTTTTCACGTTCTTTTTTGAACAAATCGCAGCATTCTTGCCATAATTTTGTTGTTGCAGCGGTAGGACCTGCCAAAAAGCTTGAATCACCGTCATAAGGTGTATAGTTTCTTTGGATAAAGTCTCTAACGTTGATTTCTTGCTGCCATTTTCCTCCTACGAAATCAGTTGCACAAGATTCTCTTTCTAATGTTAATTCTGACATGTTTTATCTCCTTGTTTTACTTGTCAAATCGTTTTTGACGTTCTACTATATTTACTTTTCCTATCAAGAATATTATATCTCAAATAAAAAAATAAATATAATATTTTTATTAAGTTTTTATTAATATTATGCAGTTTTGAGGTGGTTTTCGCACTCTTTGCACAAACCTTTGAATGTAATTTCAAGCTCAAGGATTTTGCAGCCCGAAACACATTCGGCTCTTGCGATTAAATCAGGCGCAATTGCGTAAGTGATATCGTGAATTTTACCGCAGCATTTGCAGATAAAATGATAATGGGGCTCGAGGTTCCAATCGTAGTGAGAGGAGCCGTCAAGCCCGTTAATTTTTCGGATTTCGCCATTTTCTGCAAGCTTGTTTAAATTACGGTATACAGTTGCCACGCCGATTTCAGCGTGCTCTTCGTGAATATATTTATACAACTCATCTGCGCTCGGGTGAGTGCCGATTTTACGAAGAGAACTTAAAACGATGTCTTTCTGTTTTGTGTTACGCATGTTATACCTTATTTAATAATGATTATCATTATCTTTGATAACTATTATCATTATCACCTAAAAAATATTAGTTGTCAAGCCTTATTTTTACAAAAGTTTGCAAATTATTTTGTAGAAATCGGGTATTCAAAATTATTTTTCAGGCGGATAACATCTCGCTGAAGCCTATTCGCATACTTTACAACAAGTGACGCAAGCGATGACAAATCAGAAGATTGAAGATAGTACCCGCAGTTATCTTCGGCCAGCTCCGCCCAAATCCTTATAAGACAAGCTATTTCAAGCATATAGGTGCAAATCCGTGAACTTCTCATGTACAGTGCATCCAAATCATACTGTTTCATTTTCCCTCCTTTTGTTAAGTATTTATTCATAAATTTATAGAATTTTCCATAAATTTATACATGAAAATAACATTATCCATTATATTTGTCAAGTATTCAATAAATTTATATAATTTAAGTATGAAATTAAATGCACACGAACTTGTTAAACTTTTACTATCAAAAAAAGGGCTCAAACAAAAAGAACTGGCTCAAATGCTTTCTCAAAAGCTGGATAAGCCATATTCTATCGGCAGTCTTTCGCAAAAACTTTGCCGCGGAACTATTTCTTACAATGAGGTTGCGCTCATTGCAGACCTTTTAGGATTTGATATTGAATTTGTCGACAGAAAGCAAGGGGTAGACTAGTATAGTCTACCCCACCATTATGAAAACCTCTTCAACGCGGGCTCTTAAGCGATTTCCCAGCGTCCGCAGGTACCGCCCCAGCGCGCAATGATATTACCCTTAATATCTTTTATATTTTCAACGCGTTGAAGTTCATCTGTACCCTCAACGATTGTGATAACTTCGCAGTTATTTGAGCAGCCGTTGCAATCGCAGGTAATTGAAGTAAAGTGCATATCGCCGACTTCCCAGCCTTTGAATTTAGTTGCAACTTCCGTGTACTGGTGGTTTTCCATGGCAAGAAGCGCAGCACCTATGGCACCCATTGTCTGGTGGTGGTTAGGAACAACAATTTTTGTTCCCAGAGCTTCTTCAAAAGCTTTTACCATGCCGGTATTGGTTGCGACACCGCCCTGGAAGGTAATCGTTGGCAGAAGCTCTTTACCGAGTGCAAGGTTGCTTAAATAGTTTCTTACAAGAGCCTGACAGAGGCCGTATAGCAAATCTTCCACAGGATAGCCCAGCTGTTGTTTGTGGATAAGGTCACTTTCCGCGAATACACCGCAGCGGCCTGCAATTCTGGCAGGGTTTGTGGATTTAAGAGCAGTTTCACCGAATTTTTCAATCGGAACATTCAATCTTTGCGCCTGGTGGTCTAAGAAACTTCCTGTACCTGCCGCGCAAACGGTGTTCATAGCGAAGTCGGTGACAATACCGTCGCGAAGGATAATAATTTTACTGTCCTGCCCACCGATTTCAAGAATAGTCTGAACGCCCGGAACATTTGTACTTGCGGCAACTGCGTGCGCTGTAATTTCGTTTTTAATAACGTCAGCCCCGACGAGCGCGCCGGCAAGGTTACGTCCGGAACCGGTTGTTCCGACGCCCATTACCACGTAGTCTGTCAACTTTTTGTCATAAAGCTGTTTTAGACCGTTTTGCACTGCCATTACAGGTTTTCCGGCAGTTTTCAGCATAACGCTGTCTACATATTTTCCTTTTTCGTCAACCAACGCCAGTTTGGTCGTAACCGAACCAACGTCTATCCCTAAGTACACTGTTAAACTCATTTCGTTTTCCTTTTCTCTATACATCCGGTAAATCGCCTTTGACTTCCGCGATTTCATCGCTGTTAAGTTCAAAGACATCGTGTAAAACTTTTATTGCCTTTTTAGTATCTTCTTTGTTTACAAGGCAGCTTATTTTTATTTCGCTTGTTGCAATCATTCTGATATTAATATTGGCATCCGCGAGCGCCTGAAACATTTTTGACGCTATCCCCGGGCGGCCTATCATGCCGGCTCCGACAGCCGAAACTTTTGCAATATCGGTATTGGCTTCAACTTTAGAGAAATGCCATTTATCTTTAAGCTTATTAAGCACCTCAAGCGCGGCATCAACATCATCCGCACAGATAGTAAACGCAATGTCGTTGGTATTAGCTACTTTATCAGCATAGGACTGAATAATCATATCAACCGAAATATTGCTGTCTGCAAGCGCCGTAAACACAGCCGCTGCCGCACCGGGTTTGTCCGGAACATCACAAACGACTATTCTTGCCTGAGAAAGATCTGCCGCTATGCCTGCTACTGCTTTATTAATTTCCATTTCATCAACTCCTAATACTAAAGTACCTAAATTATCAAGTTTAAAACTGCTTCTTACCCGCAAAGGAACATTGTAAACTTTTGCGGTTTCAACGCTGCGCGGGTGAAGAACATTCGCGCCGGCCTGCGCGAGTTCAAGCATTTCGCCGTAAGAAATTTCTTTCAGTCGGGAAGCTGTCGGAACGATTCTCGGATCGGTCGTGTAGACGCCTTCAACATCTGTATAAATATCGCAGCGTTTTGCCTTGAGTGCTGCCGCAAGTGCGACCGCCGAAATATCAGAACCGCCTCTGCCAAGCGTTGTAATTTCATTACCTTCCGTGACACCCTGAAATCCGGCTACAACAATAATTTTCCCTGCTGCAAGGTCACGTTCCAGACGGGTTGTATCAATATCGGTAATCCTTGCTTTCATGTGAATATTTTCCGTATGAATACCGATTTGCATAGCATTAAGGCTTTCGGCCTCGTACCCTTGGGCCTGAATTGCCATTGCAAGAAGAGCAATTGAAACACCTTCTCCGGTTGATAAGAGCATGTCCATTTCACGCGCGGAAGGGTTAGGGTTTAAATCCTTTGCCATTTTTACAAGGTGATCGGTCGTATGCCCCATAGCAGAAACAACCACGACAACGTCATTGCCGTTTTCTTTCTCACGGATAACCGCACGGGCAACATTTTTTATTTTCTCAACATCGGCAACGGATGTTCCGCCGAATTTCTGGACTATTATGTCTTTTTTCAACTTATTCAAATCCTCGTTATTAACCTTTGAACTTTTCTAAAAGAATATTCTTCTCATCAGCATACAAAAAAGTTGAATTTTTCTCAAGTTTTTCCGCTAATTTTAAAAGTTCCTTAACATTATAGTCGGAAGAATTTTCGTTTAAAAGCCTGAAACCGGTATGGAACAGCAGGTTTTCAAAATAAGGATTTTCCGGAAAAAGTTTAAGGGCTTTTTTGATTTTAAAACGCGCCTGAGTAAAATTTTCCTGTTTCAGGTAGTACTCAATAAAGTCTTTATAGGCCTGAAGGTGGTGCGGTGTCTTTTCAAGGGTGAGTTCAAAGTATTTTTCGGTTTTGTAGTTATCCCCGTCCGCTTCGTAAATTTTTGCCAGAAGATAATAAACAGCAGGGAGTTTGAGGGTAATTTGCAGGGCTTTTCTGAAATTTTCTTCCGCAGCAATAAGATTGCCTGTCTTGTAGTTCCAGACACCTTTGAGCATATATTCAACCGATTTTATTTCTTTATTTTCTTCCTGTTCGACATCAAAGGTCAAGGCTTCAACGGCGGTTTCTTTACCCTCAAGATTGCCGAGAAGAATTTCACAGATAAGAATTTTCATATCTGTTGATTTATCCTGCTCGTATTCAAGAACTTTTTTATAAGACTCAAGCGCAGAGGCAAAATCCTCCTGAAACATATAAATATTTGCACGCGCCATATATAACGAAGCCGAATAAAGCTCGTTGTCTTCAGCTTTTTGAATCCATTCAAGCGCTTTTGGAACATCAAATTTTGCGTTATAAATTTCAGCAAGCAAAAGATATGCGGGCAAAAAATTTTTATTAGTATCAATTGCACGTTTTGCAAGTGCTTCTGCGCTTTCATAATCAGCTTTCAGTTTTTTAAGTTTGGCATATTCATAAAGATGTGCAGTACCCGGTGCGACCTTCACAAGCAGTGAAAGTCTTGTTTCAGCACGTTCATAATCGCCGAACATTATATCAATTGTCGCGGTCAGGAAAAGAGCGTTCATATTATGCGAATCTATTGCAAAAGCTTTGACAAATTCCACCCTCGCTTCCTCAAACCGTTCCAGCCTGTAAAGCGCCATGCCGTAACCTGTTATAATATCCGCGTCCGACTTAAAAACATTCTTTCCGCGTTCAAACGTTTTTCTGGCATCTTCATTAAGCCGCGCTGACAACTGCGCAAAACCAAGACGCATAAATAAATCTTTTTTTATAGGGTTCAAATTCAAAGCTTTTTGGAAATATATTGCAGCTTTCTCAAAATCCTTCTCCGATTCATAAAAATATCCCAGAGTTCTGAACACAGCTTCATTGGCAGGGTAAACCTCCATTATTTCAAGCAGCAAAGCCTCCGCCTCTGCTTTTTTATTTTGTTTCAAAAGCTTAACGGCTTTATTTACCTGCGCAACTGCAGGCATAGCACCTGAGGGGGATAATTTTTTGTAATCATCCACATGCTGACTGATTTCTCTAACCTGTTCAAGTATTTTCTTTAAGTAGTCAAACAATCCGCGACCTCTCTGAAAGCTCCGTTACCGCAGGTGTGCTCCGTAATCTGTATGCCTTCAACATTTTTAACCCGCAGCGGCGCATGCGGTAATGTAATCTTATATTTTGCATGTTCCAAACACGCCAGATCATTAACATCATCACCTATATAAACATACTCTTCCTGCGACAAATTATGCCGTTCAATTATATCTTTCAAAACATCAATCTTAACCCTGATTGACTGGTGAACCTCTTCTATCGCAAACTTTTTGGCAAGCATTTCAATAGCCTGATTACCCTCTCCCGAGATAATCCCCAGCTTAAATCCGGCTTTTTTAAGTATAGACATCCCCATTACATCCTGAAAATGAATTTTCCTCATCATCTCGCCGCTGTCGGAAATGTAAACACAACCGTCTGTCATAACCCCGTCGAAATCAGTAATCACCATTTTTATTGTTTTGGGCAGATAAAGTTTTGACATAATTCCAAATTCCTTATATGCTAAGAATATAACATAAAGTTCGGGAGTTGTAAAAGATGTTTCTATTCTACATAAACCTAAGTATCATAATCATTCTGATAATCTGTTTTTACCTGACGCGCAAAACCAATACCCGCTGGGAAAAAATTAACGATTACCTCGGAATAGTTACCAATACTATCAACTCCGTACGCTACGGGAACCTTACGACAAAAATTGAGCCACTGCACTCCAACAACCCGAGTTACCAAAACGTAACAGAAAGTATTAACCGTATGGTCGAAACACTTAACGACCGCGAAAAAATGATTGTCGAATACCAGACTGAACTCATGCGCCAGAATACACTCCTTGAAACGGTAATCAACTCGCTTTCAGACGGGATTTTGATCGTCAACGAAAAAAATTCCATTCTGAAAACTACCCCCAAAATAGAAAACTGGTTCGGTCAAAAACATCAGGATTTAGTCGGCAAAAGCGTTTTAGATTTTATAGAAATAGACGAAAAAGTTAATCTGCATAAGGCTGAAAAAGTTAATGTTTTCATCAAGCACAACCCGAACAAAAACTTTCAGCTTAGCGCCATAAAGCTTTTTGTGGATGAGAAAAAGCGCTACGTTCTCTTAATAACAGATATCACAAACGAAAAACAGCTTGAAAGTTTAAAAGAAGATTTTATCGCAACCCTCACGCACGATTTGAAAGTTCCGATTGTCGCGGAAAGCAATATGCTTAACTTCTTTTTAGAGGGTAAGTTCGGCGAGATAAACGAAAAACAGCAATTTGCTCTTGAAGGCATGAAAAAATCCAATCGCGAACTTGTCAATCTTGTTCAAATAATTCTCGACACATATAAAATCAAAGAAACCGGCGTAAAATTATACAAAGAAAACATAACCCTTAACGAATTTCTCTCCGACATAATCGCTGAAATGCAGCCTATTGCCGCAGAATCAAACATTCAAATTAAGTTTAACGTGTCAACAAACCGGAGCATAATGGCTGACAAGCTCCAACTCGGACGTGTGGTAAAAAACCTTATTTCAAACGCAATTATCCACAGCAATTCCAGCGAAACAATTGAAATCGAAACCGGCGAAATTCCGGGTTATGTAACGATTTCGGTAATTGATTTCGGACAGGGCATCCCGAAAGAAGAAATTCCTTTAATCTTTAATAAATATTATTCTTCAACAAAAAAATTCCGCAAAATCGGCACCGGCCTGGGGCTTTATCTTTCGCAGGAAATCATCAATTCCCACAACGGCGAAATAAATGTTTCCAGCACCGAAAACGTAAGAACGGAATTTTGTATTAAGCTGCCTGTCTAAAGATTATCCATAACGGCGACACCGGTAGTCATTACAATTTCCCTGACTGTCGGATTATTTTTTTAGAACTTCTTTTTTATATTACAAAATGTAGAAAAGGAGTAATAATAATGAACAAAAAATTTTTAGCTGTATTTTGTCTGCTGCTGGCAGTAGTTTTAGGAGTTTCAATAAACAACATAGCACTTTCAAATTCCAACACCGGCAATATGAAAATCGGTATTGTGGATTTGAGCCAGTTAATTACAAATTCCCAATCTGTTAAAACTCTAAAAACAACCCACGAAAAACAACTCGCTGAAATAGAAAAAACTCTTGAACAGGCACGCATTGATATTTCCAACGAAACCAATCCCGACAAAATCGCAGAATTAGAAGAAAAATACCGCAAAGACGTAAGTGATAAAAAATTCCAGATGGATAAAAGTTATAACGATAAACTTATGGAAATAGACAAAAGCATCAAAGCACAGGTCGCACAAAAGGCAAAAGAACTTAACTATTCAATAGTTCTGCCAAAAAACATGGTACTCTACGGCGGTGAAGATATCACAAACTTAATCGCAAAAGATATTAAGTAGAATAAAGCAGTTCTCCGCCGCACCGCCTCGCTGAACCGCGAGCCGTGGCGGCTGCGCTGTCTAATACGCCACTCAAAAGACTCGCTTGCGTGAGCGGGAGTTGCTCTGCAACTCATTCACGCCACGTTCCTTATCGCGAGCCTTTCTCGGACATTTTTTCATGCTTAAAAACCGCATCCGTGCAGGTATAGAGGTAAAGCATGAATATCGCAACCGCCGTCATGATAAATGACGAAATCATATAAATCGGCGAGGTTTCGGTTATACTCATTCCGACCGCACTCTTGAAATCCGCACTGAAAAACGATGCAGGCAGCAATTCAATTACCACACAAACCGGCAGCGTTATACGCCAGAAATTTTGATTTAAAATTTCACGGTTAAACGCATAACCGTACAAACCCAGCGCGATATAAAGGCTTGACAGTGTTGCAAAACAATCAAAAATATTAAAATTCATTATATTTCCCGCGACACCGAAAAACATCGCCAGATAAATAAACATATAAGACGCAATTGCATAAACCGCAAAACATTTTCTGCCGGAATGTTTTGCCGAGCTTAACAAATTCATCGTCTTTGAATAATGATAATACCCGAGATAAAACGGAACATAAATTATAAACAACGCAAGCAATACAAAAATTAAAACCTCAATCCGCGTCATTGCAAGCAGCATCTGAAAATCCCAGTTGCGCGGAACCATTCCGTTTTTCATTGCGCTTAAAATCATATCCGCATACATCGGGGCATAAACATTTATATATAATAATATACCAACCGCCGCAAACGAAATTACGGAAAAATAAAATAACCATTTATGGACATTTTCCGGTATTAAACGTTTTTTCCAGCCTAAGGCAAAAGTATAAATCATCGCAAAAACAAGGACTATTTCAACACACGTATTCACAATCGCCTCGGACGGTGAAACCCGAACGGTATTTTCAATACCGAGTCCGGCAAAACCCAATCCAAGCATTATCAAAGCGTATATTACAAATAATATTTTCCAAACCATAATCACAATTCTCCAACATAAGTCATTATAATACATAATTTCCAAAAATAATGTCATTTAAATACTTGATTTTTAAAATTCAAAATGTATAATAGAAATGTTAAATCTTAGAGGGGTCATTTTATGTTAGTTTCGTCGATAGTAGGTTTTAACTTTGGTACAACGCAGGTTTCAAAGCAGAATGTACAAAATTCGCAAAACCATTCATCGTCCTCTCAGTGCCAAAATCAGCAATCAGCCTCGAACTCCTTGAAAGTTCATCAAAACAAACCCCACCGGCAACACAGCAAAAACAACAAATTGTCATTATTCGCTTAAAACTAAAGCTTTATATATTTAATTAATAATGACGCACAAACAGGGATAATCGAAATCCAGAACAGTAAATTTGTAATGCCCATATTTTCTGCAACCAGCCCCAGAACAGACATCAAAACAGCAATTACGCCTGCACTAAACCCGTTTACAAAACCGGAAATTATACTTTTATAACGCGGTGCAAGATTTTGCGCAACAACCATTATTACAGGCGTTGCCATCATTGTAATCGCTCCCGTCAAAATAAACATGACAAGGGCAAGCCACGGATGTGTTTTATAAGTCAAAATAAATACAAGCAAGAGCGGAAACGTTGAAATCATTGAAAGATAAAGTATCGCTTTTGTACCGAACTTCTTCTCAAGCCACGGACTTATAGTCGAAGCAACACCGCCCGCAAACGTAAATATAAACAACGCGCAGCCTATATAAAATTTACTGTATCCCATATCCTTCCACAAAAACGGCAGAAAAATTGCACAAGAAGTCGTAATCAGAGTTTTTACCATTGCGATAAAGAATAAGATGTTCAAATCTCTGTCAGTCAGGATATCAACAAACGCCTGAGTGAAAGCGAATTTATGCACAGGCTCCTCAAATGATGAAATCTTAGGCACAAATTTAAACATAAATAACGCCCATATAACACCTATAAGACAGGCAGGAGCAATTTTCCCGAGTCCGAAAAACTGTGCAATGGAAGCCGATACCAGAGGTCCCAGAGAATACCCTAACGCACCGACACCGATAAAAATTCCCATCCATTTTGCAACATCTTTTTTACCGTTTTTGAGGAATTTTGAAACCACACCCAATGCCTGCGGATGAAAAAGACTTGAGCCTAAACTCCCGAGTACAACAAAAAGAATAAACAGCCACTTACACGGCAGCCCGGGTGCAAAAGAAATAAATACAGAGGACATCAAAAGCCCCCAGAAAATAAACCCGCGCCGTTGAATATTATCTGCGAAGTATCCGATTAACGGCTGCAAGACAGAAGAAAAGATGTGCGAAATACTTATAATCAGCGTAGCAAATGCAAGCGTAAAATCAAGTTTTGCCGCAATAAACGGCATCAACGGGTTCAACATGCCAGTATAAATGTCGTTTATAAAATGCGCGCCCGAAAGCCACATTACTGCTAATTTAGATTTCTTTTCGCCAATCATATTTCTGCCCTGTTACGGCATCAGCCGGTTTAGTAATTTACATAAATTGTTTTCAGAATTTCTTCTTCAAGAATTTTCTTCTTGTTTGATTTCAATTTATGGTCGTTAATCATAATATCAAACGCGACCATATTGCCTTTTTGCGTGGTAAGATATCCGGCGATTGCACTCACATCACTCAGAGAACCCGTTTTTGCCCTCAACTTGTCGGTAAAATAGAGCATTCTGTTTTTCAGAGTTCCCTCAGAAGGCTTTGCCAGAGAATTGTAGTAAGTTTCAAAATTATCCTGCTTTGCCTCGTTTAAAAGGAATGAGGTGGCGAAATCAGCGGTCATAATATTATTCTTTGAAACACCGCTTCCGTCAACTATCCTTATGTCGGAGGTATCTAAATTGTGACGTTTGCAATAATCCAAAAACATTTCATTAGCGCCTTCTGTAGTTCCGGCAGCATTCTTGAACTTTCCGCCGGCAAGCTTATAAACGGTTTCCGCAACATAGTTATTGCTATTTTTTAATATATCAACGCCCGCTCTTTGAAGCGAGTGCGAAACTTCCGTAAGAAGAGTTTTATCAACGCCCGTCGAGGATTTAGAAGGGAAATTGCCGTAATAGTCAAACTTTTGAGCTTTTACAGCCTCGTCAAGCCGCATCATAAAATAACGTTTTGGATTATTAACCGGCACTGTTCTTATAACCTGTTTTTTTACAGTGCCTTCAAGCGTCAGGATATCCGGTGAAATATTATTTTTCCTCGACATTTTTACAGAATCGGCATCACCGGTTGTAACAAGGTTAACAATAGTAAGCGGATAAAACTCGGTAAGCCTGATATCAGCCTGTGAGCCTTTAATGGTGGGTCTTATCACGAGTGTAAGCAAATTTTTGTCAAGATTATATACACTGTAGCGCGGCATCAACGGGTTTAAATCGTTATCCCACTGCCAGCCTTCACCCCAATCTTCAGAATCTATAATCGTATCATCAATATAAAATTCGCGGCAGGTTACAAGCGGTTTAAGCGCTTTTGTAAGGGCTTTCAAATCTGTTGCAGACAGATACGGGTCAGCGGAAAGCTTCAAATAAACATCATTATCCGCGGTTTTGAAAATCTGTGTGGTGAATTTGTAATCTTCACCGAGAGTTTCCATAACAGCAGGATATGTAAGCATTTTTTGGGTCGATGCCGGCATCATAGGCTGTTTCGGGTGGTGCTGCGCTACCGGCAGACCGGATTTTACATCCTTTACGGAAACTGAAACTCCGGCAGAATTAATTCCTGAATCAGAGATTACCTTTTCTATTTTACCGTTAAGGTTTGCAAACGCGCTGTTACACGTTAAAAATAACCCGAATAAGGCTGCTGCCAATTTTTTACACATATCTCTTTTCCTTATTATTTTTTATATTTACGCCAGAGTTTTTCTTTTTTAGCTCTTCTGTACTCTTCCGGAATTCTTGCCTGCAAATCAAGTAAAGAAGTCCGGACTTTTTCTCTGTACTCTTCAAACTGTTCAGGCGACAATTCTGCCGGAACATAAATCGGTTCGCCGTAAAGGTTTACTATTTTACAATCAAGTATAGGCGATGTCATCTTATCCCACGACGGAAATTTTACGAATGTAAAATCTTCCGAATACCAGCAGACCGGAACAATAGGCGCACCGGACATCTGTGCAATTTTAATAACTCCGTTTTTAACTTTATGCAGCGGCCCGCTCGGCCCGTCAACCGTAATTGCAACAGTTTCACCTGCTTTTAACAGATTAATCATGTGCATTGTGGATTCAATTGCGCCTTTTTTATTGGATGAACCGCGAACAGTTTTAAATCCGAGGGATTCCGTAGCATACGCAACGATTTCACCGTCAACCGACTTACTTATTAAAACGCTCAAATGCCCCTTATCCTCAACCCCGTAAATACAAAACTGGTCGGAATGCCACATCGCATAAATGCAAGGGGTTAATTCTTTATTATTAATTTCTACTATATGGGTAAAATATTTCTGGATTTGCATAAAAGCTTTTGCCAGAAATTTAAAAAACCATAAATGTTTTCTTATTATATTACTAGCCATAAAAGCATTCTAACACAAACATAAACACACAACAAATATTGTAACAATAACAATTTTGTGTATAATAGCATTAAGAGGTTTGGTTTTTTAATGTACAGATTAATTTTTTATGTCATTGCATTAATAATTTCCTTGCTGCTGCCTGACAGCAGAATTCGCAGTGCTTATCCGGGCAGAAGATATAACCGTTACTACCGGCTTTTTGAAGATGAAGGCGACTACGGGATGAATGTCGGCGAAAACAACAATACACTCGCCGACAGGATCCGCGTCGGAATAAGACGCAGCAAGGCGCTCAAAAAGAGTAAAAAATTTGTTTCTAAAGATAAATATATTATCACCCTGAAAAATAAATCTGTAATCCTTGTAATGGATACCAAAAATAAAACGCTAAGCTGCGTGGATAACAAAGTTAAAGGCAGAGCTGCAACAGTATCGTGGAATGAACATCCCATTTCGCAGCTGGGAAAGATAGATAACACGTTTGAACAGACTTTTGATAGTATTTGTGTATCATTCGATGAAAATGCAAATTACAAAGGTATTTTAAACATTTTAAAACAACACTTTGACGTCCACGAAACCGACCCTAAGCCAACAGCTCCAAGACCAGTGATTATAGAAGAAGAGGACGCGCCGATAAAGCTCACTTCAAAATACACAAAAGTTGTAGATATAAATTCCGCGGACGAAAAAGAGATTGCAAAACTTCCAGGGATTAGTATTATACTGGCAAAACGCATTATCAAATACCGCGAACTCAATAACGGTTTTAAAAATGCAGAAGAATTTTACAGAGAATTCAAGATTAAACCGCATTTTCAAAAAAAACTTGAGCCGCAAATAAGTTTCAACCCGATTAAAAAGAAGGGGAAAAAATCTGCAGACGAAAGGATAATTGATTTTTAAAAGATGAAAGTGCGTGTCCACAAAATCCTGAAAAAAACAAAAGTTGAAGGCCCCGGGGTGAGATACTGCATCTGGTTTCAGGGTTGTTCGCGACACTGTAAGGGCTGCTGGGCAAAAGCAACGTGGGCGCCGGATGGCGGGAAAGAACTTGATGCGGAAGATGTTTTAAAGGACATTCTTGCAACGAAAGGGATTGAAGGAGTTACGTTTCTTGGCGGTGAACCTTTTGAACAGCCCCAAGCCCTTGAATACCTTGCTCGCGAAGTTAAAGAAGCGGGGCTATCAGTTGTATGCTTTACCGGCGGGAAACTTGAGGATATCAAAAACCGCGAAATCCTGAACTATATTGACCTTCTTATTGACGGTGAATACAAAGAGGAAGAACAGGATTTTTCACGCCCCTGGGTCGGGTCTAAAAATCAGCGTTACCACTTTTTGACAGCCCGTTATGGTGAAAAAATTCTGACTGAGTACAAAAACAAAATTGAGATAAATATTCAAAAGAACGGTTTAATTTTTATCAACGGAATGGGAGATTTTGACAAGTTAACCGGCAGACTTGATATGCTCACAAGACATTAAAAAGGCGGCAAAACGCCGCCCAATTTCTAACGTTTTACACAGCGTACTGCAAGCCACCCCGTCAAATCATACGCATATACCTGACCGGACAGCATGTGAAGCCCCCAGGCTCTGCCACTTGCGCCTTCAGAAATTCTTGAACTTGACCAGACTCTATCATCGTCAGTTTTAGACGCATCACCGTTAATTAATACTCTATTACAAAAAATTGCAATCAATTCTTCCATATTTGGGAGTCTGCTTTCTGAATCCTGATTTTTACAAATAGATACCGCACCGGCATTTTGAGCAGAACCTGCATAACTCCCTAACGGCATAGGAGCCACAACAACCGAATCCGAAGGATATAATGCTGTAATAAACCCGATATCCTTGCCAACTGTATTTGGCCCCTTAGTTCCATTCAAGTCATACACAAAATTAGCACAAATCTTTGTTTGAGAATTAAAATAACGAGTTCCGTCAACTGCGACCAGAGTTTCATTCATTCCTGACCTGCAGGTCGGAGAGTAGTAAACGACAATGCTTTCGCCATTGCCGGTTTCAAATGCTGCGGCCTTCGTATCAGTCTGAGAATAAGACCAAACACCCCATGGTGATGAATAACCGGGTAAACTTACAACATCGTTAAAGGTGTTGTTAAATCCAACCAGAGTTTCAGGGAAAGATGAAAATGCCGTACTCCCGTTCAACGCAGTTACTTTATCAGGTATACCACAATCTTTTAAGTGTTCGTTGTCACAAATATTATTAATTTTAAGGACTTTTGAAAGACCTGCTGTAACAAAAGTTTCAGCGGCATTATCCTCGGTCACATTTCCGCTTTCATCTTCTGTAAGAGTACCATAACCGTTCAGAGCTGGCATTAAAGCGATTGCCTGCGACATACGGGCATAAAGGGCTTTTCTTTGCGTGTTCCATGTCCTCTCGTTGATGTTGCCGGTCAAAGAAGGCAGGGTTATCGCCGCAACCACGCCGATTATCGTGAGGGAGAGTAATATTTCTGCCATGGTAAACGCTGACCGTAAGCCGACCGGCCCATTATGGAACCAGCTCAGCCGGGCGGCCATGGTGAGGGCACATTTCTTGACCGACAGCCTGTTGACCAAACATAGAACCGACCCAGTCGGTGTCATCGCGAGGGCGGAAGCCCGTGGCGATCCTCCGGCGGTCAAGCCGGTTTCTAGTTGGTTAGGCGTTAATAAGTCATGTTCAATCTCTCGTGGATGTGCCTCAGACACCTGGATTGCCACGCGGTCTACGACCGCTCGCAATGACATGGAGGTGCCCTCAATACCTAATTGGGCGGATAAGGCACGCCCCCGCCCGCCCCCGTCATAATCTTTACATTACTACGTTTTTTCATCTTTCTATCCTTTCCGGCTTCTCGCCTTTGTCTAATTATGGATGCCGCTGAGCGACACTCTTTCATTATGTACCATGTTTTAAGACTTGTCAACAGCGGACAAATATGCTACGATAAAAAAGTCAGCAGAACAGAAAGAAGAGTAATGAACAACAATCCGAAAAAACTTTCGCACCTTTTAAGAGCGAGATTTCCTTACATTTACATCTCAACTTATGAAGAGGATAGAGCAACAAAATTCATTAAAAGCATAGTTACCGATGAAAAACAGATAAAATTTCCACGTGAAGTTTTAGTCTGGACGCAGGCAAGCGGGCTTAAAAACGAAGAAAAAGATATTCCGAACACATCCTGTCCTAATAAATTAATTGAGTATATCGAAAAGTATGATAAGGATTCTTTATTTATCCTGTATGATTTCCATGTTTATTTCGGGACAAAACAGCGTCCGGCAGACCCGACAATCGTTCGTTCGCTGAGAGATTTAATCCCGACACTCAAAACCAGTGCGGTCAGAAAAAATATTATTTTCATTTCTCCGGAGCTTATGATTCCGGAAACGCTTCAAAAAGATATTGTAATCTATGATTTTCCGCTTCCGAAAATGGAAGAGATTAAAGAGCGTTTGAATAAGATGCTTGCGACAAACAAGCGGATAAATACCGAAAATCTTACGGAAGAGGGCAAAGAAAAGCTATGTAAAGCGGCGCTAGGGCTGACAATGCAGGAGGCAGAAAACGCGTTTGCGCTTGCCATGGTTAACGACGGAAAGCTTGATGCTGGTGATATCAAGATAATTCTTGAAGAAAAAATGCAGGTAATCCGTAAAACCGGTATGCTTGAATATGTTCAAAGTGACCTCGGTATTGACGATATCGGGGGGCTTGATAACCTGAAAAAATGGCTTTTAAAACGTAATAATTCATGGTCGGAACGCGCAAAAAAATATTGCATACCTGCACCTAAAGGCGTTCTTGTAACAGGGGTTCCGGGCTGCGGTAAGAGTTTAACCGCAAAAGCTATGAGCACAATCTGGCAGCTTCCGCTGCTGCGCCTTGATTTGGGCAAAATTTTCTCAGGCATTGTCGGGAGTTCGGAAGAAAATATGCGTAAAGCCATAGCCACCGTCGAAGCGGTTGCACCTGCAATTCTCTGGGTTGATGAAATCGAAAAAGGCTTAAACGGAGTTTCTTCAAGCAATGACAGCGGAGTTTCATCTAGAATTTTCGGGACATTCCTGACATGGATGCAGGAAAAAACCGCACCTGTTTTTGTTATTGCAACCGCTAACAATATCGACAGGCTTCCGCCGGAATTATTGAGAAAAGGGCGTTTTGATGAAATTTTCTTTGTTGATTTGCCGACACTCAGCGAACGCAAAGAAATCTTCAAAGTCCACCTCAATAAACGTCTTAAAGATGCAGAAGTTTGCGCGGAAGTCAAACCAAATGATACAAAACTGATTTCAACACTTGCCAAGATGACAGAAGGTTTTATCGGTTCTGAAATAGAACAGGTTGTAATCTCTGCGTTGTGCGATGCGTTTTTTGAAAACCGCGCGTTAAAAGTCAGTGATTTTGAAAAAGCAATTGCCAACACAGTTCCGCTTTCTCAAACGCAAAAAGAACAAATTCTTGCGATTCGTGCATGGGCAAATATCAGAGCAGTTTGCGCTTCTTCAAAAGAAAGTATAGAAAAATACACCGAAGCGCCGGCAGCAGCACACGCGCCGGATGATGTAACCTCAAGCCGCGGCGGAAGAAGGCTCGACGTTTAAACGGTGTTCATTACTGCACAGTACAGAAAGGAATTAAAATGTCAGTAACAGTTTCAGCAGTACCATTTTTATTATTTTATGTGGTTGGTGGCGCAATAACCGCGACAGCCCAGATTGCCGGCGCTATAACTTCAGGGCTTACAAGCAACGATACAAAAAGACTTCACCTTGAAGAAAAAACTCTGGAAGAAGAGATTTTCAACAAACAATTTGAAACCGTGATTATGGACAAAACCGCGTTGATGAAAACTCTGGAAGAACACGGGGCTAATAATTTTCAGGTTGAAGGTGATACAATTTCTTGCAACTGCGAAGCTTTTCACCTGACCTTTACAAAAGAAGCAAAAGACAAGCCCTACACAATGGTTGCGACTTACAACAAAGACTACGGGCTGAATGAACTTGTGGATAACCTTAGCTCCGAATACGCCTCAAACGCGCAGGAAATTTCTTACAACAAGATAAAAGAACGCCTTGAAAAACAAAACCTTGAAATCACGGAAGAAGAGGTTTATGACGACAACACAATCGTTCTGACAGTGGATCTGTAACCGGAGGAAGCATGGCTAAAAAACAATTAAAAATAAAACTTCTGCCAAACGGCGAAATCCAGATGCAAACAGTCGGTGTCAAAGGTAAAAAATGCCTTGATTACGTTGAAATGCTTAAAGTTCTCGCCGACGCACGCATTGAAAAACAAGAACTAACAAGTGAATATTACGAGGAAGAAGAAGTTACTTATAACAACGAAGTTCAGGACATTCAATATTAAAATCATTTAAACGTAGCATTTAATCTTAACAAAACTGTTTAAAAAGTTGATGTTAATTTCAATGAAATTTGTAATAATAAAAAATGTCAACAGCATAGACAGGTTTTTTATGAATTTACACGAAGAATGCTTGCTTAAATATTTAAAATCGCCTGACGGTATTTCAACGACCACGGAAATACTCAAACTTAACAATATGATTTTAGAACAGAGATTTATAATCAAGAACTTTGTTGCCAAATTTCCTCAATTCCGCTATACTAAAATTCAGTAAAGCATTACTTTAACGCCCGACCGGCTGCGCAGAGCTTTACTGTTTAAATCAGCAGGAAGAGAAATTATGTTCAAAAAGCTTTTATATGTATTATGTTCTATTGCACTGACGCTTCTGGTTTTTTACGGTTTCACCCATTCAGGACTGGACGCATTTATTGACGGAATAGAAAATAAAACTTTTGATTTAAGACAAAGTGTTATTTCAAAACACAGAGCTGCATCTAAAGATATTGTGATTATAACGATTGACGATGCAAGCTACGAGTATGCGCTGGATAATATCGGGGAATGGCCTCTGCCGCGCGGACTTTATGCTGATTTAGTGGAATTTGTCGAACAGCAGAACCCGCGGCTGATTGCTTTTGATATGCTCTTTGTAAAATCTGCCAAAAATAACACGACTGATGATAAAAAGCTTGCTGATGTTTTCAGAAAATATGATAACGTTTTCACTGCTATGAACTTTGACTACCAGTCCGAAGATTTGAGAAAACCACAGGATTTACCGGCAAAGCTGCAAATCAAACTCAACGACCTTTCAAACGATATAAATTTTGAGGAAAATGCGTTTACAAACTATCGCCCGATTTTAGAAGAAATCATCAACAACACTTCAAACATCGGAACGGTTAATATTTCGCGCTCTAACGACGGAATTTTGAGAAAAGCGCCGGTACTTGTAAAATACAGGGAAAATTTCTACCCGCAAATGTCATTTTTAATGGCATACACGGCAACCGGAAACTCTTCCCGTGAACTTACGCTCAACGAAAACGGAACTTTGACATTTTCAGACAGAGTTATACCGCTTGATAAAAACGGCAACGCAATTCTTAACTGGTACGGTGCGCGCGGAAGCTATCAGGAAATTCCGCTCTATAAAATTATCAAAAAAATGAACGGTGAAAATGTTCAACTTAACGCGGATTTTAAAGACAAAATAGTTTTTGTCGGAATGACTGCAAACAGCCTGTTTGACCTAAAAACAACCCCTACCGACAAGCTTTTCCCGGGGGTTGAAGTTCTTGCAACTTATGTAAATAATATTTTAGACAACGATTTTGTCACCAAAGCACCTGTTGGCTGCACAATCCTTTTGAGTGTAATAATTTCTTTAATCATAGGTTTTATTACGCTTAAATTTGTATCTGCAAGCGCGATGATTTTCCTGACGCTCTTAACTTATATGGGCTACACAATTTTCACCTTCCAGATGATGAAACACTTTAACCTCTGGGTTGATCTTGTATCCCCGCTGATTTTTGCAACGATTGTATTCATTGCAATGCTTATTGTGAAATACCTTATTAAATCAAAAGACTTTGAACAGCAGTATAAACTTGCAACAACTGACGGTTTAACAGGGCTTTACAACCATCGTTATTTTCAGGAGCAAATGACTAATACTCTTGAGCATTCCAAACGTTATGAAACCGAGTTTTCACTGATAATCATTGATATAGATTACTTTAAGAAGTTCAATGACAGCTTCGGCCACCAGTGCGGCGACAGGGTCTTAAGACACGTTGCGCAAACCCTAAAGAGAAATGTCCGTGCAACCGACATAGTTTGCCGCTACGGCGGTGAAGAAATGAGCATAATCCTGCCGAATATCGGCTATCAGGACGCAATTTTTACGGCAGAAAAGCTTTGCAAAACGATTGCTGAACAAAATATTCACACCAACAACGACAAAATTGCAAAGGTTACAATCAGTTTAGGTGTTGCGACCTACCCGAAAGATGCACAGACCACACAGGATTTAATAAAAATTGCTGACGACAGGCTTTATAAAGCAAAAGCAAACGGAAGAAATCAGGTTGGAGGGTAAACCAATGACGAATACGTTACGTCATCCACGCTTACTTTGTTCGTAGTCCGGTCGCACGGGTTCATTAAACAATTTTTTATCCTTGTCAATGCCCGATAGTTATATCATGATTTTTTTGTCTACGGATTTTATGACTGGTTGTTTTACAGAAAAGCAATAACGGAATAACTGCGAAACACAACATACCAAAAATTCTAAACGCATCCATAAACGCCATTAAGGTTGACTGCTGGATTAATTGCCTGTACATCTGATACTGTGCCATGTGATTGGCAACATCCGGTGCCGTATATTGCATCAAGGCACCGCCCATACTTTTCAACCTTATTATAAAGTTTTCGTTCAACGGGCTAAGGTTTCCTACAAGCATATACTGGTGAACCTGCGCAAACCGCGTCAACATTGTTCCGACAACAGAAGTTCCGATTGCGCTCCCGATATTTTTCAATAGGTTTTGAAGCCCCGTTGCATTTGTCATCTGTTCATTTGTAAGCGTTTCCACCGAAATCGCAATAATCGGAATCATAGCCAGACCCATTCCCAGCCCCATAATAAAATTCGGGATTACAATATTAATGCTTGCTATCTGGAGGTTTAACGAGCCAAATATGAAAGTCGAAGTCCCAAGCAGTGTCAGCCCGACTGCAACCAGAATTCTTTTATTAATTCTATCTGCAAGAAAAGAACAAAGTCCTATCGCTGCCAGCGCACCGAACCCGCGCGGCATCATTGTCGCACCGCTCAAAAATGCAGTATACCCGAGCATATTTTGCAAAAACTGCGGCAATATCGCAAGCGACGCATACAGAACTCCCTGCATTACAATTTGTATTATTGTTCCGGCAGAATAATTCTTATCTTTAAACACCGCCAAATCGACAAGCGAATCTTTATTTAGCAACTGTGATATAAAAAATGCAATACAAAATACTACCGAAAATCCAAACGTCCAGCAAATCCACGTTGCATTAAACCAGTCGGCGTTATTTCCCTTATCCAGAACCACCTGCAATGTTATAAGCCACAGGGATAGAGTTATAAATCCGACGGTATCAATCTTAACACCTTTTTGCCTGCGAGCATAGGGCGGGTCATACAGCAATTTTTTAGAAAGCAATACTGCAAGGCAGCCAAACGGGATATTAATATAAAAAATCCACGGCCATGACCAGTTATCCGTAATCCATCCGCCTAAAACAGGCCCGATAATCGGTGCAACGATTACACCCAGCCCGAAAACAGACATTGCAAGCCCGCGTTTCTCTTTCGGAAACCCTTCCAGCAAAATTGCCTGCCCGAGCGGCAAAATTCCGCCGCCGCCAAATCCCTGTAAAATTCTGGCGAAAATCATAAATTCAATGTTTCTTGCCATACCGCAAAGCATTGAGGCAAATGAAAACAGAAAAAGACTGAACATAAAAAAGTTTTTACGTCCCATAAGTTTACTGAACCAGCCAACCGTCGGAATGACAATCCCGCCCGCAATCATGTAACTCGTCAAAATCCACAATGACTCATCACGTGTTGCCGAGAAAGTTCCGGCCATGTGCGGAAGCGCTACGTTCGCAATAGTTCCGTCCAACACATAGATAAACATCGCAAGCATCAGGGGAATTGCTGTTACCCACGGATTTCGCTGTATTTCATCTTCCTTTATTTCATTTACCATTTACTAATTTTCTTTATTGCGTTGGTGGTTCTCTTTAAGTATAAACAAAATCGGCAATAAAATAAAGCATGCCATTGAAAATATTTTAAAAGAATCCATATACGCGCACAGCGTTGATTGTTGAATAAGCTGATTATACAAAAGTTTTGCGCCAAGATATGTAGAATTCAGCATATCTCCAGCCTGTCCGATGAGTGCACCGGCATAGTTGTTAAGTCTTTCAATATAATTCGGGTTAAGGTCATTCAAATGCTTAACAAGCCCGTACTGGTGAACCTGCGAGAAACGTGAAATCATCGTTGCAACAAGTGAAGTTCCCACAGCACCGCCAATTGTTTTCAATAAATTCTGCAGCCCCGAAGCATTCGTCATCTGATCGTCACGAAGCGTTATGCACGAAAGTGTTGTAATCGGCATCATAGAGAATACAAGTCCCGCACCGAATATAAAGTTCGGAATGGCAATATTCATCGGGTTAATTTGCAAATTCAGCAATCCCAGCATCCAGCCGCCTGTTCCAAGGCATGCAAGCCCCATTATACCATAAGTCTTGTAGCTTAAACGTCCGCCAACTGCACCAAAAATTAATAATGATAACAACGCTCCCAAACCTCTCGGCATAATCGCAAGACCGCTGGTGAAAGAGTCATATCCCAGCATATTTTGAAGCATTTGCGGCAGTATCGCAAGCGATGCCAGCAAAACAGCATTTATCATTATCAACATGCCGGTTCCGAAAAGATAATTCACATCTTTTAACACATCCAGTTTTACGAGCGGCTTTTTGCCCTTAACCTGTGATATAAAGAACAAAATACAACCGATTAAAGCAACTGCACTAAACCAGCAAACCCACGGAGCGTTAAACCAGTCCGCATCATTACCTTTATCAAATACTATCTGTAAAGGAATCAACCATACGCAAAGCCATAAAAAACCGAACTTATCAAGGTGAATATTTTTTTGCCGTCTGGCATAAGGCGGATCTTCAAGGAATTTTTTGGCAAGTATTATACAAATACATCCGACCGGAATGTTAATCAGGAAAATATAAGGCCACGACCAGTTTTCCGTAATCCAGCCGCCTAAAACCGGCCCTACAATCGGCGCAACAATAACAACCAGCCCAAATATTGCCATTGCCTTGTTTCTGGCTTCACCCTTGAAGCTTTCCATGGTAATTGCCTGTGCCATAGGCATAAGACAGCCGCCGCCTACCCCTTGTAATGCTCTTGCAATAACTATCATTCCAATAGAATTTGATACCGCACAGAGAAACGATGCAAGTGTAAAAAGAAAAACTCCCATTATAAAGAAATTTTTTCTTCCAAACAGTTTACAAAAGAAATCAATCATCGGGATAACAATACTACTTGCCATTAAATAGCTTGTCAAAACCCAGATTGATTCCTGATTACTGACGGAATAGGTTCCCGCAATATGCGGGAGTGCTACGTTTGCGACTGTTTCGTCAAGTGCATACATAAATGTTGCAAGCATGACCGGAAATATTAAAAACCAAGGATTACCTGACGGCTTCCATTCCTCTTGTTGTATTATTACTTCGTTTGCCATTTTATTTCTACGCTATCTAACTTTAACTTTTGGTATTACAGACATGCCAGGAATGACTTTGTATTCTTCTCTGTCATAATCTTCGGTGATAACAATTTTTACAGGTATTCTCTGAACAATTTTAACAAATGAACCTACTGCGTTTTCAGGCGGGAAAAGGCTCGCCTTTGCGCCGGAACTTCTTTGTATACTGTCAATTTTTCCTTTAAATACTTTACCCGGGTATGTATCAATTTTAATATCAACCGGCTGACCTTCTTTCATATATGTAAGCTGGTTTTCCTTATAGTTTGCAACAATCCACACATTATCAGGAACTATTGTGAATAAAGGTGTTCCGACTTGCGCATACATACCTTTTTCAACACGTCTGGAAGTAACGTAACCTGATTGCGGCGCAATAATTTCAGTATATTTTAACTGTTGCGCAGCCCAATCTCTTTGAGCTTTGATTTCCTTCAAATCAGCGTCCGCAACTCTGTCTTTACTTTCGGAAAACAAACTTTGTTCCGCACTTGTGTGGCCTGCTACAGCCGAATCATATTTCGCCTGTGCATTGTCAAGTGTTTGTTTTGAAACCGCACCTTTAGCGTATAGATTTTTATAACGCTCCAAATCTTTTTGCGCAACTTCAATATCAGTTTGTCTTGCATTGAAAGTCGCTTTTGCATTTTTTTGGTTTAAAAGCGTTCTTTCATATTTTGCCTCGGCCTGTTCAAGTTTAATTTTATAGTCAATATCATCAATTCTTGCAACGACGTCACCTGCGTGGATATACTGGTTATCCGTTACAAAAACTTCAACTATTTCACCGCTGACCTTCGGCGCAACCGAAACCGTTGTTGTTTCTACATAAGCATCGTCAGTCGACTGATAACGAAGTATGTCATGTATAAAAAAGCCCAGACAAACAACTACAACTGCGACGATTGTAATTACTGCCCACAGCGGCATTTTCTTCTTTTGTTTAACTTCTGTTTGTTGTTCTGTTTGATTTTCTTCTGCCATATCTACCTCATCTTATATATTCATGTTTACAATTTCTAAAAGTGTTTCTCTGAGTTTTTTCAAAGATTTCTGGGTTTTTTCGATTTCCTTCTTGTTTACGGTCTTTTCAAGATCCTGAAAAAGCTGCTCAAATTTTTCATTAACCTCTTCCAGTTTCAGAAGCCCTTTCTCGGTAATCCCCATTTTCTTTACCAGTCTGTTATTTTTAACATCTATAAAACGGGTTATAAAACCTTTTTCCTCAAGTGAATCCAAAATTCTGCCTGTATTAGCCCTATCCTTAAATATTAACTTAGCTAAATCTCTCTGGCAGATTCCCGCATTACAAAAAATTGTATCTAATGTTGCGTGTTCAAGAGGCGTAATACCAAGTGATAATTTCTCAAACACTTGTTCACCAAGTTTTTTCATAATATTTGATGTTAACTGTAAATCGTAATAAATTGAATCTATATAATGATTATTCATATCTTCCTTATAATTTTAATCTTTGTTTCAAAAAATACATGTTGCATTTACAACAAAGTTATGTTAACATACTATCATAAAAAAAGTCAAGTAGGAGGACAAAAGGTTGAAAAAGATAATAGCTGCAGCACTTTTGCTTAGTATAATAACTACATACGGCATGCCGGCACTGGCCATTAATGCACAGGAAGATACTTCTGCTCCTAAACAAAAAAGAAGCCTTTTTGTAAAGAAATCTAAAGTTAAAGATAACCAATATAAATTTGATTACATAAATTTAGGCTGGTGGGATTCCTTCGGAGATGAATATTTATCCGCATACATTAGACAGGCAATCGAAAAAAACCATGACCTGAAAGCATCATCTCTTGCAACTCAGGAATACTATCAGGCAATGAAGGCACAATTTGCTTCCGAACTTCCGCAAGTCGGCGCTGGATTTTTACCGGGATTCAGCAAGTTTCCGGGTTCAACAAGTTCAGGCTGGGGATTTGCATTGCCGATATATGCAAGTTACGAAGTTGATTTATTCTTAAAAAACAGAGATAAAACAAAATCCACAAAGAAAACTTACGAAGCATCATTACAAGATGAACGCTCCGCACATATTTCGGTAGCATCAGCCGTCGGTACAACGTATCTTAACATTGTACAAATGGATGAAATGCTGAAAATTCAGGAAGAAATCGTAAGCTTGCGCGAAAACCTTTATGAACTCGAAAAATTACGTTTTGAAGAAGGCATTTCCTCCTCAATGGACGTTGTAAACAGCGAAAAAGCTTTTATTACAGCACAAAACAACTTTATTGAGATGAAAAAACAACATTACAAAATGTTAAACCAATTTGCGGTTTTAATCGGCGAAAGCCCTGAAAATGCCGACCAGATTAAAAGAAAAACTCTTGCCGAAATAAATATTTCCAAAACTATTCCGGCAGAAATCGCAACCGAGGTTATCACCAGCCGTCCTGACTACTTAAAGGCAGAAATTGCGGTTGAAAAAGCAGGGCTGGATGTAAGAGTTGCGAAAAAAGAATTCCTGCCGTCTATCACTATCGGCGGCATGGGCATTTTCACCGCAAATGACCTCGGAAGCATGTTTACAACAAAAAATATGCTCTTAGGCATTGGCGGCGGTTTGTTGTGGCCTTTATTTACAGGCGGTCAGCGAGTTGCCAACTTAAAGATGAAAAAAGCCCAGTATGAAAGAATTTTAGAAACATACCTTCAAACAAATTTAACTTCAATTCAGGAAGTTAACGATTCTTTGTACGTCCTAAAATCAGATGACAAACGCTACAACCAGCTTGTAAAACAATACGATCTGGAAAGCAAGAATTACAAACTTAACGAACAAAAATACGGTGAAGGGGTAATATCAAAATTTGACCTGCTCCGATATGAAGAAAATTTGTTAAGTCTGGAACAACAGCTGAACCAATATAAGACAGAGAGATTAGTAAGCTTCATCGGTCTGTACAAATCAACCGGAAGCAAAATATAATTCATAACGCTGGCAGCTAACCAGTAAACCGGATATAGCAGTGGCTCAGCCACCTCTTTTTAACTGAACTCTATTTCTGTGGCGCCTTACAGGCGCCTTTATTTTTTGATTACGCAGGTTGACAGTTCCGGAAACATAGTTTAAAATTATTAATAGATAATTGAAAAACAGACAATAAGGCAATAAGTGAATAAGGCAATGAGTCGTTATGACAAAATGAAAATAAAAAGTCCTATTGCCCTAATGCCTTAATGACCTATTGCCTTATACAAGTAGGTTGGGCTTGCCAGCCCAACGCAACAAAAAGAATGTTCCGGCGTTTTTGCCGGCAGCATAATTAGACCCGGGAGATAGCCCGGAGAAAGGATAGAAAAACTTATGAAAAATTTAGAAGCTGAAAACCCTTGTACTATGGGCATTCTGGTCAGGGGGGGGGGGGCAAGCCGAGCAGAGCCGCGAAACTTGCGATAGCAAGTGGAGAGTCGAGCGCGCGACGGGCAAACCGCGATTTGACCGCAAGCGCGAGCGGCGGCGTTTAACGCGAGGCGCAGGCCTTACGTCAAACCTATATCGTGTTGGCACACGACAGTGTGACAAGCAGGCAAGCACTACGATTCGCCGTTGCGCCGATAGCGAGAGCGGAAGGAGCAAACAAATTCTGCAACGATTCGTTATCGTTGCTCAGAATTTGACAGGCGGAAGGTCGACCGAGCCGGTCGCTGAGCAACTTCCACAAGTGAACCAGTACGGCTGGACAAAGAAAGAAGTACGCGTGAAGGACGTAAAGTATTCATCATTGCGAGCGGCCTTCACCATGGCGGAAATACTCTTATCCCTCACGATTATCGGTGTGGTTGCCGCGATTACACTTCCAAGCCTCACGGGCAACATCAACGAACGAACTTGGAATACCCAAAGAAAAGCTCTCTATGCCCGTATGTCGCAGGCTATTGCGCTCATGCCGGCACTCAACGGATATGGAACATTAAGCGAAGAAACGGACAGTGCCGGCTCAACATCAATAATAGACACTGCAGCTGAGGTTTTTATCACAGATGGACTTGCTAAAGTCATGAAAATCAACAACATTTGTGACAACGATCATATTGAGGACTGCGGAATTCCGCTTACTTATAATACTATGGATGCACGTCAGGGAAGTATGCCGACAACAATTACGGAACTTAATGATAAAATGACCTCCGTATCTTATTCTTACTCATATACACATAATACATATTCCATGTTAGACACAAAAGCTGCCGCGTTTGAAACCGGTAACGGTGAGAGTATTCTGACTTTTTACAACCCTAACTGTGTTACCAATATGGGTGAAACTGACTGGTATTTTGCCCAGCCAAAAATCTGTGCAAACATGATTTATGATTTGAACGGCTCTAAAGGTCCTAACACTATCGGCAAAGATATTGGTTTTATGACTATACTTTATCCGACCGACAGTGTTGTCGTTGCACCAATGCCATATAGAAACGTCATCACGGGCGTTACCTCTGATGAAGCCGCCACCGCCTGTACTCATCAAGCCGGGGAGGAATACCGAATTCCAACCAAAGATGAATTAGCTTCATTATTCGTCAACAAAGATCTCATCTCTGATTCATTTACAACGGGTGGTACTTATCACTGGTATTCTTCCTCAAAAATTGTCCAGTCAACGGGAATAACGAACTGGGTTATGGTTGCTAATTATGGTGAATACAGAATTCCCGAAGTAGGAACATCCAACTGGGGCATTCTGTGCGTTAAACGGTAACATATTACAACGGGCGTGGATTACACCACGCCCGCTTTTTAATACGGTTTTTTGTAGCACCACATCAGCGGGCGCAGAAGCCTTGTAAAATACACCAGCGCAAAGCTCAACACGTAATCAAACACAACCTTCCAGCCGCTTTGATTAATTATCCAGCCTTTCATAAACGGCCAGCCGTCGCCTTTTATCGTCACAATTATTGCCATATAAGCTATTCCGATTAAATGTATCGCAAGAACCGCATACAAAACGCCCAGCGCAATACTTTTCAGGTTAAAACCGTCTTTTACCGCCAGACCGAGCAGCCAGACCGCCGGAATATAGGCAAGAATATACCCGAACCCGTACTGCGCGACATAAGTAATTCCACCACCAAGCGCAAAAACCGGAAGCAAAAATAGTCCCAGCAAAATATAAAACACAATAGAAACCGTCGCAAATTTCCGTCCCAAAAGAGCTCCGATAAAGATTACGGCCGGAACCTGCGGGATTATTGAAAATGTTTCAAAAAAATCTTCCCATTTTAACCCGTTCACACCATCCTGCGCGCTCGGGATTACAGGATAGAAAACATCCAGTGAAACAAATGTCGAAACAACAAGTATAAAAGTACAGAAAAGCAGCAGAACCAGCGTTCCGAGAGAAAAACGGATATCTTCGTTATTTTTTGTTTTATTAATAAGCTTTTTCTTCTTCACCTGTTTCAATCTCTATTTTTTGTTCCAACTCTCTGACATTCTTATCATAAATCTGTTTAAATTTATCATAAAAAATATTTTCAGACCACATGATATAAGCATCTTCATTATTATCCTGATAATAACCTTTGCGCGTGCCGAGGTTTTTCAACCCGTATTTTTTATACAAATGCTGCGCCTTGAGGTTGCTCACCCGAACCTCAAGGGTTATATATTTAATCAGGTTTTCATAGCAATCATCAATAAGGCGTTTGAAAAGCGCCTCGCCGACATGCCTGCGACGGTAGTCCGGAGAAACACAAATCGTAGAGAAATGCGCTTCATCAATAACATGCCAGAGTCCCATATAACCGATTACTTCGTCATTTTCGTTCAACGCAACATAATAACGGGCGTAACTATTGGTTAATTCATTAGCAAACGCTTCTTTCGACCAGTGGTGCGGGCCGTAAGCTTCGGCTTCAATCCTTTCCACCTGATCTAAATCACCTTTTTGCATTCGTCTGATTTTAATTTTGAAATCTGCCATAAATACTTTTTACCATAAAAATTGTAACTACGAAATATTATCTTTGTCATCCCGAACTAGTTTCGGGATCTGTCCAGCGTTGAACTCAAACTGCCTCACCGGATAGATGCTGAAACAAGTTCAGCATGACATATACATTTTAAAATCGTTTCAATCTGGCATACGCTGCATCCATTGCTTTTTTGCCGGCGTTGCCAAAGTCAATTGTGTACATTGTACTTGAGCCGACCTGCATGACGTCTAAGATATGCCCTACGCCAAGTTTTTCGTGGAAAACCCTGTCGCCTTGAGCAAAAATTTCATCCACGACTTTATTCATACGTTCTTCTTCAAGTTTTTGCTTTTCGATTTCGGACGCTTCTTCCTGCTTGTTGCGCTCCTGTAGCATACGTTTTATAGCATTATCCTTGAAAAATTCCTTAATTTTTTCTTCTTCTTTTGCCTTATTAACGGCTGATTTCACAAGGATAGTACGGCTTGGCGTGCGAACGGGCTTTTGATAGCCGCCATATGAATAAGAGGATTTTTTAGGCTGTTCTTCTGCCGGACGACGGGAATTAGGCGCAACAAAATTTTTGCCGAACCCGCTGGTCGGTCTGACGTAACCATCGCTGTCTGCCTGAACCGCGCCGTATGAGAATTCCGAACGGCCTGTTTTAACTTTGGAAACGGCGTTTCTAAACGTTGATGAATCATTTGTACTTCCGCTGAATGCTGTTTTATTAACCAATTGCGGCGGAATTTCATCCAGAAACCGGCTTGGCATGTAATATTTATATTCGCCCCATGTTTGACGGCGTTTTGCGGAGGTCAGGTATAATTTTTCTTCCGCTCTGGTAACACCAACATACATAAGCCGGCGTTCTTCTTCCATTTCTTTGTTATTGGTAAGCGAACGCTGGTGAGGGAAAATGCCTTCATCAAGCCCCGCAAGAAATACGACCGGAAATTCCAGTCCTTTTGCCGCGTGAAGTGTCATAAGCGTAACGTTATTGGAAATATCATCCATACTGTCAAGGTCAGACACAAGTGCCACCTGTTGAAGGAATTCGCCAAGAACATTGTTGTTATCTTCCGGAACAAATTCACCTGCAACGTTAACCAATTCCTGCAGGTTTTCAATATCCGCCTCGGCTTCTGCAGTATTCTGGCTTTGAAGTTCAGCAAGATATCCCGTTTTTTCGATAACAAGGGTTACAAATTCGTGTAATGAATACGAACTTTGCGCATTCTTGAATTTCAAAATCAACTCGCAAAAATCTTTGAGTTTTGTGCGAACCTTTGTTGAAATGTCATTTTCCTCCTCATCAAGAAGTTTTACGGCCTCAAAAAGACTAACATCGTGTTTATCCGCAAAAGTTTGGAGATTTTTAATTGTTGTATCACCTATTGCACGTTTAGGGACATTAACAATACGTTTGAAACTTTGAGAGTCGTCCGTATTATAGATTAACTTCAAATACGCAAGAATATCTTTAATTTCCTTCCGGTCATAGAACTTCAAACCGCCGTAAATTCTGTATGGGATACCGGCCGCCATACACGCTTCTTCAATTGCACGGGATTGGGAATTTGTACGGTATAAAATCGCGTAGCGGTTGTAATTTCCGTCATTTGTCTGTTTTATCTGACTTACAATATAGTTTGCCTCATCGGCCTCATCCTGCGCCTCAAAGTAATCTAAAAGTTCCCCGTCGCCTTTTTGGGAATAAAGAACCTTATCAACGCGGTCAACGTTGTTTTCAATAATTGCGTTTGCAACGTTCAAAATATTGGCAGTCGAGCGGTAGTTCTGCTCCAGTTTAATCAATTTGGCATTTTTGAAATCTTTTTGGAAATTCATAATAATTGTGTAATCAGCCCCACGCCAGCTGTAAATTGACTGGTCAACGTCACCTACAACACAGAGTGAGCGCTCCGGCGGAATTTCTTTGGAAAGATTTGTGTAGAGCATATTAACGAGATTATACTGCGCCTGGTTAGTATCCTGATACTCGTCAACAAGAATATGTTGAAAACGATTATAATAAAATTCGCGAACCTCAGGTTTTTGTTCCAACAATTTAACCGTCAAAAGCAACATATCGTCAAAGTCTATCGCATTATTGTTATTCAATGCGTTTTCGTACTCCTCGTAAATCTGACCAATTCTTTGCGATTTAAAATCTCGCGCAAAGGTTTGGAAAGTATGCGAATCCATCATCTTGTTTTTAGCGTCTGAAATAACGGTTTTAACAAGTTTCGGCGCATAAAGTTTTTCATCCAGATTTAATTTTTTAATCGCCTGCTTGATAAGCGCATTTGAATCCGCTTCATCATAGATAGTAAAATTTCTGTCAAGTTTTTTCCCTGACGGGAACTGGTAATTTTCAACGTTTTCGCGCAAAATTCTACCGCAAATCCCGTGGAAAGTCCCCACCCACATATATTTAACAACGTTTTCGCCAAGCATGCCGCCCAGACGTTCCTTCATCTCTTTTGCAGCTTTATTGGTAAATGTAACAGCAAGAATATCACGCGGTCTTGCACCATTTTTAATCAAATATGCAATGCGCGACGTCAAAACCTTTGTTTTGCCGCTGCCGGCACCTGCCAGAATTAATAGCGGTCCGGTAAGCGTTTGCACGGCTTCCTTCTGCTCTTTATTAAGATTTTCTAATATTTTTTCCATATCCCATATTCCCAAAAATGATTTTTTATGATATCATTATAAAACAGTAAAATGTATATTGCAATTATAAGGATGATAATATGGAAATATTGTTAAGTGCAGATGATGAAAAAGAGAACCAACAGCCGTCAATTGTGGTTCCCATGGATGATTTAGACAGAGCGGGCGAAGACCCTGAAGTAATGGACGAACTGGCAATGGAACTTGCAACAATCCAGCAATCGGCTAAAAAGATTGCCATAATCGGCAGCCGAAATCTTCCAATCACGCATCAGCAGACAATAGAAACCCTCGCAATGGCACTTGTTATGCAGGGCAACACTATTATCACCTCAGGCGGTTCATCAGGAACCAATGCTGCCGCAATCCGCGGGGCAATGAAAGCTAATCCTGATAAATTAAAAGTTATTTTGCCTCAAACAATCGGCCAGCAGCCAAGTGATGTTCAAAACCAGCTTATCGGCGTTCCGAATATCGTTGAACACTCCGACAGAGCAATGATGACACTGGCCGACGCTTCAAGAGTCTGCAACAGAGAAATTATCGACGATTGCAACCAGTTGATAGTTTTTCTTTCCCACACAAGTAAAACTTTGCACAGCGCGGTTCAATACGCAGAAGAAGGCCACAAAGTTATTACTGTGTTCTATCTTGACTAATGAGTAATAAAGATTTAATTAAAAAATTAACAAGTAAAAATAAAACCGATTACGAGCCGGTTGCTCATCAACTGATTAATACCCCTGATATTAGTCTTTTTGAAGAACTCGTAAATCAGGATGATTTTCTTTTTGATTTTGTAAAACGCAATGTTTCGCAAAGACTGCAAAACGCATGTAATGCGTCAAATTACAGAAATCTTTTGGCGCTTATGAAGGTTTATTCACCTTTTTATGAAGATTTTATTGCATCAACACTTGCTAAATTTGCAGACGAAGATTTAACCGACGAACTCCTTGAAATCTTTGAAAACGGCACGGAGGCAGAAAAAACTTACTGCGCGAAATATTTTTCGCATATCAAAGACCCGCTCGCACTGGATTTTTTACGTGAAGGCGCCTTCTCCGAAAACGAAAACTTATCCTCAAATTGCGCGGCAACACTGGGCGCATTTGAAGATAAAGAAAGCTTTGAACTCGCCTTAAATAAACTGGATTCCGATGACGACTTTGAGATATTTAAAGGGGTAAATTTCCTAATCGCATACGGCGACAAAACTGCCGCAAAAAAAATTATCGAAGTACTGGATAAATCCTCAATGGCTGAAAATATAGCCGGCGAAATTCCGTATCTCATTGACCTTTTCAGCATTTTGGAGCTGGATACGGTTTCCGGTTTAACCGTTATTAACTACATAATTAACGGTCTTGGAGAAATTTTACCGTTGAGCACAACAATTGATTATAACCTTTACAGCGTCATTGAAGATTTGGCTAACAACAGTCAAAATAGCGCGGTTGCAACGGTTCTCACCAATGCACGGGAAAAATTCAACACGCTTACAGAAAATGACGAATACCTATTTGACGAAGACAAAAATACTAAAAATGAAGTTTACGAGATTAAAGAGCTTCTAAACAACATTAAAATCTGCGGGAATATTGATGAAGAACTGAGGGCTGACAGTCCGTTTGTATTTACGGCGCTGGATTTCACAAACAATAAAGGCGCAGTCGAAAAACTTCTCTCTTCAGACAGCCAGACACTTGTCCTTAAATCGGCAGAAATTCTCAAAAAGCTTGGTGGCTGGAACGAAACTTTACGTGCAAAAGCTCTGCAACACGTTACAGATTCAAACATCAGAGCAATTATTGAGGCACTATAATGAATGAAAAGACCCTTAATTCACAAATAGTATATGACGGGAAAATTATAACGGTTCGCCGCGACGAAGTTGAACTCGCAAACGGCCGAAAATCTTTCAGGGAAGTCGTGGAGCATTCCGGCGGTGTCGTAATTGTTGCTCTGAAAGGTGACAGCATCCTTTTTGTAAAACAATTCCGTTACCCGATAAAAGAAGTCATACCGGAACTTCCTGCCGGCAAGCTTGAAAAGGGTGAAGATCCCGATAACGCCTGCGAAAGAGAGCTTGAAGAGGAAACCGGCTACCGCGCAAAGCACTGGACATCACTTGGCTATATCTATACTTCAATCGGCTTTTGCGATGAGAAATTGTATCTTTATCTTGCGCAAGAGCTGGAGTTCGTAGGCGAGCACCCTGATGAAGGCGAAATTTTAGAGAATTATGAATACAAAATTAAAGATGTCGAAGAAATGATTCAAAACGGCAAAATTAACGATGCAAAAACTATTTGCGCAATCCACCGTGCATTGAAAGAGATTAAGAGGGAAAAATGATTAAACTTATCGCAACCGATATTGACGGCACACTTTTAAAATACGATTTTACCTGTCCGGCAGGACTTACGGACTGTTTGAAAAAACTTGAGGAAGAAGGAATAAAAGTCGTTCCGGTAACGGGCAGAATGCACAGGGCTGCGATAAAAATTTATAACCTTTTAAATCTCAATGCCCCGCTTGTTTCATACCAGGGCGGCCAGATTAACACTCCCGACGGAAAGATAATTTATCAAAAGACCCTTGACAAAGACTGCGTGCAAAAGGCAATCAAATGGGCGCGCGAAAATAATATTCATCTTCAGGTTTATTACAATGATACACTCTATGCGGAACACGACAACGCATTTATTCAACGCTATTCCCGCGAACAAAATGTTCCGTACAAAATCATAAACTTCGACGAACTCAATCCGCAGTATTCCAGCAAACTTCTCGCTGTTGATTTTAACAACCCTGAACGCGTCACAGGCTGGGTAGAAGAACTTAAAACCCTTTTCCCTGAATGCTTTATCGTTAAATCAACACCGTATTTTTGCGAAATCTCACACTTACAGGCGAACAAATGTGATGCGGTGAAATTTTTACAGCAATACTACGGCTTAAAAGATGAAGAAGTTCTGACAATCGGCGATCAGAACAACGATATTGCGCTTCTGCAAGCCGGCGGTGTCCGCGTGGCAATGGGAAACGCCACTCCGGAACTCAAAGAAATCGCGACCTATATTACCGACACAGTCGACAATGGCGGCTGGATTAAAGCGGTTGAAAAATTTGTCAAAAACTAAATTTTCTGATATAGTAGTTACTATCAGATACTAAAGGAGATTTTATGGGATATAGCGACCTTCCGAAATGCCCTGTAGAAACAACCCTGCTTATGGTAGGTCAGCGCTGGAAAGCCCTTGTGATAAGGGATTTGCTCACCGGCACCAAACGTTTTGGCGAATTGAAAAAATCAGTTAAGGGAATTACTCAAAAAGTTTTAACTACAACACTTAGAAACCTTGAAAAAGAAGGCATTGTCACCAGAAAAGTCTACAACACGATTCCGCCTAAAGTCGAATACACACTGACAGACGTCGGCTACAGTCTTTTGCCGGTTCTAAACGCAATGGCAAGCTGGGGGACTGATTATCAGTATTTCGTCAAACTCCTTGAGAAACAAGGCATTACGAAAGATTAGTCTTTTCAAATCTGTATTTTGTGAAAAGATTTGAAATTCCTGCAACGAAAAAGCCCATAACGCCAATACTAAAAGCATAAGGAACCATATTCACAAGGCTCTTTTGCCTTGCAAGCTTTCTAAATTCCGCATTTACATTTGTTCCGCGCTGTTTAGCGAGTTTGCCGGCGAGTTCAGGAAGTTCATTCATCGACGGAACTTTCAAATCTTTACCGATAATATCCTTACATTTTCCACCCTTTTGCAGCAAGCGTTTAAACCCATTTTCAAAAAGTTCGGAACCCGTAATAACATAAAAACCTACAAGCGGATAGCGGAAAAGTGTTTCAAGGAAATTCTGACGGCCTCTGTCCTTTGCCGCGCCGAAATATCCTAACCCGCCGATAACAACACATGAAGTCAATTGTCCTTTTCCAAGCGCAAGTTTGCCATTCTCGCCGTTAAATTCCAACGAGCAGTATTTATCAAAGAATTTTTGTGCTTTGCCGTCTTTTTTGAAAAACTTAGAACCCGGAGCAAGGATTGCTTCGCCGATATTTTGTAAAACTTTACTGTTTGCACCTTTTTTAGCCATCAAAATCCCGCCGCCGATACTTAAAGCGCAAGCCGCAGCCGCACGTTTAATATTTTTCTTTGAAGAAGCCTCTACGCGCTCTTGAACATCAGAATTTTCTTCTTTTTTATAAAGGCTTGCGATATTATTAAAATCGCCCTGTTTAAAGGTTTTCAGTGTAAAGAGATTTTTAATATAATTGAGAGAAAATTCAATAAGCGGAATCGTAAGCGCGCACATCGCAAGCCCTGCCTTTGCAGCCATAACACGCTTATCAACTTTGCCGTGTCGTTTCATCAATTGCGAATACGGAATTGCAACCTGTTTTTTCAACTCAGCATTCAGACCGGAAGAAAACGGCTTTCTGAAAATATTTTCGCCCAGAAAAGTCGGAACAAAGTATACAAGCCCGCTTTCCGCAAGTTCCAAAAATGTATTTTCCGCCAAATCCGCCTTACTTCTCGCAAATGTCGCCTTAGGAACAAGGTTGGTTGCCGTATCCTGCACAAATCTTGATCCCGAAAGCCCGTTTGCCTTCTCCTGATATGCGACAAACTTTGAAACACTCTTTAACGGCTGGGATAATGTATTTATTAAATTGACTGTCATTTCTTTTTTCTCCATAAACTAAAAAACCTATACAAACTTCTGTACAGGCAGTTAATTTTATGAAAAACTCAAGCTAACCTGTACGAAACTACAGGCGCCACCAAGAAAAATTCAAATTTAATAAATTTATTTTATTCATACTACTACTGTAACTAAAAGAAAAACTCTTGTCAAGGGTTCAAGACGAAATTGACACAAAAGGCTAAACCATGGTATCTTAATAAAAGCAAAAAGGAGATATTAAATGGGTATTATCCAGAACATTAAAATCAACAAAAACTTAAAAATGGCGATAGGTCAGCTTGAAGGCATTCTGAAAATGATTTTGACAAAACGCGACAGCGTAGAAGTCAGCGACCAGCTGAACGCAGTTCAGGCCTTGATTAAGAGCTGCCAGACAGATATTATCAAAGACGAGATAACTCTTCACATCGAAGACATTGTTGCAACGCCTGATGCTGCCGACAGAAAAGCTAAAGTGGACAAACTCGTAATCTACATTGACAGAATGATTAAATAAATCAAGAAAGATTTTGCGTGACGAATAGAACTGCTTTTTATGTTTGAGAATGAAGAATTAAGGCTTAATATAGAAAACTTTTCCAATCTCGGCTACGGCATAGCCCGCCGGGATGGGCAGGTTGTGTTCGTAAGCAACGCCTGCCCGGGGGACGAAGTTGATGTTAAAATCGACAAGGTGTGCAAAAATTACGTTTATGCTTCAACGCAAAAAGTTATAACGCCGTCACCTCACAGAACCGAATCCGTTTGTCCGCTGCAAAAAGTTTGCGGTTCATGCCAGCTCGGGTTTATTGATTATGAATATCAACTTGAACTAAAACGCCAAAATGTCGAGGATGCAATGCGAAAAATCGGCGGTCTTGAGATTGAAGTAAATCAGCCTGTTTCAAGCCCGCAAACGCTTCATTACAGGCATAAAATCCAGTATCCGGTCAGCGAAACCAAAAATTCCAAACGCATTCTTGCCGGCTACTACAAACAAAAATCACACGAAATCGTTAATATAAAATATTGCCCTGTACAGCCTGCAATTTGTGACGAAATTGTAGAATTTATCCGCAACAAAGCCTTTGATTTCGGAATTTCAGGCTTTAACGAGAAAAAGCACTCGGGAGATTTACGCCATATTGTATTAAGAGTTTCGGCAGATTCCGGCAAGGTGCTTGTGACACTTGTCGTTAATGCAACTCAGGCTTTTGCGCGTCTGAGAGATTTTGCACAAAGTATTTATGACGAATTTGACACGGTTACAGGTGTCTGTGCAAACTTTAACCCTAAAAAAACAAATGTTATTCTCGGTGAAAAATCCGAATGCCTGTGCGGAAAAGATTATATAATTGAGCGGATTTTAGGTAAAACTTTCAAAATCGGTGCAAATACATTTTTCCAAATCAACCCTAAAAGTGCCGAAAACATTTTTGCCCACGTAAAAAAACACATTTCAGAAAATTTTGACCGGCCGACAGTGCTTGACGCATATTCGGGCGTCAGCGCCTTCGGCATAACCGTCAGCGATGTGGCAAAAGAAGTTGTTTGCGTGGAAGAAAATACCGCCTCGTGCAATCTTGCCCGCGAAATCGCACGCGAAAATAAAGTCAAAAATATTGAAATTAACAATATGGACGCAGGCAAATTCTTTGCGCGTGAAGAGCGCAAGTTTGATGTCGTAATCCTTGACCCGCCGCGCAGCGGCTGCACCCCTGAATCTCTTGACAACGCCCTGAAAGTGTGCAAAGGGCAGATAATTTATGTAAGCTGCAACCCGGCAACACTTGCACGTGATCTCAAATATTTAACAGAAAAAGGTGCAAAAGTTTCAGGCAATATTCAGCCCTTCGACATGTTCTGCCACACGTACCATATTGAAAATGTTGCAATTATTGATGTTACATCAAATTAACCACGTTTTGCTTTCGCAGCTTCACGTTTTATTCTGGCATCTCTTTTAGCAGCTCTTGCAAGCGGGGTAAGCTGGTTGTATCCCAAACCTCTTGCCAGAATATCTTTCGGAGCAGTCAAGAACTTATCTCGTGCCCTTCGCGCAAAACTTTCAGGAGCCTTTAACCGTTCTCCAATATAAGTCCAACGGGTATATTCGGCATGTCTGCGCTGCAATTCTTTTTCATTTTTATCAGCTAACGGAGCAAGTCTTTCATCAAGAGGCTCATAGTCAACATGCTTATTACATTTTTTCTTATAAACAGCGTCTTCAAGTAAGTCTTTGAAATTTTCAATATCACGACCCATTATCTGAAGCTCGCCTGTAGACCCGTCAGGTAAAATAAAGTTTACATGAATCGCCTGATATCCGTTTGGCAAATCTTTACCACTGTTAGCACTTACATCCGGATACGTTTTACGACAAACTTCTACGAATTCAGCAAAATCCTTACCGTCGGCATAGTTGAAAAATTCCGGACGCTTCATCGCTCTTATAGCTTTGTCATCCAACTTGATGCCCAGATCCTTTTGATATCCTTTTTGTACCCAATCCGGAATTGATGTAATTACAGGCCTGAAACTTTCAACCTCTTTTACTTTGAGTTTTCCGTCTTTAACGATTTGTCCCAGGATTTGCAACACCTTTTTTACCGCTTTTTTAGAGGAATCACGTAATACAATTCTTCCGCCGATAATATCATCTATCAAACCTGCAGCATCTTTTCTTCCGCTGTAAATTACAGGATCCGCACCGTTTTCAATAGCATCCTGCTTAGCTTTGAAACCAACGGAGTTTAACTTTTCGTCAATATGTTCAGCAGATTTAATACGGAACCCAAGGCTTTGAATAATCCTGTCATCATTCTCTGTAGAAATATATTTCCCGAAATACTGGTTCATAACATTTTGAAAATATCCCATAGGAACTTCAGCATTTCTTTCTAATTCTACAGCTACCTTATAGTTAAAGTCATCAATTCTGCCTTCCGCAACCTTATTGGCTCTCAATCCATTTACAAGTTCACCTGCAGCCTCAGCTGCTTCTTTTAAAACCTTAGCCTTTCCCGAAAAGGATACCGTATCTCGCGCCAGAGGTGCGAGATTAGAATTTGCCGGCAAATTCTGCTTTTGAGCCGGAAACGCAAAAATATTTAAACCTTGCGGTTTATTACTAACACTACTAGATCGGGTAAAATTTGGGGTAATTGTAAGATTCATAAACACACACTCCTTATTTGGGTATACAAAGTATAAGACAAAGCAAACTAAAAAGTGCTATTTTTATAGCAGAAGTTAATAATTCGTTACAATACATTGTTGACTGAACTTATAAATTATACATAATACTGGCTGGGAACTTAACTTGACCCCGGTATTTTTTTACAGTAGAATGGAGGTGTCGTAAGACTTTTAAATAAGGAGAAATTATATGGGATTAATGACAGGTAAAAAAGGGCTTATTTTCGGCGTTTCAAACAACCACGGTATCGCTTACGGTATCGCAAAACAACTCTTTGAAGAAGGCGCTGAAATAGCTTTTACATACGCTAACGAAGTAATGGAAAAACGCGTTAGACCTCTGGCAGAAGAAATGAACGCTAAAATCATTCTTGAATGTGATGTTACAAAAGAAGAAGATATCAAAGCTGTTGTTGCCGAATGCGAAAAAGTTTACGGGAAATTAGACTTTGTAGTTCACGCTGTAGCATTCGCGGCAAGAGAAGATTTGCAAGGAAGATTTATTGACACTTCTCATGCCGGCTGGGATCTGGCAATGGGTGTAAGCGCTTATTCACTCGTTTCAATCTGCCGTAACGTAGAACCTATTATGAACGAAGGCGGCTCAATTTTAGCTCTTACTTACCTCGGTTCTGAATACGTTGTAGCAAACTACAACATTATGGGTGTTGCAAAAGCTGCGTTAGAAGCTTCTATGAGATACCTTGCAGCGGATTTGGGCAAAAAAGGCGTCAGAGTTAACTGTATCTCCGCAGGTGCTGTTAAAACTCTTGCATCAAGCGGTATTGCCGGATTTGGCAAAATGCTGAAAGCCGCAACCGTGAAAGCTCCTTTAGGCAGAAATGTTTCACTTGAAGATGTAGGACGCGCAGGTCTTTACCTTGCATCAGATCTTTCAAGCGGTACAACCGGCCAAATTTTGTATGTAGACTGCGGCTGCCATGCTGTTTACGCTTCATTAGAAGAAATGGAACTGCTTACAAAAGATATGTAAAATTTATACACAGAGGGCGCCGGAGCTATGCTCCGGCGCCTTTTTGATATCTCCTGTAAAAAATACTAAAAGAACTTGTTGACAACAAAAATTTATTTGGTAAGATAATATTTGTCGATAGCCGAAAGGACATTAGATTTTCAGATTAAGATGTGCTGACGGAATCGAGTAAGATAGGCTCCCATCGTCTAGAGGCCTAGGACACATCCCTTTCACGGATGCGGCAGGGGTTCAAATCCCCTTGGGAGTACCATAAAAAAGCTGATAACTCCGGTTATCGGCTTTTTTATTATATTCATAACGCGATTTTATGAACCCCTGCTAAGCGAAGCTTAGCCATAAGGGTTCAAGCGCGAACGAGCTAAGGCTGGAGCGTTTTTGTTCAAAGCGATAAAATCGCTGGAGAACAAAACGCGGAATTGCCGTTAAAAGCGAGTGAGCAAGACAATCCCCTTGGGAGTACCATAAAAGGGGGCTATAACACACGTTATGATCTGTTTTATTATCATTTAAAATATCTTAATAATCAGGGGGTTTGCAAGCAACTTTTTTTGTTGTAGAGTTTTGTTATAACCATAGTAGGGTGTTGTGTATGAAGTTGCAAAATATTAACTCGATTAATCAAACTTCTTTTGGGCAGGCTAAAGATTCTAGCAGGAAATCTTTAGTAAAAGAATACGCCCTGAATACAAGCCTCGGCTTAACAGATAAAATAACCGATTTGTACTCCGGCCGAAAACGCAAGTCCTACGAAGCAATTACACGGTTTGAAAAGGGAGAGATTAGCGAAAAAGAACTTCACAGCGAACTCAAACGCCGCTACAACGCAAGAAAAGAATCCGGCGAACTTTTAGGCGATTTAGTTGTAAGCGCGGCATGCTTCAATGTTTTCAAAAATATCAGCAAATTAAGCTCTGTAACAGAACTTTTTAAAAACGGTCTGGGCAAGAAAACGACCGGAATTGCACTCGCAGCATCAGTTCTCACCGGAACAGTTTTAAATCCGGTAGTTTCCGCTGTTGACAAGCTTTTTGCCGGCAAAAATGAAAAGAAGAAAAAACGCCCTCTGCTTGACAGATTTGCCCTCGGAGCGCTAAACGGCCTTGCATCTCCGCTTCTTGCAACATCTCACCTTGCGCTTACAATCCCTGCCCTTTTGGGTATTAACACTGGCGCACGCTATCTGGCAGACAGGAAATCAGATAAAAGCATTCAAGATTACTTCCAAATCCAAAAAGATAACCTTGATCTTCATCTTGCGGGTTCTGCAATAGGATTGGGGCTTTTAGCGTCTAAAGGCAAAGGGGTCATTAAATCTTGGGATGAAGCCTGCAAAAAAGCAAAAGCTAATCATCAGGAACTGAAAGCTTTTGAAAGCCCGTATGGCAGAACCTTTAATCTCGAAGAGTTCATTGTAAGACAGAATAAACAATTACAAGAAGAGTTAGGAACAATTCTTTCTAACATTTATTGGGCGCCGCATGAAAATAAAATTATCGACTCAAATATTTTACTTGCAAAATTTCTACAAACAATTCCGGATAAAAATATTGACAGCATAAAAACAATTAAAGATGTTCCGATTTCTGATGAACTAAAACAGGCGATTAAAAACCTTAAAGGGGCATGCCGTCCGTCATACACACCTCAGGAGGCCCAAGCTGTTATTAATAAAGCCTACGGCGACAGATACACAATTGTGCGCGAAAAACCGTTAGGTGTCGGAACAGTTGCGGAAACATACCTTGCCAAAGACAACACCTCCGGCGAGGAAGTCGTAATTAAATTCCTGAAAAAGGGCATGAACAAAGAAAAAATAGAAGCTGATCGCAAACAGGCTCTTGATTTACTCGCAAAATCCGATTTGCGTGACAACAAAGAAGAATTTTCATATTATACAAAATTCCTCAACACAATGTTTGATGCGTGGGTAAAAGAAACAGACTTGTCACTGGAAAAAGAAGCCGCTGAAATTATGGCTTCTAATGCGAAAAAATTCAACGTTGTAAAACCTATCGCAGTCAAAGACAACGTTTACGTAATGGAAAAGGCTAAAGGCGTTCAGTTAAATAAACTGGATGAAGAACTTAAACGCCGCAATATGACTTTAACGCAGGAACAAATCAAGAAACTTATTATGAACTATAATGAAGTATTCATTGAGCAATTAATTTCAATTCCGCGCAGCGGTCAAAAAATGGTTCAGGCAGATCCGAATTCAGCCAATATCTTCATCGACCTTGATAACCTTGATAAGCCGATAACCTTCCTTGATTTAGGCAATGTTCTGCGCTATGACAACCTGACGGCAACACGCAATGCGTTAGGCCACCTTGATTTTATCTTCGGCAACTCAAGAGGACTTGCTAAAACAAACCTTGAAGGCGCAATCCTTCCGGAAGGTCTTGGTTACAATCAGGCTGTGGAAAAACTTACCGCAGAACTGGATAAACATATTTTCAATAACAAAACACAGGTTCCGACACCAAATGCAATTAACGATTTCTGTGCACAGGTAATGCGCGAAATGAAAATTATTCCAAACGCCAACAACGCAAACCTGATAAAAGCGGAAACTACCTACTTTGCCAATATTTTTGAACTCAGAAACAAAATTCAAAGCGGCTTAGCCCAAGAAATAGAAAAACAAAACGCTCTTGGAGATCAGTTAAAACGTATGATGAGAGAAATGAAAGAAACCGGAGATTTTCAGGCTCTTGTCCGCTGTATTTTGACAGAAATTTACACTTCCGTTAAAAACGCTTCCTTCAAAACCCAAAAACACGCTTACAAGGAAATTCAGGAAAGAATTCATTACATTGAAACCCATAAAGAACAAGCGCTCACGACATTCTACGGGTTATTGAATTAAAGCAATCTTCCACCGCCCGGTTTCAGCCGTATGTAAGCATTTTTGGTTAGTTACAATTCTTAACAAATTTATTATTATCTCTAAAGTTTATCAGCCAAAAGTCCGACAACGTAGATAAGAAATCAATTAACTTACCTACGAAAGGAACGGATTACAATGGGATTGGCGGCATCTCAAGCAAGATTACTCTCAATAACCTCAAGAATCTCTGATAACGAGTTAAGAGCACAGCTCATTAACAATCAGAAGATGCGCCTTGCAACAGAAAGTTCACAGGTAAGTGAAAATTATATCAGCGCATTGAATAAAAGTAAACTGGTCTTTGCGAATTATGATAAAGATGATAACGCTCAAAATGTTCCATTGACATTTAATAACTTAACAGCGTTTAACCAGTATAACAACCAGTACGGCTTAACAAACGCAGCCGGCAATATTTTGATTTCGGAAAACGAAGCGAAATTATATCAAGCATCAGTCGGCGCAGACGATCCGGCAGCAGAATTTTTACGTCAACACGGCATTGAATATACAACTTCTTACTGGGATAAAATCGCCGACCAACTTGCAGATACCGATTTGCAATACACCAGTGAACAGCTTAAAAACATGTATGAAGGCTCGGATACAGTTCCGTCATACGATGATACAATTAATACAAAAGAATATAACGACTTTGCAAAATACGCAGATGAATTTGAAATGGCTATTGCGGAAGTTCAAGGTGAAGAAGTGGAACGTGCTGCATTACAGGCGGAATTTATTTCTACATTATTAGGCAGTACAGCAGCTGATTTCAACGCAATTAAAAGTGGCGCGGCTGCAACTAACATATTGAATGCAATTAACCAAAACTTCAACGGTGTTACAGGAGATTTGGCCGCGACGTTGAATCTTACTAACTTTCTGACCGCCAACGGTATTACAGAACATGGTGGTAACTATTATACAAAAGAAGCAAGCGGCGTTGCCTATTCTGCAAATGATATGGTCATAGACGGCGAAGGTACCCACTTAACTAAAACGGGTATTCAATGGACTCTTGATGGAGAGGCTGTTTCCGTAAGTAGCGATAATCATAGTACAACTGATAGAACACTTACCATTAGCTACACAGAAACAAACGATGACGGAAGCACATCTACTGAATCTGAGAATTATTGGTTTGATATATCCGGCACCACGGCTGATGTTTATGTTCAACTCACAAATGATGAATTAAATAGTCTTACAGGACAATTCATAAGCGATACTGTAATGAACTTTATAAGTAATGAGCTTAACAACGGAGCAACCATTAAAACAGACGGTCCGGTTGCAGGATCATTCACGGAAGAAGAACTTTCGCAATTACAGGGTGCTACAACTGCAACAACGCTGGGAGATGTCGTAGGCAATCTTGCAGAAGCTATTTTTGGAGATAAGGCTAGCAATTACATAACCTACACAAACAATGGTACTGCTGATGTTCCTACACCAACAGAAGAAGAGGCCTATAAGTTGTTAGCAATATTGAACTATTTAACAGCAGGTAATGTTCAATGGCAAACTACAGGTACTGCAAATGCCGGCAAAGATATCAAAGGTAATGATGTATCTTTCAATTGGTCGGATTTAGCAATTTCTGAGAATGTATTTAATGCGTATGTAGTCGACACGATGATGGATATTTTCGGCGAACCGGTATACGGATATTTATACACAGACGGCAACGGTGTCGTTCAAGAAAAAAATGGCAATGTAGATGCATCTGCCGAAGCTGAATGGTATCTTAACCTTTTTGATAAAATCCAATCTTCCGGTTATCAGGTTCTGGCAAACGGACTCGCAAGCAGTACTGACTGGCTTCAATTCGCACTTGAAAACGGAATTGTTGTTATGGAACAGATAAACGGCGAAGGTGAATGGCAGGGTATTACATACACAAGCTGTTCCGATATCTCCGAACAGACAGACGAAACTGCCGCAGCACTTGCAGAAGCTGAATACAATCAGGCTATGCGTCAGATAGAAGCAAAAGACGAAATGTATGATATGGAACTGAAAAACATTGACACGGAACACTCTTCACTACAAGCTGAATATGAATCCGTCAAGAAAGCAATGTCCGGCAATATTGAACGGAACTTCCAAATGTACTCATAATTAACTTATAACCATTTAACTACATAATGTAAATATCATGACAAAATATTAAAATGCATTAAAATAATTGTATGGAGAATAATATTAATTTAAATCAATTACACGGCAAGTATGTACTACAGGCACAAAGCAAAACTGTAATACATTCCAATGCGCCGGCACAAAATTCACCTCCGCCGGCGGCAAAACCGGCACCTTCTCCGACAGCTTCACAAATTACCCAAAACTTACAATCCGCAATAATGGGCGGCTCTGAAAACGCATCTTATATAAAAGAGATGATGAAATTTCCTAAAAACTTTAATGCCTTAATTTATATTATTCAAAGGAACCTTACTAATGCCCAGCTTCAAGCACAATTACACTCAAGCCTTCTGGCCGGCAGGCAGCTTTCACAAACCCAGGCCCAAATTCTTGCCCAGCTTCAAGGACTGAATTCCGGCGAATTTATGCAGGGACTTAACCAAACGCTGCTTTCGCAATTAGAAGCATCCATAAAAAAACTTCCGATTTCCGCATCCGGTATGATTAATATTTCAGATCTCGCGGCTCTGATTAAATCAAACGGCAAAGAAGCTCTGACCCAGATTATCATTAATATGGCAAATTCCGCTAAAAATGGCATCAACGATGTCAGCCAGATGAAAGAAGCTGCAAAGCTAATAAATGCAAGCATTGCAGCAGCTTCTCAAAAAGACAACGCCCAAACCCTGAAAATCCTTATGCTTTTATATTTACCGTGGCTTCCGCTGCAACAGGGAGTCGACTTTGAACTTGAAATAGCCGCGAAAGACGAGGCAAAATCCGATAACAGTATTCTGATAATCAGAATTCAAACCGTCAACTACGGTGAAATCGTGGCTATGCTCGTCCTTGAAAGCGCTAACGCCGTAAGTATTAACATCCAATGCTCCGATGATTTTCCAAAAGATGAACTAAGCCTGCGGTTAAACTCGGAAAACTATTCTGCACAGACCAGCCTAAGCTATACCTCCAAGCACAGCGACAACACAAAAGCCGAAAAAGCTCAGGCAACAATAAATATGTCAAATACGAATGAAATAAACCCCTACCTTCTTTTAATGGCACATCTTATAATCAGACACGTTGTAGAAATTGACAGATTAGCTTTATAGCATTCATTTCAACATGTTACAATTTCTTAACAAAAGGACTTTAAAACCTAAAGTTTAAAACAATAGCTGCCGACATGCATGGTACTTACAACAAACGAAAGGGATGACCACAATGGGTA
>CALVBO010000003.1 GCA_944325835.1 Candidatus Gastranaerophilales bacterium
GCGAGTCTTTCTCGGACATTATACAAAGTCAAAAGAATTGGAAACCTCAACCCTTGATAAACTAACGAACACAAAAGATCAACGTGCTTATGAACAGTTGTATCAAAGCTATTTAAAACAACGCGAACATAATAAGCAAATCAATCACATACTAAACCGTGTAGAATATGCCTTGCAGCAAAAAGATTATGACGGAGTGGCAAACGAATTGCAAAATTACCAGACAATACAGGAAGAGGGCATGAAAAATCTAACACAGGAATGGTCAAAAACTCAGTTACAACCAACCATTCCGGACGCTACGGACTATCCTATGCCTGACACAGAACGTCATATCAATTGGTCTGGATTTCCACGTACAATCTTGCATGATTTTCCGGAAACACAAAAAGTTATAATAAATTCTGGTATGAATTCTATAGATACATTTGGACATATTCCAGATGCAAATGCGTTACTGGATATCTCATCTTCAGATTTTAAAGGTCGTGCAAAATATATAAAAGATAATGGAATTGTAATAGAAAGTATATCTCAATTACCATTTGATTTTAAAGAACAGGTATACACAAAAGTCAAACTACAGTTAGATAAAAATGATACAAAAGGCATTATTTTTAGAGCTGATTCTACATTATCTGTTAATATAAAAAGTGCCCCAGAGTTTAGAAAATTTATAATTAGTAATATTGATAATTTATTAGATGGTAAAGTTATAAATAGTAGTTTACGATTTAAGAAGGGGAATAATTTAAATTTATATTATGCATTAAAAAATGTTGATATTTTAGATACATATATCAATCAAAATGGGGATATTGTATCATTTATTTTTGATACTTATGATTTTAACAAAAATGATCCGGACTGGAAAGTAGAGTGGGCGCGTAACGTACAAGAACACGGTCAATTGACAACTTTCTATACAATAAACATAATAATCATTCCTATGGCAGAATGGATGAGCTGGGGTTTAATATTTTATTCATCATATTAGTTATTTGACTTTTTAATTAAGGTTTTGGTATCTTGCATATAACGTATCAGGACAAATATCATAGAAAAATAAACAATAGAAAGCATTATACAGTAAAAAATGTACTCAAAATATTCCATTTGTATTATATACCTCCCATGTACTGGAGCTAAGAATATTAATGTTAATAGGTAGAACACAAACCCAACAGTAAGCCACAGAATTAAAAAGATTATTTCTAAAATAAACACAAATTTTAAAATGTTTTTTTTCATAGCTCTATTATAGCAATACATGGAATAATAGTAAATAGCACTTTGCGGGGAGCTTTCCCCGCAACTATTTACTTATACAACAATCCGGACTGGAAAGTAGAGTGGGGACGTAATGTACAAGAACATCATTTAATAACCTGTTTTTATTCTATAACAATCGTTGTTGTTCCTAAAGAAGATTGGTTACAACGTATTGGTAAGCCTAATTAAAAAGTACATAGAGGCAATAAAGCATTGGTAAAATACTAAGAACAAGAAAGATGTTTAATAAATTGGAAATAGGTTTGTTTTTTAGCAGTTTAACACATGCAATTATAGATGTGACATGAAGGAAAATTGCACCCACATAAATACCAATAAAAGGAGCATAAAATAAAAAGTTTTCAAAAAATACAAAATTAGATCCTATAGGCTCTTCCGTTGGTGATGAAGCAAATAATGAAAAGAGAAGTATATAAACCAGCAACATTATAGTCAACCATAAAATCAGGAAGCCAATTTCAGTAATTAACGCAACACTTAAAAAGAACTTTTTCATAGTCCAATTATACTGGTATATGGGATAATAGTAAATAGTTCTTGCGGGGAGTAATCCCCGCACTTATACAATGAGCCGGATTGGGAAGTTAAGTGGCTTGATTGGTTGATAAAGAATACGCTATAACAAGTATTGTAAGAAATAAAATAATTGGTACTGCCGCAATAAAAAGAGAAATTTTTTCTAACAACGATAGAGATTTTTTCCTAAGAAGATTTATTGTTGCTATAATGCTTATTATTAAAGAAAGATTGGTGATTAGGTAAATAAAGGTAGAAATAAACCATATAAGAAGTACTATACCATCATGGAGTCCCCCTTCGGGGAATTCTATAACAAAAAAAACGAAGTAAAGATTAGTTGAAAAAGTAGCCCATACAATCAAGGTAATAATTTCAATAATCAGTGCAAAGATTAAAAGAATAATTTTCATGGTTCTATTATAGCAATATATGGAATAATAGTAAATAGCACATTGCGGGGAGCTTTCCCCGCAATGTGCGTTATTTACAGCTCTTGCAGGTTTGCAGTGCCTTTATAATCTCTTTGATTTCCGGCGAAATGTCAGACATATCAAAAATGTTTGATTTTACGTAATGTGCAAACTCCGATTTTTTAAACTCGTGGTGTCCGCGGTTCCGGAAAAATTCTTCCAAAAATTCCACTGTAGAAGCTGCGCCCTCTAACGCTGCCGTATCACCCATAGAAATAAATTCCGTTTCGTAGTTAATCGTCTTTTTTATCAATGATTTTGGCAGGATGTCCTCAAATTCACCCTTAGAAATCACATAAACATAATCGCCCTCCCTCAGGCGCGGACGGATTTGGGAATAATTTTCCTGCGCATCACTATCGAGAAGCACAAAAATAGGGATTTTCAGACAGCCGGCAAAACGATAAAAATATTTTACGACCTGATTTTTCCCGCCGGCTGATATCACAAAAATCCCGTTCTTTTTGAAATCATAATCCAGAAGTTTTGCAAATTCCGGAAGAAGGATTTCCTCCGTAATCCCCTCCACAAGCAGGACTTTTTCAACCGGATAAAGATTAGATGCGCGGTTTTCAGCCGAACATTTACCACTGGCAAGCGATTTTAACCAGCGCAGGTTGAAAACCGCGCCTTCTTCAATCAGTTCCACCGCCGCTGCATAATTAATCTTATTTTTCAGAAATATTTCTTCCCGTTCGCTCGTTTGAAAAACTGTTTTTTCATAATCATAAATCTGTTGATTAATTGAATAATCTTCTTTCAATTCTAACCCCATATTGCAAAGCGAATAGTTAATAATTCCTGCCGCAAGTTCTGTAATCAATGCCGCATCAAGGTTTTCAACGTCCGTTTTTTTTAACTTAGGCTCCAGCAGATTGCCTGTGATAATTTCTTCAAACACGCGCATATAGCGTTTTTCCACTTCCTTAAATCTGGTCAGCCTGTCTAATGAAATCAATATTTGTTCTTTTGTTAAAGGTTTTATTTTTTTCAGTTTTTCCATAATTCCCGAACGGATATCCAAAGGATATAGCAAATAAAAATATTTTCATATATTATAGATGTAAGGAGTTTGCGCAAATGTTACTCTCGGTATCGAACATCTCACAAAGGAATTATACCATAAGCAGCCGATTTCCCCAAAAGGTTAATCTTTCGTTGCAATGCGGATTTTGCGCACAGGGTGCTGACGGATACGAGGGTTCTGAACTTAATACTGAAGATAGAGCAAAATTTGAAAAAATCGCCGGAGTTCTGCCTTCGAAAAACCTAGTTGAGCTTGAAAATTTGCGAAAACACGGCATTTTGACAAACAAAAAATCAAACGACAAAACCTCAACGCTTGACAATTTATATAAAATTTTGACGACCGATCGTGCCGCAGGGTTTGACAGCGTTACGCTGCTAACTGAAACAATCGGGCATTTGAACAATCCGTATTTAATAAGCCAGAAATCAGATAACAGCGTCACGAGTTATCTTGAGGCAATTTTCAGCCCTAAAACCCCTGTTTTGAATGATAAAAATTCCAGTACCTGTACAGCGGCGTGTATAGAATTTGACCTTGCCAGACAAGAGCCGGCAGAATTTACCAGATTTGTGGAAGGGCTTACGTCACCCGCTCTGGCTGTAGAAAAAACAATTGACCTTGAAAACCTCGCGGATAAAACACTTGATGCTATCTGGCTTCTAAACATTTTTGAAATTCCGCACGAAGAAACCAACTTTGACAAAATAAAATTAACTCTTAAACCGGATGATATGGTTATGCTAAAAATAGGTTTAAACAAAAAAAATCCTTCCGGCCAGCGAAACAATATTGACACGATTTTGCAGTCGACATTTATGAATGTCGGCTCACAACAGAGTTACAACTCTCTGACGGACAGGCGCACAGGGAACTTCAATGTAACTGAGCGCGGGTTGATAGAGTACGAAAAAACTTTTGTGGAATCGGTTGTGCGCAACAAAAATATTATTTCGGTAAACTATCAAAAAATAAATAGTGAAGGAGAGATTACCGGTTACGCAGCGGATTTTCAAACGATAAAGTCGCAGCTTTTGGACACTCTAAATCTCGGTGAAAACATAGTAGCCGGTATTACCCAAAAAACAAAAAAAGGTAAACTGCGCGGTCATGAAATAGTCATAACAGGGGCGCATACGGGAGAGGACGGCAAGACAGAATTTATATGTTATAATAGCGATTTGGATAAAACAACGCCTGTTACATACAGTGAGGATTACCTTCTGCCAAAAATTCACCATGCCGGCATTCCGAAAGAAGTTGTATTAAAGACAATGGGTTTTAAAGAAGGCTGGATAATGGAGCTGGAAAATTACAGAGCAATAAAGCAGTTCTCCGCCGCACCGCCTCGCTGAACCGCGAGCCGTTAGCGGCTGCGCTGTCTAATACGCCACTCAAAAGGCTCGCTTGCGTGAGCGGGAGTTGCTACGCAACTCATTCACGCCACGTTCCTTATCGCGAGCCTTTCTCGGACAATTAAAAGACCGTTCGGAGTAGGTCACGCCTCCTGTTTTTCAGCTTTTGCCTGTATATCCTGTGCAATTCTAATGTGTTCTACCATTAGATGCAAATTAACAATTTCATCGCCAAACTTATACAGTGTTTCGGAAATTGTTGCAAGGCATCCGTCAATCTGGTCGTCAAAATATTTTTTGTCCATAGTTACTCCTATTTTTTAAATGATATCGCTAATATATTAGTGATATCATGATTTTATCATGTTGTTAATATTTGTCAATAACCTATAATAAAAATATGGATAAAGAAGATTTAAAAAAGTTAGCATATATAATTAAATACTCCCGTGATAAAAAAGGGCTTTCGCAGGAACGTTTGGCAGAACTTGCGGGAGTAAGCGTTGCAACAATTGGAGCGCTTGAACGAGGTGTAGCCAATATTACTCTTACAAATTATTATAATATCTGCAAAATTCTTGACATCGACATGGGTGTTTTGAATAACTTTCAACTCTAATCGTTAAATAATCATTAATTATTTCTGATTTCCTAATTTTTATCGTTAAAATGATAACAGAGGAAAATATTATGTTAAATTTAGAAAAATTTACTAATCTTTCAAACGAAATTATTGCCGGTGCTCTCAACTTTTCAGCACAGTATAAAAATTCGGAAATTCAGCCCGAACATATTTTACTCGCGTGCGTGAAGGATGACGGCATGGCAAAAGATTATATGAACGAATTGAAACTCCTTAATCAGGATTTCATTAACGATTTAATCAGCACAATCAAATCCTTTCCGACAGTCAGCATGGTTAACACTGCGCAGTTAATTTTGTCAAAAGACTCCTTCCAAATTCTGGAAAAAGCTCAGGAACTCGCGCAGGATTTCAAGGACGAATACGTCGGAATTGATATGATTTTACTTGCCATGACCAAGGTCGAAGGCACAAATGTTTATAATCTTTTAAAGCGTTTCAGGGTCAGCGAAAGCACAGTCCTGAATGTTATGAAAAAAATAAGAGGTAATCAAAAAGTGGATAATAAAAATGCAGAAGAAAATTTAAAAGCTTTAGAAAAGTATTCTACCGATTTAACGGCGCTTGCCCGCAAGGGTAAACTTGACCCTGTTATCGGCAGAGATGACGAAATAAGAAGAATTGTTCAGGTCTTGAACAGGCGTACCAAAAACAACCCTGTTCTAATCGGTGAACCGGGGGTCGGTAAAACCGCAATTATTGAAGGCTTAGCACAAAGAATCGTCCGGGGCGATGTTCCTGAAAGCCTTAAAAACGTAAAACTTGTTTCGCTTGACCTTGGCGCACTGGTTGCAGGTGCAAAATATAAAGGTGAGTTTGAAGAACGTTTGAAGGCTGTATTGAAAGAAGTCGAAAACTCCAACGGCGAAATCGTCATGTTTATTGATGAACTTCACATGGTAGTCGGTGCCGGCGCATCAGAAGGTGCAATGGATGCCGGAAACCTTTTAAAACCAATGCTTGCCCGCGGTGTATTAAGAACAATCGGTGCAACAACCGTCAATGAATACAGAAAATATATTGAAAAAGACCCGGCACTTGAGCGCCGGTTCCAGCCGATTATGGTTAATGAGCCGTCAATTGAAGATACGATAAGTATCTTAAGGGGCCTGAAAGAAAAATACGAGGTTCACCACGGAGTCAGAATTCTCGACAGCGCCCTGATTGAAGCAGTAAAACTTTCTGACCGCTACATCACGGACAGATTTCTTCCTGATAAAGCAATTGACCTGATTGATGAAGCAGCATCATCACTGCGTATTCAAATCGACTCCATGCCGGAAGAAATTGATACCCTTTCACGTCAAAAAATTCAGCTTGAAATTGAGCGCGAAGCCCTGAAAAAAGAAGATGAAAACGAAGAAACCACTGCAAAAATTAACGAAATTTCTTCACAAATCACCGAACTTACAGGCAAAATCGACGTTCTGAAAAAACAATGGGAAGCCGAAAAAGCATCTATCACAGGTGAAGCCGGTATCAAAGAAGAAATTGAAAAAACAAAACAAAAAATCGAAGAGGCTGAGCGCAACACCGATCTTCAAACCGCAGCTGAACTCAAATACGGTAAACTTCTTGAACTGCAAAAACAATTAACCGCAATTCAGGGCAAAGAAAAAGTTTCCAACCGTCTTTTGAAGGAAGAAATCACGGATGAAGATATCGCAAATGTTGTAAGTAAGTGGACCGGAATTCCTGTCAACAAACTTGTTGAAAGCGAAAAACAAAAACTTATCAACATGGAAGAAATTCTCCACAAACGTTTGATAGGTCAGGAAGAAGCGGTTCAAACGGTATCTGACGCAATCCGCCGCGCCCGTTCCGGTTTAAAAGACCCTAAACGTCCGATAGGAACTTTCCTGTTCCTCGGGCCGACAGGTGTAGGTAAAACCGAACTTGCAAAAGCGCTTGCAGAATTTATGTTCAACGATGAGGACGCTCTTATCAGAATTGATATGTCCGAATATATGGAAAAACATAACGTTGCCCGTTTGGTCGGCGCACCTCCGGGATACGTAGGATATGAAGAAGGCGGACAACTCACCGAAGCTGTCAGAAGAAAACCTTATTCCGTTGTGCTCTTTGATGAAATCGAAAAAGCGCATCCGGATGTATTCAACATAATGCTTCAAATCTTTGATGACGGACGTTTGACTGATAGCAAAGGCAGAACCGTTGACTTTAAAAACACCCTCATCATTATGACAAGCAATATCGGCAGCGACATAATTCTTGAAAGTACAGTCAATGCGATGATTTCACCGGAAGAATTCGACAAAACAAAAGAAGAAATTCTTGAACTGTTGAAAACACGTTTCAAACCGGAATTTTTAAATAGAATTGATGAAACAATTTTCTTCAAAGCACTGACACTTCAACAACTGTCAAAAATCGTTGATATCCAAATGGAATACCTGCGCAAACGTCTTGCAGAACAGGAAATCGACCTGATGATAACGGAAGATGCCCGAGAATTCCTTGCACACCGCGGATTTAATCCGATTTACGGTGCAAGACCGCTTAAACGGACAATTCGTCAGCTTGTGGAAAACCCTCTTTCTAAATTGTTATTATCGCAAAACTTCCTTAAAGGCGATGAGATAGTAATAGACGTTGACAACGACGAAATAACATTCAATAAGACACACAAGAAATAATCTAAAATGCGCTCCAAAAGGGGCGCATTTTATTAGGTATAGCAAAAAGATATTTTATATGTTATAATATAATAAAGCAGTTCTTTGCCGCCTGCCCGGCAAACGCGGTTTGCCAACCAGCGGCTGCGCTGTCTATACCAAAAGAGGATATTATGTTTTTTCAAAGACGATGCAAAATAACTTTCATAGCCCACGGGGCAACGATATATTCGGACGAATACCGTTTTTCTAACTGCGAAAATTACCCGCCTCTGACCGAAGCCGGTGAAGAAGAGATAGAAAAAATTTGTCAGTTTTTAATAAAACGTTCGGTTAAAAACGACAAAATTTACTCTTCCTGCGGAACAAGAGCGGTTGAGAGCGCGGAAATTATCGCAAAAATTTATAAAACAAATGTTGAAATTCTGGACGATTTAAAACCGCGGCTTTGCGGCAACTGGAATAACATGACACTTAACCAGCTTATGAAGCAACAACCGGATAATCTGTTAAAACTTATTGAGCATCCGGATGAACGCGTCTGCGAAAATTCCGAATCTTTGAAAGAATTTGTAGAGCGCGTAGGCAAAAGTATTGATAAAATTATCAAGGAAAACATGGGTAACCGCATAATCATAGTGACGTATCCTGACGTAATTCAGGCGGCAATTATTGCCGCATTGAAACTTCCGGAAGATAAATTATGCAACTTCTTTATCAAAACCGGCAGCGCAACGCAAATCAGCTACTACGAAACGTTGAACTCCCTGAAATACTGCGGTTACGTTCCGATTTATTAACCTGCGGTTTTGCCGTTTTTACAAAATTTATCATTTTTATTGCTAATTGTTACGAAATTTCCAAAAACTGAAATTCTGACTCTCACAAATTGTTATTATTTATGAAAGAGAGAGTTCTATGATTTCAGCAGTAGACAACAATCAGAACAAATACTACGAGCGTGTCGGCGCTGTGAATATGCAAACCTCGCGCGGGTATCCGCCTGAATTTTATCAGGAATTGATGAAGAAAACCAACGCACAGGACAGCTTCACACGGCAGGACGACATGCCGGTCAGAGGTAATTTCGGCAATCTTTTGACCTACGGACGCAGCAGCACAAAAAACCCTTTTGCGCAAACTACTGACGCAAAAGAGTTCAACTTACTGCACCCTGACGTCAGGAGCGACGAAAGAGCGCAGATAATGGATTTAATGGCGTAATTTTACGCCGCACAATAAAGTCCTTTTCCCCTGAAATCGCTGTCATCATAATATGCGCGGCTTTCCGGCATATTTGCTGACGGCCCGTTTGCACCTGCGTATGCAAATGTATCTTTGACAAAGTTTTTGTCATAAGCTTCAGTCAACAATTCCTGTTCTGTCGGCTGTTTGGCCGGACGGGTTGTGTAACCGAAAGGTTTTTGACCTTCCTGCGGACGTTCAACAGGAGTTGAGGTGCCGCGGAATTGAACCTGTCCTACCGGTGCTGACTGGTATGCAAATGGATTAAATTTTACTGAATAATCTTCGTTTGCCATAACAACTTATCCCAAAATAATTCCCTATATTATTATAAAGAAAATTCGGGTTTAAAAATTGTCTTTTTTGGCTGCAAAGATTAAGAAATGTTAACCGCAAAAAATATTTTTCAGATGCTCGCGATTTTTGTACATCAGGTTAACCGGCGGAGCATAGCTATAATCAGTAAAAATCCTGTTTAAATTTTCTGTCAAATCATTCTTTTCTTCAAAGCCGCATAACCCGATAATACTGTTATCATTTGTAAACAGATTTTTGAGAAATTCCATACTACCTCCAACTTTATTGTATAATATACTTAATGACAGACGTGAAAAAGTCATAAAATGGAGGGAATAAATATGGGTAAAATTTCAAAAGATATGAACATAATGGATATCGTTAATCAATGTCCGCAAAGCGTAGAAGTATTCAGAAAATACGGTTTAGGCTGTATCGGATGCGCAGCAGCACACTTTGAAAACCTTGAAGCAGGCGCAAAAGTTCACGGCTTTGACGCTGACGCTATGGTTGAAGAAATTAATGCGTTAGCCGGTGTGTAGCACCGGTGTCGGCACGCGAGAGCGTGACGAACAGGGTGCGAAACATTACGATGCCGCCGTTGCGACCGTAATGCAATGAAGGGAGCGTACAAATCTGCCAACAGTAAAACTGTTGAGCTAAGATTTGTCAGGCGGGTTTTGGCTATAATAATTTCAGCAATTCAGGTGTAAAGATAAGTATTCCAACGACAACCGAGATAAAAGACACAAAAAGAACTGCTCCGGCAGAAATGTCTTTAGCGAATTTCACAAGTCTGGAATACTTATTTTTATATAGCGCATCGACCGCGAATTCCAGCGCGGAATTGAGCATCTCCGCAAGCACAACGAGCGCAATGGTCAAAAGAAGTATAGAGAACTTCACTGTTCCGACATGCAGGATAAATCCCGCAAGCACAACCATAGCCGCAATAATCATGTGAACACGCAGATTTTTTTCAGCACGCAGCGCCAGATTAATTCCGTGGCGGGCATTTTCTATTTTGGCTTTGAAACTTTGCGCTTTAAACTTTGTCATTACACAGCTCCTTTATAGCATCATTCTGGTGTTTCACGACAAAATTGTATTCTTCTTCGGTTTGATGATCAAACCCCAGCAGGTGTAAAATTCCGTGTGCAATAAGGAATTGCAGTTCATAGTCAAAGGTTTTGCCTTCTTCTCCCGCCATTTCTTCGACCTTATCAAGCGCGATAACAATATCACCAAGAACAACTCGTTTATCTAAAATAAACCTGTCCTCGCTGTCTGCAAAAATCGCAAACGTTATGATGTCAGCGGGATAGTCCTTCCCGCGGTAAGTCTTGTTAAGCTCGTGCGTGTCCGCAGAATTTGTAAACGTAATGTCAAAAAATACTTCCTTAAATTCTTCGCCTGCCAGACAGCAAGTTGAAGAAATTTCTTCGTGCAACATCAGATTATTGAAGAGTTTTTCCGCAGTTTGGCTCCACTGCTGAACATCTATTCCGTAATTCTCATTAACATTTTCGATTAAGCAATCAACCTTTTTCATTATTTTTTTCTTTTTCTTCCAATTGTTTAATTTTCTTTTCAAGCTCATCGTCTTGATATTTAATTCTGTTGTGCTTCATGCCGCGCAGAATTCTGACAAAGGTTGCGGCGATAGTTTTGATATCAAGAAGAGTGAGCGGGCTGTCCGAAAGCTGGCCGTCAGTAATTCTATCCATAATAATTTTATCAATAACCGCTTCCATTTCTTCCTGAGTCGGGTTATCCATAGATCGGACAGCGGATTCTACAGCATCTGCAAGCATAAGAATCGCAGTTTCTTTAGTGTTAGGTTTCGGCCCCGGATAACGGAATTGCTCTTCCTTAACGTTTTCGGCGCCTTCTTCTTTCAACGCCTGATTATAGAAGTAACTTGCCAGCCCCTGTCCGTGGTGCTGGGTAATAAAGTTCTGTATAACCTGCGGAAGCGAGTATTCTTTTGCCAGTTCCAGACCGTCTTTCGGGTGCGCGGTTATAATCATTTTACTGATACGCGGAGTGAAATTATTATGCGGGTTTTCAATCTTGAAATACGATTGGTTTTCAACAAAGAAAAGCGGACGTTTTAATTTCCCGATATCGTGGTATAAAGAGCCTACGCGTGCAAGAACAGGGTTTGCCCCGATTGCTTCAGCCGCAGCTTCGCAGAGATTTGCAACCATTAAGCTGTGGTGATAAGTTCCCGGTGCATCAAATTGCAAACGTCTTAACAACGGCTGGTTTGCATCGCCGAGTTCAGAAAGCCCGTACGGCGTAATAATTTTGAAGGTGCTTTCCAAAATCGGCAGTGTTCCAAGAACGATTATTGAGCTTAAAACACCGTTGATAAGCAGGAAGGTAATATTTTTCAAGATTAAATAACTGCTTACATCAATAAGGCATTTTTCAAGCAGGAAGATACTTATCGCAATCAAAACGCCTGCAACGGAAACAAAAAACCCGACTTTCAATAAATCCATACGTTTTGAATAACGGATTTTTGAAATCGCGATTGTAGAAATCATTGTTAAAAGGATGAATGTGCACAAAAAGGACGAGTTATATTGAAATCCCAGCGTAAGAATTGTCAACAGAACGGTTCCCGCAACGAAAGCAATCCGCGGGCTGGTAAATATCGCCAGCACAAATACATAAGCCGGAATCGGCAGGATATAAGGCGACGTTCCTGACGGCAGCAGCATTGCAATAATAACAACCAAGGTTGAAAGCGACGCTGAAACAGAAAGATAACGCGGCTCAAGGAATTGTTTTTCGAAAAACCTCATATACCCGAGATAAATAAGCGTGCCCAGCGCAACAATAATAAACATTGCAACAAGCCCCTGAAAATTCAACTCATAAACGTTATACCCCGCCTGCCGCAAAGCATCGCGTTTGAGTTTTGTAACGGGTTCGCCCTTGTAAACAATCAAATCCCCTTTCTGGAATTTCATTTCGTAAGGTTTAACCGTACTTTGGGCGTTCTGGCGTGCGATATTTGTTGCGAACTCATCAACAACGAGGTTCGGCACAATAACCTGCTCAAGTATGGCCGTTATTATGGAAATCTGGCGTTTGGAAATATCTCTTACGAGGTTCTGTTTAATAATTCTTTCAACGTCATTATCTGCAAAATCGCTCTCGGTAATCCCGACTTCTAAGACTTTTTCCAGTGTCTGGCTTGCTTTTGCAAAAGTTTCATTCAAGCTGTCATCGTCAGCTTTCAAAAGGAAATCCAGCACAAAATCTTTTCTGGAATTAGGCAGGTCAAAAAAGACCTCTAATTTTTCACGCTTCTGCGCGTCCGGAATATTTTCAAATCTTATATTTTCAATAGAATTTTGCAGATTGTTGAAGTTAATTCTGACAAAGTTGTCCTCTGTAGGAGTCAAAATCGGCTCAACCTTACCTGCGGCTTCTTTTTTCAACAGCTCGGTTCTGCGCGTGTCAATAACGGTAAGCGTTTTTTGCGCATAAATATCTTTCTGGCTTATGCCGTTTTTGACGGTGTTTTGAAAGAAGAAATTCTGCGAGGAGATAAGCGCCGTCAAAATAACTGTAAAAACAAAAAACGAGAAAGCTTTCACAAAGGATTGCGAGTGCAAAAATCCCGTAAATTTTTCCAAATATAATTTAATATCCATAAGTTACCTATGTTTTTTACTTATAAGATTATAATATATTATAAAAAATTTTCAACCCTGACGAATTAGCCGCCGCATCTCAAGCCAAATATTGTCATTGCGAGCCGACGCCAGTCGGCGTGGCAATCCGGAAGCCGCAATTACCTACATAATTGTTACAAATAAAGCAGTTCTTCGCCACTCACGTTCCTTATCGCAAGTCTTTCCCGGACATTCAATTGACAACAATCTACCTCATCTGATAATATAACTCTGAAGGGTAAGCTCTCCACCTTAACCTCCGCAGCACACTCATTTTGTGAAGAAATCGGCTGAAAGGAGGTGAGATTGTGGAATTCAGTATAACTGAAAAAGCGCTATGGCTTATCTTTATGATAATCATAACGCTTAAATTCTACAAATAAGGGAGTGAAGAAAGCTCTAATGGTCTAGCCACCTTTAGGGCTTTTCCCTTATATTAATATTATTTACTATTTTTCTGTATTTGTCAAGTTATACTGATAAAAAATGCCCCGATAAAATCGGGGCGTTTAACTTTATGCTTCTTCCACCGGTTCCGGCGCTTCGTCCGTTCTGATTGACGTTTTGTCCGAACCCAATGCTTTATCCTTAAACTTCTTAACCTGTCTGTCCAGTTTATCCGCCAGCAGGTCAATGCTTGCATACATTGATTCGCCTGATTCTTCACAGTGAACCACGCCGGTAGCCATTTTACATGATACTTCGGCAACATGTCTTCCCGATGCAGCCGGATTTTTAATTACCGACAACACAACTTCAATACCCTGAATTTGGTCGTAGTGATTGGCTACCTTGCCAAATTTTTCTTTTACATAAGCTTTAATAGCGTCTGTAATCTCGATGTTTCTTCCGTTTACGTAAATGTGCATGTCTGCCTCCTATCATATACTACCACCTCAGTATAACATACCTGAGGGAAAATTTAAAGTGCCAAAACGATTATTCTGAACTTATTTCAGAAAATTAAAACTCCTAATAATCAATTATCCTATATGAAAGCTGTATCTCCCTTTATACTCACAACCTTCATATCGGACGGCACAGGAAGAAACTTTAAACTTTTACAAAAAAAGTTTACAAATTTTAACCCGTAAAGCTCCGCTATTCTTCAATTAAGAACTGTTGAAGTTCTACGTTCGGGGTGCCTATTACACGTACCAATTCAAGAACAGAAGCTTTCATCTGACATTTTTGTGATGAGCTGCTGAAAAAATCTTTATAAAAACACCCTTCGCAATTACAACCTCTTTTATAACATTCCAAAGCCGTTTGCGTCCATCTTCTGACCGCTACAGCTCTTCCCATATCCCTGCTTCTAAACAACTTATTATCTCCCACGATTATCTTTACACATCGGCTCAATTCTCCCCAACTGGCAGAGCCTTTATTTTCAAGGGTTCATGCCCCTCTATTTACATTATAGAAAATCCTCATGTTTTTTCAAGCGTCAAACATGTGATTGTTAATATTTGTAACGGAATATAAAAACCCAATAATATCAATGGTTTTCAGGTTTCAATCATGCCTGAGGCTTACTCTCATCATGGTTTCCATGATTTGAACCATGGAAATACATGGGGCGCATGGTTTTTGCACCATTTTACATATCGTTAAGAATTGTAAATTTTTGTCCGACGCTTAATCAAATTGGCAGCGATTATAGCCGTAAATGGTACACATGCCAGTATTGCAATACTTCCGATTAAGGCCGAGGCGATTTCGGTTGCGACCTGATTGAGGTTGAAAAATTTCTGCATATCAATACCGGAAGCCAATAATACCAATGGCAGCGCTGAGCCCAAATAAACCAGAATGAGGGTATTGGACATCGTACCTATAATATCACGTCCTACGTTCATGCCGGAGGCAAAAAGCTGTTTGACAGTAATGTTCGGATCTGTCTGATAAACCTCGTTAATTGTACTGGCAATAGAAATTCCCATATCCATCAATGCACCGAGTGCTGAAAGTATCATTGCCGCTGCAAGAAGCCCCTGCATATTCAAATCCGGCCTTTCGGAATGCAAAAACATACATTCTTCCCCAACATAACCCGTCAGATGAGCCATTTTAATAGTCAGTCCCGCAAGAAGTGCCGCAATTACCAGACTTGAAACCGTTCCCAGAATTGCGGAAGTGCTTTTGTAATTAAAACCGCTTACAAAATATATAGTAATAACAGTTGATAAAAGCCCTACCAGCAATGCCGCAAATATCGGAGAAACATCATGCAGAACAAGCGGCATCATTACAAGAAAAACAAGTGCCACCGTCAAAACTATTGATATCAATGCTCTTAAACCTTTTGTCCGCCCGATTAGAATGACAAACAGTGAAAAAATACCTGCTAAAAGCCACAAAGTTCCTTCGCGGCGGATGTCGGTGATAAAAAAGTCAACATCATCAGCGCTCACAACAAAATCATCCTGTGGTTCGAGGTGGACAACAACCCTTGCGCCTTTTTTCAAATTAATATCATAATACGGATTTCCGCTGACAACATTCTCAACAATACGTTTCTCGCCCTTAAACTGACCCGTTAAAATTTCAAGTTCCACGACCTGTCGTATTGCTTCAACGCCGTTTTCTTCAACGTTTTGGGATTCAATTTCTCTGACTATGCCCGTTGCGGAAGGCAAAAATTTAACCACCGGCTTTTCTTCTTTTTGGGCAAAGGCAGGCTGAATGATACAAAGACAGAACATTATGAAAAGTAAAATTAATTTCTTCAAAATTTTTCCTCAAGAATTCTAATCATTTCATACATCACCTGATTATAAGGCGTTGCAACCTTGTGTTTTGCGCCCAATCTCAGTACGGTGCCTGCAAAAATGTCCAGCTCGGTTTTCCGGCCTGCTTCAATATCCTGCCACATAGAAGTTTTGCCGTTTTCAACCATCGAAAACAGTGCCTTTATAAAATCAGACTCTAAATTTTCATAGCCTTCAACGCCTTCAAGCCTTGCCAGTTCCATAACTTCGCGCACAATATGGGTGGCAAATTCAAGGAAATTTTCACTCTTTTGCATATCGCCAAATGTCATTTTTAATATACAAGAAGTCTGATTGACAACAACGTTAAGCGCGAATTTCAGCCACTTAGCGTATATAATATTCTCCGGCGTTTCAAAATCCACGCCCGCGCGCCTGAAAAACTCACAAACCCGGTCGACATTGGCCCTGTCCTGCGATTTGTCAGACCCGAACACTATACGCCCGACCCCGTCCTGAACAACCTCATTACCGACCCGCATTGCGCTGTGCCCGATAAAATAGCCGTACAGAAGCTTTTCACGCCCGTAAACCTCAGCCACTTTTTCCTCCGCCTCAATCCCGTTAAGAATAGGCAAAATAACAGTGTTTTCACCCACAAAGTTGCGCAAATTCTTCATAACTTCATCCAGCGCATTCATCTTGGTGGCAATTAAAACTAAATCTGCCTTGTAACCCGTTTCATAAGGCAAAATATAATCAAAAAACTTCTCTTCGCCATTCATTTTAGGCGGATTCTGGGAATATCTGTGCAAACGTTCCGTATCAACCAAAACCTTTAAACTTTCCGGCAAATTCTTCCGGATTTTACAGGCAAAAGTCATTCCGACTGCGCCTAATCCACACATTAATACATTTTTTATCTCTCTCATTCCCTGATTATAACACATCGCTCAAAGTTTTAAAAAAATGTTACAAATTTCAAAAAAAAGTCAATTCGGAAGCGAAAAAAAACTTTATATCTTTGTGTGTAGATAATCAATAGTGTGTGTATGGGCGGAAATTTATTTGGTCTTAACGCCATAAAATATTTTGGCGCAAACGGTATATATTCAACGCAGCGGATAAATAATAATCCGTATATGAACTTCGGTCTTGCCTCGCTTGACCGTGACACCTTTGAATACCAGACAAATTCTCTGGGCCGTCATACCACCGAGGCAAACCTTACAAAAATGATTAAAGGCAATCCGCGAATTCGTGAGATTTTGCGCGAAAACGGTATGCAGGGCGAACTTAACATGGAGAATTTACGAGCACTGCTGGCAGGACACGCCAAAGATACCCAAAAAATTGCAAAAGGAATAACAGAACATCTTCCCGTTGCCCTCAAATACGGCATCAATGAAAAATCACTTTCTGATGCCTGCTATCTTCACGATCTGGGGAAAGTCTTAATTCCTGATGCAATCCTGAATAAACCCGCGCGTCTGACTCCGGATGAAGAAAAAATAATGCACACGCATTCAGAATTAAGCTACGAACTTTTGAAGCATTCCGACATAGATACCAGAACGCTTGACCTTATCAAATATCACCACCAGAACCCGCTCGGGAACGGCTATCCGCAGGCAAAACCGGATTTCAACGCGGACATAAATTTGCAGGTGCTTGCCGCAGCTGATAAATTCTCAGCACTGACAGAAAAGCGCTCATATAAAGCACCATTGAGCACCGAGCAGGCACTTGGAATAATGTATAAAGACGTAAAAGAAGGTAAAATGCATCCGTTTGTATTCAAAGCTCTGGTCGCACACGTTCGCGAACAGGCACCGATTCCGGTGAAACAAACCGCATAAGCAGTTGACAGCCATAACTATATGGTTTAAAATAACTTTGTAAACAAAGAAAGGATAGAATATATGAAAAACTTAAAGTCTGAAAACCCTTGTAATATGGACCTGTTAAGCGGGGGGGGGGGGGCAACGCGAAGCAAGTGACTGGACCACGAAAAACCCATATTGTCACCCTGAACTTGATTCAGGGTCTGGCCAGTGTCGCGGTCTATCGGTAACGCCTGTGAGATTCCGTATCAAGTACGGAATGACATTAAAGAAGATAACCATGGTTTGTGGTTTTACAATGGCCGAAATCCTGTTATCCCTTACAATCATCGGCGTAGTTGCAGCCATTACGCTTCCGTCACTCACAGGTAACATCAACGAACGTACTTGGAACACTCAAAGAAAAGCTTTATATGCCAGATTTTCACAGGCAATTGCCCTCATGCCCGCACTCAACGGTTACGGAACCCTTACCGAAGGTGATTCTTCCACTTCAGCAGTAGACACCGCTGCCGAAACCTTCGTCACCAACGGGCTCGCTAAAGTATTGAAAATTAACAACATCTGCGATTCAGAGCACCTTGAAGATTGCGGCATCACATCAAAAATAACACCCCTTTCCGGCGGCAGCGCGATTTCTATACCAACAAAAATATCAGAACTTAATTCGCTTATGACAAGTGTCGCGACTTGGACAGATGTAAACGGAGTCGTTCATTCGGCAGAAAGTATGATAGATACTAACGCTGCTGCTTTTGAAACTCAAAACGGTGAAAGCATTGTAGTATATTACAAACCCGATTGCACAGGGAGTTTAGGAGAAAGCAATTTTCACTACACGCAAAACAAAATATGTGCGAATTTTATTTATGATTTAAACGGCAGCAAAGGCCCAAACACCGTTGGCAAAGATATAGGCGTAATAACTGCTCTTTATCCGAGTGACAGCATTGTCGTTGCGCCATTCCCTCTTACCCGCGCCGCCTCAACATCAATCTCATACACTGCGTCCTCAAAAGAATGCACAAAAATAGATAATGAAAGCCGGCTGCCAAATCTGGAAGAATTAATTTCCATGTTCGTAAATGCAAAACTTTTTGCAATGCCGACAGGTATTTACTGGTCAAGTTCACTGACAACATCAAGCGGTGCAACACAAGCCTGGGCAATAGACTTCAATCAAGGCCGCCCCGGAAAATATAATAAAACATCTTCCTGGCGATTATGGTGCGTAAAACGTTAACCATTACAAAAGCGGGGCGGAGCCATTCCGGCTCCGCCTTGACTTTTATTACCCCCTTTGTCTGTTTGCTACTTTTATGATTTCTTCCGGCTTAATCTGCAAAAAATAAGCGGCTACTGCAGCCGCCTGAATTCTGTTTTTTACTTTTAGGTTGTACAATATTTCCTGTACGTGTGCCTTTACCGTAGATACAGATATACAAAGCTTATCGCCTATCTGTTTGTTGGAATACCCCATTGCCAACAACGGCAAAACTTCACTCTCTCTTAAAGTCAAACTGTTTAGCATTAATGTTTTCCTCCTTTTCATTTTCCACTGAAATGTGCGTTCAAACACAAACGGATAAATATTCTTACAAACACTTTTCCTTGTAAACTAGCCATTTGGATAGTAGATATGAAGAATAGTAATATACATAAAATAAAGGATAAAAACTTACCCGTGCCGATTGTAACGCCATGTTAACGGGCATTTCTCGGGTATGCTTGCATTTAATCTTTCTTTGTTTTATATTCAAAATGTGCGTTTATGTTTTATTGTGGAAAAAACCTCTGGCGCGTTTTAAGATTTACAACTAAAAATAAAGGAAAAAGATATGAACCCTATTATTAATGAATTAGAAAAAGCATATTTGAAAGAAGACTTGCCACAACTTAACTCCGGTGATACCGTTAAAGTTTTCGTTAGAATCGTTGAAGGAAACAAAGAAAGACTTCAAGCATTTGAAGGTACTATTATTAAACAGCACGGTTCAGGCATCAACAAAACAATTACCGTTAGAAAAGTATTTCAGGGCGTTGGCGTTGAACGTGTATTCTTAGTAAACTCTCCGCGCGTTGAAAGAATTAACGTTCTCAGACGCGGTGACGTTAAACGTTCTAAACTCTACTACTTGAGAGAACGTTCAGGTAAAGCAACTCGTATTAAGGAAAAAATTGAAAAAAGATAAGTTACACATACACTGGTATCCGGGGCATATTGCAAAAGCCGAACGTAAGCTAAAAGAACAGCTTTCGCTCGTAGACGCAGTGATAGAAGTACTAGACGCCCGTTTACCTCTGTCAAGTTGTTATGAAAATATAACGGGGCTTTTAGGTGAAAAGCCCCGTTTAATATTGCTCAATAAAGCGGATTTAACCGACAGAGCCGAACTCAAGAAATGGATTTCGATACTTGAAGAAAAAACCGGCTGCCCTGTTTTGACGACTGATGCAAAAAATTCCAAAGACTTAAACCAGATTGTCAAAAAAGTTATTGAGCTATCAGAGCCGCGTATTCAGGCGATAATGGCAAAGGGGCTTCTGCGCCGTCCTGCCCGCGTTATGGTTGTCGGAATGCCAAACGTGGGTAAGTCAAGCATTATTAATAAACTTACCCGTTCCTCCAAAACCAAAATCGGCGCAAAAGCAGGCGTTACCCGCCAGCAGCAGTGGGTCAGGATTAACCCGCAGCTTGAACTTCTCGACACTCCGGGAATTATCCCTATGAAGCAGGAGGATCAGGAACGCGCACGCAAACTTGCGTTTGTAAACTCTGTCAGCGAACACGCCTACTCTAACGAAATCGTGGCACGCGAGCTTCTTTCAATGCTTGAAAATAAATACGAAACCCAAACCCGCGAGTACTACAACTATCCGCAGGGCGAGTTGAGCATAGAAAATCTGGCGCTTGCGCGTAACTGGATTACCTCAAACGGCCGCCCAGATACAGAGCGAACCTCTGTTTACATCCTGCGCGACTTCCGCGAGGGAAAAATAGGGAAATTTATACTGGATACAGAGGCTTCTGATGAGTGAACTTTTTAAATTTGATGAAAGCTTTGGAAAAATAATTATCGGAACCGACGAAGCAGGCAGAGGCCCTGCTGCCGGCGGGGTTTTTGTTGCGTGCGCCTGTTTTCGCGAAAAAACAGAAACTTTAATAAAGGAACTTGCAGACCTGAACGATTCCAAAAAGCTTACCCGAAAAAAACGCGAAGCGCTCTATGACATAGTAAAAGAAAACACAGTAAATTCTATAATAAACATAGAAGTTGAAGAAATTGAGCGGATAAACATTCTGAACGCATCGCTAAAAGGCATGAAACTTACCTGTGAAGCTGTTATTGCAAAACTGGGCTTGAATGCAGAGGAGAAAAAAGAAATTCTTACGCTTGTTGACGGCAATAAATTAATCAAAGACTATATTTACCCCCAAAAATTCATAATAAAGGGCGACGGAAAATCAGCCTCAATCGCGGCGGCAAGTATTCTGGCAAAAGTTTCGCGCGACCGTTATATGGAAAAACTTGACGCAGAATTCCCGCAATACAACTGGAAATCCAACGCCGGCTATCTATCAGAAGAACACCTTGCGGCAATCGATAAATACGGCTTAACCAAATACCACCGTGCGTCCTTCCTGCAAAAACACTTCACCAAACAACTATCACTGCTTTAAATGCTTTAGTGCAAAATCTATACATTGAACAATCAGTTCATTACGGCTGATATCAGTCTTGCCTGACAATTCGTCAATCTCCTTGAGCGTATTGGAATCAAGCCTGATACTTATAACAGTCTTTTCAGATTTAACCGGTTTAAATTCAATCATATAACACCTCTTAAATAAAGCAGTTCTCCGTCGCCTGCTTGCCCTGCTCCCGCAGGTCAACCCGCGACTGCGCTGTCTAATACGCCACTCAAAAGGCTCGGCCACTGAGTGGCTCCTCCATTTGGTTCATACACTCTCGGTAGCGATTGATACCACTATGGCTCCGGCTCAGCCGGGCGCGAGCCTTTCTCGGACATTATTGTATTCTGTTTGGGGTGTTAAATATATATTTAATTTTATAATATATAATGTATTTACTTTTTGAATACAATGCGGTATACTTATACTATAGAAAGGATAGAAATTATGAAACATACTGCATTTACAATGGCAGGCGCGGGTCAACGCGCTTCCTTAACGGATTTACACACTTACGGTTGCGCCGCTTTTACCATGGCGGACCGGCTGAGCCGCTCGACTGAGTCAGTCGCTGAGCGACTTCCACAAGTGAACCCGTACGAGAATACAACGGAAAAATCTACAGAGCACTGTCACCCTAAACTGCACGAGCGAGCTGCGGCAGAAATCCGCAACGCCTGTCATGCTGAACTTGATTCAGCATCTATCCAGTGTTGCGAACTACCGGTAACGTTGGACAGATTCCGAAACAAGTTCGGAATGACACCGACTGAGTCGAAAGCCATAAAGGGTTTATGTGCTTACGGGCGACGAATGGCGTTTACCATGGCAGAAATACTTCTGTCATTGACGATAATCGGCGTGGTCGCAGCTATAACATTACCGAGCTTGACAGGAAATATTAACGAACGCACATGGAATACGCAACGCAAAGCGCTTTACGCCAGATTTTCTCAAGCAATTGCGCTAATGCCGGCACTCAATGGGTACGGAACTTTAAAAGAAGAAAGTTCCTCCGGTGCAGGCGATGCCGTTGACACTGCCGCCGAAACCTTTGTAACAAATGGCCTCGCCAAAGTTCTTAAAATTAACAATATTTGTGATAACGAACATCTCGAAGATTGCGGTCTACCAGAAACCATTACTCCCCTTAATGCCGAAAGTATAATCAAGTTGAACGAAATTTCTTCTTTAAGGGGTTTTAATAGCCTATTCACTTCTGAAGCAGGAATACCATTAGATATCAAGGCTGCAGCTTTTGAAACCCAAAATGGTGAAAGTATACTGGTTTACTATAATCCGAACTGTGTTTCATATCTCAACGAAACTGGAGATTATTATACACAACCCAAAATGTGCGCTAATTTTGTTTATGATTTAAACGGTAATAAGGGCCCAAACACTGTAGGCAAAGATATTGGTTTTATCAGCGCACTCTATCCAGCAGATCCGACAGTAGTAGCGCCAATGCCACTTACAAGTAATGTAACCGGAACGCACACTCAAACTGATGCGGGTAAAGCTTGTAAACAACAAGATTCTGAAAGCAGACTACCAAATCGTGATGAGCTTACTGCTATGTTTTATAATAATAAATTACTTGGTATTACAAGCGGAGCATTCTGGTCAAGTACAGTTGCAACATCTAACGAAGCGTGGAAAGTATACTTTCTAAATGGCAAATATTATACAATAGTAAAAACACACTCAGATTATGTAAGATGTGTTAAACGCTAATATATCCTTTCTAAAATACACAAGGCGCTAGCATAAGCCAGCGCTTTAATTTTACCACATATTAAAAATAGATAAAGATTGTCATAATAACACTTGCAAACGATTTTTCTTCATGATACAATAGTAGTACAAAGTAATCGTGAAATATTTCACGATTGAAAGCCAAAAGATTAGGGGCTTTCGCCGAAATAAAAGAATAAACGATGTACTGAAAAAGGAGAAGACATATTATGACAACAAAAAATCAAAAGACTGTCGAAAACCTGGAAAAAGCTTTAAACACTTCTTCTGTTGTTGATTCCGCTGAAAAATTGGAATTATTAATCGAAAGAGTTAAAAAAGCTCAAAAGATTTTCGCAACTTACTCTCAAGAACAAGTTGACGCAATTTTCAAAGCTGCAGCTACTGCTGCTGACAAAGCAAGAATTCCGCTTGCAAGAATGGCTGTTGAAGAAACCGGTATGGGCGTTCTGGAAGATAAAATTATCAAAAACCACTTCGCTTCAGAATACATTTACAACAAACACAAAAACGCTAAAACTTGCGGCATCATTAAAGAAGATAAAATCAACGGTACTAAAATCGTTGCAGAACCTCTCGGCGTTATTGCAGGTATCGTTCCTACAACTAACCCGACTTCAACTGCGATTTTCAAATCTTTAATCGCTTTGAAAACAAGAAACGCAATCATCTTTTCACCGCACCCTAGAGCTAAAAACTGCACAATCGCTGCTGCTAAATTAGTTCTTGAAGCTGCTGTTAAAGCTGGTGCTCCTAACGATATCATCGGATGGATTGATGTTCCGACAATTGAACTTTCAAGCCAATTGATGAAACACCCTCACATTGATTGTATCTTAGCTACAGGCGGCCCTGGTATGGTTAAAGCTGCTTACTCTTCAGGCAACCCTGCATTAGGCGTTGGCCCGGGTAACACCCCTGCGGTTATTGACGAAACCGCTGATATCAAAATGGCTGTTTCTTCAATCCTTATGTCAAAAACTTTTGATAACGGTATGATTTGTGCTTCAGAACAATCTGTTGTTGTTGTTGACAGCGTTTACGATCAAGTTAGAAATGAGTTCGCATACAGAGGCGCTCACCTCCTTGATGAAAAAGAACAAAAGAAATTGGTTGATTTACCTATCATCGACCCTAAACGCGGTACTGCACACCCTGACATCGTTGGTCAAAGCGCTTACAGAATCGCTCAACTGGCAGGTTTTGAAGTTAACCCTAACGCAAAAGTTTTAATCGCTGAAAGACCGGCTGTTGATTGGGAAGATCCGTTCTCAAGAGAAAAATTATCACCTGTGTTGGCTATGTACAGAGCTAAAGATTTTGATGAAGCTGCTGAAATGGCTTACGAACTTGTTATCAAAGGCGGCGCAGGTCACACTTCCGTTCTTTACACCGATGAACGTTCTAAAGATAGAATCAACTTCTACGCAGAAAAAATGCCTACTTGCAGATTGTTAATCAACTCACCATCATCTCAAGGCGGTATCGGTGACCTTTATAACTTCAAACTTGAACCGTCATTAACTCTTGGCTGCGGTTCTTGGGGTGGTAACGCTGTAAGCGGTAACGTCGGCGTTGAAAACTTATTGAACTACAAAACAGTAGCGGAAAGGAGAGAAAATATGTTATGGTTTAAGGTTCCACCTAAAGTTTACTTCAAAAGAGGCGCTATTGACCTGGCTCTTCGTGAACTTAAAGGTAAAAAACGTGCATTTATCGTAACAGACAGCTTCCTTTTCAACTCCGGTGCTGTTAATAAAATCACTAATGTTTTAGAAGAAATCGGCTGCGAATACCAAATCTTCTTTGACGTTAAACCGGATCCTACATTATCTACAATCAACCAGGCAATGGCTGTATTGAAACCGTTTGAACCTGATGTAATCATCTCTCTGGGCGGCGGTTCTCCTATGGACGCAGCTAAGATTATGTGGTTAATGTACGAACAACCTGACACTGTATTTGAAGATATCTCTATGAGATTTATGGATATCAGAAAAAGAATCTGCTCTATCCCTGAATTGGGTAAAAAAGCAACAATGGTTGCAGTTCCTACAACATCAGGTACAGGTTCTGAAGTTACACCGTTTGCTATCATCACAGATGACCAATCAGGTGTTAAATACGCAATTGCAGATTATGCATTGACTCCGAACATGGCAATTGTTGACCCTAACTTCGTTGACGGTATGCCAAAAGGCTTAACAAGCGCATCAGGTATCGACGCACTTGTTCACGCTATCGAAGCTTACGTTTCAGCAATGGCTACAAACTTCACTAATTCAAACGCACTTGAAGCAACTAAGTTAGTATTCAGATACCTCGAACGTTCATACACTGAAGGTGCAAACGATCCTATGGCAAGAGAAAAAATGCACTACGCGGCAACAATTGCAGGTATGGCATTTGCAAACTCTTTCTTAGGCCTCTGCCACTCTATGGCTCACAAACTCGGTGCAATGTTCCACGTTCCGCACGGTGTTGCTAACGCATTGTTAATCAGACAGGTAATCAAATACAACTCAACTGATTGCCCTAAAAAACAATGTATCTTCCCTCAATACAAATTCCCTAACGCGAAGGCTAAATATGGTCAAATCGCTGATGAATTAGGATTGGGCGGTAAGAACGATGACGAAAAAGTTGAATTGTTAATCAACGCAGTAGACAAATTGATGACAGCAATCAACCTGCCAAAATCAATTAAGGACTTCGGCGTAACAGAAGAACAATTCATGGCTAAGTTAGACGAAATGGTAGAATTGGCATTTGACGATCAATGTACCGGTGCAAACCCTGCATATCCACTTATGTCAGACATCAAACAAATCTACTTAGACGCATTCGAAGGCGTTGTTAGAGATTACCAAGTTAAGTAGGTAATATATACTACAAACAAAAACAGCGAGCCTCAGGCAAAATCCTGAGGCTCGCTGTTTATTAATAGTTTAATTATTTTAATGCACTTTTTAAGAAAGTTTTAATTGGAGATTTTAACTGTTCAACAAGACTAATTACAACCTTTCCTTTAGAATTATCTACAATTTGCATTGCACCGTGCGCATTAAAATATTTAAGCGGGAAATTGTTAGTTTGTGGGACTTCACCGACAAATTTTTTCGTCATCTTCATAATTCCTGCATATTCGTCTGCATTTATATGTTTAGAACAATCCATGCCGAATTTGTCACCTATATGGTCGTTAAGATTGATAAGTGCATCGGAACGAACAAGTTTAGCTTTTCCATCGCCAACCTGCACACATCCATATTTAACACCGCGCATTCTGTCTGCGATAAGTTTTCCCAGACCAACATTTTTTGCTTCAGATACTGCCATTACACACTCCTTTTTTATTTTAGTTCCTACACATAATAAAATCGATTTTAGCTACACTTAGAAAAACATTAGGTGTAAGAAAATTGCGCGGCGGCCTATTGCACTAATCAGCTAAATTTGGCAAAGGAAAGATTATTACTGGCTTTCAGACGGCTTAGGCTCTAATTTACATTTTGTTACAAATGGATAAAGAAAGTCCCGTGGGGGTTCCACGGGGCATTTAGACTAATCGCGTTTAACACAACGAATTGGCCCGACAGCATCCCGCTCTGCACGATACAACCTTGCTCCGGAGAGCATAGATTGCATCCAACCGACAGTTCTGCCGCTTGCGTCAATTGCAGTTCCGGAAGTCCAGTACCACGTACTGCTTGTCGCCAAATTCCCGATAATATTTTTATTAACAAACAGAGCAGCTGCTTCATCTTTGTTCGGCAAGCGATACTGGCTGTCCTGCTGCGTACAAACCTCTGCAGCGCTGAGTGTTCCGTCAGAAGAAGGCTTTTGAGGAGCCGACGCAGAATCTCTTGCGTAAGCCAGCGGAGCAACGACAACGCTATCAGTCGGATAAAATACAGAAATCGTTCCAATATCTTTTCCGTAAGTATTAGGCCCTTTTTTACCGTTTAAATCATATATAAAGTTTGCACATAACCTTACCTGTGTTGCATCCCAGGCAATATTTGATTTCAAATCCGGCTGGCAAAGCGGATTATAATAAACCGCAATGCTTTCACCATTGGCTGTTTCAAACGCGGCGGCTTTTGTATCATATTGATTATAAGAATACGTAACACCGCAATATGCCATGCCGGAAATATCTACAAGCTGGGAATTCAACTTTTTAAAAGTATTCGGGAACGAATCCAGAGTGCTTCCGGCAAGCGTGGTAATTTTATCAGGCAGGCCGCAATCAGATAATTTGTCATAAGAGCAAATATTATTTATTTTCAGAACTTTTGAAAGTCCTGCCGTAACAAAGGTTTCAGCAACGGTATCCGTTACCGATGCGGAACCGGCAGAATCCGTGTCTTCTGAATAAGTTCCGTAACCGTTAATTGCGGGCATCAGGGCAATTGCCTGTGAAAATCTTGCATAAAGCGCTTTTCGTTGCGTGTTCCATGTGCGCTCGTTGATGTTGCCGGTAAGGCTTGGTAATGTAATCGCTGCAACAACGCCTATAATTGTGAGGGATAACAATATTTCTGCCATGGTAAAGGCCAAGCCGAGCAGAGCCACGGAACAAGGCTTGCCTTGTGTAGAGTCGAGCGCGCGACGCGGCGTGCCTGAGGCACTTCCCCGATACGTTGGTAGGTTTTGTCGTAACGTTATAAGACCGGCTTTGCCGGCGCGCTCTTTCGCGCAAGCGCGAGCGGTGGCGTTTGCGTGAGCGAGCGGAGTGCGGAGTGCTGAAAGCACGTAGGCACGTTTTCCGCGAGGCGAACAAGAAAACGCGAGGCGCAGTACCAACGTTGACTTGATTGCCACGCGGTCTACGACCGCTCGCAATGACGAAATTTTGTCACCCTGAACTTGATTCAGGGTCTGACCTGCATTACGTGCTACCGGTATCGTTGGACAGATCCCGAAATAAATTCGGGATGACATATCGGGTACAGATTGCGCACTATTCCCTGTTAAGAGAGGCCCCCCCCCCCCCTGCATAAATAATTACACTTCGTTTTTTCATAAATTCTTCTATCCTTTCCGGCTTCTCGCCATTATCTAATTGTGGATGTCGCTCAGCGACACTTTTTCATTATGTACCATGTTTTATTATATGTCAAGCGCAATACAAAGGCGGTCTTACGACCGCCCTTTTTAATATATTTACCCTTCTTTTTTCTTTAATGTCGGGAATGCGATTACGTCGCGGATTGACGGTGAATTTGTCAATAACATAACAATCCTGTCAATACCGATACCGAGTCCGCCTGCAGGCGGCATACCGTATTCAAGCGCAGTGATGAAATCCTCGTCGATTGTCATTGCTTCTTCATCACCATTTGCTTTTGCAAGCGCCTGTGCTTCAAATCTCATTCTCTGGTCTATCGGGTCTGTAAGTTCAGAGAATGCGTTTGCGATTTCCCAGCCGTTAACGCGGGTTTCAAAACGCTCTGTTAATCTGTCGTTATCACGGTGAACTTTTGCAAGCGGTGAAATATCACGCGGATAGTCAATAATGTGAACAGGCTGGATTAAACCCGGCTCAACTTTTTCTTCAAAGATTAAATCAAGAACCTGTCCCCAGTTTTCGCACTCATCAGGGTTAATGCCGAGAGATTTTGCTTTAGCTTTTGCATCTTCAACCGTAAAGCATTCTGCAAAATCAATACCGGTTTTTTCCTTGATTGCGCCAATCATGGTTTTTCTGTCCCACGGCGGTGTAAGGTCGATTTCGTGTTCGCCGTATTTAATCTTCATAGTGCCGTTGACCTCCTGACAAACTGTGCTGATAAGATTTTCAGTAAGTTTCATCATTTCGTTATAGTCAACGTAAGCCTGATAAAGTTCCATCATTGTAAACTCAGGGTTGTGACGGGTGTCAATACCTTCGTTTCTGAAACTTCTGTTAATTTCAAAGATTTTTTCGCTCAAGCCGCCGACCATAAGTCTTTTGAGATAAAGTTCCGGAGCAATTCTCAGATACATATCCATATCAAGCGTGTTATGGTGAGTAATAAACGGTCTTGCGTTTGCGCCGCCGGCCTGCGGGTGAAGCATCGGGGTTTCAACTTCTAAAAAGCCGCGGGAAGTTAAGTATTCTCTGATTTTTTGGATAATCAAACTTCTTTTTCTGAAAGTTTCTCTGACTTCTTCGTTCATGATTAAGTCAACATATCTCTGGCGATAACGGATTTCAACGTCCGTTAAGCCGTGATGTTTTTCCGGAAGCGGAAGAAGTGTTTTTGACAAAAGTTTCAGGTCAGTTGTTTTGACCGAAAGTTCTCCGCGCGGAGTTCTTCTGATTGTACCGGTAAAACCTACGATATCACCGATATCAATAAGTTTTAAGACCTTCATTTGTTCTTCCGGAACATTTTCTTTATGAGAGAAAATCTGAATTTTTCCGCTGTCATCCTGAAGGTCAATAAACATGCCTGTATTACGGATTGCCATAACACGTCCTGCAACGGAATAAACATCATTTGTTTCTTCGCCCGGTTCAAGCTGTGCATATTTTTCCTGCAAAGCTTTGGCGCTTATAGTTTTGTTGAAAGAATACGGATACGGGTTGACCCCTTTGTCAGCGAGATCCGTAAGCTTTTGGATTCTTGTTTGTCTGATCTGGTTAATTGATGAGTTTGATTCGTGTGTTTGCACTTGTCTTCTCCTTATTTTTTTATTACTCTTAGGACCATCCTAACACAAACAATATGAAAACTCAAAGTTTCTTCATAAAGTTTGCGCGGGGAAATTTTTGGGGTATAATGAGGTAACGGAGTTATAGCTTTATTGTAAAGGGATATAGAATGAGAAAACCGAACTTAGCAGTCTTAGGCGCAACCGGTGTTGTCGGAAGAGAGATTTTAAACATTATTGACGAATTAAAAATAGATTTTAACACGATTAAATTTTTATCAAGCGCCAAGAGTGCGGGGTCTGAAATAGAATTTCAGGGCAAAAAGTATATCGTTGAAGAAGCTAAACCGGAAAGTTTTGACGGAGTAAACATTGTTCTTGCCTCAGCCGGAGGCTCAACCAGTCAGAAGTTTGCACCGGAAATAGTTAAACGCGGCGGAGTTTTGATAGATAATTCCAGCGCATTCAGAATGGAAGAGAATGTTCCGCTTGTAATCGCTTATGTTAACGATGAAGATTTGAGAAAACACGAAGGTATTATCGCAAACCCGAATTGCTCAACTTCACAGTTGATGCTGGTTTTAAAACCTTTACACGAAAAATTCGGAATTAAACGCCTAATTGTATCAACTTACCAGGCGGTTTCCGGCGCAGGTCTGGCGGCAATTAAAGAACTGCGCGCCGACACCGAAGCAAATTTAAAAGGTGAAAAGTTTGAAAATGTATGTTTCAAAAAACCGATTTCCTTTAACGTAATTCCGCAAATTGATGTTTTCTGCGACAACGGCTACACCAAAGAAGAAATGAAAGTCGCAAACGAAACAAAAAAAATTCTTCACCTTCCCGAGAATACCCCTATTTCCTGCACAGCGGCAAGGGTTCCGGTATTCAACGGGCACTCGGAAGCCGTTGATATTGAATTTGAAAAAGAAGTAACGCCTGACGTGGTTCGCGAAATTCTCAAAAACAGTTTCGGGGTTGAAGTTATTGACAATCCTGCGAATTTTGAATATCCGACAACGCGTGATGCAAGCGGCAAAGATCCGGTTTATGTCGGAAGGATAAGAAAAAATCTGGCCTTCACAAACGGGATTTCACTCTGGTGCGTTGCTGACAATTTGAGAATAGGCGCGGCACTCAACACCGTACGCCTCTGTCAGAAAGTTATAGAAATGGATTTATTTTAATGGGACAATTAATTAAACGCGAAAACATAAGAAGTTTTGTAGAAAAATTACAGGCCGGCGGCAAAACAGTTGTCGTCACAAACGGCTGCTTTGATATTCTTCACGTAGGACACGTACGTTATCTGCAAAAAACCAAATCTTTTGCAGATTACTTAATCGTACTTTTGAATTCCGACAAATCCGTCCGCGCAATAAAAGGCGAAGGACGCCCGATAAACACAGAACTTAACCGTGCAGAAATCCTCTGCGCCCTGAGCTGTGTAGATTTCGTTGTCCTGTTTGACGAAAACAGCCCCGCAGATTTAATCGACGAAATTAAACCCGATGTCTACACAAAAGGTGCAGATTACACAATGGAAACCCTTCCGGAGGCAAACGTAATCCGCAAAAATAATATCCGTGTAGAATTCATAAGCTTTGTCGAAGGACAATCAACAACAAATTTAATTAATAAAATAAATAATAAGGAGTAAAAACATGAGAAGCTTTTCAGTAGAAGAAATTACACAAATCGTAGGCGGAATGCTTTCAAAAGCCCAAGAGGCAACAATTACTCAAATTGCTCCGCCGCTGCTTTCAGATGAAAACACTCTCGCTCTTGCACTGAGTGAAGAAGAAATTGCAAACCTTGCAAAAACTAAAGCAAAAGCGGCGTTAGTACCATTCGGGGTTAACATCAGCGGTTTAACGACTATTGAAGTTGAAAGACCGCGCCTTGCAATGATGAAGTTAATAACCCTCTTCTATGAAGAACCGGCGATTATGACCGGCACAAGCAACATCCACCCGACTGCAGTCGTTCACGAAACCGCTAAAATCGGACAAAATGTTCAAATCGGGCCGCACGTAATCGTTTCTAAAAACGCTGAAATCGGCGACGGTTCAAAACTTCTCGGCAATACTTATATCGGTAACAACGCTAAAATCGGGAAAAATTGTTTCTTCCACACCGGCGTTAATATCGGCGACCGCGTAAAAATCGGCGACAAAGTTATTCTCCACAACGGAGTATCCCTTGGCGCAGACGGTTTCAGCTTTGTAACGGAAAACCCTAACAACATTGAACAAGCACGCAAAGAAGGCGGCATTAAAGAACAAAATACCGAACAGGTTATCTTCAAAATCCCGTCAATCGGCTCTGTTGTAATCGGAAATAACGTTGAAATCGGCGCAAATTCTACAATAGACCGCGGTACAATCGAAAACACCGTAATCGGTGACGATACAAAAATTGACGACCTTGTAATGATAGGCCACAACTGCCGCGTTGGCAAAGGCTGTTTAATCGTTTCTCAAGTCGGTATTGCAGGAAGCTGCGTAATCGGCGACAGAGTTGTTCTTGCCGGACAAGCCGGCCTTGCCGATCACATCGAAATCGGCGCGGATTCAATTGTTACGGCAAAAGCCGGCGTTACAAAAAGCTTCCCTGAAAAATCAATTATCGTCGGTATTCCGGCTGTTCCGAGAAAAGAATTTATCAAACAGCTCAAAACAATGAAAGACGCTCAGGAAATTATCGCAAAATTCCGCAAAGTTGAACCTATGCTGAATGAATTCATCGCAGATTCTAAGGAAGAAAAATAAAAATGATAACGCTTAAAAAGGAAATCTCAATATCCGGCAACGGTTTGATGAAAAACAAACCGTGTACGGCAACGTTCAAACCTTCAAAAGAAGGGAAAATCCGCTATTTTGTAAAAGATAACGAACCCTTTGATGCAGCTGTCGAAAACGTTATTTCCACAGATCACTGCGTGACGCTCGGCAAAGGCAAAGCGCGCGTAATGCTTGAAGAACATCTTTCGGCGGCACTTGCACTGTGTGAAATAGATTCCGTTGATATTTATATGACAGAAGAAGAAGTGCCGATTTTAGACGGAAGCTCAAAAGGCTGGGTGGAACTCTTCAAATCCGCCGGAATTGATAAACCTTTACTGTATAAACCTAAAAAATACACGGTCACAGAACCCGTTTATTACCTGAACGGCAAAACCAGCCTTGTGGTCCTGCCGGATGATGAACTTTTTATCTCGTATGCAGTCAACTACGATCACCCTGATTTGAAAAACCGCTGGGTAAACGTTGATTTCAAAAAGCTTGACGAAATCCGCGATGCCCGCACCTTTGGCTTTTATAAAGATTTAAAAAAATTCCAGATGTTAGGTTTTGCGCAGGGGGTCACACAGGAAAACACCGTCGGGCTGCTTGATGAAGGCTTTACAACCGACCTTCGCTCACAGTATGAGCCGGTTAAACACAAAATCCTTGATATAATCGGCGACTTTTATCTGACCGGCGTTAACCCGCTTCATTTAAAAGCACAAATTCTTGTAAAAGAAGCCGGCCACGCGGTTCACCTGAAAACAGCAAAAATATTAAAAGAGAAGTTAAAAGAAGTATAAAAGAGGAGAAAAGTATGACAGAAGAAATTAAAGAGGAAGTTCTGAGCTTTGATGCCATAGACATTATGAATATGCTTCCGCACAGATACCCGTTCCTTTTGGTAGACAGAGTAACCGAATGCGTTCCGGGGAAATACGACAAAGGCTACAAAAACCTTACCTGGAACGAGCCTTTCTTTCAAGGTCACTTCCCTGGCAACCCGATTATGCCGGGTGTTTTGCAGCTTGAAGCAATGGCACAATGTTCCGCACCGATTTTAATGACTATGCCTGAATTTAAAGGCAAATTGACATTATATGCGGGTGTTGACAACGTACGTTTCAAAAACATTGTCCGTCCGGGCGACAGATTTGACATGGAAATCGAACTTGTAAAAGTCAAAGGCCCTATCTGCAAAGCCCACGGTGTCGGCAAAGTAGACGGCAAAATCTGCGTAGAAGCAGACATGACTTTCGCACTTAAATAGAAAAAACATTAACAATTCAAAAGAAAATATATACGGGCGTAAAATATTCACCCGTATATATTTTTTATAGGGAAAATACTTTAGTCTTGACAACCTGCACTAAATTTAGTACAATTATATTACGGCAGGCTACACTCTTAAAAATTATGTCGATGATGAAGGCAATGAACCAATAATAATCTGGTTAAAATCCCTTGACACCACAACAAGAAAACGAATATTACTCAGACTCGACAGATTAAAAGACGGCAACTTTGGTGATCATAAACAAATTAACAAGAATTTATACGAATTGCGGTTTATGTTCGGTGCCGGTTATAGAATCTATTATACAATTGAAAATGACACTATAATTTTACTTATAAATGGCGGTGACAAAAAATTACAATCAAAAGATATAAATATGGCATTGAGTATCATAAATAAATTGAAAGGTATGTAAAATGAAAAATATTAAAAACTTTGATTTATCGCAAATGATAGAAAACGAACTGAAAACCGATGAAGATATCAAAGAATGGTTATCCCTCAATCTGGAAGAATATCTTCAAGACGGTAATCTCAATGCTTTTGTCCGCTCATTGGAATATGTAGTACGCGCCAAAGACAATATATCAAACCTTTCAAGAAAAACCGGAATTTCAAGGAGTAACTTGTACGCCATTTTTAACGGAGAAGTCACCCCGCAATTTGATACGGTTTTGAAAGTTTTAAAAGAGTTAGGTTATACGCTCAAAGTTGCATAACTATTTTAATATATTTTTCAACTCGCCGTAATAGCCGCTTTCAAGGAGTTCAAAAAATCTGTCCGTGGTTTCCGGCGCCAGCGCGCGAACCCACTCTTCATCCAGATACAACCCCTCTACAAGCCGTGCAAAAAGTTCGGTCGGGCGCTCATAATACTTCTTATACCGGTTAATCCGTGCAGATATCCGCGCGCCCTTACGCTGCAATGATTTCAATCTTATACACGCCGCAAACGCACACGGAATTTCCGGGAAATCACGTTCAAGTCCGTCAATCGTAATTATCCGCTCCCGATTTCTCCAGAAACCGCCAAGGATTTTTACCCTGTCATACTTCAAAAGATAACGCGCCTCCGATTTTTTTATAAACCGCTCAAATTCCCGAAACGGCTTTGAACGCTGAAACTCCGGATAATCCTCTTTTATAATAAATTCCTGCTTTTTAATCTGCGCCCTGATTTTATCACGCATTTCATAAAGCTTCACCAGACGCGAGCTTTCATCAACAAACTGCGTCACGCGCACAAGTTCTTTTTTATAAATCGGATTGGAAGAATTGAAAATTCTCTCCAGAGTGCCGCCTGTCCGGTTTACACCTGCTTCAATACGAGTGTGAATATAATGCGCAAATTCATGCAAAAGCGTCGGGATAAACCTGTGCTCCGCAACATTTTTAGAAATATCAATTCTGTTATTGACAAAAAATCCCTGATGTCCGCGGGCTTTTGTCGAAGTGTTTACCTCAAGTCCGAGAGAGCGAAAGTATTTTACCAGTGCTTTTTTATCAAGTTCTTTTAACACCGTGCACCGCCTAGAAAATTTTGTACGGGTTCAAAATATTATTAGGGTCAAGCGTTTTTTTTATTTTACGCATATATTCAAGTGCGGTTTCGTTAATTACAAGTCCGATTGCTTCACGTTTCAACATGCCGATACCGTGTTCGCCCGAAATAAGCCCGCCGAGTTCCGCCGTAAGCTTATAAATCTCGCTTTTAGCTTTCTTAAACCGTGCATACTCTTCCTCATCCGTATAATCAATCGGGATTTGCGGATGAACGCTCCCGTCCCCGACATGCCCGACCATGCAGACTGTCAGCCCGTATTTTGCGCAAATCTCACGTACTCCAAGGACAAGCTGCGAAAGGTTATTGCGCGGAACAATCAAATCATCCGTTGTTATATTTGGTTTCAAGCGTACGCAGGCTGCCATGGAAGAACGTCTTGCCCTCCAGATACGCTCGTAATCCTCCTGCGTTTTTGAATATTGAATTGCTGCTGCACCAAAATTATTTAAGATTTTTTCAATCATTGTTCTTTGATAATCAACCGCGCAGGCAAGCCCGTCAACTTCAATAACAAGCGCGCACTCTTTATCCGTCAAAAGTCCTGCGTGAATAAAATCTTCAACGGTTTGAATAGCGTTCTTATCCATAAAATCAATAGTGGCAGGGGTTATACCGTGTTCAATGATAGACGTTACCGCGTGAATTGAATTTTCAACGCTGTCAAAATAACTCATCAAAACGACTTTTGTTTCGGGTTTAGGGATAAGCTTCAATGTTGCTTCCGCGACAATCCCCAGTGTTCCCTCCGAACCTACAAAAAGGGCGTTCAAATTGTAGCCCGTAGCATTTTTAATAGTGCTGGAGCCGGTTTTAAGGATTTCACCGTTTGCCGTGACCACAAGCAAATCAAGAACATATTCTTTAGTCGAGCCGTATTTGAAAGCTTTAGCGCCGGCAGAGGCCTGAGCAATACTTCCGCCAATAGTCGAAACCGTAAGGTTTGAAGGATCCGGCGGGTAGTAAAGCCCGTATTTTTCAACTTCACGTTGCAAATCTCCTACAACTACACCTGCCTGAACCCGCGCGGTCAAATTTGACGGATTAATTTCAAGAATTTTATTCATTCTGGAAAAATTCAGAATAATCCCGTTTTTCTTCGGAATGCAGGCGCCTACAACATTCGTGCCTGCTCCGCGGCAGATAACAGGTGTATTATATCTATTCGCGATTTTTACAACAGCCTGAATTTGTTCAACGTTTTCTACAAATACAACAGCATCCGCAAGAGTTTCGATATTTTTTACGTTCAGAGCATCCTGCGAATAGGCATAGCGCTCCTCTATGCCAGTCAAAACCTGATTTTTCGGCAAAACTTTAAGTAAATCTTTAGTTAATTTTTCATTAGTCAACATAGGAAGTCAGTTTTTCTATATTTGCGCCCAAAGAGGACAGCATGCGTTCCATTTTATCAACTTTTTGAATAATGGATAAGTTGCTATTCAACTTTGTCATTTCGGTAAGTTCATCTATTTTGGTTTCAAGCCTGTCCATTCGGGACTGTTGTTCTTCAAAACGTTCTTCAAGCAGGTCAATGAGGGCAAGTTTTTCAGGAACAGCCTTTCTGAGTTCGGAAAGAGCCTCTGAAACGTCATTAATTTCATCAGCTTTATCATTAATATTTTCAATTGTATCAGACGCCGCGTCAACCCATTCGCCTAAAAACATCAAAACTTTATGAAAAGTAGTATCCATTGAAGCTGCATTTTCCTGCATTGCCATAATTCTTTCCAATTTTTCAGCGGTTTCTTTGTTAAATTCTTTATTGGAAAGCTCGTTCATACGTTCTTCAAGATTAAAGGCAATGTGGCTGAACGCTGTAAGTCCGTCCGCAATAGTTTTTTGCGATTCATCGGAATTTAAAAGTAATTTATTGGTTCTTGAACTGATACTTAAAATATCATCGTTAAGTTTAAGAATATTCTGCTTTAATTGATAAATTTCAGCAGGTGTAAGGTTTTTGCTTATCGCATCAACAGATGAGGTAAGATTATGGATATTACGCGAAATCTGATTAAATTCCACAGACGGCGCAGGAGTTGAGGTGGAAAGCTCCTGCATTGCCTGCCTTAATTTGGCAATATCACTTTCAACATCTGCAAGAGTGTAGGAGTAATCAGCAACATCATTTTGCTTTATTGTTTCAATCCGGGATTTTACATCTGTTAACTGTTTACTTAATTCTCCTGTCTTTTCTTCAACAAAATCCTTAATATCTTCTGTTTCTTCAACAAAATTAGAACTGCTGAAAACTGAAACTATTGTGCTTACCAAATCTTCTTTAATTTTGGAAGAATTTTCATCGTGTTCGGAAATTGTTGCGGAGATTCCGTCGATTTTAGAGAGAAGTTTTTCAATATTTCCTGCAACAATAGAAGCATTATCGTTGTTGGACTGATTAAGGATTTCCTTTTGTTCAAGAATTATATCTTTAATTTCCTGTAACTCATCTTCCAGCAAGTCACTGTCATTTGTAGAAACAAAGACATCCAGTTTTGTATGCAATTCATCAAGTAAATTTTTATTAGAAGAAACTTTATCCAGAACCTGCTCAAAATCTTCGGAGAAATCCAGAGAATTAATCTTACTATTCAGACCTTCAAGCAATTCTTTATTCCCGGCGATTTGTTCGCTGATTTCATCAAAATTTTCCTCATAATCGGATGCGCTTATAATATCAACTTTTGCATCTAATGCTTTAACAAGTGAAGTTGTATGAGATATTTTGTCCGACATCTCTGCCAAATCATCCTCGTAATCAGCTGCCGCAAGAGTATCCAATTTTGCATCAAGCCCTGAAACCAGCTTGCTTATTTCTGAAGTTTTGTCTAACAGTTCATCCAGATTATCAGTATTTTCGACACCGGCAAAGGTATCAAGCTTTGCCTCCAGTCCTGCAATAAGTGTCTTTGTCTCTGAAACGTTCCCTAATATTTCTTGAATATCTTCTGCATTATCAACAGTTGCAAGAATATCAATTTTTGAATCAATTTCATTAATAAGAGCGAGTATTTTACGATTAAGTTCTAATGCTTCGGTATCATTTTGAGAAAGTTCAGCAAGAGCAGTAAGATTAGCGGCCTTTTCGCTTAAATTTTCAAAATATTCCAAAAATTTCTTATTAAAAAGCATTTGTTTATCAGAAACAGCATTAAAATCAATATTCAAAAGGCTGTCAACCTTGGCATTGAGGATTTGAACAAGTTCCTGAGTTTCTTCATTTTGCGAAATAAGTTCTTCTGTCAAATCATTCCCTGCAATAGTATCTATTTTGGCACTAATACTTTCCAGAAGTTTATTATGAGCTTCGGTTGCATCTTTTGCGTGCTGGCCGGATTCTATTAGTTCAAAGTTGTTAGTCTTTAAGACCTCATACAAATCCTTAAACGCCTGTGTGAACTGTTCCTGAATAATAACAAGTTTGTCGTTATAGTTTGAAGAATTAACAGAGATAAACTGTTTTAATTCTTCAAGAGAGTTGTTAATTTCAAGCTGGGCAGTTCCCGAAAGTTCGTTATATATAGTATTAAATTCCGCGATAAAATCATTAAGCTGCTTATTTAAAGCGGCAATATTCTCTTGATATTCAACACCGGAGGCTTTCAGGCTCTCTTCAAGAATAAGCATTGAGTCTGAAACCGTTTCTATTTTAGAATAATAATCCTGAACTTTTTGAGATTCTTTTTGCAAAAGTTCAGCTTCTTTATTCTGCATATCAATAGCAATGTCGGAAAACATTGTTTTCATCTGCTGAATTTGTTCTTCAAGAAACTCTGTTTTAATATTAAAATTATTGTTAAAAATTTCGACTTTTTCAAATAAATCCGCGATATTCTGCGTAATATCCAGTTCTTTTATTGCTTCAAAAATATCTTCATTTTGATTTTTGTCTGTATAGTCCGCTATCTTATTAACGGATTTAATAATATTCGTCGAATAATCCTGTAAAACTTTGATTTCTGAAAGTGCATCCCGGGCAACATCAGTTACTGTTTTCAACTCGCCGGCAACCTGTTGTGAAGTAGCATCCGGCAAAGAATCCGCTTTATTCAAGACTTCTGTAATGGATGCCTTAATGGTGTCAAGATCATTTGCAAATTCAATATTTGCTTCCTCAAGCTGTTTGACAACCTGCAAAACGATTTCTTTATCATTCCCTTCGGCAAGTACGGCAAGTTTATCCACAGATTTCAGGATATCGCCTGAAAAGTTTTGCAAAGTCTTAACTTCATCAAGAGTTTCCTGTGTCAAATCTGTAACATTTTTCAGACCGGCAGCCATATTTTGTGAAGTTACAAGCGTATCAGCCTTGTCTAATACCTCTCCAACCGTATCTTTAATTACTTCAAGTTCACCGGCAAACGCTGTATTTGCACCTTCCAGTGCCTTCATCGTCTGCAAAATTGCTTCTTTATCCTGATTGTTCTCAGTAAGCCCCGAAATTTTATCGACTGATTTAAGTATATCATCTGAAAAGCTTTGCAAAGTCTTAACTTCAGCAAGAGTTTCCTGGGTCAAATCTGTAACACTTTTCAGACCGGCAGCCATACTTTGTGAAGTTACAAGCGTATCGGTTTTGTCTAAGACTCCGGTAACCGTATCTTTAATCACTTCAAGTTCACCGGCAAACGCTGTATTTGCACCTTCCAGTGCTTTTATCGTCTGCAAAATTGCTTCTTTATCCTGATTGTTCTCAGTAAGCTCGGAAATTTTATCGACTGATCTGAGAATATTACCCGAAAAGTTTTGCAAAACCTTAATTTCAGCAAGCGTATCCTCCGCAATTTCGGTCACGGATTTTAACTCAAGTGCTACCGCCTGACTTGTATTTACAGGCAGCTTTTCCATTTCAGATAAAATATTATCCAGAGAAGTTTTTATAGCAGTAAATTCATTAATAAAGCCAATATCAAACTTTTCAAGTTCGGATAAAGTATTCAGTATATCTGCGTAATCATGTTTTTCGTTAAAATCAATAATCTTTTCTACAGATTGGTTAACCGTTTCAGAAAAATTTTGAAAATTTTCAATGCCTGTCAAAATTTCCCGTACGGCATCGGAAACTTCTTCTAATTGAGTGCCAAGCCCTTGAGAAGTTCCCTGCAAAATTTTATCAGACTTCGCGATAACGTCATTAACTGAATCTTTTATTTGCTCTAACTCTGCAGCTAAGCCGGAATTCGCTTTTTCAATCTCTTTGAATTTATCTTCCAGCTCTGTACGGACAAGTGCGTTATCTTCTTTGATTCCGTTTTCGTTTGCTTCGACATAATCCCTGATTTCAGAAGTTTTGCGGTCAATAAACTCTTTATAAAGATTTGTCTGCACATTCAAATTTTCAGAAAGCATTTTAATACTTTCTGCAACGAATGAAAACCGTTCAATCGTATTTTCATCAAAGGTCTTATGTGTTTCTACGATTTCCTGCTGGTTAACTTTTAATTCTTTGGAGAGTTTCGCAAATTCTTCTTTTGCTGTTTCAATATTTGCTGCCGCAACACGGGAAAAACTGTTTTCAATGTCATCAAGCTTTGTTGACAAAAGCTTCATGCCGGAATCAAAAATGCTGGATACAGATTTAAATTTATCTTCAAGCAAGGTTGCATTTTCAACTGCGGCTGAATCATCACCGGCGGATACTTTAAGTTCTTTTATGCGCTCCATTATATTGCTGAATTTAAAATCCAAGGCCTCTTTAAATTGAGCAATAGAATTTCTGATGAACATTAATTCATCGCCGTCTGATATTTCTTCAAGCCTTCCGTTAATATCAGTCAATGCTTTTTTCAAAATCTGCACGTTGACTAAATTGCTGGCCTTTAAATCATCAACAACTTCTATAACATTTTTTAATTCTTTAATCATCATAAATTCTCTATTTTAAACAATATTTCCCTAAATAAAGCAGTTCTCCGTCGCCTGCTTGCCCTGCTCACGCAGGTCAACCCGCTTACCTCTCACAAAACAATTCACTGGATTGTTTTGCTCGGCAGAGTGCTGTCTAATACGCCACTCAAAAGACTCGGCCACTGAGTGGCTACCCCATTTGGTTCATACGCTTTAGGTAGCGATTGACACAATTATGGCTCCGGCTCAGCCGGGCGCGAGTCTTTCTCGGACATGATAATTTTAGCAGAATAATGGATTTTTTAGCAAGAATGTTAATATGTATTACAATTATCGGGAAAAAATGACCTTTCTGAATATTAGTGGTAAAATATAAGAATGAGGAAATAGAGAAGATAAAAAGAATCACTTCATCAATATCCCGTTTGCAATCGGTAAATAGGGGGAGAAAATAAAAAAATGAGTTATATAACGATAGACAAAACAAAATGCAAAGCTTGTTACTTATGTATTAGCGAATGCCCTAAAAAGCTTTTGAAAATCGGTCAGGAGGTTAACAACCTCGGCGAAAGACTGGTAGAATTTAACGACCCTAACCACGAATGCTTAGGCTGCGCAATGTGCGCAACACGGTGTCCTGATCTGGCAATCACAGGAGTTTATAAAGAATAATGACAGAATTAACTATTGGCAAAAAAATATTAACAAAAGGCAATTATGCAATAGCACACGCGGCAGTTCTGGCCGGCTGTGAATGTTATTTCGGATATCCGATTACACCTCAAAGCGAAATCGGTGAATATCTAAGCGTTAAAATGCACGAACTCAAACGCGGCTATGTTTGCGCAGAAAGCGAAATTTCTGCAATAAATATGGTTCTTGGCGCCTGCGCAACCGGTGCAAAAGCAATGACGTCCTCGTCTTCCTGTGCTGTCGCATTGATGCAGGAAGCTATCGCCTGCGCCTGCACGGATGAACTTCCTGTCGTATTAATTAGCGTTATGCGCGGCGGCCCGGGTTTAGGCTACATCTACCCTTCTCAGGGCGACTACAATCAGGCTACAATCACCGGCGGAAACGGAGATTTCAGAACTATCGTTCTGGCACCGTCCACTGTTCAGGAATGCGTTGATTTGACTTATAAAGCTTTCTACCTCGCGCATAAATACCGCAACCCGACCATTTTGCTTGCAGATGGCTTAATGGGGCAAATGATGGAACCGGTTGAATTTAAAGAATACCCGTATCCGGAAATCGATAATTCCGGCTGGGCGCTGACAGGTGCCAAAGGCAGACCGTCAAGAGCAATTCATTCACTTGCTGTCGATGCGGAAAAGCAATGCGAACACATAAAACAACTTTTTGAAAAATATAAACGCATTGAAGAAAACGAAACTGAATGGGAAGAATTTGATACACAAGACGCAGAAATTATACTTATGAGTTTTGGCAGCCCTTCACGCGGCGTCAAATCTGCGGTGAAAGAACTCAGAAAATCCGGAATTAAAGCCGGCTTCTTCAGACCGATTACCCTGTTCCCGTTCCCGCATAAACGTCTTGCGGAACTGGCAAAAACAGTCAAAAAGTTTATTGTCATTGAAATCAATATGGGTCAAATGGTTCGTGACGTCCGCTTAGCCGTAAACGGTGCGGCAGAAGTCGAACAAATTAACAAGCCTGTAGGCGCACCTATAGACGTTGAAACGATTATTGAAAAAGTTATGAGGATGAAATAGTTATGGCAGTACAAGTATTTAAAATTCCGGATTCACTAAAAAAAGATATGAGATATTCATTCTGCCCGGGCTGCGATCACGGTGTAGCTGTCAGACTTGTTGCAGAACTCATTGATGAAATGGGCTTGAAAGAAAAAACCGTTGCTCCGGCGTCAATCGGGTGTTCGGTTTGTTTATATGATTTTATGGATGTAGATCTTGTTGAAGCTCCGCACGGCAGAGCACTTGCAAGCGCAACCGGCATAAAACGTGCGCGGCCTGACAAATTTGTATTTACATATCAGGGCGACGGCGATTTTGCCTCAATCGGTCTGGCGGAAAGCTTACACGCAGCACTTCGCGGTGAAAAAGTCAGCACAATCGTTATTAATAACACAACTTACGGCATGACAGGCGGCCAGCTCGGCCCTACAACGCTTATCGGTCAGGTAACTACAACCTCCACGACCGGTAGAACCGCAGAAGATTACGGCTACCCGATAAAAATGGCGGAACTCGTTGCTTTGTGTGACGGAACCGCTTACAGCGCAAGAGTTTCTCTTGATACTGTCGCAAATATCAGAAAAGCTAAACAGGCAATAAAAAAAGCGTTTGAAGTACAGCTTCAGGGCTTAGGTTTCGGATTTGTCGAAATCCTTTCAACCTGCCCTACCAACTGGCACATGTCACCGACTCAGGCGCACGAAAGAGTAAGAAATGAAATGATGAAAGTTTTCAAACCGGGCGTTTATAAAGATGTTACGGCAAACATCATACCGGCTTTGGCAACTTCGCAAAACACAGGAAATATAGGATAGAGTTTATGGAAAAGAATTTTATAATAGCAGGATTTGGCGGACAAGGCGTATTACTGGCAGGAGAAGTTTTAGCAAACGCATTTATGTTTGCCAACAAATTTGTAACCTGGTACCCGAGCTACGGGGCTGAAATGCGTGGCGGCACAGTTAACTGTGAAATCGTTGTCGGTGATGAAGAAGTTTCTGCCGTTAATAAAAAAGATCTTGATTTTCTGGTCGCGCTGAACCAGCTGTCATTTGATAAATTTTTACCAAAGCTTAAAAAAGGGGCAACTGTTATTGCCAATTCAACCCTTATCAAAAAAATTAAACCGATTGAAGGAATAACATACATCTTTGCGCCGTTATCAGAACTTGCAACAGGACTTGGAAACGTTAAAATGGCAAATATTTTATCACTCGGAGTTCTTGCAAAACAACTCGGCTTTGAAAGCCTTGAACTTCTGGAAAAAGCTCTGGATACGGTACTGCCTAAACACAGAAAGCATCTTTTGCCGCTTAACTTTAAAGCATTAAAATTAGGCTATGAGTATGATTTATTACCTGTTTAAAGGATAAATCACCTAAAAAGCGGATTTATAATCTTCCAAAAGATACTATTATTTAATCTGTGAAGGTTAAGTTTTTACATATAAAGACATCCCTGGCCAAATATTGAATTTATGAGGTAATATGAGAGAAAAATTAAAACAGTCAATCCGTGAAAAAGAAATGCAAATGAAAAAACTTGCACCATTGATTGACAAGAACCCTGTATGTTCAAATTTGTTCAATAAGGTTTTAATTGAAAAAGCCGTATTAAGAAAACAGCTTGAAGAACTGAATAATGACACTTTCTTTAAGAAAGTAAAACGTTTTCTGCCTAAAAATCAAACTTTGATTTGCGATTATTTTAAAAATGTATAAACAGGTATAACAATTGCAGAGCCGGCAATTATTGTCACTATTTGACAGATTGTGCAGCATTTACCGTAAGCGGAAGAGTAAACCCGAAAGTTGAACCAACGCCTACTTCAGAGGTAACAAAAACTTTTCCGCCGTGGTGTTTTTCAATCGTGGTTTTAACAAGCTGCAAGCCCAAACCCGTACCTTTAATCGTATGAGTTGCGTTTTCAACACGGTAAAACCGGTCAAAGAGCCGTTTCAAATGTTCTGGCGCAATGCCGCAGCCCTGATCAGTAACGCTGACCTTTGCATTATCTCCTTCGCGTTCAATTTTCACGGTAATCGTCGTATTTTCCGGTGAATATTTTATCGCGTTCGAAAGAAGATTTATAAGCGCACGCTCAATACTGTTGTAGTTAAACATAAAATTCGGGAACTCGCCTTCTTTTTGAATAACAAGTTTTATCTTACTCTTTTCCAGCAGAATTTGAACCTGCTTAACAGCTGATTCAACGAGTTCAACGATATTATTCGGAAGTTTTTCAAGCTCATAATCCGACTCAAGCCGCGAAAAGTCAAGAATATCATTTACCATAGTATTCAAACGTATTATCTCGTCATTAATGGTGCCCATAAACTCTTTCTGCGTTGCTTTGTCAAATTCATCACCATAATTATAAAGCGTATCAATATAACTTCTCAAAACGGTCACAGGCGTTCTCAATTCGTGCGAAACATTAGAAATAAATTGAGAGCGCATAAGATCAATTTCAGTTTCTTTTGTTATATCAATCAAAACGATAATGTAACCCAGATAATCACGATTACGCGTAAACATCGGCGAAACAATCGCTTTAATAGTACGCTTGTCTACCTGAATATTAAAAACAGTCGGCGCTTTTTCGCGTTCTTCAAGCGGCAGGGCTTTAAATTCTTCTATCTTTTCGCGGAAACAGAAATTCCCCTCCGTATCAATATAATCCTGAATACGGCTGTCCATAATCTGCTCGTTATCAAGTTCAAGAAGATCCTGCGCGTGTTTGTTTACAAGAACAACTTTATCGTTGTTATCACAAACAACAACACCGTTTGCGATACTCAAAAGCACAGCTTCAAACTTGTTTCTCTCAAGAGTTAATTGTTCAATATTTTCTTCACCGTAGGCGTGAAGTTTCGCGGACATATCGTTAAACGCATTGAAAAGTTCCCTAACTTCGCGGCTGACTTCCTGATCATTAATAGTATAGCCGAATTCGCCAGTTGAGATCTTGCGTACACCGTCTTTAAGCGTACGAATTTCGCGTGTTGTGAGATAGGTGCTGATTAAGATTACCGATGCAAAAATCAGCCACGCAAGAGCAAAAACAGAAAAAATTGCAAATCTAATGGTAGAACTTGTTTTATCCAGAACATTTGCACTGAATACAACCGTCAGGGAGCCGTCCGTTTTCAAAACTCCGTTTTCGTAATATTTTCTCGGGGTAACAACGGAAAAAGTCTTGCCGGAAGTTGATTTAACAGCAGAGTTTTCCTCGTTTAAAACAACATCCCCGTTGGCGTCCACGTATTTGACGGCCAAAATATTATCGCTGCCTTTAATAACAGTTTGAAGAAAGTTTTTCAATTCTCCGGCCCGCTTGCTTTCCGTAAGCTCCGCGGAAGAATCCGCTATTGTCTGCGCAATTATTTCACTGTAATTCTGGTAACTGTCTTTAAGATTATCCTGAATATTAAAGGTCGCAAAAATCCCGATACCTACAATCAGAAAAGTGCTGGACAAAAGCCCCGCAATAATGAGCTTATTCTGTTTTGTAATGCTCCTGTCTTCCATAACTAAATTATAGCATTAAAATCAGAACTTAACAAATATTCTCAAAATATTTCAAAACATTGAATTTAATAACAAACTTTGTTATAATATAGATATACTATGCTATAAATGAGGTATTTTATGAACATATCTTTAACCCCGACATTAGAAAAATTTGTGCAGGACAAAGTAGCGTCAGGATTATATAATTCTGTAAGCGAAGTTATCCGAGAAGCATTAAGACTATTAGCTTCCAGGGATAATGTTTCGCAAGAACGACTTGCACAGTTAAACAGAGATATTGAAGAAGGCTGGAATGACACGACTATTTACAATGGCCAGCAAGCTATGGAAAAGTTAATAAAAAAGTATGAATAAGTTTTAATTCAATGCGTCGAGGAATGCGGAAATCGCGTATAATCTCTTTTTGTTATTCTTAAACTTTTCAAGTTTCTTTACAACATCATTATAAACAACATCTTTCGGTACATCTTTATCAAAAATAAACAGCTCATAAGGGTCAATATCAAGAACATCAAAGAGTTTTTGTAGATTAGTTAAAGATAAAAAATAACGACCATTTTCTGCATTTCCTAAACTTCTAGGCGATATATCTAACATCTCAGCCAACGCTTCCTGACTATAGCCATGACTCTTACGGTAATCTTTTATTCGTTGTCCTAACTGTTTTTTGATATCTATACCCATAATGTTTTTATTATAAATTTAATCTTGCAAAATATTAACGTAAAATATCAAGTATTTTATTGCATTAGTTGATATTTTTGCTATAATTCGGAAGTATATTATGGGATTTATAAAAATAGTAAAAGAGAGATAAAAAAATGACTAGAGAATTATCACCAAGAGAAAAAGATATTGCTGCATTAATACTAAAAAAGTATAGCAACAATGAAATAGCTGCCGCACTCAAGCTAAGCCCAAAAGCAATAAAAACACGTATACGCCATATTTACACAAAGTTAGGTATAAGCGGACAGCCAAAACCACGAAAACTGATAAAAGACATTTACACCCTAAGCACTTGAAAAATTTTTAAAATAGTTTATAATAAAAATATCGGGGCGGTAGCGCTAACTACCGTAACCTGTAAATGAAATCGAAGTGACGTCTATCCTTTCGGGTAGGCGTTACTTTTTATTATGTATAAAATCAAAAAAACTATTATTAATGTTAAATTGATATTTTCCATAAGCGACCCCCTTTCTTTCAGAACTATCGACCGAAATCGAAGTAATAACTGTTGTGTCGATGTTCGTTAGAAATACAGGCTTAGCCCCTTAATATTTTATTGTCAAATTACGGTTACACAACTTCCATGGGTTCGATTATAAAATCAATCAAGAACGGGGCGTTTGACGCAAAACATTTTTCAAGTGCAGCAGGAATTTCTTCTATTTTTTCAACGCGCAGGGCATCAATCCCGTACGCCTTTGCCAGACCGACAAAATCAGGATTTTGAATTCGGGTCTGAGCGTAACGTTTTTCACACATTTTTTCCTGCAGCTGGCGAACCATACCGAGATAACCGTTATTTAAAACAAGAATTTTCACAGGCAGACCGTATTGAGCGCAGGTTGCAAGCTCCTGAATATTCATTTGTAAACTTCCGTCGCCTGTCACGCAAATTACCGGTGCACGCTGTTGCGCGATACTTGCGCCGATTGCGGCAGGGAACCCGAATCCCATTGTACCCAGCCCGCCGGAGGTTATAAACTGCCCCGGACGATTAAACTTGTAGCCTTTCGCGCACCAGAGCTGGTGCTGGCCTACTTCTGTCGCAACCGTTAAACTTTTATTTTTCGTGTAATCGTAAAGTGCGTCAATAACCTGATAAGAGTGTAGTTTTTCGGATTTTTTCGCCGGAAGTTTATTGCGCGCCTTCAAAACCTGAGCTTCCTGCGCCCAATCAGTGAAATCTTTTGAAACTTTTGACAATAATCCGTCCAAAATTTCTTTAATATCGCCTTTCACACCCATTCGGGCATTAAAAATGCGGAAAATTTCATAATCATTTATATCAATCTGGATTAAATTCCGCTCCAGTTCACCGTTCGGGAAACAGCAGCTTATGCGGTCGTTAAACCGCGCACCGAGCGAAATTATCAAATCACTTTTGCGCAAAATCTGATTTGCACTATAAGAACCAAAAAGCCCTATCATACCAAAATAAAGCGGACTACTTTGCGGAAAAGCTCCAAGCCCCATCATTGTTGATACGACCGGAATGCTTAACCCGCAGGCAAGTGAAGCAAGTTCATGCGCGGCGTTAGAGTGCAGAACCCCGCCACCGGCAACAATCACCGGTCGTTGCGCATCATTCAAGAGCGATAAAACCCTCGGAATTTTATCCAAATCAGAACGAACTTCAAACGGCGGCAGTTTCATTCCGTCAAATTCTGTTGTTTCTGTAAAAATATTTTTCGCAAGGTCAATGACAACTGGTCCTTTTTTACCTGAAAGCGCTGTATGAAAAGCTTCAACAAGTGTCTTTTCCAAATCACGGACATCTGTTACCTGATAAGTTTCTTTTGTACAAGGACGTGCGATATCGACAATATTGACCTCCTGAAACGCATCTTTGCCGATAAGCTCTTTTGAAACCTGCCCCGTTAAAACCACAAGCGGATACCCGTCAAGATAAGCGTTTGCAAGCCCTGTCACGATATTTGTCGCACCGGGGCCTGAGGTTACAAGAACCACACCGGGTTTTTGACCGCCAAACGAACGGGAATAACCTTCTGCCGCGTGAACACAGGCCTGTTCATGCCGGCAGAGGATGTGTTTGATATCAGAATCCGTAAAAAGTTCGTCATAAACTTTAAGTACAATTCCTCCGGGGTAGCCGAAAATAGTATCTACTCCAAGATTTTTTAATGTTGCGGTGACGATTTGCGCACCGGTTAAAGTTTGAGTTGTTGATTGCATTGCCATTATATATTACCAGATTTAAAGATTTTCTTCAACATTTTGAACGTCATCAGTAGTTTTCAATTGTTCTATATACTCCTGCGAACGTTCACAATTTTCAATACTTTTAGCCCTTTTTTGCTCCAGTTTAATCTTTTTCGCTTCAAGTTTTTTGCGTTTTTTCTCCAGCTTTTGAAGCGCTTTTTGTTCTTTCTCAAAGGCTTTGGCCTCTTTTTCGTCGTACCCGACAAATTCCGTCTGAAACTCCTCATCTATCGGGATTTGCGATTGCGCAGGCGTTGTCAAAACCGGCGGAGCGGATTTTTTAAACGGATTTCTTGCAAACGCCGCGTTAAAAGAGAGCAGAAGCACTAAAAATAATACAAAAATTCTCATAATTTGGTCCTTAATATTTTTGGATAATTTCCATAATTCCTTTTTTAGCAATCTTAAAAATCTCGCCCATCTGGCTTTCTTCATAAGGTTCGCCCTCGGCAGTCGTCTGGAACTCAATTATTTTACCGCTTTTTGTGAGTACAATGTTGGCGTCAACCTGCGCGCGGCAATCTTCTTCGTATTCAAGATCAAGCCTTACTTCGCCGTCAACGATTCCGGCAGAAATCGCACCGATTGGCTCGATTATCGGATTTTGTGTAAGCTTGCCCTGCGCAAGAAGTTTTTCAACTGCAATTTTTAAAGCAAGAAATCCGCCGCAAATACTTGCCGTACGGGTTCCACCGTCTGCCTGAATAACATCCGCGTCAATTGTTATAGTAAGGTCAGGAATTTTCTCCAAATCCACACACGCTCTCAGGCTTCTACCGATAAGCCGCTGGATTTCCTGTGTTCTGCCGGAAATTTTTGTACGCTCCCTCTGGCAGCGCGTACTTGTAGAGGACGGTAGAAGCGAATATTCTGCCGTTACCCAGCCGCGATTGTTCTCTTTTGACATCCATTTCGGTTTCCCTTCCTCAACCGACGCGGTTGTGATAACCTTTGTATCGCCAAATTCTACCAGAACTGAACCTAAGGCGTTTTTTGTAAAATCTTTCGTAAACTTTATCTCTCTTAATTCGTCATTTTTTCGGTTTCTCATTTTTCACATAAATCCTTATTAACTCATTAACATTAACTATGCGCTACTGGTATTCCCATTTATAAATCGAGCCGCAGTATTTACAAACCGCAAACCCGTTCATAAACGCTAAATCCGGCACAAACTTGTAGCCGTCAACAGTGATTTCAATTTCGCCCTTTTTATTATAAGCCATTTGAAAAGTTTTGCTCCCCTGATAATCGGGCGCAAACATCAGTTCAAATCTGTCAACGGTTTTACAATTCTTGCATCTAAACACTAGACTTCCTCATCATCCTTTAGCTTAGCCCGACGCAAAACTTCCGGATCAAGCTGTTTTTTACCTTTTGAACCCTTCTTCTTGCCCGATGTTTTGGAAGCGGTTTTCCCGAGCAGCTTTTTATACCATAAGGTCCAACAGATACTTCTCAGAGGAAGCGTAAATCCGAAAACCAGAAAGCTGATTAAGCTTCCGAAAAGAAGGCGCGAAATAACTTCCGGTGTAATCTGCATCTGCATTGGTAAATTCGCATTAATCGCATTCACATAATCAGTCGCCACGAACATCCACGCAATATTAGGGAGAAAATTTTTTGCGTCAATTATCTTACCAAGCCCGAACGTGAGCAGCTCGCCCGCGCCCCAAGCAATAACAAGCATTATTACAGCCAGAGCCAGCGTTTTAAAAAAAGCACCCTTTACCAGTTTGAAACTTTTAGTAAAACAATTTATAACGCCCGCCTCACTTTCAAACGTAAACACCTGAAAAACAAGAATGAAAAATATAAAGAAAATCATCCCCGGAATGATTAAAAACGGATTAAACGCCGCAAGCCCGAGAATAGAAATTATAAGCCATAGCAGAATATAAGACCAGATATTTTTATTAACAACCCCGTTGTGCGCCGGAAAATCATAAATTTTACCGGACGTAAGCGCGCTGTGCGTCATAGAATTAAGCGCAGCATACGCGACAAGGTATTTCCAGAACGCAGAAATCAAAAGCACCAGCCCCGGCAAAATAGTCAAAAGCACCAGCGCCAATTGCTTGGAAGGCTCCGCAAACACAGCATATTTTGCAGCTAATTCCGGCAGAACATCTTTTAAATATAAAGCCGGAATAAAAATTAATACAATCCCGAGAAGCTGCCCGAGCACCGGAAATGCCATATATAAAAGGAATTTATGAATATTAAAAACATAAATCTGCAAACTTTTAAAAAAAATATTAACAAAATTATTGCTGTTTTTCATAACCGCCCTTACATTTGCTTATGTTTATACTATAATTATTTTATAACAAATCAGGAAAAAAGAAAATGGTAAACTACAGGGAACTAATTTCCTCGTTCACGGAAGAAGAGTACGAACATAATCTTATAAATTTACATATACACACAACCCACTCAGACGGAGCAGCCGATTTCAAAGACATTGTAAAACAGGCACAGGACAAGGGATACAAATATATTGCCATTTCGGATCATAATACCATGAGCGGCTATATTGAAACCGGAATCAAGTCTGATATTCTTATTCCGGCTGTAGAATTTGATGTCTGGTGCGGGTATGTTTTCTGCCACCTTCTTGCATACGGAATAGACCACAACCACGCAGCGATTAAACCATTTCTTGCAAAACACCGCTACGAAACCAATCGCAATTTAATCCGCCTGCTTCCGACAAGAAATCTTAAAAAATTAATTGCGGCAATCCACGAAGCCGGCGGCATTGCAGTGCTGGCGCATCCGGCGTGTTACTGGGCATTAAGCCTTGACCGGCTTTTCGGCAAGATGAAAAAACTAGGACTTGACGGTGTTGAAGTTTACTATCCTTACGGACGGCTGAGAGGGATAATTAAATTCCACAAACGCGAACATGTTGAGAGATACGCAGACAAATACGGCTTAATTAAAACCGGCGGAACAGATTTACACAAAGAAATTTTAGAACCTATAAAGCTTAAAAAGCACCACACTAAGCATTAAATTATAGATCTAAAAGTGAAAATCCTGCGGGCAATCTATCCTCAACAAGTTTTATCAAATCCGATAGTTTCATACCCAAAGCCTCAGCTAGCGACCACAATGATATAAACCTTGGCTCATTTAACCCCTTTTCCAGACGACTTATCATCGAATGCTGGAGCGCAAATTCATCCGCCAGAAGACGCTGTGATTTACCCTGTTTCTCGCGCTCCTCTCTAAGAATTTCTGCCAGAGTTTTAAAAATTATTTCCGCATCTTTCAAATTAACATGTTGCATACATAGAATTTTAGTGTTAAAATATACATGTTGTGGTCTATGTATAGAACAGAAAGGATAGAATTATGAACCATGCTTTTACTATGGCAGAGATATTATTATCTCTCACTATTATTGGTGTCGTTGCGGCTATCACTTTGCCGTCGCTTACAGGTAACATTAACGAGCGAACCTGGAACACACAAAGAAAAGCTCTTTATGCAAGGATGTCGCAGGCTATCGCTCTCATGCCTTCCCTCAACGGATATGGAACCTTGACCGAGGAAAGTTCCTCGGGGGCAGGTGACGCCGTCGACACCGCCGCTGAAACCTTCGTAACAGCAGGGCTTGCCAAAGTCATGAAAATCAACAATATCTGCGACTCCGAACACCTTGAAGATTGCGGAATTGCGTCTAAATTCACGACTTTAAAAGCCACCGTCATGTCAACCCCGACTAAAATGTCCGAGCTTAATTCTGATATGGTGTCTACTGATAAAATTGATGCAATTACCAGCTGGCATCTTAAACACGATCAGCTGGACACTAAAGCTGCTGCTTTTGAAACCGGTAATGGAGAAAGTATCATTGTTTACTACAATCCGAAATGTATTTCTGATTTTGACACCTCAGGCACCAGTATGATACAACCTAAAATTTGTGCGAATTTAATTTACGATTTGAACGGAACCAAAGGCCCTAATTCTATCGGTAAAGATATGGGGTTTATCACGATTTTGTATTCTACTGACTCATCTGTTGTAATGCCGTTACCGCATCTGTATGACGCCGGAAGGGCATCACAACCCGATGCGTCCGCGCTCTGTACACAGCAGGATAAAGAATACAGGCTGCCAAACCGTGATGAGCTTGCGGCTCTTTTTGCTAACAAAAATCTATTAAATATTAGCACTGGGCGCTATTGGTCTTCTTCGGTCATTGATAAAAACTCTGCTTATATTATTGGCATTGAAGCCGGTGACAGAACTCATGGTATTAGGACTGAAACAAGACCAATACGCTGCGTTAAACGATAATCTATCCTTTCTTTCGGCGCGGGCTGCGCCCGCGCCTTCTCCAAATTCTTCTTAAATTTTCTTCAATATGTGCACAATTAAATCTTTTGTGCTATAATATAGGCATAATTAAGATAGATTAGGGGAAAAGGAGAGAATTTTGAGTCAGCAAAATATATTCGACGATGGCAAAATCGTTCCGGTTAATATTAGAGAAGAAATGAAACGTTCATACATTGACTATGCAATGAGCGTAATTGTAGGGCGTGCGCTTCCGGATGTACGCGACGGGTTGAAACCTGTTCACAGACGTATTCTCTACGCGATGAATGAACTCGGAATGACTCCTGATAAACCGTTCAAAAAATGCGCACGTATCGTCGGTGAGGTTCTCGGTAAATACCACCCGCACGGCGACAGCGCGGTTTATGAAGCACTGGTTCGTATGGCTCAAGACTTTTCAACCCGTTACCTCACTGTTGACGGCCACGGAAACTTCGGTTCTGTTGACGGCGACGGTGCAGCCGCAATGCGTTATACAGAAGCGCGTATGAACAAAATTACCCCTTCTATGCTCGCTGATATCGACTGCGAAACAGTTGAATTTGAACCAAACTTTGACGGCTCGCTGCAAGAACCTTCCGTTCTGCCTGTCCGCCTTCCAATGCTTTTATTAAACGGCGTTTCCGGTATCGCTGTCGGTATGGCAACAAATATTCCGCCTCACAACCTCTGCGAAGTCGTTGACGGAACTATCGCGCTAATTGATAACCCGCAAATCACAATTTCTGAATTAATGGAATATATCAAAGGCCCTGATTTCCCTACTGCTGCAACGATTATCGGACTTGCGGATATCAAACAGGCTTATGAAACAGGCCGCGGCTCAATCAAAATGCAAGCAGTTGCAGGGTTTGAAGAAATTGCAGGCGGCGGCGGCCGTCAGGCAAGAACCGCAATCGTTGTTACTGAAATCCCTTATCAGGTCAACAAAGCTATGTTAATCGAAAAAATTGCTGACCTTGTTAAAGAACAAAGAATCAACGGCATCTCAGACATCCGCGATGAATCCGACCGTGAAGGTATGCGTATCGTTATTGAACTTAAACGCGACGCTAAACCGGATGTTGTTAAAAATAATTTATTCAAATTCACACAGCTTTCTACAACTTTCGGCGTTAACACCGTTGTTCTGTGCGGCAAACAGCCAAGACTTCTGAACCTCAAACAGGTTCTGGAAGAATTCGTTGAACACAGAGTCGAAATCGTTACAAGAAGAACTATTTTCTTCCTCAAAAAAGCCAAAGTCCGCGCACATATCTTAGCCGGCTTACTCATTGCTTTAGGCTCAATTGATGAAGTTATTGAATTAATTAAGAGTTCCAAAACCACTGACGACGCTAGAAACGGCTTAATGGCACGCTTCGGGCTTGACGTTGACCAGTCCAACGCAATCCTTGAAATGCAATTGAGAAGATTAACCGGATTGGAACAAGACAAAGTTAAAGCTGAATATGATGAACTCCTGAAGAAAATTGAAGAATATGAATCAATTCTGGCAAGCCGTCAAAAAGTTCTTGACATTATCAAAAACGAATTAACCGAAGATAAAGAAAAATACGGCGACGACAGAAAAACCCAAATTCTCCCTGAACAAGGCGAGGTAACTATTGAGGACTTAACGCCGAATACACCAATGGCAGTATTCATCACACATCAAGGCTACTTAAAGAGAATTTCACTCGACACATTTGAACGTCAAAACCGTGCAACCCGTGGCAAATCAGGAATTAAAACCAAAGAAGACGATGATATTCAACACTTCTTCACCGCAATGATGCACGATAAAGTTCTGTTCTTCTCTTCTAAAGGTACGGTTTATAGCCTGAATGTTTACGACTTCCCTGAAGGCGGACGCCAATCAAAAGGCTTGCCAATCGTAAACGTGCTGCCGATTGAACAAGGCGAAAGAATTACGGCAGTCGTTCCTGTCAGCACATTCTCACATGACCTGAATTTAATCATGCTGACGAAAAAAGGTTATATTAAACGAATTGAACTGGATAACTTTGCCAACATCAGAAGAAACGGTATTATCGCAATAGGTTTGGAAGACGGCGACGAACTCTGCTGGGTAAAACTTGCAACCGGCAAGGACGAAATCTTAATCGGCACCTCCTGCGGTATGGCAATCCGCTTCCCGATTGAGGATTTAAGACCGCTCGGCAGAAGCGCAAGAGGCGTAACGTCAATGAAACTCCGCACAGGTGACGAAATTATCGGCTGCGACATTGTACCGAAAGATTACGACGCGGATTTACTTGTTGTAACTTCTGACGGCTTTGGCAAACGCACGAAGATTTCGGAATTCAGAACCCAAAACCGCGGCGGAATAGGCTTGATTGCAACCAAGTTCAAATCAAGCGCATCAAGACTGGTTGCTCTGACAATTGTCAAAGACACTGACGATATTATGATGGTAACGGCAAACGGAATCGTAACAAGAATTAATGCCGGCTCAATTTCACGTCAGGGCAGACCTGCAACAGGCGTCAAGGCAATAAACCTTGTTGATAACGATATGGTATGTTCTGTCAACAAAATTCTAAACCCGGATGAAGAGGAGGAATATCAGGGAACTGATTCCGCCGCAGACACCACCGTGGAACAGGGCAGCCTGCTTGACGGAAACGAATAGATTTAAAAACCGCCTGCTGAGGCGGTAACTATATACCTATTGAGAAATCTCAATGACATTTTCAGGCTAATCTTTTATAATTTTAAAATTATGAAAGATATAAAAAAATACAAACAACAACTACAACTAATTGGCAAAAATCTTAAAAAGTTTCGTATAGCAAAAGGCTTAACACAAAAACAAGTTGCCGCCGCAGTAGGAGTTTCAGTGAACTATATCAGTAAAATTGAAAATGGTAACGTGCTATTCTCAATTAATCTGTTATGCAAATTTTGTGTTTTATTTAAAGTACAACCTAAAGAACTATTTGAGGATTAATTATGTCATCCCGAACTGCGCGAGCGAGCGAAGGCACAAAGCGAAAACGATGTTTTCGCGGTGCCGTTTTTCGCGAGTCGAGCAAGACCGTTTCGGGATCTGTCCAACAACACCGACAGCACGCAACATCGGACAGATGCTGAAACAAGTTCAGCATGACATCACTGCTATAATATCTATTATTAACAATATGACAACATAATAAAAACGTGTTAGTATGACTCTATGAAAAAAGAACACTGCTATTTTGTCTACATACTGACAAATTACGAAGAAACAACTTTTTATATTGGTATGACACACTCTCTTGTGCGAAGGACTAAAGAGCATCAATTACATATCAATAAAGGATTTTCAGACAAATATAATCTTTAAAAAATTAGTTTACTACGAATTTTTTGACTCTGTACAGGATGCTATTAACAGAGAAAAACAACTTAAAAACTGGCACAGGGAATGGAAATTAAATTTAATTAAAACTCTTAATCCTACCCTGCGAGATTTAAGTCAGGATTTTACAGAATTTGACTGTTAAATTCTTCAACGAGTTTGAACGCTAGGTTTCACCTTATGCTATACTCAAGGTTAAATTATACCCTAAAGCAGAAAATATTTTGTTCAAAATATCCACGCTAGGGACAATTTTATATGAGAAAATCTTGTACAACGTCACACGGTGAATACCGGTTTTCTTTGCGAATTCACATATTGTATAATCTTTTTCAATCAAAGGTTTTAAACGCAAAACAAGCTGGTTTACATCTTTCGTGTCGCTATATTCTTTCAGGGCATCATTAACCCAAATTGTACGCAACTCATCATCTTGCAATTCAGAATGCAAAAAATCATCAAAATCCGGAAATGTATTCAATAATAAATTTTGTTTGTTATTGTTCATTGTTATTAGCCCTTTTATTATAGTCTTGCAAATACGCAATTGCCTTTTCAATATCATCACTTTGACGTGTTTTATCCCCACCGCAAAGCAATAAGATTATTATGTTATCAAGTTCCGCGAAATAAACTCTGTCACCGCTGGTAAACTTAAGTTCTTTTACTCCGTTTGTAAGATTACGGTGAGCGCCGTAAGTCCCGCGTTGAACATTTTGTAATCTGGCTAAGATACGACTTTGAACAGCTTTATCTTTTGTGCGGTACCAAATTTCAAACGGTACTTTATTATTTGCTGTTTTGTAAAATCGTATCTCTTTCATACAAATATTGTAACCTATTGGCTACACTTTGTCAATGATTAAATATTATACGTAAACTGCAGGAAGTTACCGACAAGGTTTTCATTCCAGACCTGAACATCGTCCGGCACGTTCAGAACGACCGGCGCAAAATTCCAAATGTATTTTACACCCGCGGCAACAACTATATCCGCGGTACTTTGCGTAAACTCTTTCGGAACTGTCAAAATCGCAATATCAATTCCGTATTCCTTAACAACGGAGGCAAAATCCGTCAGCGCAAAAATTCGCTTTCCGTTCACCATGCCGGAAATCTTATTTTTATCCGTATCCACAAGCGCCACAATATTAAGTCCGTAATTTGCAAAACTGTCGTACTTCGCAAGCGCAGAACCCAGATTTCCCGCACCGATAATACACGCGTTTTTCTGTTTTTTAAACCCGAGCGTCTTTTCAATACTGGATTTCAGCTCCTTCACAATATAACCCACGCGGCTTTTGCCGGTGTTGTTCAGAACCGAAATATCCTTTCTCACCTGTGAGTCATCTATATGCAGCAATTTTGCAATCTGACCGCTCGAGATTACCTCCTCTCCGCGCCCCAAAAATTCCTGCAAAATGCAGTGATAAAGCGTCAGCCGGTTAATTACTTTGTCTGAAATTTTTGAATTCATCAGTTTGCTTCTCTTTTTTCTTCCTGTTTAATAAAATCGCACAAACGCTCAAGATTTTTATCTTCAATAAAATTGATTAAGTCGTTCGTATCCTTGATTTTACCGAGTGCAAAGCCGGTTTCTGCAAGCAGAACACAGTCGTTGCAGAGTCTGTAGCCGTTATAATCAATTGAGCCGGCAAATGGTTTAGTTTGCCCGCAGCAATCACAGTCAAAACACTCTTCGGCGCTGGAAGGGTCTTCCTCAATATCATCCAGCCGCATTTGTTCGACAACCTGCTGCATTTCTTCAATAATTTCCTGTTCAGTTTTCTTCTCATTTGCCATAATTTATTATCTCCACTATCCCCGTGCTACAGGCCGTTATTTCACCATTTCCGCCATTGTTCCGACAGCCTCTGCAATGCCGGTAAATACGGCGCGCGAAACTATACTATGCCCGATATTGAGTTCATAAAGCCCAGGAATTTCATGCATTCTGTGAACATTTTCATAATTCAAGCCGTGACCGGCATTAACCCTCAAACCCAGAGATTGAGCGTATTCAGCAGCTTTTTTCAGCTTTAAAAATTCTTCTTCGCCGCCTTCTTTACCGTAAGTATTTGAATAAGTGCCTGTATGCATTTCAATAAACTGCGCGCCGGTTTCATAAGACGCCTTAACCTGTGCCGGCTCAGGGTCAATAAACAGGCTTACCACAATTCCGGCATCCAGAAGCGGTTTGATAAAATCTCTCACGGCCTCAAATTTTCCCGCAACATCCAGACCGCCTTCGGTTGTAACTTCCTGCCGCTTTTCGGGAACAAGGCAGATAGAATGAGGCTTCACCTCAAGCGCAATTTTTTGAATATCCTCAGCCATTGCCATTTCAAGGTTCAAACGGGTTTTGATATTTTTTGCCAGATTGTAAATATCAGCGTCCTTAATATGACGCCTGTCCTCTCTCAAATGCGCGGTAATTGAGGTTGCACCGTTCTCTTCACAAATTAAAGCCGCTGCCAAAACATCCGGTTCAGCCCCGCCCCTTGCGTTTCTGAGGGTCGCTACGTGGTCTATATTTACTCCTAACAACATATCTTTTTTCCCTTTTTTAGTTTATAATCCTACTATATCGTCTAACAGATGTATTCTATTAAGACGCTGATAATAATATAATACAAAAGTAACAAAATGAATACAACATTAATCACAATTCTAATAGTAGAAATAATCGCCGGCGGATTGATTATCGGCGGTCTTGTCGTGCTAAACAAGAAAGTTAACCTTTGCAGGCAGCAGGTTAGTACGCTTAATAAAAAACTAAGCAAAATGCTTCCGACAACAAGGGATATCTTCACGCTCACACACCAGTACATAGAAATGTGGAAAGAAGAGTTCGGCAAAAAAGTTGAAGCCTGCGGAAATCTTCTGGGCGAACTCACTGTATATTACATTCTGCACAAAATATTTAAAAAACGATACGAAAGTTTTGAAACAGGCTATAGCTTTATAAAACTATTCTGGTAAGCATAACTTGTAAAAGTCGAAAAAATATGATATAATAAATATATAAAAAGAAAATGAAAGGTGGAGTTTTATGTCAGATAATAAATCACTAGCATTTCCGTTGGGGTTATTGGCAGGAGTGGTCGGCGGCATCGTTGCCGGTATACTTTTCGCACCAAAATCAGGCGAAGAAACAAGAAGAGAATTAGCGCAGGCTGCTAACGAATTCTACGAAAAACATTCGCCGGAAATTAACGAAGCTAAAAAACAGGCTATGCAGTCTGTCGATATAGTTAAATGCAAATTTGAAAGACAATTGAAAATGATAGCAGATAAAATTAAGTCAAGAAAACTCCGTAACGCGAAAAAACGCGAAGACGGCGAAATGACCGGCGATTACAACGAATAGGGGAAAGAAAATGGATACATCACAAATTGCACTAAACCAGAGTTTAACTTTTCTTTCCTGGACAGTCGGAATTGTCGTTTTTGTAATAGGCGTTTTCCTGACAAAACTGATTATCGACCTGTCAACACTCTCCAAAAGCCTTTTGGAAACTTCCAAAATCCTTAACGAAGAGCTGAAACCAACTATCACAGAATTAAAAAATACTCTCACATCCCTTCTGTCAATTACCCAGACAGCCGAGGAAGGTATTAACAGGGTTAAAACCGCAATCACTACTATCAACGAGAAGAAAAATCGAATGAAAAATAATATTAAAAACGGCTTCTTTAACGTAGTACAAAGGATTAAAGATATTTTTACAAAATAGCCGGTTTTAACAATTACTACCGCAGTTAAAAGAGTATATAATACCAAGTGAAAATAAAAGGAGTCATTATGTCATCAACAACAACTAAATTTTTAGCCGGCTTTATAATCGGCGGCGCAGTAGGCGCAATAGCAGGTATTCTTCTGGCACCAAAATCAGGTGAAGAAACACGTAAATTATTAAAAGACGGTGCAGTCGACGCCTTGAAAAAAGCAGACGAAACCGTAAAAGAAATTCAGGCAAAAGCAGACGACGTTGTGTCTGACCTGCAAAAGAAAGGCGATGAGATAAAAGAAAAATTACAAAATCTCATTAACCAACAAAAAGAAGAAGCCTAGACAGTACTAGACAGCGAAGTCGCAGGTTGCCCTGCGGGAGCAGGGCAAGCAGGCGACGGAGAACTGCTTTATTTTAATCTGTATTGGTTTACTAGAAAAATAAAAAGCCGGGTTTGAACGAACCCGGTTTTTTATTTATTTTATAATATAGAATTTATTGAAGCTTTTAGTATCAGCAATTTTTGATTATTATTGGATATTTTGTCTATATCTGACATTATTTCTTTTAACAATTGTTCATTTGACTTGAGCGCGTCATCTACAAACAGTTCATAAATCTCTACCCCCAGAGCATTTGCCAGTTTAGTTATGTTTTCGGAGGTCGGGTAATTTCTGCCGGTTTCTATTTTACTCAGTGAAATTGTGTCAATTCCGATTAACTCTGCCAGTGCCTCCTGTGTTAAAGCACTCTGTTTTCTGTATTTTTGTATCCTTTTCCCAACAATCTGTTTAATATCCATTTTAACCCCGTATTTAATAATTTTAATTAATATACTTTAAAGTTTAATAGATTTTAAATACTAATTTATTGACAACTTTAACTTTAAAGTATATAATATAAATATACATAACTGAAAGGGTAGATAAATTATGAAACAATTCAATGCATTTGTAACGGCGGGTGCCGGGCTGGGAGCACCTCTGAATGGCCAGCGAACTAAAGGCCGCGCCTTCACAATGGCAGAGATATTATTATCTCTAACAATTATCGGCGTAGTTGCAGCAATAACGCTTCCATCGTTAACCGGTAACATTAACGAAAGGACATGGAATACGCAAAGAAAAGCTTTATATGCAAGGCTTTCACAAGCAATACCGTTAATGGATTCCCTGAATGGATACGGTACTTTTACCGAAGCTTCCGGAACGGAAGGAACAAGCTCATACACAGCAGGAGCCGATAATGTTGCAGAAACATTTATTAATGCTGCACTCAGTAAAGTTATGAAAGTTAATGCCGTTTGCAGCGGCGATATTGACGATCTGGCAGATTGCGGCGTTGCGTCCTCGATAGTCAACCTTGCCGGCACAAAGGTTGACATGCCGGTTAAACTTTCCGAACTCAACCCGTTGAATATAACATCACCTCCGGAACTGGCTGTCGGAACCTCATACTCTTTGTATGATACAAAAGCTGCATCGTTCGTTGCACAGGGCGGTGAAACTGTTACTGTTTTCTACAACCCGCGCTGCAGAGGCTCACTTAATGAAGTTGTTCAGGCAAACTTTCCTAATATGATGTGTGTCAACTTTGTTTATGATCTTAACGGTAACAAAGGACCGAACACTGTCGGAAAGGATATGGGCTTTATAACAGCTTTTTATCCTTATGATGTTAAAGTTGTTGCACCATACCCGTACATCAGAGATTTAAGCCAAAAATACGCACAAAAAGACGCAGCATCCGCTTGTACTAAAGAGGATAGTGAATATAGACTTGCCAATGTTGAAGAAATGGCATCAATGTTTACGAACCTGAAACTGGTTTCTGACAATGAAACGCTCGACAACAGAGGCGGGAATTCGGTTTACTGGACGTCATCCCTAACCACGTATAATAATGCAAAACGTGCATGGTACTTCTATTTCGGTGCAGGATACGCAAATGTTTGGCGTTCTTTGACAGAACCGATGAGCATCAGATGTGTTAAACGATAAAACGATAATACATTATAAATATTTCGTTTTTTTATCCTTTCTTGCGGTGAATTGACACCGCATTTTTTTTGCCTTTACAGCGTAGATCCATTAAAAAAGCGGGGATTAAAAACCCCGCCTTTGAGGCTCCTGGCAGATTTTATGTGCCAAAATAATTTTTCAAATCTATTGTCAAATTTTTATTCTTACAATATTTTTTAAGTTTTGCAATCGCACGGTTTTCAATCTGACGAATTCTTTCTCTGGATACACCATACTGGGTTCCGATTTCATCAAGGGTTTTATGAACCCCGTTATTATCAATACCAAAGCGCATAATCAAAACATCGCGCTCTTTAGGGCTAAGAACCGTCAACATTTTTTTTATGTCGACAAAAAGATTTTCCTGTGAAACCTTGCTATCCGGCGCAATAGAATCCTCATCCACAATAAAATCTGCAATTTTTGCGTTATCGTCCTTGGAAGTCGTAGCAGGTGTATCCATACTAATCGTCGTTTGTGCTGATTTGATTATCTCAGATAATTTTGTTTCGGACATTCCGAGTCTGTGAGCGATTTCCTGTTTAGTCGGAGTATGACCGAGTTCCGTTGTAAGGTCAATGGTTACACGTCTTATACGGCTAAGAGATTCAATCATGTGAATAGGCAGTCTGATTAATCGTGCCTTATCGGCGATAGCTCTCGTTATTGCCTGTTGAATCCACCAGGTTGCATAAGTTGAAAATTTATACCCTTTTGTATAATCAAACCTGTCGGCAGCCTTCATCAACCCGACGTTGCCTTCCTGAATTAAATCAAGGAATGAAAGCCCTCTGCCGATATATTTTTTGGCGATACTGACAACAAGGCGCAGGTTCGCATTCACCAGCATATTTTTAGAAAATTTATCATTTTTCTCTTGAATTTTTTGAGCAAGTTTAAGCTCATCTTCCGCAGAAAGCAACGGGATTTTACCTATCTGATGCAAATAAATTTTAACGTTGTCGTCAGCATTAACGCTTGCAAAACTTTCAGAATTTTTCGGCTCCTCAAGTGATTCAAGAACTTCATCTTCATCAGTGTCAAGCTCTTCTTCCTGAAGGCTGTGGAAATCCACATCTTCATCTGAAATATCATCTGTAATAAATTGAAATTGTTCAAGTTCTTTCTTCATGTTTATCTCCGTTTTACCCGTTAAAAAGTAAATGTAGTTATTTTTTCAGTTTTTGTCTTACAGTTTCAAAAATAATTGCGCTCAGGGCATTTGAAACGTTAAGCGAGTTAAAATCTTTAAGCATAGGGATTTTAACCACATAATCCGAAGCCTTCAACAAAGATTTAGACACTCCGGCATGCTCTGCCCCCATTATTATAGCAAAATTCATGTTATTATAATCTACATCAAAATAATTATCTTTCGCGCTTGCATCCGTTGCAATTATCCACCAGTCGGATTCCTTCATTTTTTGAACCGCGTTTACAAGGCTGTTAACTTTGATAATCGGAATATGGTTAACCGCACCGGCACTGATTTTTTCAACGACAGAATTTACCTGAACATTGCGTCTTGAAGGAATTATAACAGCTTCCACACCCGCACAGACACAGGTTCTTATGATTGCCCCGAGATTGTGAACATCTTCCACACCGTCCAGAATTACAACCGAAGAATTTTGATGAGGTTTTTCAAGGAAATCCTCAAGTTCCATATATTCAATCGGTGATACAAAGGCAATCACCCCCTGATGATTAAATTCATCATAGGGCTGAAATTTTTCTCTGCCGGCGAACTGAAATACGATACCCTTTTCGCGTGCAAGCTCTTTTATTTTATTTAATTTACTATCGCTGTGAATACTTTTCGAGATAATAATTTTGTTGATTTCTCTATCAGAAATCAAAGCTTCCGTAACTGAATTTTTACCGTAAATTACATCACCGGACATGGTTTTGAAACCTCAAGCATTCTGTCAATACACTTAACGGCTTTTCTTGAAATTTCTTCATCAACAGTAATTTCATACTGTTCATAAATTAAAGCGTTATAAATATCCGTTAAGGTATGCCATTTCATATTCGGACAAATTATATTATCCTTAATAAGTATAAACTGTTTTTCCGGGATATCGCGCTGCAATCTGTCAACAACACCTTTTTCTGTCGCGATGATGAAAGTTCTGGCATGACTTTTTTGTGCGTATTCCATAATACCTGTTGTGCTGCCAACGTAATCGGCAAGTTCTGTTACAGACTGGTGGCATTCAGGATGAGCCAGAACGAGCGCATCCGGATACATTGCACGTGCATTAATCACATCTTCCGGTTTTATACGCAGGTGAGTCGGACAGAAACCCGGGAAGGTTATCACTTCGACTCCGTTTAGCTGTGCTTCAATCCACTTGCCAAGATAGGTATCCGGTAAGAATAATATTTTTTCAGCACCCATGCTTTTTACAACACGCAGTGCATTTGAGCTTGTAACGCACATGTCACATTCGGATTTAACTTCTGCCGTTGAATTAATATAGCAAACCGCCGGAACTCCCGGATATTTTGCTTTAAATTCCCTTAGCTGCTGCAGATTAATCATATCAGCCATAAGACAGCCGGACTCCCTTCTCGGAAGCAAAACTTTTTTATCAGGGGACAACATTTTAGCGGTCTGCGCCATAAAATATACGCCCGCAAAAATTATCATATCCGCGTCAGTCTTTGCAGCCTGCTGGCTTAAATACAAAGAATCACCCACAAAATCCGCTACTTCATCAACTTCAATATTTTGATAACAATGCGCTAAGATTACCGCATTTTTTTCTTTTTTTAAAATATTTATTTTTTCAATCAGTTCGTTCACCGACAGAATACTCCTATATTAAAAGCAGTTCTCCGCCACTTCCGCCCCGCTGAACCGCGGGTCGCGCGTTTCCCTCTCGAAAAACAGTTCACTGGACTGTTTTTCTCGGCAGAGTGCTGTCTAATACGTCGCTCAAAAGTTTCGTGATACGAAACTTTCTCGGACACTTGTACTTATTACACTATATTTTAGTATAAAAACAAAAAATTAACCAATATTTTTATATATTTTTTATAAAAATCTCATTCATTCAATGTAAATTATTGTATATACTTTGATTTTTAAGGAATTTATGTTTAAAATGGTAAAGTGGAGAAGCAGAAAAAATGAGTATGAATAGTTTATTAAGCGGTTTAGGACTCGGAAATAGAGAGAAAGTTTATGTTTCCGTGACACAATCAACAGGTATGGAAGTTTTTCAGGTCGATGAAAAATCTGGCCATATTACTAAATATGCCAACAAACATCTGGCATACGATGACAGTACAAAAGAAATTACTGACCTGGAAAAATTCAGAGAAACATTTCTGGAACTTTTAACAGAACTCGGTATAAAGCCAAACTGTAATGTAGTGTTAAACCTTCCGACAGTTTTACTTGGAACACGTGAATTGCCGACAATGCTGGAAGATCCGGCGATTGGTCAATCGGTACTGGCTGAAATCGAGAGTTCTTATGTATTTTCAAGATACACACCTATCTTTGACTGGAAAGATTTTAACACCGGTAAAAATGCAGGCATGAGAAATATCTTCTACTGCGCATTGCAAGATAATATTATCTCAAAAATCACAGAACTTTTAAAAGAAGTCGGCGCAAAAATTATTGATATCCAAACTTCTTATACAACAATTCTGAACGGTCTTGCAAGAACAACATTAATTGAAAAACAATTGCAGCCGGAAGAAACATGGAACCTTATGATAGTTAACAACGGCGGCTATGCTATATTTGCAATGAACGCCGACAGAATTGTTGATTTTGTTCAGGAAGATATGCCGCTGATGGAAGAACGCTCTGATGATATTTACAACGCCATTGCTTCCACTGCGGAATTAACTCTTTTGGGTTTTCAGGCAAAATCCCTCGTTATCGTTTCTGAAAGCGACATGGTCAGTGCAGAAGAACTTGCTACTTCCCTGACATCAAGCGGCTCACTTACTTATCAGGATGTTGTCTTTATTGATGATAACCTCTATAGAAAAGATGAATTTTTACCGCTTGCACCGACAGTTGATCCTAAATATAAACTTAAACCTTCCCTGAAAACTCTCGGTATGCTTCAAGGACAAAAATATCCGGTAATTGCTAAATTCGATTTCCTTAAAGTTACTCCTAAAGCAAACTATGATAACGAGATAGTCAGATTTAACATCGGGGATCATATTTTTGAAATAACGCCAAATTCGGCAAAACTATATTCTATAATATTTGCGGCAGTATTGCTTATAATACTCCTTCCGTTATTCTTTGTCCTGCCGGTTTTAAACAAACCTTTCAGCGACAAGATAACCGCACTGGAAACTCAAATAAATGAACTGGATAAGCAAATCACAGACCTTAACGCTTCCGATAGTTCTACAAAATTTGATCCTACAGAAGAAGTTAAAAATGTTCTTTCTAACAACAGAACAAAACTGCTTTCATACATTACAATAGGTGAAGTAATACCGAGAAAACTCTGGATTACTTACTATAAGACCCACTCAAAAGACAAAATTATTATAACCGGCGTAAGCGCAAGTATTGATGATATAAACAGCTTCTACAAAAATATTAACAATGCTCTTCCAAATAGTAAACTCCAGCTGAAAAACATGGAAATGAATAATACTACAGAAGAAGACGCAGCTGTAGCAGAAGCAAAATATTACGACTTCGTTATAACTAACGATGAAAATTATCCGCCTCAAACCGAAACCATTGAGGCAGATGATGACAAAAAAGGCACTAAAAATACAAAGAAGAAAAAGTAAAAAGGGTTACTAATAATGAATATGGAAGTAATTAAAAAATATTTAGATATGTTTAAAATTGCGCTTATAATAGTTGTAGTAACAATTGCAGCGTCAATATTTCTTATGACCAAAATAATTCCGGAAACTATTGCATACTTTGGCAACAGCACTAAATACTCCGAAACTGAAAGCAAACTTGCAGCTAAAAAAGCAGAGCTTGAAACTGCTAAAAAGAATAAAGCCAGAGAAGAAGCACGGGCTAAAGAAGGTATTGAGGTCAAAGCTTTCTATAAAAATACCAACGGTATCGGCAATTCAACAGCAGATATTATGGCCGGCGAAATTCAGGAAATTAACGACCTTATAAAATTCTACGGAATAAAAATATACAAGGTTAACTATACATACGATCCTGCTGATGATATCTTCTATAAAGAAAAGAAAGATGATTATGCTGTTTGCAGGATGAATGTAGAACTTTTTGCAACTTACATGAAATTCCAGAGTTTCATGAAAGATCTTTATAAACACGAACACTTCCTTGACATTCAATCAATAGAAGTGAACCCGTACAAAAAGGATAAATCAATTTTACATATCAAAATGGACTTAAGCCTGTATGCGGAAAAAGACCCGAATGCAGGAGCAAGCAGAGAAGTTCCGCCATCATCTAAAAGCGACAATGGCTCCTCAGGTGATGATTTAAATCTTGATTTAAGTTTTTAGACTAAACCAAATATAGCTGACCATTAAGGTCCAAAACTCTGAAAATCAATCCCGAAAAACATTTCGGGATTTTTTGTGCAATTTTCACAAAAATCTGTTTCCAAAACCATTTTCTGAGAGAAATCCGCCAGTGTCGAACCGCATCTGCCGCGGTGATCATTTGCCAGAAACGGACATACATAAACGCCGTTAACGGTTAAAATTCTGCCGTATTCACAGTCCAAACTTTTCCATTCATCGTATTCGGGCTCACCTTCATTATTTTTATCAATATAACGGTTAATTTTTACATGGCTCGGCTCAACATCATATTCAACTTTATTGCACAGTTCCATAACCTTCTGCCTCAATAAGTCCGGTGCCTCATTATAAAAGTTTGTAACAGAAATAATAGGGCTGAAACCGTATTTTGCAAGCGCTTTAACAGCAGATAACGTTTGCCTGAAAGCCCCGCGGCAGCGAACCTCATCGTTTTTCAACTCATCAAAATGCGCAAGACTTAAAGTAATTATAATTTCATAATCGTTTTCGTCTTCAACATTTTTAAGAAACCTTGCTTTTTTCTCATTAATAAAAGAACCGTTAGTTATAATACAAACATTAGCGACTTTAAGACACAGCCTCAAAATAGTATTAAAATCCGGATGAGTCATCGGCTCGGCACCTGTAAGATAAATGCATTCCAAACCGGAATTGTGAACAAGCGCCAGATTTTCTTTAATACAATTTACACTTATAAAATCCTTCACATTTTTTGTCATCGGAAAATCAATATAGCAATGCTTGCAGCGCATATTACAATTTTTAGCACTCATTTCTATAAACAAATTTTTAAACGCCTTCATCTGACAAACCGGCGCACGATAAATTGATGTACTCATTTTTAACTCCTCTTCTGATACCATTATTCTACAAACTCAAGAGGAGAATAAAATTGCCCGACACTCTAATTTACAACCAACCTATCGTTTTAAAGACGGCAAACCCTTATGAATTTCAGAAACAACATTATAATAAAATTCAATCTCCGAATCTGAAAGACTATATAAAAATTCAATAAACTTTTCTCTTTTAACGTTTTTTGTCGCTTTCACATCAAGCCCAAATTCATCAAGGTTAATATTTAAAACCTGAGCTATTTTCAGAAAAGTTTCCAAAGAAGGCATATACGCACCATTTTCAATCCTGCATACATGTTTATCAGAAATTCCGATTTGTTCAGCCAGTTCCGCCTGTGTAAGTCCGGCATATTTCCTGAAAGTTTTAATTTTATTCGCAATAAATTCTTTATCCGTAAACATTTATACACTATTTTACATTTCAAAGAAAAGTAAATCACCCCGTATGTAAGTATAAATTACAATAATTGATGTAAGCGTAAAGAAATTGTTACAATAGACAACAATATCTTTTAATTAGTGTAATATATTATAAGGTGTTGCAAACATCACCTAAATTAAAATCTAAATGAATAAGGAAACAATGACCAAATTTTATAATCTGGAATTTTTAAGACTACTGGGCACAATAATAATTGTCCACCTTCATGTCTGGAGATTTTATGATTTTACCCCGGCGATAAGAGAACACTACTTTGCAATGGAAAAAGTTGCACATATAATAAAACATCTTGGGTCAAGTTACCTATGGGTAGAATTTTTCTATATTTTGTCCGGATTTTTACTGATATACACACTTTCGCACAAAAGAAATCCCGACTGGGTAAAAAACTCCCTGACACGTGCCAAACGACTTTTCTGGCCGATTGCGGTTTCTTTTGTATTAATGTTTATATTATCATTATTTGGTATTCTGAAATTCAACAAATACGACAATTTTATGACCCTGCTGCTTTTGCAGAAAAGCGGCCTGATGCACACCCCGCATGCCGGCAATAACCCTTTCTTATGGTTTATAGGACCGTTATTCTTTACAAACATATTTTATGCCTATATAAAAATCAATTTCAGCCGTAAAGCATTAAACCTTCTTTCTGCACTTTTGTTTTTCTTAGGGTACACGATACTGGTACATCAGGGTTTTCCCGCGATATCCAAGGTATACTTCAACTTTCTGCCGGTCGGGCTAATACGGGGGATTGCGGGATGCAGTGCAGGGATTGTACTATATAATTTCTGGGAATATTACCGGAAAAATATGAAAGCAAACAGTATCTCTTTAACAAAAAAGCTGTTTGTAACTGCGCTGGAAATTTATCTTTTAGGCTTTATAGTATATTATACACTGCTGCACAGAATTTCCTATGACAATCCGTTTCTCTTTGTAATTGCATTTATGGCAATAATATTTGTATTCGTAAACAAAGAGGGGTATCTTTCCGGGTTTTTGGATAAACCTCTTTTTTTAAAACTCGGGCGATATTCTTTTAATATTTACGTAATGCAGGCTATTGTGTTTGCAGTCTTATCGTGGGCAGTAAATAAATACACTATCGACAATATAGATTTCAACAACACAATTATTTTTTATTTGTACCCTGTTATTTTAATTAGTCTTTCGGTCATTCTGGGCATAATAAATTATCATATATGCGAAATTATTAACCGGCGTCAGCAAAAAGCTATGTAGTTTTACGCCACGGCTCGTCCGGTATAATGTATTTAACTTTCTTATAGCAGCTTCCGTCCTCAAGCACTTTGCTGTCAAGAACCTCCAGCCGCGAACCTCTCGGGAACACACATTCTGCGCCCCAGTTATCCAGTTTGCCGTCAACTATATCGCCGGAATGCGAAACACGTGCACCTTTATCCACAAATATTTCCATTGTTACGCCGCGTCCCTCATAACCTTTATAAACATCCGAATATTCCGTTCCGCCCGCGGCATAAGCATATTCCGGCATCGTTATAATATCGCCCTTTTTAGCGTCAAAAAGCTTTTTATATAACTTCGCATCATTTTCCATAAACGGCGGCTTTTCACCAATACAGCGATAAACCGTCACAGGTTCTGCCGTTGGCTTCAATCTTTTAAACTGAATATCAGACTGCCTGATAACATCCTTTATCATTAAACTTCCGTCACCAACCGCAAACGCAGGCGCGTCAAACCCGTAATTAACCCTGCCTTTAACAAAAAGATAATTAAAACTGTTAAACTGCCCGTGATTTTCAACAACGCGGTAAGGATAAGGCCTCAAAGCACCCTCGCTTTGCATTTTCGCCCAATACTGATGACAAAACGGAACTCTATCAGGATTTTTAGCCATTGCCTCTGCGCGCCGTGCCTGATTTGGCGTCAATTCAACCGGCGGCGGCGTGTAACTCCTTGCCCACTTCTTTACTTTTCCTATCGTATTTTCTATGCCGCTGCGCGACAGTAAATATGATACCTTTTGACCAAATTTTACTGATATAACCATTTTTTCCCCTTTAATAAATATTCCCCGTATTTATATAAAGTATTTTGGTCTGAAAAATTTGCCATGAAAAAAGCGCGGTGTTAAAAATCCGCGCTTTTGTAAATATTTAACGAAAACCTATTCTTCAACAGTTTCTTCAACAACTTCTTCAATGTGGTCTTTGAGGATTTCAGAAGCTGTAACAACTACTGCCAGTTCTGTTTTAACTTTTGAAGTCAATTTGATTAACATTGTGTATTCACCAACTTTGTTGATTGGAGCGTTCAGAGATACATTTTTTCTGTCAACTTCAATACCTGCTTTTTCAGCCAATTCTTCGGTTAATTTCTTAGTCGTAATTGTACCGAATAATTTACCTGATTCACCGGCTTTAGCAGAAAGTTCCAATTTGCCGAATTTTTCAATTTTTTCAGCCAGTGCAAGAGCTTCTTGGTGTAATTTTTCTTGTTTTGCGTGAATTCTTGCAATATTTTGTTCTCTGTTTTTCAAAGCGCCTTCTGTTGCTACTTCTGCCATTTGTTGCGGAAGCAAGAAGTTTCTTGCGTAACCGTCTTTAACATTAACGATTTCACCGGCTTCGCCTAAGTTTTGGACATCTTTTTTCAATATAACTTGCATCTTTATATTTCTCCTTATAATTATATTTGTAAATCTATAAAGAATTGTTACATGAAAAAAACCTCTTGTCGAGGTTTTTTCCAAAATTTGTTAAGAAAAATCAACTTATTGGCGGAATTGAGGACTCTATCCTTTGAAATCTTTTCCGCCGACAATTTTCAGGTGGCGTTCTTCGCCTTCGCCGACGCTCTTGCTTTTCAGGTTGTGTTGTTCAACAAGTTCGTGCTGCAATTTTCTTATCTGTTGATTTTGCGGGGAAAGCTCTATATTTTCCGCGCCCTCAAGGATTTTATTTATGGCAGCCTTTGCTTCTTCCAACGCCCGTTCCGCCTCGTCATAGTAGCCTGTCAAAGCCTCTGTTGCTTCAATATCAAGTGCGTCTTTCAGAACCTTCTGGATTTGCGGCATTGAATTGGTTTTGATAAAGAAGGTTCTTATTCGCAAATCGTTGGCAATGCTCAAAATTTTCGCACCGCCTTTTGCAAAGTTTTTGTGGGCGATAACGATATCAGCTTCTTCAATGTTGCGTGTAAGTTCAACGTTGAGGTTAAGGCGTTCAATAACTTTTTCTACAATGCTTCTTGAAACCGCATAGAGATAAACTTTTTTCAGCCCTTTGACCTCTTCAACGTATTTTTCGCGCGAAAACCCGAATTTTAAACTGTCAGACGGCTTTTCAACAGGCCGTTCAAGGGAAGGGAAAACTTTTTTTTCAAGCCGGTTTATCTCATCAATAATTGATTTAGATTCCTCTTTCGGTGCAACCGGTTCTTCCTTAACCGGTTCATAAGTTTTATCAACCTTTCTGATTTCCGGTCTTATCGGCCAGCCGCGCAGAATGTAGTCAACGGCCTCTGCAGTGTTTTTGTAGACAGCAAGCGTGTTTCTGTCAAGAATTTCGATAACGATATCGAAGGTTGGCTGTTTTTCACGTTCAAGAACGGTTTTTTGACAGGAACGTCTGCGCGCCTCATCATCACCGAGTGTAACGGATTGAATGCCTCCGACCAAATCTGAGAGAGTAGGGTTTTTAATCAAGTTTTCCAAAGTATTACCGTGAGCGGTTGCAATCAACATAACACCACGCTCAGCAATGGTTCTGGCCGCTTGTGCTTCGGCCTCGGTACCAATCTCATCGACAACGATAACTTCCGGTGTGTGATTTTCAACCGCCTCAATCATTATATCCTTTTGAAATTCGGGCTGGCGAACCTGCATTCTGCGCGCATGCCCGATAGCAGGGTGCGGCGTATCTCCGTCACCCGCAATTTCATTTGATGTATCAACAACAATAACACGTTTTTTCAATTCGTCAGCAACAAGCCTTGAAATTTCTCTTAATTTTGTTGTTTTACCAACCCCCGGAGGTCCTAGGAACAATATACTTTTACCTAAAGTACAAAAATCCTTAATGCAGGCAATGGTTCCTGTTACAACTCTACCTATACGGCAAGTAAGCCCTACAACTTTACCCTGTCTGTTCCTTATTGCGCTAATTCTGTGCAAAGTCCCGGGGATTCCGGATCTGTTGTCCGAGGTAAACTCCTGAACACGGCTGGTAATATGTAAAATGTCCTCATCATCCACGCAGTCGCACTCAATATATTCAATCTCGCCGTTTGCATGCCGGATTTCCGGAATTCTGCCTATATCAAGCACAATTTCGATGACATCACTCATTTTCTCATAATCCAGGTGTTTACGAACCTTTTGGGGTAAAATAGCAACCAGTTTGTCCAGGTCACTTTGAAATTGTAAATTTGTCTGCATTTTCTGCCTCTCTATTTTATGTATGATATATAAAATATGAAATTGTAGGCTTTAGAATATCGAGTGTTATACAGTGGCCGCGCACAGCCCGTGGTATTGCTGGAGTACAGCTTTTGCTCTCCTACTATTATTATGCCACTTTTTCAGCCTCTTTCATCATCTAAATATACTACATCTATAACAAAATTTACAAATTGTTACATTTTCGTAACAAAGTAGAGTTGACACACTGTAGTGAAAACGCTACAATATAATTATGAAAGAAATAAAATTTCATAAATTACCAAACGGCAGAGAACCGGTCAGAGATTGGCTGTTATCATTAGACAAATCTATGCGCGTCAAAATTATTAAACGAATAGAACGTATTTATGACAATAATTTTGGTGGCTACAAACAGATTGATGCAAATTTGTACGAACTCAGATTTACACTTGGCAAAGGCTACAGGATTTACTACACAATACAGGGTGAAACTCTTGTTTTACTACTCAACGCCGGTGACAAATCTAAACAGGCAAAGGATATAGAATTAGCAAAAATTTATTTGACAAATATAAAGGAATATAAAAATGAGTGATTTTAACGACTTTGTTTTAGAACAATTAAAAGATGAAGAATTTCAAAAAGAATATATGAACGAAAGTCTTACGCAATATATCAATGACGGTGATTTTAACGCTTTTTTCCGTTCTCTGGAATTAGTAATAAAATCGCGTGACAGTATTTCCAGTTTCTGTGAAAAAGCAGGTATTGACCGAACAATGCTATATGAAATATTTAGAGGCAAAAGGGTTCCACGACTTGATACACTGGCAAAAATCCTTAAAACTCTAGGTTACAATTTAAGGATTGCATAAAATATGTCAGGCGATTATAAAAAACTGTTGAACAAAAAGCGTAAGCGTGAATACGCCAATGTAAAAACTATGGGCGTAAACATTGACAAAAATGAGTATTACGAAATAATACTCTCAAACTCCGCGCACCCTGAAAGGGTTAACGACAGAGATAAAAACAATTGACAAGCAAGAAAAAATAAGTCATAATTAATATAAAAATAAAGTCCGGCGATAGAGCCGGTATCATTATTAAATCCGGTTGATATCCGGAAGAAAGGATAGAATTAATATGATGAAAAATTTAGAAGCTGAAAACCCTTGTAGTATGGGCATTCTGGCCAGGGGGGGGGGGGCAAGGTCGACTGAGTCGACAGCCACAATTGAACCCGAGTAAGAATTCAACGAAAGAGTCTACCGTTCATTGTCATCACGCGGGTTTCACAATGGCCGAGATACTCTTATCCCTCACGATAATCGGTGTGGTTGCGGCGATTACTTTACCGAGTTTAACGGGTAACATTAATGAGCGAACATGGAATACTCAAAGAAAAGCACTTTATGCCCGCATGTCACAAGCAATAGCTTTAATGCCTTCTCTGAACGGTTATGGAACGTTAAAAGAAGAAAGTTCGGCAGGCGCAAGCGACGCCGTTGACACCGCCGCGGAAGTTTTTATTACGGACGGGCTTTCTAAAGTCCTAAAAATTAACAACATTTGCGACAACGAGCATATTGAAGACTGCGGAATACCGCTTACCTACACAACTCTTGCAGGACGTAACAAAGATATTCCAAAAACTATGACGGAATTAAATTCGTTTATAACTTCAGTATCTTACAGTGCATATAGCTACCATTCTGCCAGCAGCTATTCTATGCTTGACACAAAAGCAGCTGCGTTTGAAACCGGCAACGGAGAAAGTATTTTAACTTTCTACAATCCTAACTGTGTTGCCAATATGGGAGAAACAAACTATTACTTTTCACAGCCTAAAATCTGTGCAAACATGATTTACGATTTAAATGGCTCTAAAGGTCCGAACACTGTCGGTAAAGACATTGGATTTATGACAATTCTTTATCCTACTGACAGTGTTGTTGTCGCACCGGTTCCATTTAGAAGCGTATTTAGCGGAGTTACTCCGGAGGAAGCACCAACAGCCTGCACTAATCAAGCGGGAGATGAATATAGAATTCCGACTAAAGACGAGTTAGCATCTCTTTTTGTTAACCAAAATCTTATAGCAGATTCCTTTGCCAATGGTCACTGGTACTCTTCGTCTAAAATAATTGTGCACAACGGGATTAGCAACTGGTTAATTGTTCAAAGTATAGGTGAATACAGGTATCCGAGCGCCGGAGTTTCTAATTGGGGTATTCTATGCGTTAAACGATAATTTTCCATCCTTTGAAATTCCGCCCGCCGGCTATATTTACGCCGGCGGGCTTTTTTATTATCCTGCCACTTGATTTTTTATTTCACTTATGGCATAATGTGGGTAACCCTGAGTTTATAGAATAAACTAATTCTATATGGCAGTTTAACTTGCGGGCGCAAGACATAAAAGGTGTAGAAGCTTATAGTATTGGATTTTTAAAATAAAATATGGCTGTTGAAGAATTTAATTTTAAACTGGTAAAAGAAAAAGCAGGTGCCGGTGCCTGGCGCAGAGGCTATGAACTTTATTCCAAGGATATGATTTTGGAATCTTATCCTGAAAAAAACTTCTATATGGCAAAAGTCAAAGGTAATTTTCAGGCATCATACAACACTGATCTTATTTTCAAGAAAAACAAAGTTGAAGCACGCTGCAACTGCCCGCTTAAAGATGAATGGTGCAAACATGCTGTTGCGGTTGCCATCAAAGCGATTAACGACCACGCCTACGAGGACTGGCTGGAAACAAAATACGGTATTGAAACCGATTACCCTGACGAAAACACTGCCCTGACCGAAGAACCGAGCGGTAGTTACATTTTCCACTTTAATTCAAAAAGAAAAGTTAATTTCTTTTCAGTTCTTGTCCGCTCAAGAGAAACCGGTAAAATCGTACGTCAGATTGAAAGTATTCTACGCGCACTTATCGAAACGCAACGTCAGAACCCTGATTTTGAGTTAAATAATTCCCAGAAAGTTGAGGTCGCGATATTCCAGCAGCTTTTAACCACTGCGCGACAGGATAAAAAAGCCGGCTGGTATGACATTCCTATTACAAAATTTGGTCCTATGTTCTCGCTTCTTGCCAAAGCCGATGAGGTTCTGGATGAAAAAACAAAAGAACGCTTGAAATTCGTTGACGACGAATGGGAACTGGAGCTTTCCGTCAATGCAGGCCAGAGCGGGACTTTACTTCTGGCACTTGAGTGGCATAGACCGGACAAAGACGAAATTTATCCGTTTGAAGAGGTTCGTTATTTCTCAAAACACCTTAAATGGGGGCGCTATAAAAACATTATTTTCCCGACAAACATTGCTATGCAATCGCTTCCGTCAAATATTATTAAGTCCTCTTTCACAGAACTCAAAGACGCAGAAGGCGGGAAATTTATCCACGAAGATTTGCCTGAAATCCAGCAGATTATGAAAGTGGATATCGCGGAAAATATTTCCAAATTAATGCTTGAAGAGCGTCCGCCGCTGAATATTGTAACCCTCGGTATTGACTATGACCAGTCCTTGAAAGCGTCATTAGAATTTGAATACGACGGGGTTCGGGTGCCATATTCCAAAACAACAGGCGAAAAACTTCCATATATCACAGTTAAAAAACCTAACGAAGATTTGGTATACTGGGTTAAACGCAATGTCAAGCACGAACAGGAAGCCTACAATATGCTGCTTGCCTGCCGTTTTGTTCCGATGCAGACAAATAACCTTGCACTGGAAAAAGAGAACGCGATTGATTTTTATAACTACCATATTAAACAGGCGGGCGAAGGCTGGAAATTCATTGAAAAAGACGATATGAGCTTCTTCAAACTTCTGGATAATCCGTTCAAACTCTGTGCGGATATTGATTTCAGCCACGAAACAAAGGATTCTTTTGAAATCTTCCTCTACGGCCGCGCAGGAGATGAGATTATTAACTTTGACGAAATCTACGAAACAATTCAGGGCGGCGAAAAATACAGCCGTATCAGAAGTCTGGGATTTGTAGAATTTCCTGCACAGGATATTTACGGGCTGATGCGCGCTTTCAACTCGTTTGATGTTTACCGCAACGACGAAAACAAATTTATCGTAAAAACCTACCGCGCAGGGCTGATTAATGAGCTTAAAAACCTCAATGTAGAAACAATTTTGAGTAAAGAATTTGAAGCCTTCTGGTCGCAAATGTCAACATTCTCGACAACAGATGCGACAGAATTGCCAAAAGCAATTAACGCCGAATTCCGTGAATACCAGCAAAAAGGCTTCGGCTGGCTCTGGTTTATGTACAAATACGGGCTTAACGGAATTCTTGCCGACGATATGGGGCTTGGTAAAACACTTCAGGCACTTACCGTTATCCAGAAGGCCAAAGATGTTGATGGTCCTATGCCGACACTCGTTATATGCCCGACAACAGTCGTGTTCAACTGGGAAAACGAAATCCAAAAATTTGCACCGGAACTTACCTGCCTGAAAATTTCAGGAACAGAGCGTAAAGGCTTGTTCAAAAAAATTCCTGAATTCGATATCGTAATCACAAGCTACGCTCTCGTACGCCGCGATATTGAAAAGCTTAAAGAATATAACTTCCGCTATATCGTCCTTGATGAATCCCAAAATATCAAAAACGCGGGTTCACAAACCGCTCAGGCAGTCAAAAAGCTTAAATCCTCACACAAACTTGCGCTTTCAGGTACACCGATTGAAAACAAACTGGAAGAACTCTGGTCCGTATTTGACTTTCTCATGCCGGGCTTTCTGTTTGATATGCACGAATTTAACTACCGTTACGTTAACCCGATTATGGAACGCGCGGACAAAGTTGTTGAAAAACGGCTTAAACTACAAATTTATCCGTTCATCCTGCGCCGTATGAAACGCGATGTTGCAAAAGATCTTCCGGATAAAGTCGAAAACATTGCATACTGCGAGCTTACAGACGAACAAAGAGATTTTTACTTACAGGTTCTGGACAGCACAAAAGAAGAACTCTTCAAATCTATCGAACAAAACGGACTCGAAAAAAGCAGACTCTCAATCTTCTCTGCCTTGCTTCGTTTACGTCAAATCTGCTGCCACCCGCGGCTTTACGACAAAGACAACGTTAAAAACATTATCTCGTCCGGTAAATTTGAAAAACTCAAAACAATGCTGGAAGAAATTATTTCCGAAAAACACAGAGTGCTGCTGTTCAGCCAGTTTGTCGAAATGCTTGATATTATTAAAGATTGGCTTGACAGAGCCGGAATACCATACTCTTATCTCACCGGTAAGACAAAAGACCGTCAGGCTGCAGTTGAGAAATTCAATAATAATCCGCACATTCCAATATTCCTTGTCAGCCTGAAAGCAGGCGGCACAGGTTTGAACCTCACAGGCGCCGACTACGTAATCCACTACGACCCGTGGTGGAACCCTGCCGTTGAAGATCAGGCAACCGACCGTGCTTACCGTATCGGACAAACCAAAAAAGTTTTTGTCTATAGGCTTATCACCAAAAACACGGTTGAAGAGAAAATTCAAAAACTCAAAATGTTCAAGCGTAACCTTGTTGACAGCGTAATTTCGGTCGACAGAAACATCACGAAATCACTCACCATGGACGATATTAAAGAAATCTTTAGCATGGATTAGGTCAACCGGAGCCAACCATTTATAAGGAGCTAATAATGAAAGCTTTTTTCATCGGACTTCTCGACTGGATTTATAAAAAGAAATGTTACTTTTGCCGCCGGTCGGACGAAAGCGTTAAAATGTGCTCCAAATGCTATGACAGTCTTGAGTTTCTGAGTTACGGCAAACGGTTTGCAATTGACGGCGTGAGTGTTTATGTTGCAGGAGTGTATGAAAAAAATCTTCAAAAACTCATACGCGGTCTGAAATACCACAACCAGCGTGATTTAGCTTTTTATCAGGCAAAATTTATGTGGGAATACTGGCAGCATATTACGGATGAAACCGGTTTTGAAGTAGTACCGGTACCGCTTCACAAAGACCGCCAGTCCAAACGGCGCTACAACCACATGGAACTCGTTGCCGAAGAATTTTGCAGGCTTTCGGGGAATATTTTGAACACAAAACTTATAAAACGCGTGAAAAATACAAGACCGCAATACAAGCTCACCCCTGCCGAACGCGCAGAAAATCTTCATAATGCATTTGAAGTTGACAAATCCGCGCTTCCCGCCTCCGCGCACACTTGTGGTAAAATATTAATACTGGATGACATCTGTACAACAGGTTCAACCTTTGCCGAGATGATTAAAACCCTAAAAGAGGCAGGCATTACGGATATAACCTGTTTTGCAACAACCACACCAAAGCTATGATATTAAACGAATTTTCAAAATATATTCAGACAAAAAACGAAGAAATCATAAATAATCAATCCACGGCCGTAAATATTTTATCGGACTGGATTCGCTCTATTATGTCCAAAAACCCCAAGACCAACGTGGAAAAGATTATCCACTCAGAAATAACGCTTGCACAAAATAAATACAATGAATTTCTGATAATCGGTAAATCTGAAAGCGGGCGCGTTTTAATGAACGCACTTTACAATTACGCGCTCAGCTATGAACATTATATTCTCGCCAAAACACTAAATTAGCGTATTCCGAATACCATTTTGAAATACGATTTAATCTGTTCGCCTCTGGTATTGAAGCCGTTTTCACGTTTCTTTTGAGCGTCAACGTTTAAAATATGTTCTCTTAGTTTGCGGGCATTATCTTCAACGCCGTCCTCTATTTTTGCATTTGCTTTAATAACATAATTTTCGCTTTGAATATCGTTATTTAAATATCTGAAATTTGACTGAAAAGCAAGGTAAGGTCTTTTTGGTCTTTTAGCACCTGTATTTGTCACAAAAACATCAAAAGTTTTTTGCGCAAGAAGCTGTTCATTTGTAGTGCCGTCAAGCGGATATTTAATAACTTCGTTAAAATGTCTTGCGACAGCACCTTTCATACGTTTGGCTTTAATAAAACTGCCTTCAAAATTATTCTTATCGACACTGTTAATTTGCATGGGGTAAGCCTTTCTTTTTACTGCTTACAGTGTAGCACAAATAAAAAAAGTCAAACTATTAAGTTTTGTAACAATATTAAAAGTATATAGCAATTATATACTCAAAAAATACTTTATAGATATGTAAGACATAAGTCAAACGATAACAAGCATTAAATTAACACGAGATATACAACTAACACACACTACCTACTACACACTAACCTTCTACACACATGAGGAATTAAACAAGATTCCAATTGAACCTATCATCCGATAGGTTTTTTTTTGCCGCCGAGCAGAGGCAGGAAGCAAGGCTTTGCCTTGCGGACAGTTGAGCAACCGACGCACGAAACCACGCTTTCGGGCGCGGGGGCGAACGGTGCCGTTTAACGTGAGGCGGAAGCGTAAGCCGATGCTCGCCGGCGGTCAAGCCGGTTCCTTAATAGGTTGGTTTGTTACCATTTAGCGATTAACCAATTATGGGTGACACTCAGTGTCCAGGCGAGCATAATATCAGCGACGTTTCCAGATTTTGCGGATGTTGATAACATCCGCTGAAAATCTGTCAGGAGCTTTTGCGCCGAGCAGAGGCAAGAAGCAAGGCTTTGCCTTGCGGACAGTTGAGCAACCGACGCACGAAACCACGCTTTCGGGCGCGGGTGCGAACGGTGCCGTTTAACGCGAGGCGGACGCGTAAGCCGATGCTCGCCGGCGGTCAAGCCGGTTCCTTAATAGGTTGGTTTGTTACCATTTAGCGATTAACCAATTATGGGTGACACTCAGTGTCCAGGCGAGCATAATATCAGCGACGTTTCCAGATTTTGCGGATGTTGATAACATCCGCTGAAAATCTGTCAGGAGCTTTTGCGCCGAGCAGAGGCAGGAAAGCAAGGCTTGCCACACAGACAATAAAAAGGGCGGGTTTAAAAACCCGCCCTTTTAAACTATTTCTTTTCGTTCTGCCAGAGCATTGCGCATATAATAATACAAATTGCAGCAGAGGCAATCCAGAACGTTAGTGCGCCGTTCCAGCCGAAGTGGTCAACCATAAATCCGGTACCGGTAGCTGAAAGCACAGCGCCAACGTAGCCGAAGGTTCCGGTAAAGCCGGTTGCAGCTGATGCAACTTTTTTAGAGCTGCTTTCTACCGCGCAAAGCCCGCCAATCATCATTTGAGGGCCGTAAGTGAATGCACCTAAAAGTCCGATTAGCACAAAGTCAAGTGCGCTGATTGTATTGAATTTTAACAACACAAGACAAACTACAACGCCGATTAAGTAAATCAGGTTAACCGGTGCGCGTTTACCTTTAAAAACTTTATCAGAAATAACGCCCGCACAAACGGTTCCTGCAATACCGACAAGCGGCAAAGAGCTTAATTTTAATGATGCGAGTTCAATACTGTTAGCTTTTGCCTCGCTCAAATATTTAATCATCCAGTCCTCTGCGCCAAATCTGATTACGTAAACAAAAACGTAAGCGATAGCAAGCAGCCAGATTGTTTTGTTGAAAAGAATGTTTTCTTTAAAAACTTCTAAATAAGTTCTGTTATCAACTTCACAGCCTGCATCTTTTTTAACGGTTTTTTCTTCTCTGTAAGATTCAATATCAGGAAGCCCGAGCGACTGCGGTTTATCTCTTAGTCTGTTGTAAAGCCATACAGCGACAAGGATTGCAAAAGTACCCGGAACAAAGAATGCCATTCTCCAGCCGAAGTGAGCTGCCAGATAGCCGCAGATTATAACGCTTAAGAAAGTTCCCATCTGGTGAGAGCAAGACCAGAGCGACCATTTAGTTCCGCGTTCGGAATTTGAATACCAGTAGGTCAAGCTTTTCGCAACAGCCGGAAACCCTGCTGACTGGAACCAACCGCTTGCACCCCAGAAAAATACGAACAACCATAAAAGGATAGTATTTGTCGGGAGTCCGAAGAAGGTAAATTCACCCGGAGTGATAAATACTGCCGACAGTGCAAAGCAGATATTTGCAATTGCGGTCATAATAAGTGCTGTAGGCAGGAACTTTCTAACATCCGAGCCGTCAGCCAGAACTCCGTTTACAAACTTTCCGATACCGTAAGTTAAATAAAGAGAACTTCCCAACAAACCGAGTTCGGTATTTGTAAAGTTAAATTCTTCACTCAACCCAGGCAGGGCAACCGCAATATTTTTCTTACACAGATAAAAAACAGTGTAACCTATAAAACAAGCGTAAAAAATTCTTAAACGCCAGTGTGCATACATTTTGTCAACTTTTGCGCTGTCCTCAATAACCGGAAGGGACGGCGGTTCTTTAAAAAAATCAAAAAATTTATTTGCCATAATTATTTGCCTTTATAACTTGTATATTTCTATTTTCAGACACTTCAAATCTTGCACTGCACAGAATATCTTTTTGTTCATCAGTCAGCCCGTGGCCGTTTGCAAGCCTGTCCAGAAACCCGTTGTTTAATTTGATAGCTTTGCCTAACGCCCCGACTTCAATAAGAACATCTTTCACTTTATCAAAATCATAACCGAAGGATTGCTTAGAAGTATAAGTCAGGGTTTCGCCGGTCTGCGAAACAATCGGTGTTCCGCCGTTTTCGAAATAAATTTTGAAAACAGACTTCAAATCCTGCAATTCAGACTGCAAGGTTGTAACTGTATTTTGTATACGCAGAAATCTTTCAAAAAGATATTCAACATTTTCAAGCTGTTTAACCTCCCAGTTGAATTTCTGGTTAAAAAGTTTTTTCAATTTAGGGTAAGCAAGCGCCAGAGCCATTGTATCAGCCATTGCGCGATGGTGGTTAACAAGTTCCACCGAAAATCTTTTACTTAAAGCGTCAAGTCCGTGGGATTCCAGATCAGGAAAAACTTCTCTGAACATTTGCTGCGAATCAACGCGGGCATTTTCAATTTCCTTTCCGAAAACACGTTTGGAAGCCTCATTCAGGAACGAATAGTCAAAAATAGCGTTGTGCGCAACTATCGGATAATCTTCAATAAATTCAATAATTTTCGGCATCGCCTCCGCTTCTGTCGGTGCATCGGCAACCATTTCCTGTGTAATCCCGTGTATTGCAATACTTGATTTTCTAATATGCTGTTCAGGGTTAATCAATGTCTGAAACGAATCCTTAATCTTTCCGTTTTCAAGCCTTACAGCTGCGAACTCAACCAATCTCTCTCTTGTGAAATCTAATCCCGTAGTTTCGGTATCTAAAACAATCTCGATTACTTTTTTTCTTGCCATATTTATATCCTGTTGGTTTCCCCCACAATGATAGCACAAAAATAAAATTTATGCTAAAATATACGAAAGTAAAAGGAGAGATATTATGGCAAAAGCTATTGATATAAGTGATTTAACTTTTGAAGATGAGGTTTTAAATTCCAATGTGCCTGTAATGGTTGACTTCTGGGCAAGCTGGTGTGCTCCGTGCAGAAAGCTTTCACCTCTTCTGGATGAAGTTGCAAACGAATTCGGCGACAAAATTAAGTTCGTAAAAATTAACACTGATGATAATATGAAGGTTGCAAAAGACTATTCAATAAGCGGGCTGCCGAGTGTATTGATCTTCAAAGACGGCAAAGCGCTTGAAAGAATGGTGGGTTTTGTGCCAAAATCTACAATAATCGCAAATATTGAAAAACATTTGGTATAATTTAATGCTGGAAGTTGAAAAGATAAAAGATAAAGTCAAAACCACCGGTTTAAAACACATAGCAATAATTATGGACGGCAACCGCCGTTGGGCAAAAGAGAAGAATTTACCGTCTATGATCGGTCACAAAAAAGGCGTTGATGCACTGAAAGCAACAATGCGCGCCTGCGACGATTTCGGTATAAAATACCTGACGGTTTATGCGTTTTCAACTGAAAACTGGAATCGCAAGCCGGAAGAAGTTGAATTTCTGATGAATTTACTCGGTGAAACACTCAAAAACCAGCTGGCTGAAATGCACGAAAACAATGTTGTAATAAGTTTTATCGGCGACACAACGAAATTAAGCGCAAAATTGCAGGAAATTCTGCGCCACGCTGTTGAAGTAACCCGAAATAACACCGGAGTTCATCTTCAAATCGCGTTCAACTACGGTTCGCGCGCTGAAATTACCCGCGCCGTAAAAAATATTATAGCAAGCGGCGTCAAATCAGATGAAGTAACAGAGGATTTAATCAGCCAAAACCTTTACACTTCAAATATTCCGGATCCGGATTTACTCATCAGAACCGGCGGAGAATTAAGAATTTCCAACTACCTTCTGTGGCAGATTGCTTATTCTGAAATACTTATCCTGTCAAAGTTCTGGCCGGAATTTGGAAAAGAAGAACTGGCTGACGCCATTATGGAATTTGAACACAGACAACGAAGATACGGAAGGTAATATGAAAATAGTTTTTGCAACAGGAAATGCTCATAAGCTTGAAGAATTAAGAGAAATAACCGAATTTGTCACAGGCAGCGCGGATTTTATTGAGTTTTCAACCCCGCCAAAACCCTTTGACCCTGATGAAAACGGCTCAACTTTTGAAGAAAATTCACTCATAAAAGCCCGCGAAGCAAACCGTCTTACCGGCATGATGACACTTGCGGACGACTCTGGACTTTGCGTTGAAGCACTTGACGGCAGACCCGGCTTGCACTCTGCACGCTACGCGGCCGGACAGGATGAAAAAATAGAAAAACTTCTTGCCGAAATGGAGGGCAAAACCAACCGCCGCGCAAAATTTGTCTGCGCAATGACACTTCTGGATGAAAACGGTGAAATACTTTATCAGGAAAAAGGCGAATGCCACGGAGAAATCGCCCTAAAACGCGCCGGCACCAACGGTTTTGGTTTTGACCCCGTATTTATTGCCGATGAAGAAAACCCCGAAAAAATAACGCTTGCACAAATGTCTGACCTGCAAAAAAACAGGATTTCGCACCGTGCAAACGCACTCAAAGCAGTACTCCGCCACATGCCGCTCCCGATAAAGTGAGGCCTCGCGTATCCCTCTCAAAAAACAGCTCACCGGACTGTTTTTTCGACAGAGTTCAGCTTAAGCAAAAAAGCTCTAAATCACCTCAAAAGCCCCGCATAATCAGTAATTTGACCATTCCGGCATAGTATCTTTTTGATACTAAAGGTATAAATAAAGGGTTTGAATGATTTTTGCGGAGATAAATGTCGCATATCTCCGCATATTTTGCGGAGATACTCTTGAAAATCTCCGCACATTTTGTTATAATATACACAGGATGAAAAAATATATCTGGCAAAATAAAAATTTCCCTGATTTCACGTATGATAAGGAAACAATTCTGAAACTTCTTACACAGGTGAAGCTGCAAGAAGGGCTTTTGCTTGGAAAAATTGAGGGATTAGGGTTTGAACACAATCGCAGGGCACTACTCAGCACCCTTACGGAAGATATTGTAAAATCAAACGAAATTGAAGGTTTAAGTTTAGATATCAATCAGGTTCGCTCCTCAATCGGCAGGCGGCTCGGGATAGACACCGCAGGTGATGTGACAATCGAGCGCAATGTTGAAGGCATCGTTGAAATGATGCTTGATGCAACACAAAATTTCGACAGAGAAATGAGTGAAGAAAGACTTTTTGGCTGGCAAGCTGCAATGTTTCCGGGCGGTTATAACGGGCTTTACAAAATTAAAACCGGCGCATACAGAGATGACGCCAACGGCCCTATGCAGGTGGTTTCAGGTGCAATCGGCCATGAAAAAGTTCACTATGAAGCTCCGCCCGCCGACACTATAACAAAAGAAATGAACCGGCTGATTGAATACATCAACAACGATACAGAGGATACTGACCTAATAATAAAAGCCGCAATCGTTCATTTATGGTTTGTCATAATCCACCCGTTTGAAGACGGCAACGGCAGAATTGCGCGCGCCTTAACGGATATGCTTCTGGCACGCAGTGAAAATTCTTCCAACCGCTTCTACTCTATGTCCGCGCAGATAAAAAAAGTAAGAAATTCATACTACGAAATTTTACAGTTGACACAGAAGGATTCTGTTGACATAACCTGCTGGCTCAAGTGGTTTCTTGAAAACCTCATCCTTGCTATAAAAAATTCAGACATACTTCTAAAAAGTGTTCTTGCAAGAGCGGAATTCTGGAAAAAACACGCCCTTACACCTCTGAATGAGCGTCAGATAAAAATATTAAACAAAATTCTGGAGGATTTTGAAGGTAAACTTACAACAACAAAGTGGGCGAAAATGTGTAATTGTTCGCAGGATACCGCAACAAGAGATATTACAGATCTCATAAACAAGGGTATCTTGAGTAAACACGGCGAGGCAAGGGCAACGCATTATCTTATAAATATATAAAAACGGAGGCCTTTGCCTCCGTTTTTTATCTGTAATTTGTAAATTGCAACGGATAATCGTACTTATCTTCTTTAGCGCGCAAAGCCTTGATTACAGACTGCAAATCGTCCTTGTCTTTGCCCGAAACTCTTACCTGATCTCCCTGAATTGATGCCTGAACTTTAATCTTCATATCTTTAATATCAGCAACAATCTTTTTGGCAAGCTCTTGAGTCAAACCTTTTTTGAGTTTATAAACCTGCCTTAACTTACCGCCAAGAGCATTTTCAACAGGCTGAGGATCCAAAATTCTGATATTTAAACCTCTTTTGCACATCTTAGATTGCAATATATCGTAAATATTGCGTAACTTCATATCATCAGTCGTGGTAATTGTTATTTCTTTATCACCGTCCAGCTCAACTTCTGAGCCCGAATCCTTTAAGTCAAAACGTGACGCAACATCTCTTTTAACCTGATCAACCGCGTTAACAAGCTCCTGTTTATCAAACTCGGACACAATATCAAAACTGCAATCTTTTGCCATAATTAACCCCCTTATCTTTAGACAAGAGAATTATAGCATAAAAATTACGGCGTAGGAGCTTTTCTAAACCAGCTTATAGGATTATACCATTTTTTAGTACCGGCAGTACCTGAAGGTGCATGGTTTTTAATCCTGCTAAATCCATCTGTAATACTATTTTTTGCCCTTGTGTACCACGGTAATTTTTTACCTTTTAAAAATCCTGCAAGCATACCTAAACCGATTACGCCAAGCGCAACTTTACCGAAATTCAGCAGACTGTTTTCCGCGCTCTTTTCACGGGACTTTAAAAGATTAACTGTATCCTGTTTAAGGTTTGGTTTCAAAGTTACACCGCCAAGATAATTGGTGTTGTAAAACGGAGCCATTCCAAGACCGCCGTACATTGAACCCATACCCAATACTGACGGGTCAAATTCAAACATAGGCATGCCTGACGACATCAAATCTCTGTACATTGGGGGTGTATACAATTCACCAATCATTTTCTACCAACCTTACAATTTTTATACAGTTTAGCCACCGGTCAGCAAACCATAGTTGCAGGCAGACGGCTACTGCTTTTTACAAAATAACCTTTTACATATATATAAAGTTATTTTCCATAAAATTATTGCCATGGTTGTAAAGATTTGTAACAAAAAGACCCCGACGATTGCCGGAGCCTTTCTTACAGTTTTATAAATTGTGCTGCTTATTTCGCTGCTGAAACTGTGTCAAATAATACCTGAAAAGCTTCTTTATCATTAACAGCTAAATCAGCAAGCATTTTTCTGTTAACAACAACGTTAGCTTTTTTGCAAGCATTAACAAAACGGGAATAGCTCATTCCGCGTTCTCTTACAGCTGCGTTAATTCTGATAATCCAAAGACGGCGCATATTACGTTTTGTAGTACGTCTATCTCTGTAAGCATATTTCAACGCTTTCATTACAGCAATGTTAGCAACTTTAAATATTCTGCTTCTTGCACCTATAAAACCTTTTGCAAGTTTAAGTATCTTTTTATGTCTTTTGCATCCGACATTTCCACGTTTTACTCTCATTATTCACACTCCTATCTTGAATACTTTTTGTAAGGTAACTCTTTTGAAATTAATTTTCTGTGTGTATCAGAAATTGATACAACTTTGAAAATCTTACGTTTTCTAGATTCGGATTTGTGTTGGAGCAAGTGTCCGATACCTGCTTGTCTTCTTGTGATTTTACCTGTTGCAGTAACTTTGTAGCGTTTTGCAGCAGATTTGTGAGTTTTCATTTTTGGCATTTTCTTCTCCTTTTTTTGTTTTACCCGGGGTACGTCAATTTACGGACCGGGGGAAGTATCTCATCGAAAAACTTATGGCATACCAAAGCCATATAATCTTCGGCTTCTATTATCGTACATGATAATTTTTTTTGTGCAAGCGGTTGTTATTATATTTTACATTTATTACTAAATATGCTAATATTCATTTATGAGCAGATTAGAAGAAAGAATTGAAAACTTTAACAGGGCATTTGAAATTTTTAACAACGCAGTCAAGGCGTATAATCAGGAGAAAGAAAATATATTAATGCACATGGCTCTTGTTCAAGCTTATGAAGTCTGTTTTGAATTATCCTGGAAAGTTCTTAAAGATTATCTGGCGGAAAACGGAATTTTAGTTTATATGCCTAAAGAAGTTATAAAAGAAGCATTTAACAAAAACGTTATTGAAAACGGACAAATTTGGATTGATATGCTTGACGCAAGAAATGCTACTTCACACGAATACAAAATGGATAAAATAAATCTTATTCTTAAAAAAATCAGCTCAACTTATTATGAAGAATTACTAAAATTTTCTAATTGGCTGGCAGGTATCAATGGATAATTTTGGACTGCCGGAAAGAACTATTGACGAATTACTGAACTATTTCAAACAAAAGCCTGAGATAGAGAAAGTTGTAATATATGGCTCACGGGCAAAAGGCACTTATCACAACGGCTCTGATATTGACTTTGCAATTTGGACAGATAAACACGAAAATGTCGCAAGAATTTTATCCGAACTGGACGAGCTTTCAACACCGTATATGTTTGACGTCACAGATTATAAAACCCTTGAACACCAAGGTATGAAAAACAGCATAGATAAAGACGGAAAACTTTTTTACAGTGCAAAATAACAAAATTTAGTTTAGATATTCTATTTCTACGCCATTTTCAAATATATCCGGATGAGCCTCCACAAAACTGTGTGTATAAACGTCTTTAAATATCCCCCTTAAACCAACGGGATTTATGGATATTATTTCCGTATTTGGATAATATGTTTCAGCAAATCTTTTTAACTGTTTCCAGTAATCAACAGAAAGTCTGTCGTGTTTTGCAATCTCTTTATTTCTGGAAAAATCGTATTCTGTGCCGCAAAAATGTCCGCCTGTTGCAACATTACAATCAATGCCGGCTAAAAATATTCTTTTAGGATTTGTATATAGTATAAACTGCATTGCCTGCAAAGACACAGTGCAAAAATTGCCCAGAGGTTCTGTTTCTATGTCATAGGTAAATCTATTTGGCAAAATGCCCGCAGTTGTTTTGTATCTTAAGCCGTTTGCCCTATGGATTACATCTTCCGGAATTTGCAGTCCTGCGCCTAAATTCTGATCACCTAAAAATTTTACTGTTTTTTTTGAACTGTCAGCCGGATAGTTTATAAGCTCCTCATAAAAATCCTTCATACCGCGGCTATCTATGCTGAAAATATAGTCCATGTGAACTTTATCAAAAAGAAACGCTCTATTAACAGCAACATTGAGAGTCCCCCCCCCCCCCGGCTCAAAATATTCCAAAGTAGGTCCTGCACCGAATAAAATTATATCTTTTCCAAAGTGCAAACCACGGTATCCGGCAAAAGTTTTTTGATGTAAAAATGCTGTTGTAATTAACTTCCTATTTATATGAGGTTGTTTATAAATCACGTTTTTTACATCCGCAAAAAGATTTTTCATATTCCAAAACTTAATCTTTAAACCTAAAATACAAACAACTTTGTGATGTGACTCGTTATAAACAGAAAAAATTTTTCTTAAAATTTTCATTAAACCTTTCTCCACAACTTTTTTCTAAAACGTAATAACAACCTTACCAGCTTTCCGGATCTTTGATAAGACCATTTGTAAATACAAGTATTTAATTCAGCACCAAATAAATAAGCAACTGCTTTTAAAAGACCTACCCGCGGTGCTATCGCGGAAGTTTCGCTTCCTATAAATGAAAATTTTATATCCCCAAGAAAATCTAATGTTTCTATATCTATATCATTTTCCAGATAATCCATATATAAATAAGTAAGATTATTACTTATAGAACCATCCCACAATTCAAGGTAATTCTTTGTAAATTCATTTACACCCGATAAAAACTCATTATAACTTATCTTATTACAGCTGCTTTCTTCCAAAACAGGTTTAAATTTTTTAATTTCCGTATCATAAATGTAATCTTTTGTTTGACCGTGAGGAGCTCTGTAAAGCACTTCAATAAATGCGCAAGGTTCCAGTTTAAACAAAAAATACCGGCTTTCTAAACCTGCCAAATCTTTCTTATTAAACCCGTTTCTAAAGTAAAAAGACTTGATATTTTTATTATAAAAATTTGACATTATTGAAGCAACGCAGCTCTGTGTAATTCCGGAACCGCCTAAATCCACAAATGCAAAGTTATCATCGCTCACATCTATTTCTTGTTTTAAATAGCCTAAGGCCCTTTCACCTGCAGCGCGATTTTTATTTTTAACATAACTTACAAAGTCTTTATTACTGCAAAGCAATTTTGCAACCCTGGTTCTATCCTTAAAGTTAAGGATTCTGTTTCTGAAAGATTCCGGAATATATTTGAGCAATGTATCTTTATCAATATCAAGAATTTTGCTCATATTGTCAATATTAAATCCATATTGCCATATTATTGATTCAATGTTTCTGTTGAACGTAAAAGTTAAAGAAGGCATCTGCCAAACTATTCTGGAACCGTAAACATAATGTGTTTCTATATCAGCATCATATTTTTTTACTATTAAGTCAAAAGCCTCTTTCAGTAAATATCCGTCACGGGCAATAAAATATAATCTTTTTATTCCCTGTTTCAGGCACGATTTAAACAGCCATAACAAATACGGCATAATAACAGGGGCAGACAGTGAACAACCTAATTTATATTCCAAACTTTTGTTTAAAATTCTGGCATTGCGCGAACTGCCGATAGAAAGTTGAATATATTTATCATTCTCATATTTTTCTATAAGTTTCTTTTCGTAAGGCTCCAACTGCGGATATTCAAATAACTTTGTCTGTATTCCCAGTTTTTGTGCCTGTTCTATATCTGATTTAACATTATCTCCCGTATGCAGCCATTTTTTATAATCACTTATATTTTCTTCTTTCTTAAGATATTTATAAATCTCTGATGTACTTTTCCTTCTTTTAACATCTGTAGAAGAAAATATTTTCAAATATTTGAATACTATATCAAACTTAGCAAGAATTTTTCTTATAACTTCTCCTGATAGATACATATCAGAAATTAAAATAACTTTTTTACCCCTATTCAATAAATCCTTTATCAAATCAATATTTTCACTAATAGGCAGCGCATTATCATACTCTGTTTCAATTTCCAATTCTTTTAAAAGTCCGGCACCCTCATCTGTTATTCCGTAATTAAGTGCAAACTGTGAATAAATCTCATCAAGGGTTATTTCTAAATTACCCGTATTACTTTTATTAAACCTATACAAAAACTTTTCTATTGAAATTCTTAAATTATAAAAGTTATCCCGAACGTACTCCGGCAAAAAACTAAACTTCTCATCCCGTTTTAAACTCTCTTCCATTAAAACAAATATTCCGCGTGGAGTCGCAGTTCTTCGTGTTACCAGTGTTTCAAATACATCAAATGAATATATTTCAAAATTTTCCATACCAAGCTTTCCTTATCCTATTAAGTACTTTTTTATAAAAAGTACCACATAATATAATATTTATTATATACGCAGAGAGGAAAATTAAAAGAAATTCGGTGTCAATGTAAATTTTTATTAACTAATTCGGTATATTTAATTAAAAAGTACCGATTAAGTGGTTAAAGTTAAACAAATTAAACGCTAGTCTATATGTAATTAAGGAGCTTAATTATGAGTGTATTTACCGACAAAAAGTTCATAGCTGATAAAATACGGGAATACAGAAAAATTGCAGGATTAACACAAATTGAACTTGCCGAAAAAATAGGGGTCGGTGAAAAACAGATTTGTAAAATAGAAAATTACACTAATCTGCCATCTTTAATCTCTTTTTTAAAAATTATAGACGCCTTAAAAATTGATATAAAAGAATTTGGTATTAATTCAGAAAACAACTACAGACCAAAAAGAGAAAATTTAGAAAAGCTTATTTACAGCCTATCTGATGACGAAATAGATTTTTATATAGATACTATAAATTATATTAAAACTTCTCTTACAAAACTAAATAACAAGAAAAATAAGAAAAACAGATAATTGTCCGAGAAAGTTTCGCGATAAGGAACGTGAGCGAGAATGAGTTGCGTAGCAACTCCCGCTCACTCAAGCGAAACTTTTGAGTGGCACTCTGCCGAGCGAAACAATCCAGTGAATTGTTTCGCGAGAGGTAGACAGCACTCTGCCGAGAAAAACAGTCCAGTGAACTGTTTTTCGAGAGGGAAACGCGCGACCCGCGGTTCAGCGGGGCGGAAGTGGCGGAGAACTGCTTTATTTATAAACTATAAAAATATTCTTTCAAAATTTTGGTATCTATTTCAATATTCGGGCTTTCGCAGGTCAGGGCGCCGCGGACGTCAAAAGCTTTGAAGGCGCGAAGCAAATCTTTGTAATTCATATCTGATTCTTCAAGGTTTAAATGGCAGCGTTCGCCTTTGGCTGTGTATTGAATACCTGCAAGGTGTCCGTGAAAAGCTTTCAATGCTTTTTCGCCAAGCTCATTTCCAATTTTTTCAAAAATCATTGAAAATTCATCGTAAGTATTATACTCACCGGCACTTCTGGCATGAAGATGCGAAAAATCTATGCACGGCAGAACCATATCAAACTCTTTTGAAAGCCTGATAACTTCGTCCAAATCTCCCCACTGGGTAGCTTTACCTGTTGTTTCCGGACGAACCCAGACTTCTATCCCTTCATTTGCAAGCGCTGTATTAATCAAATCATTGCATTTTTTAACCTGAGCATATACAGTTTCTTTATCACCGCCCATATAATACGCCGCGTGATAAGTTATACTAAAAGCCCCGACATCCTGCGCAGCCCTTGCCGTTTCTATAACTCTATTCACACTTGCCAAAACCTTTTCTTCTTCCTGAGCGTTAAGGTTTATGTAAAACGGGCAATGCGCTGTAAGGATAAAGTTTTCATTCTCACGAATTTCTTTTACAAGCGCACGTGTGGCGTCACTCATTTTAACCCCGTGGACAAACTCTATTTCCATCCCGTCGAGTTCCATTGATTTTATAATATCAAAAGCTTCTTTATAACTGCCTTTTGTAGCCCTTGGCATGCCGGCTGTCAAAAAATTCAATTTATCAAACTCAAATATTCTTGGCAAGGTAAGCTCCTATTCCTGTTGATAGCAAACAGATTAAAACACTTAAAATAATATAACCTAAAGATTGGACATATCCGCCTTTTTCAATCATTTTGAAAAGCTCAAGAGAAAAAGTACTGAATGTTGTCAAACCTCCGCAAATTCCGACAGTTATAGTTAATTTAAAAGACTGCGAAATATCTGCTTTATCCATAAAGAATACGTAAAAAAATCCAATAATAAAACTGCCTGTAATATTTACAACTACAGTCGGAAACGGGCAAACAAGGTTTGTTAAGTATCTCAAAACAGACCCCAGTCCGCCGCCTAAAAATACCGCAATTACGTTAAACATGGACACCTGCCAGAAGTTCTAACATTTCTTCTGCGTCAGAAACCATTTTACAGCAATGTTTTTTGCGCTCCAGCCCCTCAAATCCGCGTGATAAAATTTTACAGCAGGTAAACTGATTACGGGCTTTGAATTCTTCAACAAGTTCCTTTGCTTTCGCTCTTGCTATAACTTCATTACCTTTAGAATTATTTCTGCCAAAATTCCAGCCGGCAATAATTTGTAAAGCAGCGAGCGCACCGCACACGCAGCCGCTTCCCATTCCACCTGAAAAAGCCGTAGCGCACGGCAGCAATTCAGCAGGGCACAAACCTTTATCAATTGCAACCTGCAGGACACTTTCAGCGCAAGAGTAACCGTTCATAAAATAATCCGTTGCTTTAGTCATACTAACCTTTCACTTTTACAACATGATAGCACGCAATTTGTAGTCTGCCGATTCAACTTATCTTATTTGTACAGGCATTACCAGACAAACAAAATCTTCATCGCTGTTCGGTCTTAATACTGTTGCTGAAAGGCTTGTATTCAAGCCGATTTTAACTTCATCGCTGTCAATATTTTTCAAAGCTTCAAGCATATATTTATAGTTAAAAGCAATTGTAAGCGGTTCAGAAGTATAGTCAATATCAATATTTTCTTCTGATTTACCTGAATCCGGAGTATCCGCGCTAAGTGTCAGGTTATTTTCGTTGAATTCAAATTTAGCGATACTTGTTTTTTCGTTAACCATGACAGAAACACGGTCGAGTGCAGAAATCATTTGTGAAACATTAACAATAGCTTCTTTCGGGCTTTCATTAGGAATAAGTTTGTTATATTGAGGGAATTGGCCTTCTAAAAGTCTTGAGATTGTTGTTGTTCTTTCTGATTTGAAAACAATTCTGTTTGTTTCAGCGTAAATATTAATATTATCTTCATCAATAAAAGAGCACATTTTTGCAAATTCATTAATAGTTCTTGCCGGAATAATGAGTAAGCTTGTTTTATCGTTTTCAATATGTTCTCTGACTCTTGCAAGTCTGTTGCCGTCAGTGGACGCAACTTCCAGAAGGTTTTCGGAAAGACTGAATACAATACCTGATAAAAGGTTGCTGTTTTCATAAGCAGCAGCTGCAAAGCCTGCCTGTCTTACAGCTTTTGTCAAAACTTTTACAGGGATTTCAAAACAATTAGCTTCATCAACTTCTACGTTTGAACATTCTTTCGGGAACTCATCTGCAGAAATCCCGATAATATCAAATTTGGTTTTTTTGCAGGTAATGTTAACGGAAGTTTCGCCGTTTTTCATTTCAAAGGTAACGAGGTTGTCATTTAATTTTGAAACTATTTCGTTAAGAGTTTTGGAAGGAAGTGTTATTTTGCCTTCTTCTTCAACCTGAGCATCAACTGTTGTAACTACTGTCATATCTAAATCAGTTGCAACTAATTTGATAGAATTTGACCCGACGGTTTCAATGTAAATATTCAAAAGAACAGGTTGAATAGCTTTGACGCTGGTTGCTCTTTCTACTATTTTAATACCGTTATATAAATCTTCTTTTTTAATAACAAACTTCATACCTCTGACTCCTTATATTCCTGATTAAATTATATTACAAACTATATGCAAATTACAAGAAAAGTATTGATATTATTAAGAAAGCGCAATATTTCTTTAAGTATCCGGCAAAAAAATTTTTTACGGTTTTTTGCTGAATATGAGAATTTCACCGGTAAGAAATAATTATCATTATAATATCAATCATACAAAATTGAATACTATTCCTATAAGACAATATTCATCAGACGCAGCTGTACAAATAAATTTTGGTGCTAATCCGATAAAGTTTATCAGGGATTTAAAAAAGTATTCAGAAGCCAAAAAGTATGCGAAAGGTTTATATAATTTTGTCCTTCAAAATGAAGGCACAGAAAACTTTATTATTAGAAAATATAATATGCAAAATCTTGAGGGTATTCAATACGGCATAAAAGCTTTCAAAAATATGTCAATTAAAGATATACAATATACGAGTGAAAACCTGCATGTTATCGCGGTTAAAAGGGGTTGCAAGAATATGTGCGGATATTGCTATGCCGATGCTAAACCTCAAAAAAGAGAAATGTCCTGGGAAGATTTTACAACAATAACTAGAGGGTTTAAAACTCTGAGAGAAAGGCTTTACGGACTTGATATATATGGCGAAAAACTGCCTATAGTCAAAGATGATCCTATATACAGAACAACAGAACTTTTCTATGATTCTGATTGTATGGATCTTGCAATAAAAGACAAAAAGGGAAAAATCTATGATTTTACCGACCTTGCAACAGAATTATATAACTCAACCGGCAGAAAAACAGTATTTGACTCATCCGGATGGAATGTAAATAACAAAAGATTACAGGAAAGAGCTGAAAAATATGCACAATATTTTTCACAACCTGAAAATATGGACAAATTAATGGCATTTAATATTTCGTTCAATACATTTAACGCCTCATATATTGCATCTGTGAGAGCGCGAAAAGCAGGAGATGTTGAAAAAGCGCAAAGATTAAGAAACAGATTTACAGATAATATGGCAAATACTCTGTTTACTTTTAGCCCGCTTTTAGAAAATCCAAAATTTAAAATATTAGCAAGAAGCTTCGGACCAAATGCAAAAAATGCAAAATATTTTAACCACGAAGCTTATATAGAACTTATGGAAGATGTCTTAAATAAAACGACCGATTTAATGTCAAGAGATTTGAACGGCGAACGAAAATATGTAAAAACTCAAAATGATTTAGATAATAAAATTAATGCTTTAACAAAACATTTGACTGTCATTGATACAATGTTAAATTCCTCAGGACGTATGAAAAAATTTATGAGTGAATTTGGTATAAAAGCACCTATGCAAAATCATTCTGAAACAACTCCGCTTGTTATCAATGATTTAAAAACTTTAGGGAGATTTCATAAAGCTTTAGCATTCCGGCTTATAGATACAGACGGAAAAGTTTATCATATGGATTATGCCCGTTTTATACCAACAGATATTCAACTAAATATTCCAAATAAAAATATCCCTTCACCTGAGCTTGCCAACATGGTTAATGAATTTAAAATTACTGATGAAATTATAAACAAGATTTAAAAAGAAACTCTGCCTAATTATTTTTTCCTGGTTGTCTATTAATAAAGCAGTTCTTCGCCACTTCCGCCCCGCTGAATCGCGAGTCGCGCGCTTCCCTCTCGAAAAACAGTTCACTGGACTGTTTTTCTCGGCAGAGTGCTGTCTAATACGCCACTCAAAAGACTCGCTTGCGTGAGCGGGAGTGGCTTCGCAACTCATTCACGCCACGTTCCTTATCGCGAGTCTTTCTCGGACAATTTACTATAAAAATAAATTAATTAGAATATATAAAACTAATAGTCATAGTAAGCTCAAAATATTTGTAGAAAACTTCTGAAAGCTGCTATTGTCAATAGTTTTCATTGTAAAATCTTTGTAGAAAGTTTTATAACTATTATTAGAAAACTTTTTAAAATATGTTATAGTCATTGCAATTGTTGTAGAAAAGTATAAACAATTGTAGAAAACATCCAACTTTTCTACAGTCATTTCAAAAGTTTTCTACAATAAGAGATACCTGATTATTTTAAATTTGTAAGTTGGGCTTACAAGCCCAACATATCTGACTATTTTGAACTATTCGTAAAAATAGCTTTTGCACGCGTAACTATTTTATCATATTCCGGTTTTAAACTTTTCATAGTTGCATTGCTTTTTTCTGCTAATTTTCCAAAAATAACGATATTTGCCATATCAATAAACGTTATATTGCTTCCGTTTTTTGCGTGATGATAACCTAAAGGACAGGCAATCAGAGCATTTATAGTCGAAAAGGCTCTGACATTTCTGGCATTTCTATATTGTCTTGTAACAGCTGTTCCCGGTTTTAAATTTAGAATTTTTTGTATCATAATTGCTTAAAAATACCTGAAAAAATTTTTTGCCGGTAGTATGAAAACTAAAAGGATGGTAAATATTTACCATCCTTTTAGTTTGGGCATGAAGAGACTCGAACTCCCACGCGTTAGCACTAGTTCCTAAGACTAGCGTGTCTACCATTCCACCACATGCCCGTATTAAGCTTGGGTTAGCGCAATTCCTACTCTAACCCAAACTTAATACTTTTGTCAAGTTACTATCGTTTAACACACAGAATACCCCACAAATCGGTTCCAATACGTGGAATTCTATATTCTCCAATACTGGAAACAATTACCCAGTTGGTTATACCTGTGTGTACAGTAATTTTAGATGAAGAATACCAGTGTCTGTTTACGAATGAATCCGCAAGAAGATTTTGATTAGCGAATAAAGAAGCGAGTTCATCTTTCGTCGGAATTCTGTATTCATCCCCAGCTTGAAGAGTGCAGGCAGTAGGAGCTTCATCAGAAGTAACACCGCTAATGACAGAACGGAAAGGAACCGGTGCGACAACAACGCTGTCGGTAGGGTATAGAATTGTCATAAATCCTATGTCTTTGCCTACAGTGTTAGGGCCCTTTGAGCCATTCAAATCATAAATCATGTTTGCGCAAATTTTCGGCTGTACAAAATAGTCTCCGGTTTCTCCCATATTGCCAACACAGTTAGGGTTGTAAAATGTCAGAATACTTTCCCCGTTGCCAGTTTCAAATGCGGCAGCTTTTGTGTCAAGCATAGAATAACTGTCTCCATCTTTATAGCTATAAGCACTGTAAGATGCTGAGGTTATAAGTGAATTTAATTCTGTCATTGTTGTTGGAATATCTTTGTTACTTCCGGCAAGAGTTGTATAAGTAAGCGGAATGCCGCAGTCCTCAATGTGTTCATTGTCACAGATGTTGTTAATTTTTAGAACTTTAGCCAGCCCGTCTGTAATAAATGTTTCTGTAGCTGTGTCAACGGCATCACTTGCGCCGGCCGAACTTTCTTCCTTTAAGGTTCCGTATCCGTTAAGTGCCGGCATGAGTGCAATAGCCTGTGACATACGTGCATAAAGCGCTTTACGCTGTGTGTTCCATGTTCGCTCGTTGATGTTACCCGTGAGCGACGGAAGCGTAATCGCCGCAACCACGCCGATAATTGTTAATGACAGTAATATTTCTGCCATTGTAAAAGCTTGTTTCATAATGCTATCCTTTCTATATTAAATCTATACAAAATAGATTTAATACCATGATAAATTATATTAAACCTATTGTCAATAGTTTAAATCTAATAGAATAGGATTTTCTGTGCATTTATAATTCTGAAAAGGGGAAAAAATGGCAGAAATTATACAAAAACAGCTAGGGAAAAGAATTCAAAATTTACGAAAGAGCAAGGGGTTTAGTCAGGAAAAGTTTGCCGAGGCAATTGGAATTGCTACGACATCGCTTAGTTATATTGAAACCGGAAATGGTTTTTTAACATCAGATACATTAGAAAAAATTTCAAAAATTCTTAATGTAGAACCTTACGAATTATTTTTATTCAACGATATTTTCGCTTCTCTGTCAAATGAAGATATGCTTAAATATATTTATGAAAAACTTGACAGCATAAAAGGCAGTCCCGAACAATTAAAGTCGGTTTATATGTATTTTAAAGGGATTGTCTAGTTAATCAATGAGAAAAATAACGATAAAAGGCCGGCAGTTTTTAGGATTGCTTTTAATAATCCTGTTTTTATTTCTTTGTTGCCGTGCACCGGAACAACAATTCTGGCATCTTCTCCATTTTTAGTAAAAATATGATGAGATCCGCTTATTCTTGTTAAAATCCAACCATTTTCAGTTAGAATTTTACAGAGTTGTTTGCCCGTTATATTCTTCATAATGCGATTGAAATAACCTCGCCGTCAGTTGGTAAATCAACAGATAACCACGCAGTAATTGCTTCTTTAATATTTTCTTGAAGTTCTTCCATTGTTTCTGCCTGCGTAAAGCAGCCTTTTAATGCAGGAACTTCTGCCCAATAGCCTGTATTTTCTCTATGTACGACAACATCAAATTTCATAATATGTAACCCTTTTTTAATATTTTAACCTATGGATTGACCTGTGTCAATGCGTCCGTTTTCAATGTTGTAGATTTTGACGTCTTTTAAAAACTCTTCTTCAAAATGGATTGTGTCAACGGACGTTATTATCGTTTGAACTCCGGATTTAATTGATTTCAACAGGAAGTTCTGGCGAATGTCGTCGAGTTCTGCAAGTACATCATCCAAAAGTAATACAGGGTTTTCTCCTGTTTTGTCGGTGATGATTTCAAGTTCTGAAAGTTTCAGGGCAAGAACAACGGTTCTTTGCTGACCCTGTGAGGCAAATTTTGTGGCTTCGTTTTCGTTGATGTAGAACAAAATATCATCACGCTGCGGCCCGACACAGGATTGACCGCGGCGAATTTCTTCACTCATGCGCTCTTCAAGTGATTGTGCAAAAAGCCGTGAAATTGTTTCAATATCCTCATCACCGTTTAAAAAGGAGCAATCGTATTTTATTTTTAACTCTTCGCTTTCGCTTATGATTTTATGTTTTTCACGTGCGATACGTTCGATTTCTTTCAGGAATTTCAGCCGCAAAAAGATTATGTTGCTTCCTGCAATTGCCATTTGTTCGTTGTAAACTTTAAGAAGCGTTTCGTCAATGTAGTCGGATTTAAGCAAGTTGTTTTTTTGGATACGGATTTTGTCGTATTTTGAAAGTCTTTCGTCGTACGCAGGGTAAACCTGTGAGATTGCCCGATCAAGCCATTCGCGTCTGTCTGACGGGTTGCCGCGCAGTAAAAGCAGGTCAGGTGTTGCAAAAAGTACCGTGCGCAAAACAGATTTGAAGTTTTTTGGGGTGGTTTTAAGAGTGTTAACTCGCAGTTCGCGTGTTTTTTCGCGGTTATAGTAAAATGCCAGCTCAATATCTGTATCGGCTTTCACGATATCCGATTTAATTTCAAGGCTTTGCGCGTCAAAGTTTATTAACTCCTGATTATTTGAGGTGCGCAGGCTTTTCAGGGTTGAAAGAAAATAAACACTTTCAAGAATATTGGTTTTGCCCTGCGCGTTTTTGCCGATAATCAAGATTTTGTCAAACCCGAGTTCGAGGGTGACATCTTTGCAATTTCTGTAATTCTTTAAAATTAGATTTTTCAGCTTCACAGACACGATTATACTTCAAATAAATGATTTATTGAATATGTATAGACGAATAGGAAATTTTTTTATATAATTTATGTGGATGAATAGAGGGAGAATTATGTTACCGGTAATTACAGAAGAAATATCAGCAGAAGTTTTTACGGAAGTTTTCAAAGATGTGCCGGTTTGGCGCAAAAAGATGATTCATTATCTTAAAGAAGAAAACCCTGAAATTAATACTGCTATTATTGAAGCTGCCAATAAAACCGATTTGGATCCGAAAGCTGTTGCTCTCGGGGCTTATATGACATACCTTCTTATTGAAAGAGCCACTCAGGATCAGGAAATATTTTCAGAAGACTAAAGGATAGGTAATAGAAATGATTATAGAAGATTTATTAGAACAACTGGTTAAAGAAGGCGGTAGTGACTTGCATATTTCAAGCAACCTTGCGCCTGTAATTCGTGTTGACGGTAAATTAAAAAGAATAGACGTCCCGCCGCTTTCCCCGCAGGATGTTGAAAACCTTTTATTTCCGATGCTTTCTAACGAACAGCGTCGCAGGCTGGAACAGGACTGGGAACTTGACTTCTCTTACGGTATTGAAGGTTTAAGCCGTTTCCGGGTAAACTTTTACAAGGATAAAGGTAATTACGCGGCAGCTTTCCGTACTATTACGGCTACAGTTCCGAACTTTGAACAACTGGGGCTTCCGGAAGTCGTAAAAAGAATTGCTAATTCGCCAAGAGGTCTGGTTCTGGTTACAGGGCCTACAGGTTCCGGTAAATCTACAACACTTGCTGCAATGATTGACCACATTAACCAGACAAAAGCAGAACACATTTTGACAATTGAGGACCCTATCGAATTTGTGCACACTTCAAAGAAAAGCGTTGTCCACCAGCGTGAATTGGGTATGGATACAAGATCATTTGCAAACGCTCTTAAATCCGCTCTCCGTGAAGACCCTGATATCATTCTGGTAGGTGAGATGCGTGACTTTGAAACGATTTCTCTGGCGCTGACAGCAGCAGAAACAGGCCACCTTGTTTTCGGAACCCTGCACACGTCTTCTGCGGCGCAAACGGTTGACCGTATTATCGACGTATTCCCGCAAGGTCAGCAGCAACAAATCCGTGTTCAGATTGCAAACTCTCTTGTTGCAATCTTTTCACAAACGCTTCTGCCTAGAACACTTCCGGACGGAACTAAAAAAGGCCGTGTAATGGCACAGGAAATTCTTGTTTCAAACGGCGCAATCGCAAACCTTATCCGTGAAGGTAAATCCGCACAGATTTATTCTTCAATCCAAATGGGGCAAGGGCAAGGTATGCAAACGCTTGAAGCTGCACTTGCTGATTTGACTAATAAAGGCATTGTAACAATGGAAGATGCACTTGCTAAAACTTCCAGACAGGAAGAGTTTAAACGACTTCTTAAGGAATTCAAAGAAAGATAATAATGAAAGCTGCACAAGTCTTTGGAGATAGAATAATCATCAACGAAGTTCCGGATGTGGAGCTTGAGGGACGCAAAGGCGCAGTTGTAAAGGTTCTCGGGTGCGGTTTGTGCGGCTCTGATATAGTGAAATTCAATCATAGAACAGTTCCTGAGGGAACTGTTCTCGGTCATGAAATTGTTGCACAGATTTTGGAGATAAATTCGGACACTGATTTCAAAGCGGGAGATATAATCGTTACAACACACCATATCCCTTGCGGAAAATGTATTTATTGTAAAAGCGGACACGTTTCCATGTGCCGCCATTTTAAAGAAACGAACCTTGTTCCGGGCGGGTTCAGCGAAAAAGTTTTTCTCTCTGAAGAACATCTGCAAAATGTCGCCTACCTGAAACCGGAAAACCTTACAGACGTGGAAGCTTCATTCTACGAACCGCTTTCCTGTTGCGTTCGTGCTGTCCGGCGCGCAGAACTGCCTTCTGAAAGCACTGTTCTGGTTCTGGGTTTAGGCTCAATCGGGATTTTGATGTCGCAGGCTCTGAAATCTGCCGGCATGAAAGTTTTGGGCTGTGATTTACTGCCTGAGCGGGTAGAGGTTCTGAAAAATTTTGGTGTTGAGGCTGTCGTGAATTTGCCTGAAAATTACCGTCCTGATGCGGTGTTTTTGACGGCCGGCGCGGATAAAACAGTCGAAATCGCGGTAAAAAGGGTGCGTGACGGCGGAAAGATTGTTGTTTTTGCAAGTACGCCGAACAGTTTCCCGTTCCCGAATAATGAGATTTATTATCGCGAATTGACAGTTATGGGAAGTTACTCGCCTGATTTATGTGATATGCGAAAATCTCTTGAGCTTTTACAAAGCGGCAGTGTGAAAGTCACGGGGCTTTCAACGGTTTACCCGCCGGAAGAATTGGAACAAGCAATCTGTGATACTAAAAACGCTAAAATTATGAAAGCATATATTTCTATGTCTTGACAAAAGGTGGAAAATAGTAAATAATATAAATGCAGGGTGAAGCCCTTAGCGGTTAAGAATGGTGCTAAAGGCTTTCTCCACACCCTACAACAACGCTAAAATAAATTTAAGAACTGCTATAACTGCAATTATAGCAGTTTTTATTTGTTGCTTTGTCATAGTCTCACCTCCTTCCTTCGCCAATTCTCCAAAATTGCGTGTGCGAGGAGGAAGTGTTGGTGCTTACCCTGCGAAATTCATTATATGATAAATTCCAGCCTAGTGCAATAAATCATCGACTTTAACGTTGAATACTTCGGCAAGTTTTTCCAGACACTGTCATCCTGAACTCGATTCAGGATCTATCCAGCGATGCGAGCTACCGGTGTCGTTGGACAGATGCTGAAACAAGTTCAGCATGACAAAATGTATTGATTTTTTAAGTGTAGTTAGGATTTTATTAAGTGTACTTACTTAAATTTTTATTATTAAGTTTTATAATTGTAATATGTACATTATTAGGAGAAATTATGCAAAAAGAAAGAAAAGAATTTTTAGAAGCATGGGCTGACACTAAGGAAACTTGCGGTCAAATAGAGGCTTTACTTCATATTATTAAAAACTATTGTGAAGTGAATGACGATGTGGACCGGAGATTTTTTTATATAGAAGTTCTCCTGGATATTATTTTGTACAAAAACTACGAATTAAATGAACAGATTAATAAAATAGAAACATTTCAACAGTGTCTATAACTTAACCGGTTCCGGTAGTTCGGTTAGAGGGCAGAAAAGTTTTGAGGCTTCCATAAAGTTTTCGGGGTTAGAGGAAACGTAAAATTTTTCACTTCCTTGTCCGCATTTGTTCAAAAGTCCGTTCATTTCCAAATCGTTTTTTATAAATTCCGCAAAGTATTTTGACGGGTCGATTAAATCTTTTTCAGGGTAGAAGTTTTTAATAATTCCGGTCAAATAAGGATAATGTGTACAGCCAAGGACTATGCGTTGAGGCCGGTGCAGGCTCATTTCATTTAACCTTTCTTTAATTTGCAAAAGGCTTTGAGGCTGGTGGAGCCTGTGTTCTTCCACTATTCTGACCCAGGCAGGGCAGGAGATTTCAAAAATTTGCATCTCAGGATTGAGTTTGTTAATTTCGCGCGAATAGGCGTGGGAATTTATCGTTGCAGGGGTCGCAAAAACGCCAAGTCTTTCAACGGGAAGGTTTGAGATAACTTTTGCAACGGATTGAATAATCGGATAAATTTTGAAATCGTAGTCGTTTTTCAAGACATCGTAAGTCATTGCAGAAGTTGTGTTGCAAGCCATTACAACGGCTTTAACTTTACGGCAGGCAAAGTAGTCGAAGATTTTGCGTGCGATTTCGATTAACTCTTCTTTTGTTTTTTCGCCGTAGGGCATGTTAATCGTGTCGCCGAAATAGAGGTAGTCCTCGTCAGGCAAAAGTTTTTTGACCTCTTTATAGACGGTCAGGCCGCCGACACCGGAATCGAAAAACGCGATTGGCAATTCTTTTTCACACTTATCACTCTTGTCCAAAATAGTTTAATACTCCCTCAACAATAGCTTTTGCTGTTTCCTGTTTTCTCTTTTCCGTTGTGAGTAACTTTTGTTCTTCTTCGTTTGAAATAAATCCGATTTCGCAGAGTATTGCAGGAATGTCTGTATGATTTATAACATAAAATTTAGACTTAAACAAGCCTCTGTCAAAAGGTTTTAAATTACTGATTAAAGCTTCGTGGACAGCTTGAGCAAGCCCCATACTTTCCTGATGATAGTAGTGGGTTTCAATCCCTTCGATTTCCGGTTTTACACTGGAATTTACGTGAATACTTACAAAAACATCACCTTTTTTATCGGCGCTTATTGCAACGCGGTCTTGCAGTGAAACGTATTCGTCGTTACTGCGGGTCATGATAACTTTGTGCCCGAGTTTGGTTAATTCTTTTTGAACCTTTTTAGCAACATCAAGGGTTATATCTTTTTCGTTAATATCTCCTCTGATTGCACCGTAATCGGTTCCGCCGTGTCCGGCGTCAATGATAATCCGTTTGGAAGGGATTTTGCTTGACGGAACATTAAATAGTTGTTTTTTGCTTCTTGGTGTTTCTTTGAGAACGACTTTAATGGATTTGCCGTCAGCACCGAGGTAGGTGTTAACAAGAGAGTCCTGTCTTAATGGTAGAAAAATTCTGACACCCGGGCCTTTCTCAGAACAGATAACCTTTGCTATTCCGAAAAATGATCCGGCAAAGATTGCGTGAAAATCTTCTTCGCTGAATTTACTTACGTTATAGAGGGTTAAAATCAGGGCGTTATTTTTTCTGTCAACGCTGTGAACAACCGGATAGTCAAAATTAAGGGTCATTGTTTGGGTCAGGTCGTTAATTTCTGCCGGAAGGTATTGGATTGCCTGTGCGCAGCCCTGAATTAACTGTGAGGTGTCATAGGTTTTCTGGTTAATGAAAAGTACGGACTGGTTATCCGCAGAGATTACCGGAACGTAGTCATCAACGTTGTTTGTGTATATGACCGCACGGATTTTGTTTATTGAAAACTGTCCGATTGCAATTTTGTCGGTTTCATTAATTTGATATTCTTTATTTCTGACCTCCTGCGCGGAGAGAGCGTTCGGGAAATCATAGATTAATCTGGTCGGGTTTGAAAGCACCATAGGTTTTTCAAACGTCATTTCCCCAAATCCGCTTAGAAGTACTGAGTTTGGCTTTGTTGTTACATTATTTAAATAATATTTTGTGTTAAGTTTGAATTTTTTAAAGTCAGGTTCATCTTTTTGTTGCGCAGGTTTTACTGTTTGTTGGGGTTGAACATTGAACGCATTCTGAATTTCATCAGCCATACTGACAGCAGGTGTAAGCTCCGGATAAACCACCTTTAAGTTTTCGTAAAAATCGCTTGACGAGGCGTGTTCATCACGGTAAATGTGCTGGTAATAATCGTTCTGGATTTCGTTACCGTTCAGGCGCATTATGATATTATTTTTTATTCTGTAGAATTTTATATCCTGAAAAAGTTTGTCGTTCTTGGGATAGAAAACAATACGCACAATATTCGGATTAGTCTGGAACTGGCTTATGAAAATGCGGTCAAAGTTGCCGTTATGAAAAATCCAGTCTTGTTTCGGAATTGTGAGTATGGTCGAATTTAAATCAAAGTAGTACCTTGTCGGATTTTCGAGTTTTTTTAATACAATATGTTCTGCAATATTACCATCAAATGTATCTTTTGCACTGAGTGTTATTATAGCATTTGAGAGGTCATAATTGGCGGATGTCACCTTAAAATCAGCGCCAAAAGCCGGCAGGGTGAATATGATAAACATTATTAAAAATATTTTTAACAGGAAAAAAAATTTTTTCATACTAAAAATTATAACCCCCAGCAAACCGGTAAGCAAAAATGTTAAGAATATTCAAATAACCCGAAAAAGACTCACGTTTATCGTGAATCTTTTGAGTGGCAGACTAGACAGCGTAGTCGCGGGTTGGCCTGCGAGAGCAGGACAAGCAGGCGACGGAGAACTGCTTTCCCCCCACACCTCTTCTATGTAAAAATTTATAAATGGTCAAAAGTGCCTACTATACAAAATCTCTATTATATGCTACTATATTTTTAGATGTAGTAGATAAATATTTTTTATAATTTATGCAATGATAAAGTCTTAAATAAAATTTTTATATAAATAATTTTACGGATATACCTGATAGGTTATATGTGTCAGGCATTGTATATCTTATTAAAAAATAGAAAAGGATAAGAGCATATATGACTAACATTTTATTAGTTATTGCTGTCATTGCGGTGATAGGCTTGACAGTTGTGCTGTTTTCGCAGCAGGCTAAGGTTAAAAAAGCTTTAGCCGAGGTGGAGTTTCAGAAGCAATCTATCTCTGAAAAAGAAAACCTCCTGTTAAAAGAAGCGCGAATTAAAGCAAAAGAAGAGTTGCAATCCGACAGGGAAAAGCTTAACGAAGAAGAAAGAGAAAGACGTCAGGAATTTTCAAGATTAGAACAAAAACTTATTAAAAAAGAGGATATGCTTGAAGATAAAATTCAGGAATATACCGAGAAAGATTTACAGGTTCAAAGAAAACTTGACGAATTATTGGAAAAAGAAGATTATCTGGCAGACATTGTTCAAAAACAAACTGAAGAACTGGAAAAAATTTCCGGTCTTTCTGCTGAAGACGCTAAGAAAATGCTTTTAGAGCAGATTAAAAACGATTTAGCGCAAGAACAGATGCAATTAATAAGAGAAAATGAAGCTAAAATCAGAGAGGTTTCGCAGGAAAAAGCAAAGGAAATTCTCTCTACAACTATGCAAAGATGTATGATTGAACAGGTTGTTGAAACAACAGTTTCAGTTGTTGCTCTGCCAAATGATGAGATGAAGGGGCGGATTATCGGACGTGAAGGCCGCAACATCAGAACGCTTGAAACCTTGACCGGCGTTGACTTAATCATTGACGATACTCCTGAAGCAGTCGTACTTTCCGGTTTTGATCCTATCCGCCGCGAGATTGCTAAATTAACGCTTGAAAAACTTATCGTTGACGGACGTATTCACCCTGTGAGAATTGAAGAAACCGTTGAAAAAGCCAGAGAAGAAATTGATAAGAAAATCTGGCACGAAGGTGAAAACGCAGTTCTTGAAATGGGCGTTATGGGTTTAAATAAAGAGTTAATCAAAACCTTAGGCCGTCTTTACTACAGAACAAGCTACGGGCAAAATGTTTTGAAGCACTCAATAGAAGTCGGCGCGATTGCCGGCATGCTTGCCGCTGAAATCGGCGCAAATGTAGCCGTTGCAAAACGTGCGGGACTTTTGCACGATATCGGTAAGGCAGTTGACCAGACTCAGGAAGGTACGCATATTCAGCTGGGTGTGGAACTCGCACACCGCTACGGTGAAAAACCTGAAATTATTCACGCAATTGAAGCTCACCACGATGATGTTGTTGCAAATACAATCGAGGCGGTTCTTGTAAAAATTGCAGACGCGATTTCTGCCGGCCGCCCTGGTGCCAGACGTGATACGCTTGAAATTTATATCAAACGTCTGCAAAAAATTGAAGAAATCGTTAATAGCTACGAAGGTATCAAGCAATCCTTTGCGGTTCAAGCTGGACGTGAGGTAAGAATTATCGTTCAGGCAGAAATGTTTGACGATTTAGCCTCTCAAAAGCTTGCACGCGATGTGGCAAAACGTATCGAAGATGAACTCGATTATCCGGGACAAATCAGAGTTACAGTCGTTCGTGAGTTCAGAACTACTGAAATCGCAAAATAAGCCGAGCAGAGCCACGAGCAGCTTTGCTGCGAGAGTCGGGCGCGCGACGCGGGAGACCGCGTTCTTCCGCGCAAGCGTGAGCGGTGGCGTTTAATGCGAGGCGCAAATGGTAAAGGGAAATCATGACAGTCGAAAATAAATCTACTATAAAAATATTGTTTTTCGGTGATATGGTCGGCAAACCGGGGCGGTTTGCCGTACGTGATTTCCTCGCTCAAAATAAAGACAATTACGATTTTATTATTGCAAACGGCGAAAATGCCTCTCACGGCTTCGGGCTTACTTTAAAGAATTATAATAATTTACTGGATTTCGGGATTAATTGTATAACTTCCGGCAACCATATCTGGGATAAAAAAGATATCTGGGAATATATTGATACTGCCGAAAATCTGGTGCGTCCGCTGAATTATCCGAATGGAACCAGAGGGCAGGGTTGGCGGATTTTTGAAATTGCAAATGGTGTTAAAATCGGCGTAATTAATTTTTTAGGACGTGTTTTCATGAGTCCTGTTGATTCACAGTGGGAACTTGCAAAAGAAGCAATAGCAGAAATTAAAAAAGAAACACCGATTGTTATTATTGATTTTCACGCGGAAGCAACTGCGGAAAAAATCTGTTTTGCAAAATACTGCTCGGAACTAGGGGCAAGCGCTTTCTTTGGAACGCATACCCATGTTCAAACAGCAGACGAAAAGATTTTAAACGATAAAATGGCATACATTACAGACGCCGGTTTTTGCGGCGCGTCAGAGGGCGTTATAGGTATGGAATACAAATCTTCGCTCAACAGATTTTTAACCTGTATGCCGGAACGTTATGATGTAGCTGACAGTAAAGAAGTACAAATTAATGCCGCGGAAGTTGAAATTAATGCCGCTACAGGCTATGCTGTTGCTATAAAAAGGATTTCTTGTAATAGTAAACTAGAGGAAAATAAGGATCATGAAAATTGACTTACATGTGCATACCCTGTATTCTGACGGTGTGTACTCGCCTGAAAAAATAGTTGATACCGCAATAGATGTCGGGTTACAGGCAATCTCTTTGACTGATCACGATAATGTTTTATCGTATCAGGTGGCACAGGATTACATCAAAGAAAAAAATCTCGCTGATAAGCTTGAAGTAATCCGCGGCGTTGAAATCAATACTTTATATAAAAATTACGAAGTCCATATTCTTGGTTATTTTATGGACTGCGACAACAGTGATTTTCAAAATTTGTTAAAGACCCAGCAGCAGGCGCGTGTCGCGCAGACAAAAGAAATTATTATGCTTCTTGCCAAAAAAGAAGGCATAAGAATTAAATATGACGATATTCAAAAACAGGTTGCCCCGGGCGGCAGTATCGGGCGTCCGCATATAGCAAAAGCAATTGCAAACGCCGGCGGAACAAGTAATGTTATTGAAGCTTATGCAAAATATATTAATGACTCTTCGCCGGTATATGTACCTAGAAAAACGGTTTCTCCTTACGATGCAGTAGAAGTTATATACGGCGCGGGCGGGGTTCCTGTCATTGCGCACCCGTATGATATTGATATCGCCGAAAAACTTATTAAAAATCTCATGACCTGCGGTTTGAGAGGGATTGAGGCGTATCACAGAAAACATTCTCCGGCCTGCGTTGAATATTTTTCTTCCATGGCAGAAGAATTAGGCCTGATTGTGACGGGCGGTTCGGATTTTCACGCGCCGAACTCTCTTAACGGGCAGGTTGTATTAGGTAAAAACTTTGTTCCTGAATGGATTTATGATAAACTTGTTCAGGAAAAGAAGATGATGGATATGGCATGAAATGCCGGAAACACATCTGATGTGCTGAAGGTTAAATCAATGGAGAACAGCATTGATGAATTTTAGAAAATTTTGGAAAATTGAATACACTTTGACACTCTTTGCAATATTTGCTGTATTTGTCTTGCTTTTACCTACAACTATTCAAAATGCAAGACAGGCAAGTTTGATTTCAAGATGGAATGAAAAGTATAATCGTGTAACTTATATGTTTTCGGTTTTGAAGACCCATGCAAATGAGGATATTATTAAAAGCCTTAAACGGGCTAAGACAAATGAAGAACGGACAAAACTTTTGATTTTGTTGATGCAGCCGTATTTGCGGATTTCGACAAATAATGTTCCGACGCGGCACTATCATCCGAAATTTATGAATAATTCAAAGATAAATAAGGATGAATACTATTATTTTAAGGATTTTTATTTTGCTGAAAATAATACAATTATCGGTATTAAAGAATTAGAGCAGCATAGTACCGGTGAGCCTCTTTTTATGCTTATGTTTGATATGAACGGTCTTTTGCCTCCTAACCGTTGGGGTAAAGATATTTTTGGCATAAATATTTACAGTGAAGGGCATATCGAACCTTTTGGCAAAAATTTTGATATGTCTGATTTGAAGTTGGATTGTTCCGAGAAGGGGCTTGGAATAAATTGCTCTTATTATTATATTATAGGCGGTGGTTTTGATGAATAAGAAAAAAGTATGTGTGTTTGCTTCATCTAGCAATTTTTTGGAAGAAATTTATTACGAAGAGGTATCTGAACTTGGCTGTTTACTGGGTAAATCAAATTTTGATGTTGTATATGGCGGCAGTAATCTTGGCCTGATGTGGTGCTGCGTGAAGGCTGCAAAGCTTGAAGGCGCAAAGGTTTACGGGGTAATGCCCGAAAAACTTTTCAATATTCTCGGCAGCGACTCTACAGATGTTTGTGACGAACTTCATGTGAGCGAAAATATGCGCACAAGAAAAGCCAAACTTGACGAAATTTCTGACGCTGTTGTTGCGGTTCCGGGCGGGTTTGGTACTCTGGAAGAGCTTTCTGAGATGATTGTTCAAAAACAGCTTGGCTATAACGCAAAGCCGATTGTAATTTTCAATGTTAATCATTATTATGATAAATTATTGGAATTTTTTGAACAAATGATGAAAGAGGATTTTGCGAACGAAAACTGCCGTGAGTTGTATTATGTTGCGGCTACGGCGCAGGAAGTCGTCGACTACCTCAACTCATACAAGGCGGTTGAGAGGATTATTGATAAAGAAGCGATTTATAACCGCTAATATTGAATAATCTTGACTTTTCCCGCTTTATACTTTATACTTTTAAAATAAGTAAACTATCAAGTATGAGGTTATATGGAAAAACTTCTGTCAGAAATTGAAGAAAATAAGGTTAAGCTTAAAGAACTTTTGAAAAATCCTGCTAATGCCGTTGAGCTTAATAAATGGTTAAAGACAGAATTAGCTTATACTTCCAACGCTATTGAGGGTAATACTTTAACCAGAAAAGAAACACAGCTTGTAATTGAGGAGAACCTGACATCTTCTCCCAAGCCACTGAGAAATTATATTGAAGCTGTTAACCATGCACGGGCGTTTGAAAAAATTTTGGATTTTATTTCTAACGGTTCAAATTTTGATGAAAGGAATGTTCTTGAAATTCACAGGCTAATTTTAACCGGTCTTGATGACGCTAATGCAGGGTTTTACAGAAATTGCAGGGTTCGGATTTCCGGTTCTGATGTTATTTTGCCAAACCCGCTGAAAGTTCCTCAGTTGATGACGGAATTTTATGACTGGTTGTTTGAAAACTTAAATGAAGAGCCGATAACTGCTGTCATGGCTCATTTAAAATTTGTTTCTATTCACCCTTTTGTGGACGGTAACGGACGAACAGCCAGATTATTGATGAATGCTTTGTTATTGCAATCCGGTTATACTCCTATTATTATACGTCCGGCAGATAGGAAAAAGTATCTTGCTGCAATTGAAAAATTTCAAATTAATAACGATAACGAAACATATTTAAAATTAATGCTAAGATTACTCAAGCGTACTATGAATATAGTTATAAATATGCTGACAGTGCCTATAGAAGACGATTCTTCCGAACTGCTTACTATTTCAAAATTCGCGAAACTCAAGGGGGTTCCTGTTTCTACGATAAGATATTGGGTTGATATCGGTAAGATAAAACCAACCGGATATACCAATTCCGGTTATATGCTGTTTAGTAAGAACATGTAATATATTCGCATTGAGGTCGCGAAAAAATACAAATTTTATATTTTATGCTATAATATGAGCATTGCAAAGGAGAAATTATGGAGACATTAAGAGATAAGTATGAAGTGGTTATAGGGCTGGAAGTTCACGCCCAATTGAAGACAAAGTCAAAAATTTTTGCACCGGACGGTACAGAGTTCGGGCAGGAACCTAATACGCAAACATCACCTATTACATTAGGTATGCCTGGTGTTCTGCCTGTTCTTAACAAAGAAGCCGTTAATATGGGTATCCTGACGGGTTTGGCCTTAAATTGCGAAATCCCTGAACGCTGCAAATTTGACAGAAAACAATACTTCTATCCTGATCTCCCGAAAGGTTATCAAATTTCTCAATACGATGAACCTATTTGTGTAAACGGTTATCTTGAAATCGGCGGCAAAAAAATCGGTATTACAAGAGCGCACCTTGAGGAAGATGCCGGAAAACTTGTCCACGCCGGCGCAGACGGGCTTGCAGGCTCAAGCTATTCACTCGTTGACCTCAACAGAGCAGGAACCCCGCTTCTGGAAATCGTTTCCGAACCTGATATGAGATCCTCTGCCGAAGCAAGAGCTTATATGGAAGAACTCAGAAACATCGTCCGCTATATCGGCGTCTGTGACGGCAACCTCGAAGAAGGTTCAATGAGATGCGATGCAAACATTTCCATTATGCCGAAAGGTTCTGATAAATTCGGCACCCGTGCGGAAATCAAAAACGTAAACAGCTTCTCGGCACTTCAAAGAGCGATTGAATACGAAATTGACCGCCAGATTGAAATTGTTGAAGAAGGCGGAAAAGTTGTTCAGGAAACGCGCCTCTGGGATGATAACGCAAAAGAAACCCGCTCTATGAGAGGTAAAGAGGACGCGCACGATTACAGATACTTCCCTGAACCGGATTTGAAACCGCTTGTTATTTCACGTGAATGGGTTCAGGAAATTAAGGACAAAATGCCGGAACTGCCTGCTCAAAAACGTGCAAGATATCAAAGTTTGGGCTTGAGCGAATATGATGCAAACGTTGTTGTTGAACAAATGGAGCTTGCACTGTTCTTTGACAGAGTTCTTGAACTCGGCGCTAATGCCAAAACGGCCGTAAACTTTATCATGGGCGAAATTGCGGCTTACTTAAAAGAAGAAAAACTTGAACTTGCCCAAACAAAATTAACACCTGAAAACCTTGCGGAATTAATTTCTTTAATCGAAAAAGGTACAATTTCCAACAATATCGGTAAACAAATTATTATTGATATGATGCAAACGGGCAAAGCTGCTTCCAAAATCGTTGAAGAAAAGGGCTTGAGCCAGATTACCGATGAAAGCGCGATTAAAGAAATTGTTCAAAAAGTGGTTGACGCTAACCCTAATCAGGTCGCTGCATACAAAGGCGGCAAAGTTCAACTCTTTGGCTTCTTTGTCGGTCAGGTTATGAAGGAAACCAAGGGCAGAGCTAACCCGAAAACTGTTAATGAACTTTTGAAAGAACTTTTAGGCTAGTAATCAGAGGGGACTAATGTTTTTCAGAAAGAAAAAAGACAAAACTTTCATGGAGCGTGAAATTTACGCTCAGCCAAAAATCTTGAATGATATTCTTGAATGTTACGTAAGCGGTGATGAGATAAAGTTTGATATCCCGAGGGGAATTGAAAAAGTTGTACTTGTCGCAAGCGGCTCATCATACAATTGCGCCCGTTTCAGCGCCGATCTTTTTGACAAAATCGCAAATATTGAAGCTTCGGCGGTCTATTCAAGCGAATTCCTCCTGAAATCCATTATTCCGCACAGTGAAAACCTGCTATATATTTTTATAACGCAGTCGGGCGAAACTTCTGATACTAACAAGGCGTTGATGAAGGCTAAGGAGTATAATCTTAAAACTCTTTGCATAACCAATTCCGAAAATTCGTCAATCTGGAAACTTGCGGACTATCAGATTAACTGCCATGCAGGTGAAGAAAAAAGTATTGCCGCAACAAAATCTCTGACTGCCCAGATGCTCTGTACAACATTGCTTGTACTCAAATATGCACAATTGAAAAATATTGACGTTTCTTTTTATCTTAAAGAGTTGAAAACTCTTCCGTACGCCATAGAAAATACTTTAGCGCTGCGTCATAATATTCACCGCTTTGCCAAAATTTTGCTTACCTACCAGAATATAGTGATTACAGCTGACGGTATTGCTTACGCTCTTGCGCGTGAAACAGCTTTGAAAATGAAGGAAACAACTTATCTCAATATAAATTCTTATATTCTTGGTGAATTTATGCATGGACATGTTGCGGTTTTGAATACTAAATCAGCGCTTCTTTATATCGCGACAAGCGATTTGAATTACACATCAACCAAAAACCTTAATAAAATCAAAAAGGATTATAAACCATTTGTATTTTTAATCGGCAACGCAAATGATAAAATTAATGCAAACGTGAATATAAATGTAAGTATTGAAAGCCCGCTGGTCAAATCCTTTGCTGTTGTAGTAATTTCGCAAATGTTTGCACTTGAAATGGCGCAGCGCCTTAAACACAATGTCGACAAACCGCACGGTCTGGAAAAAGTCGTTCAGTAATACACGCTGTTCCCTACGGCTAATCTTCGATATCCGCAATTAGTTTTTCAATGGTTATGTTAAGTGCATTGGCAAGCTTATATACAATATAAATGCTTGGCGTTACTCTGCAATGCTCAATTTTTACTATGTGTTTGTCAGAAATGTCCGCTAGTTCGGCGATTTTTTCCTGCGTGAGCGATTTTTTGGCCCGCTCAATCCTTAAATTATAAGCAAGATTTTTTCTGATAGTTTCTTCTGTTTTCATTCAATAATTATAACCATGCACTTTGAAACAATACCAGCTACAATTGTTTAAAAATAGTTGCTTTTTGTAGTAGATTAGTATATAATAATGGAGAAAATCTAATAGATAGGTATATCTTTTTTAACTTAACCTGACTATGCTTATCATAGTTTCACACCACATGGACATGTGACCGCCGTCAAAACCCGACGGCGTTTTATTTGTCCGAGGAAGGCTCCGACTGAGCCGGAGTGGCGGAGAACTGCATTATTTCAGGAGCGTTAAAAAATTGATGTGCTGAACTTTATTGCATCCATTAATTTTTTGACCGGAACAATCTCGATTTTATTGCTTTCAATTTTGTTCGCGTATGGGATGATTGCCTTTTTGAAGCCGGAGGCAATGGCTTCGTTTAAACGTTTTTCAATATTATCAACAGGGTGAATTTCGCCGGACAAACCGATTTCGCCGATTATGACAGTCTGGCTGTCTACAACGATATCGTTTGCACAGGTCGCAATCGCAAGCGCAATGCCTAAATCCGCACTTGGTTCATCAACCTCAATTCCGCCCATAACATTTACATAAACATCCTGTTTGGATAAATTCAGCCCGACACGTTTTTCCAGAACGGCCAGAATTTGGTGTAAACGGCTCATATCAATACCGTTTGTTACCCTGCGCGGGCTCGGGTAGGAGGTTGTTCCGACAAGTGCCTGAATTTCCACAAGCAGAGGGCGTGTCCCTTCGTTGGTTACAATAATCGCGCTTCCCGGAGTCGAAATTTGCGAACGCTCGTTGAGGAAAAGTTCATTAGGGTTCTTAACCTCTTTTAATCCTGTGGAGTGCATTTCAAAAATTCCGACCTCAGAAGTGTTGCCAAAACGGTTCTTTATAGAGCGTAAAATTCTGTAAGATTTATACCTGTCGCCCTCAAAATAAATAACGGTATCAACCATGTGCTCTAAAACCTTCGGACCGGCAATATTCCCGTCTTTGGTAACGTGTCCGACAATGACAATGGTAATCCCTTTGGTTTTCGCTATATACATCAAAAGATTACAGCATTCCCGAATTTGCGACACGCTGCCGATTGAGCCGGAAATATTCTGCGAATAGATAGCCTGAATACTGTCTACCATTATAAAATCAGGTTTGACCTCATCAATTTCGGCCTTAATTTTTTCCATTAAGGTCTGCGGGTAGATAAGCAGATTTTCGTTATTAATATTCAATCTCTGCGCACGGAGCTTTAGCTGGCTTGCACTTTCTTCTGCTGAAACATAGAGAACTTTTTTGCCGGATTTGCAAAGTTCTCCGCTTGTCTGCAAAAGAATTGTGGATTTGCCTATCCCCGGATCACCCGCGAGTAAAACAAGCGAGCCTTTGACAAACCCGCCGCCTAAAATACGGTCGAATTCCGAAATATTCGTGCTTATGCGGACTTCCTGCCCCAGCTCAATATCATTGAGCGGAATAGCTTTTTCCTTGTTGATAAATTCCTCAGGCAGACAGTTATTTAGCTCTTTCAGCGGCGCGGAAACTTCCTCCTGAAAAGTTCCCCACTGCAAACACTCCGGACATTTTCCGAGGTATCCGGCAGATTCATATCCGCAGTTTTGACAAACCCACTTTGACTTAACCTTTACCATAGATTTCTAATCCTAAAACCAGCTGCAGGAGTTGTCTTTGCACAAAATGTCCTCAAGATCGGTCATCATGGTGTAATTTGTCATTTCGTAAGTTACAGGAGTTATTGAAATTTTATTATCGCGAACCGCTGCAATATCTGTATTGGAATTTGTCGGTTCGCTGATTAATTCTCCCGCCATCCAGTAGTAAACTTTGCCCCTCGGGTCAACACGTTTTTCGTAATTGTCGGTGAACATTTTTTTGCCGAGTTTTGTAATCGCGATTCCGGCAATGTCATCTTCATCAACAGAAGGAACATTGATGTTCAGGATAGATTTATGCGGAAATTCAAAATCTTTAAATTTCTTGTTGACAAATGCAGCAATAAATCTTGCCGCATATTTGAAATCTTCGTACTCACAATGCATGCTTGCAAGCGACATCGCAATACTTGGCACGCCCAGCATTGCACCTTCCATCGCACAGCTTACGGTTCCCGAATATAGAATATCTGTTCCGAGATTTGGCCCGTGGTTGATGCCGGAAATTATTAAATCAGGCTGTTCGTCCGGTTCTAAAACCGCGTTAATCGCGATTTTGACGCAATCCCCCGGGGTTCCAGTCGTGACCCAGGTCGCAGTTGATTTATAAACAGGATCATCAAGTTTTTCAACTCTTAAAGGTGTATGCAGAGTAAGTGAATGACCTGCAGCACTTCTTTCTCTGTCCGGGGCAACAATGTATACCTGATGTTTTTCTGATAAAGCTTCTGATAACGCTCGAATACCGTTAGATGCTATTCCGTCATCATTGGAAAGTAATATTCTCATAATTCTCCTTTAATAAACTATTTATTATCATTTTAACTCTTTTTCCGGGGTTTGAAAAGTTCTCCAAAAATATTATTAAGAATTGTAACGATTATAAAAATTATGTGTAAAATATATCAATTTTATATAAGAAAAATACTTTATATAAATAACACGAGGAAAAGCTTAAAACGAGGATACAAATTGTTTTTAAGCAAACTACACACTTCACACTATTGTTCGGAATGATACGATTTTAACAAACATTCCAGGCGCTTCTTCAAAGGAGCGCTTTATTTTTTGCTTTGTATGAGAGTATTAATGGCGTTAGTGAGTTGTTGGTTAGAGATATTGTTTTCAAGGATAATTGCGAAGAGTTTGGAAATGAGTTCGACTCTGCGTTTGGTGCCTGTTTTAAGGAAAATACTTTTGAGATGAGCTTTAACGGTGTGTTGTGTAATGAAAAGAGTATCTGCGATTTGTTTTGTAGATTTTCCTTTAAGGGTTTCGCGTGTAACGTGAATTTCGCGTTCGGTGAGATCAAAGTGTTGTTTATTCATAATGTCCTCCATAAGTATATTAACATTAAAGCATAGAATTTGTAAAAAACATTAATAATATTTCCGATATTTGCAAGAGTGAAAATTTTTACAAAAAGTAACAAAAGAAAAAGATAAAAAAGGGGTTTACAAAAAAAAATCAGCATGTAGAATAGAGAATGTAGCCGAAAGAGATTTTGGTTGCACCGGAAACGGGGGATTAGCTCAATTGGTAGAGCACCTGCTTTGCACGCAGGGGGTTAGGAGTTCGAGTCTCCTATCCTCCACCACTAAAAAGGACAATGATAAAAATCATTGTCCTTTTTATTTTTATAAATTGATAGGGCAATGTATGGATACGAAGATTTTAAAGACAGTTAGGTTTGAACGATATTTATTCGGAGTATTAATGGCGCTATCTATGGTGGGGTTGGCCGAATTGAGCGGTGAAAAAGAAATTATTTTTCCTGAAATTTGTGCGTTAACCATTGGTGCCTGGGTTTCCGAACAACAGCCCTGGGCAGTCAATAAAAGAAGAATCTTTTTCTTAATGTCTGCAGCTGCCCTATTTGGAGTTATTATTGTGCGATACTGCCCGCTGCCATTGATTTTACAGGTTTGTATTTGTTTTGCTTTTTCGGGATTTATTTTGACTGTTTGCAGAACAAATTTTGTTCCTATTATTTCTGCCTGTATTCTTCCGGTTTATTTGCGAACAACAAGTTTTGTCTATCCGGCTGCCGTTATGGTAATGGCTTTGCTTATTATCCTGGCCCAATGGATTATGGAAAAATGTCATCTCCGGCCGGTAAATAAATTCAGACCCTGTAATTTTAATTTAAAAACTCAAATAATAAAATGGTCAAAATTATTGGTTGTATTTGGTTTAATAGCTCTTATTCCGTTTAAGACGCATCAGATATATTTTCTGGCGCCGCCTCTTATTGTAATGTTTACGGAGTTGTCGAACCCTAAAAGTCCCGCGCGGAAAAAGCCGGTTTATATAGCGGGGTTAATGACTTTTAGTGCTTTTATAGGAAGTTTTTTCAGATTATTGTTTAACGTTTATTTAAATCTGCCGCTTTCTTTATGTACGGCAATGGCATGTATTGTTTTGTTTGCTGCGTTAAGCAGGCTGAAAATAAATTTTCCGCCTGCCGGTGCAGTGCTATTGATACCTATGATTTTAGATAAGGATTTACTTTTCAGATTTCCTGTAGAAGTTTTAATAGGTTCTGTTGTGTTAACTTATACTGCAATGGTTTTGTTTAAAGATACGGCGTCTAATCAACTTGTTTTTAATGAATAAATTTTTTATACCATAATTGGCAGAAGTATGTTATAATATTTCTTATTTTAAAAGAAATGAGGATTTTATGAAGGTTGTAATTATAGGCGGCGGGGCAGCCGGTGCAAGTTGTGCGGCAAGACTTAGAAGATTAGATGAATTCGCTGAGATTTTGATATTAGAAAAAACTGATGAAATTTCTATTGCAAACTGTGGTTTGCCTTATTATGTGTCGGGTGTGATTGGCGACAGAGAGAATATGTTGGTTTCCAGTCCGGAGAAGTTTAAAAGCTGGTTTAGAATTGACGTTCGGCTTAACGCTGAAGTTATAAAAATAAACAGGGAGGCAAAGAGCCTTCAACTGAAAAATGGCGAAGTTATAGATTACGACACGCTGGTTTTGACCCCCGGGGCAAGTCCTGTAATTCCGGATTTTGCCGGAATGGACAAGACTCGGGTTTTTGCGGTTAGAACTCTGGATGATGCTGACAGGATAAAATGTTTTATAAAAAATAATGGTTCTAAGAAAGCTGCTGTAATCGGCGGAGGTTTTATCGGAGTTGAGATGGCTGAAAATTTGGCTGAAATGGGGCTTGAAACAACATTGATAGAATTGAGTGACCAGATTTTAGCGCCGGTAGATAGTGAAGTCGCCCAGTTTGCGCAGAATACAATGATTGAACACAGGGTAAATTTAATTTTATCGGACGGGGTGAGGGAGTTTAGAGGAAATAAAATTATTTTAAATTCAAATAAAGAAGTTGAGTTTGATATTGTTATTATGGCAATAGGTGTAAGGCCTGAAATTAGTCTGGCAAAAGATTGCGGCTTGGAAACAAATAGAGGAATTCTTGTAAATGATTTTATGAAGACCTCTGATGAACAGATTTATGCTGCCGGTGATAGTGTGGAAGTCAAGGATTTTGTCAGCGATGCAAATACGATGATACCACTTGCGGGGCCGGCAAACAGGCAGGGGCGGATTATTGCGGATAATATCTGCGGGTTGAATTCCGTTTATAAAAAATCGCAGGGAACTTCTGTTATAAAAGTTTTTGATTTAACAGTTGCAAGTGTCGGGAATAATGAGAAGCAATTAAAGCAAAAGAATATTCCGTACTGGAAAACATATACTTTTGGCCGTTCTCATGCAGGATATTATCCGGAGTCCACACAGATATTTTTTAAGCTGTTATTTAACAATGAGGGTAAAATTCTGGGTGCGCAGGCTGTTGGGAAAGACGGCGCAGAAAAAAGGATTGACGTTATAAGTTCTATTATGCGTTTGGGCGGAACTATTCAGGATATGCTGGATAGTGAATTATCTTATGCGCCGCCTTATTCTTCTGCAAAGGATCCGGTGAATGTATTAGGTATGAGTGCGGATAATATTCTGCGGGGATTTTTGAAACCGGCTTATTTTGAGGATTTGGAAAATTCTTATTTGATAGATGTAAGACCTGCTGCGTCATATAAAATGAAAACTATTCCTGATTCTGTTAATATTCCGATAAGTGAAATCAGGGATAGGGTTGACGAAATCCCTGCGGACAGAAAAGTTGTATTATTCTGCAATACCGGTCACACGAGCTATATTGCGGCGAGAATACTTGCGCAGAGAGGATTTAGTAATGTTTATTCCTTTATGGGCGGGATTGAGTTGTATAAAGAGTTGATGAAAAATAATTGTCCGAGAAAGGCTCGCGATAAGGAACGTGAGCGAGCCTTTTGAGCGGCGTATTAGACAGCGAAGTCGCGGGTTGACCTGCGGGAGCAGGGCAAGCAGGCGACGGAGAACTGCTTTATTTTTTCTGAAGTTATAAGGAGTGCACATGAATAATATAAAACTTAACGGGCTTGATATTAACGGTGAAGAAAAAGAATTTAGCTTAAAGGATTTTAGCGGTAAAAGGGTTATTTTATATTTTTATCCTAAGGACAAGACTTCCGGCTGTACGCAGGAAGCATGTGATTTTAGAGATAATATAAACCGTCTGACGCCTTATGGAACGGTTATTGGTGTAAGTCCCGACAGCATAAAAAGTCATAAATCCTTTAAAGAAAAGCAAGGATTAAATTTTGTACTTTTGTCGGATACAGAGCATAAGCTTGCCGAAAGTTTTGAGGTTTGGAAAGAGAAATCTATGTATGGCAGAAAATATATGGGTATTGAACGTTCGACGTTTATTCTCGACTGTGACGGAAAGATAGAAAAGGAATGGCGAAAAGTTAAGGTTAAAGGGCATGTTGATGAGGTAATTGACTACTTATCAGGTGCGGGGAACGTTTAATATGTTTAATCTTGAAGATTGGCTTGAGGAAATAGTCGGGAAAATTCGGGGACACTTTTGTAAAAGAGTTGTTTTTCTCGGTTTGCAGGGAAGTTATAAGCGCGGCGAGGCAACAGCAGCAAGTGATGTTGATGTGGTTGTGATACTTGATGAACTCCGGATTGAAGATTTAAAAGCCTATCGTGAGATTGTGCGTTCTATGCCTGATTATGAAAAGGCGTGCGGTTTTATTTCTGGCAGGGCGGAACTTCAAAACTGGTCGAAATCTGATTTATTTCAGTTCTATTTTGAAACGGAGTCTTTATATGGAGATTTGACGGAGCTTATTGCTCCGCCTGAAAAAGACGATATAAGGCGCACGGTGAAATTAAGCGCGGAAGCCCTGTATCATGCAGCCTGCCATTCTTTTGTCTTTGATGAAAATCCGGCTGAAACTTTATCTTCACTTTATAAAATGACGTTTTTCATTTTGCAGGCAGAGTATTATCTTAAAAATAATGTGTATATTTCGACCAAAAAAGAGCTTTTAACCTCTCTAACCGGAGCTGATTATGAAATTTTGCAGACCTGCATTAACATGAATTTGGTAGAAAACGGGATTGATGAAATGTATGAGAGATTAATCAACTGGTGCAGTGTTAGAATTTGTACTTGATAAACCCGTAAAAATAATTTATAATAGCTTTACTGTTAGAGGTTTTGAAGATGAATGAATATATATTAAAAGTTTTGAATGAGGTTAAAGAGAAGAATGCCTGTGAGGCTCAATTTATTCAGGCTGTTGATGAGGTTCTGGGTTCAATCGAGCCGGTAATTAAGAAGCACGGGGAAGATTATAAGCGCGCCGGACTTTTAGAGAGAATGGTTGAGCCGGAAAGGATTATTACCTTTAGGGTTCCGTGGGTTGATGACGGCGGGCTGGTAAGAGTTAACCGCGGATTTAGAGTTCAGTTTAACGGTTCAATCGGGCCGTATAAAGGCGGGTTGAGATTTCACCCGACTGTTAATCAAAGTATTATGAAGTTTCTTGCATTTGAACAGGTGTTCAAAAACGCTTTGACGGGTTTTCCTATTGGTGGCGGCAAAGGCGGTTCGGATTTTGACCCTAAAGGTAAATCTGATAATGAAATTATGAGATTTTGCCAGAGTTTTATGACGGAACTTCAAAAGCATATCGGTCAGGATATTGACGTTCCGGCGGGGGATATTGGCGTTGGCGCACGGGAAATAGGATATCTTTTCGGGCAGTATAGACGGATTAAGAATGATTATGAAGGCGGCGTTCTGACCGGAAAAGGTCTGGAATACGGCGGCTCACTTGTTAGAAAAGAGGCAACGGGTTACGGGCTTATTTATTTTATGCAGGAAATGCTGGGGGCAAACGGTTTGAGTTTGCAAGGTAAAACAGTAACGATATCCGGTTCCGGCAATGTCGCGATTTATGCCTGTCAAAAAGCGCAGGCAGCAGGCGCAAAAGTCGTTGCAATGAGTGATTCTAACGGCTGTATTTATGATGAAAACGGCATCAGGCTTGATGTTGTTAAAGAGATTAAAGAGGTTAAGCGCGGGAGAATTAAGGAGTATTTAAATTCCGTACCGGCTGCGGTTTATCTGGAAAACAACAGCGGAACTCCTGCTGTTTATACAATTAAATCAGAAATAGTGCTTCCTTGCGCTACTGAAAATGACATTGACCTTGAAACAGCCAAACTTCTTGTGCAAAACGGTTTGATTGCGCTTGGCGAGGGGGCTAATATGCCAACAACCAAAGAAGCATTTGAATACTTTTTAGAAAATAATATTCTTTTTGCCCCGGGTAAAGCTGCCAATGCCGGCGGAGTTGCTGTTTCGGCGCTTGAAATGTCGCAGAATAGTATGCGTTACTTCTGGACTTTTGAAGAAGTTGATAAAAAACTTGAAGAAATTATGGCAAATATCTTTACGCAGGTAAAAAATGCCGTGGATGAATATGCGCTGGGAACGAATTACCTTGCAGGTGCGAACATTGCGGCGTTCAGAAAAGTTGCAAACGCAATGATTGCGCAGGGTGTTATCTAAAATTTTAATGTTATAAACAGCACTATTAAATATATGATAATAAATGACTTTACAATGTTATCTTTATAGATAAAATGTACGGGATCATCAATATTTTTTGAGGTAAAAATAAGATATATTAGCCTGAACATAAGTATTGTAAAAGGGATTGTCGTTATATAGAGGAATTTGCTGCCGGTTCTCTCTATTGTCAGCGGATCAAGCATATAGTTGAAGTAGAACGTTATAGTTAATACCGCACTTATAATAATAAATTGTTTCAGAAGATTTACATCAAAATCTTTAATTGACGGCCGGCAGTTAACGCTGTCAAGCATACCCGCCTCAAGGGTTCGTTTGGAAAAAGTGAAAAACATTGAGAGGAAAAATGTCAAAAGGATTACAAGAGGGGACGGTATTACTGAGATAGCGAAGCAGCCGGACAGTATCCGTAGTATAAACCCGATTGCGATACATAAGACATCTATAAGCGCCAGATGTTTAAGTTTCAGTGTATAAAGAATATTAAGGGCAATGTAGCTGACAACAGCCAGAACGCATAGGGTGTTTAAGCTTCCGGCAAGAAACATTCCGATGCAAAGAAAAAATATTAATAACCAGACTGCCGTTAAAGGCTTAATCTTTCCGCTTGCAAGCGGCCGGCTGCATTTTATCGGATGCTGACGGTCGGATTTGATATCAGTTAGGTCATTCAAAATATATATTACAGATGAAATTAAGCAGAAAGAAACAAACATAATCAAAGCTTGCAGGCAGGCTTCGGGCTTGTTGATATTCATTGAGAAAACCAGCGGTACAAACACTATGAGGTTTTTAATATAATGGTTTATACGAATTGTTTTTAAAATTTCTTTCAACATATTTAAACCCTGAATTTTGACAAATTAGTAAGAACTACAGATAGAAAAATAAATGCGAAATACAGGCTTAACCAGCAGGCATATTTATTTTCAGGTGCGGTTTTGAGCAAGGTTTTTGAAAGTACAGTTTTCAAGATGCTAATAAAAACCGCGATTATGCAGACTATAATGAACGCTTGCAAAATCCACCTTGTACGGAAATTATTCATCAGCGTAAAATGGTATATTGTAATATCTATTTGTCTTAGTGCGATGAAGTTTAAAATTAACTCTATCTGTAAAAATATTTTGTAGAAAAGTTCTGAATTACGGCATTGCGCGACGACGATACCGGCAAAGATGAAAATTAAGCACAGATAGTTCTGTGAGTATATAAAGCATTCCTGATTTCCGTAAAAGAAGAGAAGGACGGTATTTATAAGAATTATTAGCGCGATAGTTGCCAGCAGTCCGGAATTTTGAGGGCGTTTTTTGAATAAAATTACCAGCGGAGCCAGATATAAGCTTACACCTGCAAGAATGTTTTGCCAGCAGAATTCGCAGTTTACATAAAAATTTGGCATTGTTTTGATAATTTTTTCATCCGGAATCAGATAAAAATCCGGAGCCAGAATTGGTGCTGTAAACATTTGTATAAAAGTTGTGTTTACTTTTGCAAGGTTAAATCCAAAGTCCAGATATTTAATTTCACTGTGCGTTGCCGGATTTTTTATCAGGTTACACAAAAAATCAAGCAGGGAAGGAGCATGGAAAAAAGCCGCTTCTTGAATAAAAGTGAACAACAGCAATAAAACACAAAAAGAAAATATTGTTTTCACTAAACCTGCAATGAAAAGCCTTGGCTTATTAGTATAGATACCACGTAGAAGCCAGCATATTATTATCAAAAAATTGATTACATTGGCAAGAATTATTCCGGTGCTTATCATCCCTAAAACCGCAAGTGTAAGAATGTTTTTATAGTTAAGGTTTCCTTTGTTTTTGATATTTAGTGCGTAATATAGCAGTAGTAATTGCGAAAACGCAGAGAAAATATATGTTTCCGGAATGGAAGTAAAAATAAGCGTTGAAAAGCTCAATCCGTAAAGAGAGGCAAAAATGACTGATATATTTCTGTTATGCGTAAGTAGTTTTAGGATTGAAAATATCAGGCAAACATTTGCGCTTGCAATTAAAGATTGCAACAGAACGACCGTTCGGCTCATGTCGTGAAAAAGGCTGTCGATGAGTGAAACTAAAGGCTGCAAAAGTAAAAGCATAAGCGGATGTACGCTAATCCTGTAGTGGTTCGTAACAGGTTCTGTCAAATCTCTGAACACCCGTGCGGTATCGCTGCCGAAAAAAGTATTATTATCCGTAACAATGAAAGTATTATTGTAACTCAACCATAGTCCGGCGGTAATATATAAAAATGTAAAGAAAAAGAATAATATAAGTGTGAAATGTTTATCTAAAAATTTTTTAACGGCCATATTATCCTCATTAGAATAGCGTTAGTTGCAGCGAGTTGTCTTTTTCTTTGAAAACTTTTTCAAATTTAGTCAAATTCAAAAGATCGTTTTCGATTTTTTCTAAGAAAGGTGAAATCGACAGTTCGCGAATCATGCCCTGCCATTTGCGCTTTTGAGCGCGCGTAAGGAAAAGACGTTCTTCGGCTCTGGTCATACCGACATAAAGCAGCCGGCGTTCTTCTTCAATTTCGTTCTGCTCTTTTGCACGGTAAAGCGGTAAAATTCCGTCCTCAAGCCCTGTGATAAACACGCATTTGAATTCCAGCCCCTTTGATAAATGGAGCGTCATAAGCGTAATTCTGTCTGCGCGATTGTCGAGTGTGTCAGCTTCATTTGCCATAGAAACTTCATGGATAAAATCATCTTTTCCCCTGTAAGTTTGTGCAAGATTAATGAGGAAATTCCAGATGTTATCTTCAATTTTGTCCGCGAAATCCTCTTTTAAACGGGAAAGCTGCACATCAACATCTTCTTCCGCCCTCAGGCATGAAAGGAGTTTATGTACGGTTTTTTTCTCGCACAAAGGCTCATTTGAAACCGCAACAAAAGGCATACCTGTTCTCTGTAAGGCTTCAATGAGCGGCGGAAGCTGGGAGGAGGTTCTATATAGAATTGCAAAATCTGAGAAGGAATATTCGCACTCCTGTCCTGTCGAACGGTCGGAATCTATTGAAAACAGACTGTGCCCGCCGATAAGTTTTTCGATTGTACTTGCAACGAATTCCGCTTCTGCTTTGTCGGTCGGTGCTGTGTGGATTGTGATTTTATCGTGTGGCTTGTCATACATTGAAACAATATTGAACTCCTGAATCATCTGGTTAGATGCATTTACAATGTTTCCTGTTGAACGGTAATTATTTTTCAAGTTTACGGCCTTTGCCTCCGGATAGTCCTGCGTAAAATTCTTGAAGAATTTGGAATCCCCGCCGCGAAATCCGTAAATTGCCTGATTAGGATCGCCGATTACACAAATTCTCCCGTCAGTCGGAACCAGCAGGCGGATTAATTTGTACTGGTTTTCGTCGATATCCTGATATTCATCAACAGACACATATTGAAAACGCTCCCTGTAACAGTTTGTAATTTCCGGATTTTCCTCAAGTAATTTGACAGTAAGCGTGATAAGTTCGTCAAAGTTGAGAGTATTTTCAAGTAATTTGGGGTCGGTACAGAGTTCCTTCTCCTGCTCGCTCATAACTCTGAAATCAGGATTTAAACCCGCTGCCTCATAATTCTCTTTCAAAATATTAAAACAGAGTGAGTGGAAGGTGTGAATAGCCAAATCTTTTGCACGTTCTCCGAGAAGTTTTGCAAGTCGGGTGCGCATTTCCTGTGCTGCGCGGCGGGTGAAAGTTATGGCAAGACAGTTCTCCGGCTTCAAATTCTTGTCCGAAATCAAATGCGCAATCCTACGGGTAAGAACGGTTGTTTTTCCTGAACCGGGGCCGGCAACTATTAAAAGCTGTTTTTCCTCACTATTCACCGCTGCAAGCTGTTCTTCATCAAGCCCTTTGGCTTTAGGCTTTTCCTGTACTTCAATTTTGGTTTCTGCCGGAGAAGGATTTTTATGCTGTGCCGGCTTCTCGGCAGCAGGTTTTTCTGTTGGAATGTTAACAAGTTTTAGATTTACATACTTTTTGTTTTCGAGTTCATCCTCTTCAAATAGTTTAATCACACCGTATTCGCCGTCATAGCCGGCATGCTTGATAACTTTCCCCTGACGCAGGCGCGAAATCCCTTCCCCGAGCAACGGCGACAATTTTGTAATATCTTCAATCGGGATTTCGCGCAGGATTGAAAGTTCTGAGCCGAGTTTTTGCGTTACCCGCTCATACTCTTTCACAACCGATTTACTCCCGACACCTACGCCCAGAATTTCCGAGATAATTTCAGGGAGCGGCACAAGACTGTAAACCTGACCGGCTGTGGCAGGCGGTGTAAAATCACCTTTGCGGTCTGATAGTTCATTCACGCGGTAAGAAACACCGATTGTTAACGGCTTTCCGCAAACAGGACAAATTCCGTTGAGAGCCTTTGTTTCCTCCGGCGTCAGACAAACGTTACATTTGCGGTGTCCGTCCTCGTGGTATTTTCCTTCTTCCGGAAAGAATTCAACTGTTCCGACATAGCCTTCACCGGTTTTTAAGGCATTCATAATCCCGTAATAATCGGGAGTCGTGTCAAAAACTGTTGCTTCGCGTGCAAGTTTTGCTGGGGAATGCGCATCAGAATTTGACACAAGCCTGAACCTGTCGAGCTTTGATACGCGCCAGTTCATCTCAGGGTCAGATGACAGCCCTGTTTCTACCGCAAAAATATGGTCTGACAAATCTTCATAGCAATCCTCAATAGAGTCAAATCCTGACTTTGACCCCAATGCAGAAAACCACGGAGTCCAGATATGGGCAGGGATTATAAACGCGCCCTCACCTGATTCCAGAGTCGTTTCTAAAAGGCTTCTTGAATCCAACCCTAAAATTGGCCTGCCGTCAGAATTGATATTACCGATTGCACCGAGTTTCCGGCGGAAATTCTCCGCACTTTCCAAATCCGGCATAAAACATACGTGGTGAACTTTTCTTGTTCTATCCCACTTTTTGTAAATAGTTGAAATTTCGACCGATAAAATAAATCTTACCGGCTCTTCCTCCGGAGAAAAGATAGTTTTTTCGATATCCGGCCGGAGTCTGTAGACGCCGTTTCCGGCAGGAACAAGCTTTTCCTTTATTTCACTGAACCACGCAGGATGAGTGAAATCACCTGTTGATATAACGCTTAACCCCTTTTTCTTAGCCCAGAAAGCAAGCTGTTCAAGATTGCAGTCGCGGCTTGTTGCACGCGAATACTTTGAATGGATGTGAAGATCCGAATAAAAAAACATACACTTTTCCCCTTCCGGCTTTATTGTATCAGGGATAAGAAAATTTTACAAACTTGATACAATCGCTAAACAATGTATTTTTGCAGTATAAGTTTTTTTAATGCTTTGGCGTTTACGGCATCGGGTTCGATTTGAATAAGTTTTTCAAGGTATTCAAGTGCAGTATGATAATTCCCGAGTTTTTTCTGTGCTGCGGCCATTGCGTAAAGCGCATCTATAAATTTCGGATCGAGTTCAAGCGCTTTATTTAAATCCTCAACTGTTTTTTGCAGGTCGGGATTTTGAATATCTTTTCTGGTGAGGTTTATATATGCGCGGTTGTAGTAAGCATCGGTCATACGCGGGTTAAGCTGAATAGCTTTTGTGTAATCCAGCAGGGCATCGTTAAATTCCCCCAATGCCTGATACGCGACGGCACGGTAGAAATAAGAGATTTCCCAATCGCGTTTAAGCTCAATGGATTGGTTAATTTTCTGAACTGCATCCTCAAACCTGCCGTTTCTTATATCAAAAATCCCGTCATCTAAAAGCGTTTTGTAGTCGGACATGCTAAATTTCCCCGTATGAATTAAATACTAAGTTATGATATTTTTCAAAGATAAAAGATCTATTACGTTTGTTCTCGCCAAATGGAACTAAAAGTCCCATTGTGACAAAATTTTCTATAATTTTGTTGGCGCCCTGATATGTCAGCCCTAAATAACCGGCTAACTCTTTTACGCTTATAATGGGGGTTTCATTTATCAGGTAGTCAAGCGTTCTTAAATGATTATATGGGGATTTAATGCTGGAACGAATTTCTTCAATATAATCATTTTTTAGTTTTATGATTTTGACAATCGTTTCAATTCGTTCATTTCCCGTTGAAATTATTGATTGAATAAAGAAACGTATCCAATGTTCAAGGTTACGTGTATATCTTGCAATGGTTAATGCTTCATAATATTGTCCTTTATTTTTTTTCCAGTAATCAGAAAGACATAATACAGGTAAATCCAGCAGACCGCTGTCACGTAATTGCAAAGAAATTAACAGCCGGCCGGTGCGTCCGTTGCCGTCAACAAACGGGTGGATTGTTTCAAATTGAAAATGATATATTGCTATTTTAATTAATTTAGGAATAAAATAACTGTCATTAAGCCAAAAATCATTCAGATCCTTCATTAATTTTTTGACCATTTCAGGAGGTGCAGGAATGAAGGAGGCGCTAAGAATATTTGTTCCGCCCACAAAGTTTTGAAAATTCCTTACTTTGCCGGTGTAATGATTGATTGAAGTAACTTTTTTGAACAGATCTTTATTTATTTTTTCTATGGTTTTTGTACAATATAACTCCGCTCCGGTGAGTTCCTTATTATTAAAATAATAATGTGTTGTATCGTATAAATTCCAGACTTTTTGAACATCTTCATTATCCCTTTTTGTATGCTGAAACAGGTCTTTTATTTCGGCATGAGTGCCTTCAATTTCGCTGGAACATAGAGCTTCAAGATGCACATACATGTTTGCAAGGATATTATTAAAATCCATAAATTGGCATATTGTATTCAATTCACTGAGTACACTTGCGCCCTGTTCCAGTAACATAAAAATCCGGTTGTCATTAAAGGTGTAATTGTGGTTAATTAAATCCGGAATGTAAGCAGTATATTGATTTTCATAAGAATTATTTTTTGTCATTTTTTGTAATCTCTTGTTGTATAATATCATAAATTAGCAAATTTGCAAGTCCTTCAGTATATTTATTTAACACATATTGTATATTAGTTTAATAAAATAAGGTGTTAATTCGTAAAACATGCATAAATAAAAATAAAGAGTTGACTGGTTTTAAATTTTATGCTAAAATCGTAATATAAAGTTGAAAGAGAGCATGCGCTCAGGCAACTTTTACGAGAAGAAAAATCTTCAGACACGGGGCAGATTTTGGTAAAAAGTTTGTTATGTTGATGAATGATAATGTGTAGTAGTAACCCGCCGGCGGTCGGTTCGGCACACTGGAAATGTGTAAAAGGTACAAATGTCTTGAAAGGAGACACCACCATGAGGAAAGTTTGTTTTACCAGAGTGGAGGCAGATGGAAAAGAGTACATCTACATAAATTACCGGAGAATTAGAGGTATGATTATCTTTAACAAAAACGGTAAATGTTGTAAGTATGAACTAAAAAAACGTGCCACAAATAATGATAATTCGTAACACGTATAAATTCCATTTGTAGAGGGGCTTCGGCTCCTCTATCCCCTATATTAAAACACAAGATTTAACTTTTGACAAGTATTATATTTCCATAAATTTTACGTCGTCGCTTACTTTGAAGTCTGCCGTAACGCTTGCTTTAATATCGTCTATGGTAAAAAGCGGGTTCACTTCTGTTAATAAAAGTCCGTCAGGTGTAACCTTGAATACGCAGCGTTCCGTGATAATCAAGTCTACTTCACGGTAAGCCGTAAGCGGAAGATCGCATTTTTTGACGATTTTAATCGCGCCCTTTGAAGTGTGCTCCATTGCAACGATTACTTTTTTCGCGCCCACCACAAGATCCATTGAGCCGCCCATTCCCGGAACCATTTTCCCCGGAATAAGCCAGCTTGCAAGGCTTCCTTCTTCATCAACCTGCAATGCGCCTAAAACCGTTGCGTCAATATGCCCCCCGCGCATCATTGTAAACGCCATTTGTGAATCATAAAAACAAGCGCCTTTTTTCGGTTCGACATATCCGCCGCCGGCATTGATAATCCGCGGGTCAATTTTATCACCGCTCTGGCTCTTGCCAACGCCCAGAAGGCCGTTTTCTGACTGGAAAATAACATGTTTTTCTTCCGGAACATAATCCGCAACAGCTGTCGGCAAGCCGATTCCTAAAGTTACGACATCACCTTCTTTAAACTCTTTTGCCGCGCGTCTGGCGATAATTTCTCTTATCTGCTCTTTTGTCAGTGCAAAATCGGCTGAGCGTTGATACTGTTGTTCGATTTTTTCCTGTAAAGCCTGATTGATTGTTAAGTTCATTCGTTTTCTCCGCTGCTTACAACAATGTAATCAATAAATAATCCCGGGATTACGACTTCATTCGGGTCAAGGCAGTCGACGAATTCTTCCGCCTGAACGATAACTGTATCTGCGGCAGTTGCCATAACAGTGTTGAGGTTGCGCGTTGTTCCGTAGAACGCAACGTTGCCGTATTGGTCGACTTTGGAGCCGTAAATCAAGGCAAAATCCGCGCCGATAGGACGTTCAAATATAAATTTTTTACCGTCTATCGTCATTGTTTCTTTATTTTCTTCAAGAATTGTGCCGACACCTGTAGGCGTCAAAACCCCGCCGAGTCCCGTTCCTTTTGCGCGAATACGTTCAATCAAAGTTCCCATAGGAACAAGTTCGACATCCAGTTCGCCGGAGTGCATCTGACGTCCTGTTTCCGGATTGGTGCCAATGTGAGAGGTTATAATCTTTTTGATTTGTTTATTGACGATTAATTTGCCTTTATCCACCGACGGAATTGACGTGTCATTAGATATCATTGTTAATTTCTGAACATTTTGTTCAACAAGTTCGTCAATCAATTTGTCCGGAGCGCCGCAGCTTAAAAATCCGCCAACCATTATCGTTGCGCCGTCTTTTATCTGGCTTATTGCTTCTTTCGCTGAAACTATCTTTTTCATATACCCCTAATATTTTTTGATGTCATTATTCTAGTACAAAAAATATATTTTGTAAAATGATTAACGTTCGGGCAGCAAAAAATTTGCGCATTAAAATTAAAAGGGGAAGTTTCCCCTTTTAAAATTTCTATTTAATTTTCTTCAAGCTTGAGAGGAAGTTGTTATGTTCAACGTCGCCTTCTACCTGTGTCAGGAATACCTGTGTATCTTCATTTTTTGCTTCGATTGGCGGAAGGTCTTTAAGTTCTGCCGCGTAGTAGTTGGCATCGTTTCTGCCGCTCAGTTTAACCTTGTTGGCAAGCGCGTTCAGGGAGAAGTTTCTCAAAAATCCGGCAAAACCTTTATGGCTGCTTGAAAATCTTGTGTAAATTCTAAGAGAAGCATCTGCTTTTTCAAGGTCGTAACGTCCTCGGATAAGTGCGCTGAGGGTCGGGGAATAGGATTTTATATTCATCCGCTGGATAACATTATCTTTAAGTGTCAGTTCGCCTTCAATCTTATCAAAATTGCCTTCCGGAATATTGACTATATCCATAATCGTTGCCGGTGAAATCATGGCAACCGGATTTCTGAAAATTGAGGCAACTTTCATCAGGTATTCAACAAGGCCGATTTTGCCGATTGTACCGTCATTAATCATAAATTTTATTGAGCCGTTAAGTTTCATTGACGCATCGGAGGTTAGTTCAATCAGACCGCTGGCTTTGCCCGAAATTTCTTTACTAAGATTTAAAATTGCGGTTGAGAACATGTCGGAATTAACATCTTTCACCCCTAATCTTATATAATATTTCAGGGTTTTAAGATCGCAGTTGATTTTCAGAGTTGAAATCCCTTCTGCTATATCAAATCTATTTGATTGCAGATTGAAAATTCCGTTGCGATCAAGAGTCATATTTGCTTCAATGTTGCCGAAAGTCAGGCCGTTGTAGTAGCCTTCTTTGAGCCTGAAAGCGCATTTTTCAATTGCAATCAGGTTAGTGTCAAACATATAGTTGTCATCTGCTTCGCATTCTTCGCCGTTCTCATCGAGGCATTCTTCTTCCGGTGTTTCGTTAACGGCAACGGTTTCAGGCAGTGGATTTTCCGGTGCAGGAATTGCTTGCGCAGGCGTAGTTGAACCTTCCGGTTGATGCTGGTTGTTTAAAGATTTAAGGAGTCTGTCAACATCGACTTTATCCAGATTCAGTTCCAAATCTTTAACTATAACCGGAGTTACGAGTTCGTTTTTGATAACGCCTGCAAGGTCGTATTTTACACGTTTAAACCTGCCGTTTGCATTGATTTTTATATCTTCTCGGTTAGTTTGGAGTGTTGCGTTTTTGATGAAAAGACGCTGTGACGGAATACGTGCTTTCGCGATTTGCATATCCGCTTTAACTTTAGGAATATTGTTTCTGAAAAGAACGTGCAAACTTCCTTTCATAGTTCCGCCTTTAAATAGTTTCCGGCGTACAAAAACATTCAGGAATTCACTCGGAAGTTCACGCCCGAAGCTGAAGCCGGCCTCGTGAAGTTCGCCGGTTGCTATATTCATTTTCCCGTCGAAAATTAGTATAGGGTCGATTTTGCCCATACCTCTATGGATGTCCTGGGCGATATAGTAATTAAGATTTTTAATATCCAATTCGTTTCCGTCAAGGATAAATTCACCTGTTACCGCTCTGTCATAATCGTTAAGTGCGGACGGGGTGTCGTCAATACCGATGCTTACACCTTTGGCGATTTTTGTGAGCCAGGTGATATCCATTTTATTGTTGACGGCTTTATAGATTACCCTTGTCGGAATATCTTTTGAGATTTTTATGGTCGTGCCGCCGATGAGTCCTGCAAGATAATCCGCTAAAAACTCATTTGTTGCAACGGTGTCAATGGTTAGGTCTGAATCAAAAGTTTTATAGTAATCCTTTATTGTACCTGAAACTTTGATAGTATTGGATTTATTTTTGCCATAGTACCCGTTAAAGTCTGAAAAGACCATTCTGTCAGGGTAAATAGTTATCAAACCCTTTGGCATAACAAGCGGCAGAGCGCCTAAATCTTTTACGGCAGCTCTTGCATTTTTCATGCCGATAGTCCCTGAAAGTTCGTCATTGTGAAGTTTTACGTCAAAACTTACAGCACCGCCCGGATTGGTAAGAGGGCTTAACATTTCCTTGCCGTTCGGGATAATAAGGTTTGAATTTACTAAATCAAAAATATCTTTGACAAAAAACCTGTCAGATTTTACATTAACATCAAAAGTTTTTCTGTTTATGAGTGAGGCAAGCGTTACGATTGATTTGTTGATATCAATTTGTAAATTGTCCACAACGATTGATTTATTTTGAAGTTTTACTTTATTTTCATCGTTAACTTCAAAAGTCAGAAGCGGTTTGTTGTTTTGTATAATATCCGTTCTTGTATTGATGTGCAGGTATTTTGCATCAGGTGTTTGTTCAAGCTGTGCGTTTTTGATACCTATTCTGATTTTGGTTTCAGGGGTATAGTTATAAGAAATGAAGGCTTTTTTGACGCCCAGATTTGCATTAAAGAAATCTATATCCCAGTCGAATTCAGCGGGTTCTGAATTTTGTTCTGTCTGCGGCGTTGGAAGCGCATTCAAAAGTCCGTCAACATCAAGGGTTAAGTTGTCGGCGGTAAGTTTGTCGAGGGTGATGTTTTTGAAAAGAATTTTGCCGAAACGAACTTTTGTTTCAAGATTTTTAATATTCATTAATTCCTGTTCGTCTTTTTTTAGAACCAGATTTTTTACTTCAAATCCGGCCTGCGGCAGAATGTGAGGTTTAAAAACAGGTTTTTCAACGGTCAGGTTTAATTTAGTATACTTGTTGACAAGGTTTTCGACCAAATTAATTGTCCTGCTTGATGAAATAATCACCGGCAGGCACGCGAGGTAAAATATAAACCATACAACAATAATGCTTCCTAATGTAATGACTGTTTTTAATGCTATTTCTTGAACTCTATTTTTCATAATATCCCTTAATTCTCTCTACAAAAAAATTATACCATAAATTTATTTTATGCTATTATTGTATTATGAAAAAGGTATTTTTAACATTATTATTTTTGGTTTTGTTAAACGGTTCGGCACTGGCAATCGAAAGCGGTGTTACGACGTATTCCGAGGACGGCAAATTCGGTCTGAAAACGCTTGACGGACAAATCGTGACTGAGGCGGATTATAAAAAATTAATCCGTGTTGGTGAAGGCGGCTGGATTGTACAGAAAGGTTCCAAATTCGGGCTTATGAACGATAACGGGGAATACCTTATAAAGCCGAAATATAAAAATGCCGAAAGACTGTTAGGGCGTTATGTAAAACTTGGCAGCGGCAGCACTTACGGACTTTATGATGATAAAGGAAATGTTGTTGTTGAACATAAATATTCTTCAATAGATCTTCTTTTCGGGCAGATGTTTCTGGTCGGGAAAAACTATAAATACGGGCTTGTCGGGTTTGACGGAAGAATTATTCTTGAACCGGTCGTTGATGATATTTATATGCCAAAACCTACTTTGATGAAAATTCAATACGAAGGTAAATGGTATGAAATAGAACAGCTTCACGGTGAAACTCTTGAGCTGCCTGAAAATATAAGAATGGTTACAGAGGATACCGAAAATTTTAAGGTAACGGAACTTATAACAAACCCTGTAACGTCAACAGGATACGGCGTTGTGAGCGCAGGTGATTATTTTTTGAAGATTTTTTCATCAATTTCGCCGGCGTATGAACAAACGATTGATGAACTTGTTCTTAATCACGGCGCGGATGTAGCGGGGATTTTGATGAAATCGGGCTGGATTGTCCAATTTCCTGTTGCCTATGCAAGAAACTATTACCATACTCTGAAAGCTCCGAATAACGGGCCGTTAAGTGATGTTAAAAGTAGTTTAAAATATAAGATTAAAGAGAATGCGAATAAGCAGTCTGAGAATGTTTCGCTATAAGAAACGTGAGCGTGAATGAAAGCCGGTTTTATAACAAATCGTATTGCCGCTTAATTTCCTGAATATCCTGCCACATAAGCCATTTAGGACTGCCTTTTTCACGTGAATCATTGCGCAGCAGATAGGACGGGTGGAAAATCGGCATCATTTTTGAACCGTAAGGACCTTCAAACCATTTGCCCCTGACTTTTGTAATTCCACTGTATTGCGGAAGCATTGACTGAAGTGCAACACCTCCGCAAAGCAGAATAATTTTTGGCTGCAAAATTTCAAGCTGGGCATCAAGATATTCTCTGCACGCCGCTTTTTCTTCCGGAAGCGGATTACGGTTATCCGGCGGGCGGCATTTAAGCGTGTTGCAGATATAAACATCTTGCTCGCGCGAAAGTCCGACAGATGCAAAAATTTTATCCAGAAGCTGACCCGCCTTGCCGACAAAAGGTTTTCCTTTTTGATCTTCCCAGTATCCGGGTGCTTCGCCTATCAAAACAAGCTTGTGGTTTGGAATCCCGTCCCCGAAAACTATGTTTGTACGCGTTTCACACAACGGACACTTCCGGCAGGCCAGACATTTTTCTTTAATCTTTGCAAGTTCGGATTGCATTTTGCCTCACCTATTTAACATTAAATGTTACGTTAACAGTTGAGATGACTTTCTTTTCAAGAGAAGATGTGTCATTTATGCCGTAGTCCGAAACTTCTGTTGAATTTACCGGAACAATTTGGAACACGCCCATTCTTGCACTGTTCATTGTGCCGATTTTGCTGTTTGTGCCGGCAACCATGCTTTCAGCGCGTGCTTTAGCGTTTTTGGTAGCTTCGCCGACCATTTTAACTTTGAGGTCATCAAGGTTTGAAACCAGATATTCAACATTGTTCAAATTGATATTGACGTTCTGATTTACGAGCGAGCCGGCATCTTTTGAAATTTGCGCAAGTTTTTTGACATCTTTTGATGAAACTTTTACCCAGCGTGAAACATTGTATCCTTCAATTTCGTTAGAAGAATACGCTCCGTTTCTGCGGTAGTATTCGTAGCTGTCAACCGGATAAACGTCAATAGTGCTTGCATCAATGCCGTTTTTGACCAGAAAGTCTTTAATTATATTGGCATCGTTTTCCATTTTTGCATAACCGCTTTTCAAATCCGGAGTTCTTGCCGTAATTCTAAGAGCGAGTGTTGCGAAGTCAGAAGTTACATTCTGGCTTGCCGAACCAGTTACACGGATTGTCTGGTTTTGCAGTTTCTGGAATTCAACGACCGCGTTTGAAAGTATTGTTGTTGAAAGTATTGCACCTGCTGCAATTAACAAACCCAGTATTACTACCTGATAGTCTTTAATGTTGTACATCTTCTTCTGCTCCTTTTTCTAAAAATTCAGTATTATCAATTCTTGCGGCAAAATACGGTTTGTCTTTGCCCTGTTCTTTCAGAAACATTACGAACGGCTGGTTAAAGTCAAAATGACGGCCGGTTTCCGGTGCCAGCGACATACGCATAATTCCTATCACAGCTTCGCTTTTTAAAGTTCCGCCCTTGTTGTCCATTTTGAATTTGATTGTTTGAAGTGCTTTTGTAATCTTTTTGTTAGTACCGAGAATTCTTTTTTCACAGAGTTCATCGTAGGAAATTGTTTTGTCGATATTAATATTCGGAACTTTCAACTCATCATTTTTTGTCATTTTTTCAGGTTTTGCGATAGAGTTAACATAGTTGTAGAGTTCCGTAAAATCTCCTGTTTTGTCGGATTTCAGGAGTATAACTTCTTCATTTTCATTGGTGAGAAGTTTTACGGCGTATTCACCTTCATTGTAATAGAGAACCTGAACGTTATCTTTAAGTTTTTTGTCGGAATCCTTGTTTATACCGAAATATTTAACGTTTTCGGCAGAACCCGCAAACGGTTCTTCAGCAAGAATGTTAAACGGATTGCGGAAGGTGAAATCTTTTTTCAGCATTGCGTAGAAAAGATATCCGTCTTTAACGTGCCAGTCTATCATATCAAGGACATCGCTGGTTTCTTTGAATTTTTTATAGATAGCTTTTTCTATTTGTTTTTTCAGTTTAGGTTTAATTTCACCCTGAGTTTTGTAGTAAGAGTCCGGTGAAAGAATGTCCGAGGTGTAAAGTTTTTTGTTTAATTCGTCCGCAATCGGCGGGTTGCCGCCTGCAAGCTGAACAGGTTTACCGTTCGTGAACTTGTCCATTAAATCATTCCAGACTAGCTGGAAGGTTACACACCATACAGAATCTTTTACACTTTCATACCCCTGTGTTACGGTTGTTGTTGCTGCCGGAACAGGTTTTTCCCTGTGAAAGAACGGGAATCTGAATCCACTGCACAATAAACTTACGCCGATAAGAGCGCCAACGCCTGCGGCGGTCATACTTTTACCAATTTTCATATCTAACTCCTTTTCAACACACAAATTTTAACATAAATTATCTTGCACTGCAACTTGCTTGTGATAGAATATATGGTGTATAGAGTACAATTAAAAAAAGGAATAAGAATATATGTTAAAATCTAGCGGAGTAAAAATAGTAGCTACATTAGGCCCCTCGGTCAATAATGAAGAAAAGATTGAAGAATTAATTAAAGCCGGCGCGAGCATGTTCAGGGTAAACTCATCCCACTCAACGCCGGAGGCTCACAAAGAAACCATTGATATGGTCAGAAAAGTTGCGGCAAAATTAGGCACCAACACAGCGATACTTCTTGACCTGCAAGGCCCTAAAATCAGAGTCGCAAAACTTGAAGCGCCAATAGAACTCGTAGAAGGCGAAAACGTTAAACTTCGTCACGACACTGAATATAAAGATAATATTATACCGGTTGATTACGAAGGTATTGCGCGCGACGTGAAAAGCGGCGACACAATTTATCTTGATGACGGAAAACTTGAATTGAGAGTAAATTCAACAGACGGCACGGTTATTAGTGCACTGGTTGTAAGAGGCGGACTTTTAAAAGCAAACAAGGGTTTAAATCTTCCGGGCAGAACCGCAAGCCTTTCTGCGATTACAAAGAAAGATATTGAATATATCAAATTAGGTCTTGAATGGAAAGTTGATTATATGGCGCTTTCTTTTGTAAGAACAGGAGAAGATGTTCTGAAAGCAAAACACTGCATGGAAATGTACGGCGGTCAAATTCCGTTGATTTCTAAAATCGAAAAGCCGGAAGCGCTTGCAAATATTGATGAAATTATTAAAAATTCAGAAGGTATAATGGTAGCGCGCGGCGATTTGGGTATTGAAATTTCAGCAGAAAAAGTTCCGGCAGCGCAAAAACGACTTATTAAAGAATGTAATGCGAAAAATAAAGTCGTAATCGTTGCAACCCAAATGCTTGAAACTATGATAGAACAACCTATTCCGACCCGTGCGGAAGCCTCTGACGTCGCAAACGCAATTCTTGACGGCGCTGATGCAATAATGCTTTCGGGTGAAACCGCTGTTGGTAAATACCCTGTTGAAGCTGTTAAAATGATGTCAAAAATTTCACAAAACCTTGAAGAAAACAACGTTATCAGACATAACTATTATTCAAGAAAAATGGAAGAATTTGATAATCAGGAAGCGTTTGCAATGTGCCACGCAATGATTACAATGCTGGATTCATTGCCGATTAAAGCGCTTGTAACCTTTACAACAACGGGCTACACTCCGGCGCTTTTGAGTAAAGCGAAACCTAGTGTTCCAATCTATGCGCTTGCGCAAAACGATAAAGTATGCCGTCAGATGAACCTTTTCCGCGACGTTATACCGTTCCAGTACGATTGGCAGCAAGAAATCAGCCTTTCAACTTTGAAGGCGTTAAATGCACTTTTGATTAAAGAATTTAAAATGAAAAAAGGTGATAAAGTTATTTTGACAGGTGTTGTTCCATATACCCCTGGTCATACGACTAACTTTATCAAGCTGAAAACTATTGAGTAATGTGCGTAAGGGGCATGTTATCCGGCGGAAAAGTCCGGATACGCCATGCAGCCGCCGTGCTGCATTAAACTTTCGTTAACATTAATTTTACCAAAATAAAGAACTCCCAGCACCCTGTTATAGATATCAAGTCCTTTGAAATCTAAGAAGGTCTGGGAGTTTTTGTTTTGGTTATGGAGCTTTTCCAGATAAAGTTTAGAGTTTAAGCCTTTGTCAATAACTTCATCTATTGATAAATTGTTTTTGTAAGCCTGTTTGTACGCTCTATTGTTGTTAGATGTTTCATAGCAGTCAATGCCAATGAGCCTGACCCTGAATTTATTGTTGCCGATTTGTGCTACGACGGTGTCGCCGTCGGTAATTTTGGTTATTTCGACGGGCGTACGCGTGTCCGCAAGCGCAGGAAGTGCAATTAAGAGTAATAATACAATAAGGCTATATTGAATTTTAATCATGCATTCTCCTTTGAAATGATTATAATGTACACATTATAATTAGTCAATATTATAAGGTGAAGTATATCCTCATAATTAATATTCTTTATTAAGATAATTATATGGATGAAGCACAAATCAAAACTGAATTGGGTTTAAGAATCCGAGCTTATAGAAATCAAAAGAATCTTTCACAAGAAAAGTTTTGTAATCTTATTGGTTTAGAACAACCGAGTCTTTCTAATATTGAAAATGGTAAAAATCTTCCGGACGCAACGACGTTATGTTCACTTATCTACAAAGGTGGAATTGAACCGGACTATTTGTTAGGTTTTTTGCGTGAGGAGAATGTAAAGTATGATGCTATTGATTTTGCAATTCTTCGACTGATTATTGATTTACCTTATACAACCAAAGAACATATAAAGAATTTGTTGTTATCTCTACCAAAGTCATAATTGTTTTCCAATTTAACAAAAAATGTTTTGTGTGCAACAGAATAAACGAACCTTGCTTTTAATGTCATTCCGTACTTGATACGGAATCTCACCGGCGATACCGGCAGCACGCAACGCTGGCCAGATCCTGAATCAAGTTCAGGATGACAATATATTTGATGTGCGAAGAACTGTTTTATTTACACACTAAAAAGGACTAGCTCCATCTTTCTTTACAAATGAAACTAATCCTTTCTGTTTGACCAAATTTTGTCCGGCTCGCGTTAATTGTTACTCATTACCAGTTTTAACGCAAGCAATGAACGTACTGAAAACATCGTATGTTTGTAGTGCTGTTCGTGCGCCAGATTGAAAATTCTGATAATTCTTGAAATCTCTTCCAGATCTTTTCTTGTTTCAATTTTATATACATTTTCAATCGGATCTGTAACAACCGACATAATTGTGTTTAATTCCTTTTCGTTCATTGAATTGTCCTCTTTTCCTTACTTATATATAAAGTTTTTTTATCCGGCAAAATTGCTTTTTTAATTTAGTAGTGCTTAATATTTGTTTACAAATTCCCAAAACCTGCAAACGATTGGCTTGATTATATTTTTCCTCTATGTTACAATCGAAAAACAATGAATGTTTTATTAAAAATATCAATCTTAATTCTAATGTTTACCCTTGCACAGCCGTTGGTATTTGCAGTGGAGCAGCCTGCAGAGGTTAGGTTAGAAACAAATACGCTTAAAGAAGAGCTTTATAACAAACACCGCAAAATGTACGGACGTAAGGACGTTATCATTGAAAAAAACCGCGAGTTGGAGCACATTGAAGAAGGTTCGTTTATGAGCAAGCTCCAAAAAGTTTATAAATTGGAAGTTCACCAGACGGATACGCCGGTTTATCTCTTGGAAGATATTTTGACGGTTCGCCCGAAGAAAGGGTTTATCAAAGATATGCAGCTTTTCGGGGCATATCGCGGGAATATGAATATTAATCTGGCGGATAACGAGGATACTGATACTTTTTATGATGTGACGGCAATTGAAGCGGGTATTGAAGGGGAATTTGTAAACGGCTGGGATTATAAGTTTAAAACCCGTCTTGCACCTTCTAACCAGTGGAGTTTCTGGCAAAATCTGATTTCAGATATGTATATTACAAACGATAATATTAAAAATCATAAAATTCTTCTCGGGAATTCAAAGCTTCCGATTGGTGTCGAGGGCGGTCAGAGTACATCAACGCTGTTATTCTTGAACAGGTCGCAATTTGCAAGAACTTTTGCTAATTCCAGAAAAGTCGGGCTGAGGGTCATCGGTGATTTGGATTTAGTTGACTACGACTTCGGGGTTTACAGCTCTGACACGTATTTCCGGGAATTCTTCCCCGGTGTGGATTTTACGGGGTGGGTTGATTTTAAACCGCTTGGAAAAACAAAGGGCGAATACGGTGATTTGACTCTCGGTACAGGTATCAGTGCCGGAACTCACCACACGGATTATGCCGTTGGCGGCGCGTATTTTGGCTATGAATATAAAGACTTCCTTATAAACTGTGAAGGCTCTATTGCAGACGGTTATAACGGGCAGGTAGGGTTAAGTGATAAGAAAGCATCAGGTTTTTACACTACGCTTGGCTATCATCTGACCCCGAAAATTCAAATGGTTGCGCGTTTTGATACTTTTGACCCGAATAGAGAAATGGAAAATGATGAAAGACAGGAATATACTGCCGGTCTGAACTATTATATTAAAGGTCAGGCGTTGAAATTGATGCTGAACTATATTTTCTGTCAGGATGAGGCGCGTGAAGACAGTCACAGGCTTTTCCTCGGGACACAAATTCTTTTATAAAACAAAAACGCCGAACCAAAGTTCGACGTTTTCGTTTTATATAATTTTGCTCCTGGCAAATTCCTTGCAATTGTACTAAACAATTGCGGAATTTGAAACGTCGCTGACGTAATGTTCCGTGCCCTGCCTGCTACACTAACGTGTACCAGCACCGGCACTCCACACCGAGCTACGCTATTTGCGTTTTCTAGCTGCTTCTGATTTGCGTTTTCTTTTTACGCTTGGCTTTTCGTATCTTTCGCGTTTTTTGATTTCAGAAAGAATTCCTGCCTTTTGGATTTTTTTCTTGAAACGTCTTAATGCGCTTTCAATACTTTCGTTTTCGCCAACTTTTACTTCTGCCATTTATTTTTTCACCACCTTTATAGCAATTTAAGAGTGTAATATTTTGTTTTGTACTGTTATTGTAGTACAAATAAAAATAAAATCAAGTCTGGTGAGGGATTTGCGTCTTATGTAATTTCATATAAAGACGCATATAAAGATTTTATAAGGAAATCCTGATTCGTTATTTTTTGGTTTTATAATTATAATATAAGATTTGATGGAGATAATTATGGAAACTATAAATGAAATTTTATCAAAATTAGACACAGCAGACAATTCAAACAAAAATGAATTAGAAAACAAACTGGTAAGCATCGGTGATAAAGCTCTGCCGGTTTTAGTTGAAGAATTACAAAGCATCAAGGGTTTAAAAAGAGGCGTTATCGCAATGACTCTTATCAGACTTGGCGAACAGTCTGTTAAATATCTGGAAGATGCTGCAAAGAAAAATAAAGATTTCCAATGGATTGCTGATTACTTAATCAGAGAGATTAACGGCTGTCAGGCTGCGTAGTATTAAGTAAATCAACGGATTGATTTTTATAAAAAAGACTGCTTTATTTATAAAAAGCAGTCTTTTTTGTGGTATAAGAAGAATATGAATAAAAATGATTTGAAATATGCTTGTTTATTTGGCGGCGGTGCAATCCGCGGAATGGCTCATATCGGGGTTGTAAGAGCTTTAAATGAAATGGGTGTCGGGCTGGGAACTCTTGCGGGTTCGTCGGTCGGGGCGATTGTTGCGGCTGCGCTTGCGGTCGGGTATTCGGATGAAGAGTTGGAGAAAATTTTTCTTGATGTGGATTTTGAACTCTTTAGAGATATAAATTTCAGTAAATCGCTTGCGCTCAGTAAGGGTGATATTTTTCTTGAGTGGATGCGTGAGATTATTGAAACCAAGTTTTATGGCGTAACATATTCCAAAGGGAAGAATAAGCCCGTAACTTTTGCGGATATTGATAGAAATTGCGTTATCATCACAACGGATTTAACAAATTTTTGCTGTAAAGAGTTTTCGCGTATAACAACGCCGGATTTTGAGATAGCAGAAGCCGTGAGAATTTCTGCTTGTATGCCGGGGTTGATGAAAGCGATTGAGGTAGGCGATGTGACGCTTGTTGACGGAGATTTGCAAAAAAGCTGGCCGATGTGGAAATTATGCGACACTCTGGCAAATCTTAAAGAAAATATTCTGGAAATCCGTTTAGAGGGTACGCCTTGCGGGGATTTAACCAATCCGATAAGTTTTATAAATTCGGTCTACAGCTGCATAACGTCTGTTGCGAGTGAGTTTGTGGTTAATCTTTATGAGCGGGATGAAACCCACGATTGCCTTGTTGTTAATACGGGTGACGTTGTAATCGTTAATTTTCAGATGAAAGAGGCTGAACGTAAAGCTTTGATTGAGGACGGGTATAATCAAACGATTGCCTATTTTAAGAATATTTTGCCGAAGAAAAAGGCGCACCTGCTGGATAATTATATTAAAATTAAAAATTTTATTGTTGATATTCATGATTTACTTTTAAATGATAAAGTTGCTGATGCTCAAGTAAAATATGCTAATCTTTTAGCTTTATTGTGTGATATCAAATTTGAAATTGAGGATAAAATTTATTCTGAAATCAAAGAGTTAGCTGTTGAAATCCTGGACAATACTGCTAAAACATTGTTTTTACGCCAAGTATATTTAAAGAATTTCCGTTTTGTTATAAAAAAACTTGATGATATAGAAGCGGCTTTGTGCGAAAAAAATATTTTTTTGAAAAATACGCTGAAACTTATTGAAAGCTAGGTTGTATAATGTTACTAAATATGTTATAATTTTTGTATGAAAAAGATTGTTATTTGTTTAATAATGTTGTTTACCCTATTGGTTTCGCCATATTGTTATGCGGATGAAGTTAATTTGGACTATTTATTTGAACTTGCAAAATCTAAAAATATTGATGTGAATGAAGTTTTAAATCAACCCTACATTGGAACTTCATATTCTCAAATAAAAAATGGTAGAAAACCTTATTTAATTGTGTTTGCAGATTTCTCAGATTTTGCCACCGCTGCGAGATATGTTAATAACGGATATTTTGTTTATAACAATTTACAGAAAGATTATGGATTTAGCGTTTTAAGTTACAAACATCCTGATAATAGTTCATTGGTGAAAAAACTTAAAGTTCGGACATTACCTTATGTTGTTATCGTAAACCCTTCGCATGATGAAATTTTACCTATAAAACCTGCATTATACGAAAATCCTCAAAAATTGGTTTCGCTTTTAAAGGTGTATTTAAGAAAATCTAATTAGTTGTCCGAGAAAATCTCGCGATAAGGAACGTGAGCGAGATTTTAGAGTGGCGTATTAGACAGCGAGCCACAGTGCAGGCTTGCGATTACTGTCTGACAAATCAAAGATTTGAAACGGTAGAGATGTAATGCTCGCCTGCTTGTCATACTCATGTGTGCCAACATTGCGAGCACCGGCTGATGCTTTGAGCAAGCCTGGTAGGTGGCGAAGAACTGCTTTATCTTTTAGAAACCGGTGTGCCAAAGATTAATCTTGCACCGCCCATGCGTTTTTGCAGTGTGTTGCCTATACCTTTCACTATGGTATTTATATTATCAATTAATGTTTTCAAACTGCAAATTGTTGCATTGACTGCAGGAAGTGTTTTCGTGTTGATAAGAAGAGTTGTGCCTTCAAAGTTTTTGGTCGTATTCTGGACATTGAAGATTGAATTGGATATATATTTATCATCAATAGATCTTTCAAGTTTTGCAGACATTAGATTGAGGTTTGCGGTTGTGTTTGAAAGATTATTCGCAGCAGTCGTAATCTGCGGGTGAATATCTTTCAGGATTGAGGTTATCTCTTCTAAAAGTGCGCTTACGTTTTTTGCGGCATCGTTTGCACTGTCGAGCAGATTGTTGGCGTTGCCTTTTAATTCATCCAGCCCGCCGCCTTCCGCAACGTTATTGATAATATCGCTCCAGTCGCGGGATACAATGCCTTCAACCTTATCGCCATATTTTATACGTGTAAGCGAAGGCGAACCCGGATAAAGAATTTCCATGTAGTCAACATCGGAATCTTTTTGGGCTTTCTGGACTTTTACCTTAATATTATTTGGCAGGTTGTAAGTCCAGCTGTTCAGCGCGATTGTCACTCTGGTTGTCAAAAAATCTTTGCTTGGAACAACTTTTACTGCGCGTCCGATTTTGAACCCTTTATAGTAAACATTTATATTGGAAAAAGGTTCTAATTCCGTAAACACAGCGGTTATACGCATGTGCGAAAGGTCAATGGCTTTGAGTATTATAAGTCCTAAAATTAGAACTATAAATACAATTTTAAATTTTGCTAAAAATCTTATAAATTCATCTTTAAATTTCATACAAATATTGAAAAATATCTGTACGGTTTCCTCAATTGCCGAACCTGCTTAATACTGTCCGAGAAAGGCTCGCGATAAGGAACGTGGCGTGAATGAGTTGCGAAGCAACTCCCGCTCACGCAAGCGAGCCTTTTGAGTGGCGTATTAGACAGCGAAGCCGCCACGGCTCGCGGTTCAGCGAGGCGGAGCGGCGGAGAACTGCTTTATTTTATAAATCAGTTGTTTCTTCGCCGGTTTGAAGATAATTTTCACCGCCAAGCGCCTTATAAAGATTTATTGTTGAAACAATGTAGTTAATTTTTTCGTTGACAAGTTCCTGCTCAAGTTTGAGTGCATATTTTTCCGCAACGAGTTCATCGAATTGTGATATTGAGCCGATTTCGAGTTCGCGTTGTTTTAGTCTTAACTTTTCATGTTCAATCGTAATTTTTTCTATATCTTTTTCGTAGTTAGCTTTGCAGGTTTTTGCGCTGACAAGTGCGTCGTTAAGCTCCTGAAGCGAGGTGAGAATTGTTTTTTCATAGTATTCAAGTGCTTTTTTGTATTCGTGTTTTTTCAAATTCAAGTTTGCTTTTTTAGCACCGCCCGTGAATAAATCCACCTGAGGCATAACGCCGATACTGCTTAAGAGAGTATTAGGGGCAAACAATCTTGAGAAACTGTAAGCGTTAAAACCGAATTGGCCGAACAGAATAAATTTTGGTAAAAATTCACGGCGTGCAACTTTTACATCAATACCGATTTTTTTGATATAGAATTCTGTTTTCTTAAGATCCGGTCTGTTCTGAATACGTTCGGAGTCGATTTCTTCCGGTATATCAAAAGTTTTGATATCATCATAGGCGATTGTGTCAAACTCTTTCAGGTTTCTGTTGCCAAGCTGAACCATTAATTCATCATTAATTAAATCAAGACTTTTTTCCAAAAGGTTTAAGTCCATTTCAATTTTTGCAAGTTCCTGTTTTTCATTCAAAACTTCCGTAATTGAGGCAAGGCCTTTTGCGTATTTTTTCTCCGTTTTTGCTACAAGGTCGACTTCAATTTCTTTTATCTTGCGCATATTTTTCAACAATTGTTTAATTTTAATAAGGTTATAATAATCGCCTGCAAAGTTGGAAGTTATTGAAATATAAGCACTTCTTTCATCCTGTCGGATAATTTCATCAACCATTTTTACGCTTTTTGTTTTGAGGTAATTTTTGCCCCAGATGTCCACTTCATAGGACATTGCCAGCGGAAGAAGCAAATTATACTGATGATAGCTCGGGATTAAAACATCACCAAATCTTTGATCTGCGGCATGCGGTTCCCACATATACCTTCCTTGAAAACCTAAATACGGAAGTTGATTCGCAAATTGCATTTTAATACTGTCCTGTGACTGCAGAGAATTTAACTTCGCGATTTTTAAATCCTGATTGTTTTCATACAAATCTTTAAGATATTTATTCAAATATTCGTCGTTATAATTTTCCCAGTATTCAAGATTAAGGTACTGAATCCCTTTATCTTCAATGGTTTTCGCTTGTACACTTCCGGCTAATAAAATCAAATTTATTAAAATAATTAAACATTTTTTTATTGTCATCTGGACACCTGTTATTCTTGTGTTATGATGATAACACAAAGGGAATAAAAAATGCAAGCGAAATTTTTATTAAATCAAAAAATAGGATTACTTTTGACGCAGATAGGTCTGTTGTCAAGGGTTTTCGCTATTCAATCTTTTTCTAAAAATGTTTGTGAAATAACACCGGAACAGTTTACGGTGCTTGCGGCATTGAAGGAGCATGGTGATCTTTATCAGCGTCAAATCTCTGCGATTACATTGAAAGACAGGGCTAATATCACAAGAATTATCTCAATTTTAGAAACCCAGGGCTTTATTACCCGTAAGGTTGAAAGTCAGGGACGGCAAATTCAAAAGGTAAGTATTACGGATAAAGGAAGTGAAATGGTTGAAAAAGCCCTGCCGTTTATTCTGGATATCTGGGCAAAAACTGTTGAAAATATTGATGAAGATGAGATGAATGCCTGCTTTTTAACCCTTCAAAAAATTAAAGAAAATTTACAAAATAATACTACCCTGAATTTATAAGGAATATAAATATGAAAGCATCAGAAAAATTAAGAAAAAGTCGAAATAGAACGGAAATTAGTAAGAAACGTGTATTTGTACCGATTGTGAGCGCGGTTGTATTGATTACTCTCGGGATTATCGGTGCGGTGCATGCAACGTTTTATCAATCAACGGACGATGCCTTTGTTGAAGGAAGATTGATTTCTATTGCCCCGCGTGTTTCGGGGCCGGTTGTGAAACTTCTTGTTGATGATAACGATGAGGTTCAAAAAGGTGATTTACTTTTTGAAATTGATCCGGAACCTTATGAAGTAACTTTGCAGAAGAAACTGGCAGAACTTGAGGTCGCCAAAGCAAAACTCGGTGTTGTTGAAAAGCAGGTTGAAGAAAAACATTCCAACTTGAGCCAGTCGCGTGAAGATATCGTTTCTGCCACGTCTAAGTATGACTTTGCCAAAAGTGATTTTGACCGTTATCAGGAGATGTATAAAGAAGGAATAGTTTCCAAACAGGACTATGAACGCGCTCTGACAGGATTAACCGTTGCGGATGCCGGCAAAAACGCAACACACGACGCGCATCGCGCAATGGAATCGGCTCTGCATTCGGATCAGGCAAAACGCGAAGCAACGCTTGCCGAAATCGACAAGATTAAAGCCGAAATCGCACAGGCTGAACTTGATCTTTCCTATACAAAAATTTATGCGCCGCAATCCGGACGCGTAAGCGCAAGAACGGTTGAAGTCGGTAATTACCTGCAAGTTGCGCAGCCGGTTATGTCGATTGTTCCGAAAGAAGTCTGGGTTGTTGCAAACTTTAAAGAAAACCAGCTTACCCATATGAAGGAAGGGCAGGAAGTTAAAATTAAAATAGACACCTACCCGAACAAACGTTTCAAGGGCGTAGTAGACAGTATTCAGTATGCCTCCGGCGCTAAATCAAGTCTTTTCCCGCCTGAAAACGCTGTCGGAAGTTATGTAAAAATTGTTCAGAGAATTCCTGTAAAAATCCGTTTTACCGAAGACTTTTCGGATTATAACGTAATTCCCGGTATGTCAGTTGTTCCGAAGGTGAAAATTCGCGGATATAAAGAAAAAGCATAGGATTTAGTCTTGAAGGAAGAAGCAGTGGAAGAAGTACAGGAAAAACCCGTAAATCCGTATGTCGTGGCATTTTCAATGATGCTGCCAACATTTTTTGCCATGGTTGCGACCTCCGGAACAAACGTTTGTCTGCCATACATTGCCGGATATTATGGCGCTACGCAGTATGAATCAAATACAGTTATTACAAGTTATATGATTTCAAACGGCATAATGCTGCCGATGACGGGCTGGCTTTTGAGAACTTTTGGTAAAGTCAGACTGATTAACGGTTGTATTATAACGTTTATGCTGGGTTCTTTCTTATGTATAATCTCGCCAAATCTGATGACATTAATTATTTCCCGTTTAATTCAAGGGGTTGGCGGCGGTGCGCTGATGCCTCTTTGTCAGAGTATTTTGCTGGAGGCATTTCCGCAAAAACGCGGAACCGCAATGGGCTTATTCGGATTTGCCGTAATACTTGCCCCTTTAATCGGCCCTCTTCTGGGCGGCTTCCTGACAGAAAACTATTCCTGGCAGTGGGTTTTTATCGTCAATCTGCCTTTTTGTTTTATTTCGGTAATTCTGGTGAAACTTTTTATCAAAGAAAACTTTAAGCCTTCAAAGAAAAAGATTGATTTTGATATTGTAGGCTTTTCGGCGATAATTCTCTGGCTTGGAAGTATGCAGGTCGTTCTCGACAAGGGCGAACAGTTTAACTGGTTTGATGAAACATGGGTTTGCTGGCTTACAGGATTTTCGGTTTTTGCAATGATTTTCTTTATTGTCTGGGAACTTGAATACAAAAAACCTTTCGTTAATATTCGGGTTTTGAAAAACGTTAACTTTATCTGCGGAACAACAATTGCTGCGGTTGTAAATATAATGTTATATTCATCTATTTTACTTGTGCCGCAGTTCGTCCAAAGTTTACTTGGTTATAATGCGTATCTGTCGGGTTTATCAGTGTTCCCGCGGGTTATTTCGTGCGCGGTTATGCTTCCTATTGTCGGAAAACTTGCTGATGTTATTGATAACAGAATTTTAATCGCAATCGGGTTATTTATCCTTGGCAGTACTACATTTTTGTTCTCTAATATGACACTGGAAACTTCTCTTGAATGCGTTCAGTTAATAAATTTGCTTTTCGGATTTGGTATTGCGTTTACATTTATTCCGGTCAGTGCTATTTCGTTTGCAACGCTTTCAAAACGTAAAACCCCTGACGGTGCAGGTCTGCAAAGTCTTTTTAAATGCTCGATTACCGCAATTGCAACTTCTGTTTCAACAACTTTTATTATGCGTGTTTCTCAGGTTCACCAAACCTACCTTACACACAATCTCGGGGTGACGGATTTACAATTCTATACACGCCTTGCAATGTTTAAGGCAAAATTTATGACGTATTTTGCACCGTACCTTGCACAGAAAAAAGCTTATATTTTACTCTACAAACAGCTGTTAAAACAGGCAAGATTAAGTGCGTTTTATGATGCGTTTCTGGTATTGAGCCTCGTTGCATTTATTGTAATCCCGTTGATTCTTTTACTTAAAAATAAAAGAAAACCTTTAACTCATCTGTAATATTGCCCAAACAAACAATGACGTTTGCGCCTATTTATGTCATAATATGATGTACTGTAAGGAGAGATAGTCATGTTAAAATTGTTGTCGCCAAGTGAGTTTATCGTATTGCGTTTTATCGCAGACGGCAATACTAATGCCGAAATAGGTGCAAAGCTTTTTGCTCCGGTTGCCGTAATAGACGATAATATGCAATCTGTTTTTAAAAAGTTGAAAGTAAGAAACTGCTTTCAGGCAGCAATAAAACTTGCTTTATATATGGAAAAGCAGAAAAGTAAATTAATTTAAAGCAGTGGTGCAATTGTGCCAAGGACTTCCTGATGCAGTTGTTCTATGGTTTTTCTTGAGTCAAAAACTCTAATACGTTTTGGCTCGGCTTTAGCGAGTTCAAGGTATCCCCTGCGGACTTTTTCCTGAAATTCTATGCCTGCGCTTTCCATTCTGTCTTTATTTTTACCCACGCGTGCCATTGAAGTTTCGGTATCAACATCAAAAAGCAGGGTTAAATTTGGTTTTAACCCGCTTGTTGCAATGTTATTGAGATAATTTATTTGGTCAATGTCAAGCCCTCTGCCATATCCCTGGTATGCAGCAGTTGAGTCAATGTGTCTGTCACAAAGTACGATTTTACCCTGATAAATTGCAGGTTTTACAATAGTGTCTATATGTTGGGCTCTGTCTGCTAAAAATAAAAAAGATTCGCAGTTGGATGAAACTTCCCCATCATAATTAAGTAAAATTTCGCGCAATTGAACCCCTAAACCCTTAGCGCCAGGTTCTCTTGTTGTTATGACTGAAAACCCTTGTGTGTTTAAGTATTTTGCTAAAAGCTCTAATTGTGTTGTTTTTCCGCACCCGTCACAGCCCTCAAATGTTATAAATAATCCTTTTTCCACGTCCTGCCTCCTGCCCTATTATAACATAAATTTATCGTTTTATACAACGAACTGCTCGACTGCCATTTGCATCTGCGGAAACCTGTGAGTGAACAAAGCCACCTGAAAATGCCAGTGCCCAAACTTCTTTATTCTTAATAGGCTAAACGTACTTGACATATAAGTCCATGGCGGAAATCCAAAAACATCTTTATAGTAAATGCAGTATATTTCATAATTTCTATCCTTTCTTAACATATTTAAATTTATAATAAAGGTAAACCTTATTCTGTTCAGAATTTGTCAGCCAAGTTGAAAAAAGGTACTGCAAATTTTAATGAACTGAGCGTTATTTTAGAAGAATTAGGATATACTATAGAATTTAAGAAGTTAGAGCATTAAAAAAACGCCCCTTTTCAGGAGCGGTTTTTTATAATCTGTTTCAACTAAACAAGTTCTTTAACTTCGTTTGCGATGTTTTTAGGATCAAGTTTCAAGCCAGGGCCCATTGTAGTTGAAAGGTAGATAGATTTAACGAATGTACCTTTTGCTGCTGAAGGTTTTGCTCTTAAAATAGCGTCAACCAGTGTTGCAAAGTTCTTAGTCAAATCTTCTTCACTGAATTCAACTTTACCGATAGGGCAGTGAATCATACCTTGTTTGTCCGCTCTGAATTCAACTTTACCTGCTTTTGCATCTTTAACTGCTTTTGCGATATCCATTGTTACAGTACCTGTTTTAGGGTTTGGCATCAAGCCTTTAGGACCGAGAACACGACCTAATTTACCGAGCATACCCATGCAATCCGGTGTCGCAATCAATGTATCAAATTCAAACCAGCCGCCTGCAATTTTTTCAACAATTTCTTCAGCGCCTGCGTATTCAGCACCTGCTGTTGTTGCTTCTGTTGCTTTAGGGCCTTTTGCAATAACGCAAACTCTTACTTCTTTACCAAGACCGGCAGGAAGTACGATTGTTGATCTGATTTGCTGGTCAGCTTGACGAACGTCAATGCCTAATCTCATGTGGCATTCTACTGTTTCGTTGAATTTAGAAACTTCTTTTGAGATTTCTTTAAGTTTTTTTATTGTTTCAACAGCGCTTGCCGGTTGTTCAAAACCTGCGAGCATCTCTTGCATTTTCTTTTGTTTTTTAGTTAATTTACTCATTTGTTTAAATTCCTTTCATGGTGTTAGCGGATTGGTTAAATCCTTCCATTTGTTATTACTCAGCCTTCACCGTAACGCCCATAGCTCTGCAAGAACCTTTAATCATTTCTACAGCTGCTTCAAGCGTTGTTGCGTTAAGGTCGTTCATTTTAATTTTAGCGATTTCTTCAAGTTGAGCTTGAGTGATTTCACCAACTTTGTCCTTGTTTGGAGTTGCTGAACCTTTTGACAGGCCCAGAGCTTTTTTAATCAATACAGGAGCCGGAGGTGATTTTGTTACGAAAGTGAAACTTCTATCTTCGTAAACATCAATAACAACCGGGATGATATATCCTGCTTGAGATTCAGTTCTAGCGTTGAACTGTTTGCAGAAATCCATGATGTTAACACCGTGTTGACCTAAAGCAGGACCAACCGGAGGTGACGGATTTGCTTTTCCGGCTTCGATTTGAAGCTTAATTTTTCCTGTTACTTTTTTTGCCATTGTTTTCTCCTTTTGTGGTGATAGCGGGGGCGTCCCTTCCACATTGTGTTGTACTACTCAACCCTTGCGGATTGATTTTACTGATAATTAAAATTGTTTTACCGCCTGTCAAATTTTCTTAAAAGCATTGCTTTTGAAAATTTGTTCGCTCCTTTCACTCCCGTTCCAGTCGCAACGGTGTCCGGCTGAGCCGGTTTTATATTTAGTTCACAGGTGAAATGTTGCCGTCCAGCCTAATATGACTGTCGACTCAGTCGACCTATAGCTTGTTAATTTGTTTATATTCCAATTCAACCGGAGTTTCGCGGCCGAAGATTGAAACATTTGCTCTGAGTTTAGCCTTATCAGGGTAAACTTCAATAATATCCGCAACAAATTCTGCGAACGGCCCTGATGTAATTCTGACTTTGTCGCCGACTTTAACATCAAGTTCAATTTTTTGTGTTTGAGAAGATGAGCGGTTAATAATCTTTTTAATTTCGCTGTCTTTTGCCGGAATAGGTTTTTTAGCAGAGCCAACGAATTTTGCAACACCGGTTGTGTGTCTTACAACGTACCAGGTTTCTTCGTCCATAATCATTTCGACTAAGACGTAGCCCGGAAATACTTTTTCTTCTTTTTCGGTTTTTTTGCCGCCTTTAATCTGGGTGACTGTTTTTTGAGGAACTTCTATACGGAAAATTCTGTCGCCGAGTCCCTGGTTTTCAATCATTTTTTCAAGGTTTACTTTAACCTTGTTTTCGTAACCCGAGTATGTATGAACAATATACCAGCGTTTTTGGTTAGCTTTATTTTTCTTAGCCTGAGCTTTTGCTTCTTCTTCAGCTAATTCTTGAAGTTTATCTTCGTTCAATTGTTCTTCCATTGTTTTTTCATTCTTCGTCATAAGCCACCTTTAATTTATTTTATCAGCCCGAATAAGCCTTTGTAGATTAAATCCATAAGATAAATTGCTATAGTAAACACAAATACGATTGCGACGACAAAACAGGTTTCAACAAAGACCTGACGTCTTTCAGGCCAGGTAATTTTTCCCCATTCCTGTTTAACGCCTTTAAAGTATGTTTTGATTTCGTCTGTAATTTGTGCCATTTTATTTTCCTTTTTACTTTTTAAAATCGCGCCCTGAAGGACTCGAACCCTCGACATCCGGTTTTGGAGACCGACGTTCTACCAACTGAACTAAGGACGCCTGTGGGGATTGTATCCCCTTGTTTATTTTTTGTACATTAGCTATAAAGATAATGTCTTGGATTATTGCTTCACGCTCCGCTGCCACTCACTCCCGTTTTACCTTTGTAAAACTACCGTTCGTTAGCTCCGCGCTATTTCGTGCTGGGTTCGTGCCATGCACTCACACGGCGCACTACGCAAAATCCGCTATTTTGTTTCTTTGTGGTTAGTGTGTCTTTTGCAAGTCGGGCAGTATTTGCTCAACTCTAAGCGTTCTTTGATATTCTTTTTGTTTTTAACTGTTGTGTAGTTTCTTTCTTTGCATTCTTCACAGGCTAGAACTACCATTCTGTCGTTTTTTCCTTTGATACCCATTGTTTTTATTCCTTTTTGTGTTTTTAAATAATTCTTTTCTATTTAAGTCGGATGTATTTAGAAAACACATCCTGACTTTTCGGCTTATAGTAACATTCTAAAACAAACAAAATAAAATGCAAACAATTGTAAACAAAGTATAAGAAGTTGACAAAGTTTATGGCTGCCTGTCATAAATAACAATATAATTTTTAAGGATTTCTTCCTGAAACGATTTCGGCAGATTGTCAAACTCTTGTATATCTACCAGAAACGGAATATTGCTGTTGCTTATGATTTCTTTTAGCTGGAAAGCTTTGATGTTATTAGCATTAAATGTTTTTACAACCAGATCAAGGTCACTGCCGTCGTGCGCCTGACCGTTTATTCGGCTTCCATAAGCCCAGATTTCAGCGCGCGGGCAATATTCATCAAAAATATCCGTCAGCATCTTGAGATATTGCGGTTTGATAAAAAGATTACTCATTTTCAATCATTACCTTAAATTTTTGTACATCTTTTATAAAATCGTCAATCAAAAGCAGTGTATCTTCGGCAAATCCTACGCCATAGTCGTGTGCAGTATTGTTGCGGTTATCTCTGTATTTAAACCAGCGGTTGACTTCATTTTCTGTCATAAGTGAGAATTTGAGTGCATAACGGAAAAGGTCTTTAAAATTCAGGCTGTCCACGGCTTTTTTGCCGGCAAAAAACGGTGTCAGTTTTTTACGTAAAAGTTTACCGGCCTGTTCGAGCGTCATTTCAAAACTTTTTACAAGAGAGTTTCGGTACATTTCGTATTCAATAGAGCCTTCCTTTGCTCCTTTAATCATTGAATAAGATTTTTCGAGAGTTTCTAAACATCTTTGCAGATATTCCGTGTTAAGAGTCATTTTAAAACCGCCTTTTGGATTAAATTATTGCATAAATAAACTACCTTTGCAACCAAAAACCTCCGGTCTGTTGCAGCCGGAGGTTTTTGTGTTCGTTTGTATATTTTATAATGTGAAGCTTGTATCGACAGGAGGTTTATTTTCGCGGTTTCTGTCGCGGTAAGTTAAGTCGTAGCCGCCTGTTGTTGATTCTGAACGAAGTTTTTCCATATAGATTTGGCCGTTTTTAACAACCTGTTGAAGTTGTCCTAAATCTCTTTCGAGGTTTGTCAAAACTTGTTCTGCATAAATTTCGGCGCCTTCGCGGGTTTTCATGGCATCTTCCGTTGCCTGAATTCTTATATTTTCGGCATCATCAAGAGCTTTTCGTTTAATTTCTTCGCATTCTTGTTGAACCTGTGTTCTTATTCTGTTGCCTTCGCGCTCAAGTGCTTTTATAAAATCAGCTTCGCTCAGGCGTTTATCTGCTTCTTCCTGAGCATCAGCAATAATTTTTTCTGCTTTTTGTCTTGCTTCCGTTTGTAATTCATCGCGGCGTCTTAGAAATGCGCGTGCTTCCTGAATTTCAGTTGGAATTGAGGCATAAATTTTTTCGATTAAAGAGCCGACTTCCTTGGTTTTTACAACCGAGAACGCGCCCGGAATGATAGGGAAACCTTCTTCCAGTGAAACTTCCAGTGCTCTTAATAAATCATATACTCCATTTTGCTGCATACACATGTACCTTTCACAATGAACATTTTACAAGAGTAATAGTAAAATGTCAAATGCTTTCATTCAAATGGTTAAGAATACTTTTTGACGAGATAATCTTTAACCGCGTCCGGAACAAATTGAGTGATATCGCCGCCGTTTAAAAGAATTTCTCTGACTGAACTTGATGAAATAAAGTTGTAAATAGGTTTTGTGATGAGGAAAACGGTTTTGATATTATGGTTAAGGGCGCTATTGTTTTGTGATAATTGCATTTCGTATTCAAAATCTGATACAGCGCGCAGGCCTCTTAGTAGAACAGTTGCGCCTTTTTGCGCAGCGTAGTCGATTGTCAGTCCGTCGAAACTGTCGACTTCAACATTGTTGAGGTGTACGCAGGATTTGCGGATGAGTTCCACGCGCTCGTCAATTGTCAGGAACCCTAATTTTTCACTGTTTTTTGCAACGGCAATAATAACTTTGTCAAAAATTTCGGCGCCTGTTTCCAAAACGTCAAGATGTCCTTTTGTAATAGGGTCAAAGCTGCCCGGATATATCGCTATTTTCATAAAAATTCCTTTTTTATAGATTATACAATAAAAATGCCGTGTTAGAACACGGCATTTTTATTTTTTGTTTATGTAAACCCTTAACTATTTAAGTCTTACGTTTACAGAAGTACCTTTTTTAGAAATTTCAACTTTATCTTCTCTTGCTAACCAGCCTAAGCCTAAATCAGCAAAGTTGCCTTTCAAGTCTAATTCTTTTTTCATTTTAGCGAAGCTTGATTCACCGTTTACGTTTAAGTAGTTGTAAATTTCGCCTGCTGAAGTTCCAATCATTTCTTGTAATTGAACATCTTGTGTTTTTGTTGCCATAGTTTTAAAACCTCCGTTAAAATATAAAACCTTTTTTACTTGCATTTCTGCACTACAATAATAATATATGAACTTTTTCCAAAATGCAATAGCTTAACATATAATATTTGAACTATTTTTTGATATAATTTACACTAAAGGGAGTATTTACATTGCTTATTCAGGGTAGCCTGTCGGCTAATAAAACAGATTTTTTGATTGAAAAATATGTTAAGCTGCTTAACAGCGGGGTTTCAGCATCAAAAATTCTGGTGCTCGTTCAAAATTCCACTCTGAAACAAAATTTTATTAATGCAGTGTTGGAGAGGCTGGAGATTGACAGTTTTGAAAAATTGAGGGTGCACTCATTTTTCTCGCTTGTTTACAATTCGGTTTCTGATAACTGGGCGGTTTTAGAAAATGTAAACCCTGACAAAAACCGTTCCGTAATATTACCTAATCTGGTCGGATTAGAGGTTTCGCAATTTATATTGAAAAATATTATTAAGGATGTTAAATTCCGCGGTTACAATTCGCGCAAATCTCTTTTGCATCAGATTTTCAGACGTTATTCCCTGATTGTGCAGAACAATCTTTCTAAAGAGGAGGTTGAGGCGCGTGCAAAGATTTTGAAGGAGCCTTTTAAGGAGGATATTGACCTTACTTTAAAACTTTTCTTGCAAAAAACATTAAAATTAAGAAGTTTTGATTACCTGCGCCAGTGTCTTGTATTTAATTATATATATAAGAATACGGATTATTTTAAGGAAATTGAGTATCTGCTTCTTGATGACGGGGACGAAATCACACCTGTATGTTTTGATTTTATCGAACATCTGGCGCCGCAGCTGAAGGAGTGGTATATTTGTTATGACTTTAAAGGTTCTTCGCGGGTCGGGTATTTGAGCGCGGACAAGCCTGCGGTTTGGGAGTTTGAACGGGTATTTAAGGAAAAAACGGTCGAACTGGAGCCGCAGGGTAAAATGTGGAGTACGGCTGAGAAAATTTTTGATAACGTGCTTTATGATAAGGAAAATATTCTCACCGGTTTTTCGCTTCAATCGCCTTCAAAGCGTTCCGGCATGATAGATATGGCGGTGAAAGAGATTAAATCGCTTCTTGATAGCGGCGTGCTTCCTTGTGAAATTTCGCTTGTTACGCCGTGCGTTGATGAGATGTTAAAGTTTACCCTTATTGAAAAACTTGCCCGCAGAGTAAAACTTAAACCGCTCTCGGGCAGTGAGAAACTTATTCAAAACAGGCTTGTGCTTTCGGTTTTGAATATTTTGAAACTCAATACCGCTCTTGTTGCGGGACTTTCTGAATTCAATCTGCGTCCGGTTTTCAATGATTTTTTGAATATTCCGCTAAAATATTGCGGCAAGATTTTGCAGGTGTTTGAGGAGGAAAAGCGGCTGATTGATTTTGAGTTCCCAAATCCGGAACACACAGAAAAATATCGTGCGTTTTTAGAGTTCCTAAACGGACAGGATTGCAAAAAACTTTCGCAGCAGGCGTTTGAAGTTTTTGATAAATTTGCGTTTTTGTCGGCCTGCACGCGTGAAGAAATCAGCAAGTTTAACTTTTTCCTCAAGGAGTTGAAAGATTTTGAGGATGTCTTTGCGGATGAGATTGCCGGACATGAGGCGGAAATTCTGCTGCAGATTGAAAATTCAATTATTTCCGAAAACCCGTATTCTACTTTAGAGGTAGGCGAAAATGACCTCATCCTTGCCACGCCGCAAAAGATTATTGATAATCAAATTCGTACAAAGTATCAATTCTGGCTGGATGTTTCAAGCCAGGAGTGGGTAAAATCCGACATAGGGCCGCTTTATAACGCGTGGGTTTACCAGAAGGGCTGGGAGAAGGAAACCTTTACTGTTGAGGACAATTTGCAGCTATCCAGGGACAAGACCGCACGGATTTTGCGCAAACTTACACTTCTGGCAGGCGAGCGGGTATCTGCTTATTCGAGCCTTTTTGACGGAAACGGGCTGGAGAATTTTGGCGGTATTGAGGATTATATAAAAGTTGCACATACGGAGAGTACAAAGTCCGGCGGGTTCAGGATTACCCCGCGTGAAGATCAAAAACCGGTTCTGGATTATCGCTCCGGCAGAATGGCGATTTCTGCGGTTCCGGGGGCAGGCAAAACTACTATTTTGCTGGCGTTGATTGTTAAACTTTTAGAAGCAAAGGTTCCGGCGGAAAATATTTTTGTGATGACTTATATGGAATCTGCTGCGAGAAATTTCCGCGACAGGATAAAAAATATTTTTCCGGATTCGGCGCAGCTGCCAAATATAAGTACAATTCACGGGCTGGCTCTCAGAATATTAAAAGAAAACAACAATTTTGAACGGCTGGGGCTGTCGGGGGATTTTGAAATCTGTGATGATACGGTTCGCGGGCGTTTGATTAGACAAATCGCGGCAAAGACAGGCGTTGCGGAGGATGAACTCGCGGATTTTGACCGTGCGGTTTCGATTTTTAAATTCTTACAGGTGGAAACCCCGCAGTCGACGGATGCAAAAATTAACAAATTCCTGAGGTTCTTTGCTGTGTATCGTCAGGCGCTTTTGAGCCGGAATTTGATTGATTATGATGACATTCTGCTCTATTCTGTACAGCTTCTTGAGCGTTTTGAAGATGTGAGGGAGTATTATCAAAATATCTGTCATTTTATTATAGAAGATGAAGCGCAGGATTCGTCCTCCTTGCAGCAGCGGCTTATTAATCTTTTGAGTGCAAAGCACGGAAATCTTATCCGCTGCGGGGATATAAATCAGGCGATTACAACGACTTTTTCAAATGCGGATGTCGAGGGTTTCTGGAGATTTATTGAGGAAAGCCGTAATGTTTCAATGGATTGTTCGCAGCGCTGCACAAAAGATGTTTGGACACTTGCGAATAATTTAATCTCGTGGTCGGAGGGTAAGGAATTTTTGAAGGGTTCTTTTTATCCGATGTTTATGCGCCCTGTTGAGGGGAGAAATCCTGTTGTTAAAAATGCGGTTGAGGCTAAAGTTTTTCCGGCGCCTAAGGAGGAAAAGGACTTTATTGTCAAAGAAATCAGGGATATTATCAAGCACGACCCGAAGGCAACTATCGGTATTCTTTTAAGGAGTAATTATCAGGTTAACCTCTGGGCGTCACACATTGAAAGCTGCGGGCTGAAAACGATTACCCGTACGGAATGCCTTGCGCAAAAATTGATATTCCGTGTGATTTTTGCTCTGTTGAAGGTTGTACTCACTCCGTTTGACAATGAAACCTGTGCGAATGCTTACGAAATACTTTCTGAACTCGGGGCGTTTAAGCTTAAAAATACGAATTATATTCGTGAGGCAAAAATTCCGTTTGTGCAATTTAATCCGGATGAGATTACGGATGTGGAATTTTCGCGTTTTTACTGGGAGATTTTATACTGGGTTTCGCAAACCTCACTAACGCCGGAAGAGCTTGCAATGAAAATAGGGCTTTATTATTTCAATACGGAAATTGAAAAGTCCAATGTTTATTTAATTGCAACACTTGTTAAGCGTCTTTCTTTGAATACTCAGGGCGGCTTGAAGGGAATTGTTGCGCAGCTTGAGGAGCTGTCACGCAAAAATCGTGTGAGCGGGTTTAACTTCTTTTCGCAGGAGGATGAAAACGATAAAGGATTTTTTGAGGGTAAAATTCAGATTATGACAATGCACAAGTCCAAGGGTGATGAGTTTGATTACGTATTTATTCCGGAACTTACCGAGCGTAATTTGACCTTTGAGGTTTCGGAGTTGAAATTAAAACCTTCTGACATTTTTAACGAAAATCTCCGCCGGCTTTCGCCTGCATACCGGCCGAAGTCGCAAAAAGATATGATGAAACAGATTTTGACGGAAAACCTTAAACTTTTATATGTTGCGATTACGCGTGCGAGGAAGCATTTGTATATTTCCACGTACGAAAAACAACGCCCGAACGATAAGTATACAAAAGTGAATATAATTTTCCGCGAGTTATTGGGGGTGCGTGAAGAATGATTTATTCCGCAAATATGTTGAAAACTTATAAGCTTTGTCCGCTTAAATACAAATTAAAATATGTTGAGCATTTTTCCCTGCCGCAAAAGTTTGAGGTTTTTGAAAAGGGGAAGAAAATTCACGCTCTGGCGTATTATTATTTAAAAGGCGATGATATTTCAAAAATGGAAACCGCACTGACGCCTGATGAAAGTACCGTTTGGACACGGCTTAAAGAAAACGAAATTTTCAATATGAAAACGTACCGTGCAGAGTTTGAGCTTAATTGTAAAATCGGCGGCTATTGGGTAGGTGGCCGGCTTGATGCTGTTGTGTATGATGAGGATAATAATTATTATATATTAGATTATAAAACCGGTGCGGTTCCGAAAAATCCGCAAGAAGATTTGCAAACTTTAGTATATCTTTCGGCACTCGAGGCTCATTTGAAGGGTAATTTTAAAAGTTTAAAATTTGTCTATATAGATTTGAAAAATAATAAAAATCATATTATAGACAGCGAGCTTATTCATCCTGAAATTGTTGAACATATCTGCCGTCAGATTGAGTGTGGGAAATTCCCGCCATGTGAGAGTGATGATGCGTGCAGGGATTGTGAATATAAACATCATTGCGGTTTTTTAAATTAATTGACTTATGTAAAAAAATATGCTCTAATAAATTTGCGCATTTTGGCGCTGAGTAGGAGGGTTTATGAGAAGATTTTGGAAAAAATGTGTACTTTCTGTATTTCTTATTTCTTTTTTCGCACTTGGTGCTTATGCGCAGAAAAATTTTGATGCGGATTATCCCACAGATACCATTTATGAAAACAATCAGGTGGTTTATACTCCGAGTACGGAATTGTGGTCTTTTAGCAGTGTAGCAGAGGATAAAATTACTCTTACGAAAAAGATTTCGGCAGGCTCCGGAAGCTATTCGGAATTTGTTTATAGCAATAACAATGCTCCTGCATTCTCTTTCGGAACAGGTTTTGAATTCCTGTACCACGATAAACTTATTGCACAGGACAGGTATGCTCTTAAATTCTTCTCGGTAAGTTATGACCCCGAAACAAAAACATTTTTTAGAAAAGATTTGTCCTCTGCAAAACTGAAAGAAATTTTCCATGACGTGAAAATTATTCAGATATCGCAGTTTAAAGATAATAAATATCATTTGAGGAAAGTTCCGTTCAGACCGGTAAAAATTCTTCTTGTAAACGATACACCGGAATATTTCTATAAATATCATTTCTACGGTGATAACTTTGAAACATATAATCTGTTCGGCCTGTTGGAAGTCAACAAAATGGGAACAATAGAGTTTCATCATCCGGCACCGGAATATAGAAATTTGTTTATTAAAGTAAGTCCGTTCTAAGGCATAAATCATGAAAAATATCAGACAGTCAAATATAAGTATCCATAGGGATTCCTGGGTTGAAATTAACCTTGAAAATCTTGCATATAATATAAAAGAAATCAGAAAAAGTGTTCCAGAGGGCAAAAAACTTCTTGCAGTAGTAAAAGCGGACGCTTACGGACACGGGGCGGTTATGCTTGCACCGACTATTCTTGCAAGCGGCTGCGACATGCTCGGCGTTGCTTCAATTGACGAGGGCATTGACCTTAGAAACGCAAAAATCAGCTGTGAAATTCTTGTCCTCGGGGCGGTTCCGGTCTGGGCTGTAGAAAGCGCCGTAAATGCGGGAATTTCAATCGCAATTTTTTCAAAAGAACACCTTGCAGCCTGCAAACAGGCTTATGAAAGAACAGGTGTGAAACCTAAAGTCCACGTTAAAATTGATACCGGCATGAACAGAATCGGGGTTCAGCCCGCTGATGCCGTTGATTTTATCCGTGAAGTTCAGGCGGCAGATTATTTACAAATTCAGGGGATATTTACCCACCTTTATGAGGCGGAAAGCGTTGAGGAAACGGTCAAACAGGTTAACATTTGGAACAGCATAATCTCACAAATTGATACTACGGGTCTTTTATTGCATATTCAAAATACCGCGGGAACTCTTTGTTATGATGTTCCGACATCTAATATGCTGAGAATTGGTATAGGGCTTTATGGACTGGCTCCTGATTATCCAACCCGAGAAAGTCTCGCAACGTTTCAATTGAGCGAGACTTTGGAGTGGCGGGGGAGACAGCGCAGCCACGGGTTGGCAAACCACGTTTGCCAAGCAGGTGGCGGAGAACTGCTTTTCACAGACAAGGATTTTAAAAAACCGGAATTGAAGCCTTTAATGTCTTTGAAAGGTAGAATTGTGCACATTCACGAAACCGGTGCACCGGCAGGCGTCAGCTATTGCCACACCTTTAAAACAGATGTTCCGGTAAAAGTTGCGACAATTCCTGTCGGCTACGCGGACGGAGTTTCAAGGCTTTTATCTAACAGGATTACGGCTGAACTCAACGGCAAAAAAATTCGTCAGATAGGCAATATCACAATGGATCAGATGATGTTTGACATAACCGGTGTGGACGCGTCTGTCGGGGATGTTGTGACACTTATCGGCGACGGTGCAATGACAATTGATGAGTGGGCAAAAATTCTCGGCACAATCAATTATGAGCTGACATGCCGTTTGAAAGTCCGGTTGCCGCGGGTTTATACACGTTAAATACCGGTCAGGGCGGTTTCTTACTTGAATTTGCATAATAGGTAGAGGTGTTAATGAATAAAGAATATGATTTAGGGATAATCGGCGGCGGGCCGGCAGGATATACAGCTGCGCTTCATGCAAGAAAATGCGGGTTAAGTGTTGTTCTTTTTGAAAAAGATAAAATCGGCGGCGTTTGTTTAAACCGCGGCTGTATTCCGACAAAAACAATTCTACATAGCGCGGAACTTTTTTCACAAATCTCAAACGCGGCAGAACTCGGGGTTACTGTGGAAGGCGTAAAAGCGGATTTTTCTGCGATAATGGCGCATAAAGATGCCGTTGTTGAAAAACTCCGAAAAAATTTGGAACTCTCGATTAGAAATGCAAAAATTGATGTTGTAAATTCCCTTGCTGCTATCAAAGACCGCAATCACATTGAAGCGGCCGGCGAAATCTTTGAATGCGCAAAAATTATTGCGGCAACAGGTTCTATACCGCGTGAACTTCCAAATATAAAATTTGACCATGAATTTATTTTGAGTTCGGATGATATTCTGGCTCTGACAGAACTTCCGCAAAGTATTCTCATAATCGGCTCAGGGGCAATCGGGCTTGAATGGGCGCGGATTTTTTCTGCACTTGGAACTGAAGTTACTGTCGTTGAGGTCGCCAAAAATTTACTGCCTATTGCGGATATTGAGGTTTCAAAACGTGTTGAGAGAATTTTTAAATCTAAAAAAATAAAATTTTATACAGGAACCTCCGTTGAGAGTGTCGTAAACGGTGAAGTTAAGCTTTCAAACGGGGAGATAATTAAGCCGGAAAAAGTTTTGATGTCTGTGGGCAGGGTTCCGGCCGCATGTGAAAAAGTCGAGGGTGTTGAATATCTCGGAGATGTTTCCGGCGGAATTCAGCTTGCACACTGCGCAATTAAGCAGGCTATGCGTTCGGTAGAAGGAATTGCGTTTGATGAAACCCTGGTTCCGTCAGTGATTTACGGAACTCCTGAAATTGCCTGGGTCGGCGCGCGCGAACAGGATTTGGAAGCTGGAAGTTTTGAAAAATCAATGATTTTAATCTCGGCTCTTGGCAAATCTCACTGCGATAACTGTACTGACGGGTTTATAAAACTTTTGACGCAAAACGGTTTAATCGTCGGGGCGCATATTATTTCTAAAGAAGCGTCCTCACTGATACATCAGGTTTTAATCGCTATACAAAACAAAATTCCTGCCGAAAAACTTAAAGAAGTGTGCTTTGCGCACCCGACTTATTCGGAAGGAATTTTAGAATGTTTATAAACTGTTCTGCGCTTTGCGGTGAAAGCCGCCGTGCACGCATTCAGCCAAAACTCAGTCCGGCTCGGCAGGTTAGAATCTGCCGGTTTCGCCGTAGTTTGGCTGTCCGAAGTTCCAGTATGTGTTAATCCAGCTTGAGCCTTCGTTACCGAATCTTATTCTTTTTTTGCCTTTGACAGTTTTTTTAACAACTTTTGTTGTGGTTACGGTTTCGCCCGTAGTTGTGCCGGAGGTATTGTTTACGGCGCTTGTATCAACAGGGATTGCTTGATATTCCGGTGTCTGTGTGTAATCAAAATAATCTCTGTCCAATGCAGCAAATGCAGTCTGGGCTACGCACAATGCACATATAATCATTAAGAATTTTTTCATAATTTTATCTCCTGTTATATATATTTATATTACTTTTTATTAAAAAAATCAACATTTTTCGGACATTGATATATAATTCGTAATATATGAGAGAAAGATTACCGGAATTTTTAAAACGACCGATTATTGATACGGAAACAACACGGAATGTACGCAGGGTTTTGCGCAACAACTGTTTGAACACAGTTTGCGAAAACGCACGCTGCCCTAACAAAAACGAATGTTATACAAAAAACACAGCAACTTTTCTGATTATGGGTAATGTCTGTACACGAAACTGCCGCTATTGCAATATTTCCTGCGAGCGTCCGGAGGCGCTTGACCCTATGGAGCCGGAACACGTTGCAAAAGCTGTTGCGGATCTGGGGCTTAAATATGCGGTTATAACTTCTGTGACCCGTGACGATTTGCCTGATGGGGGGGCACAACATTTCGCACGCTGCATTGAAGAAATCAGAAAAATTTCGCCGGCCACAAAAATTGAAATTCTGACTCCGGATTTTAAAGGTGAAAAAGAGGCGCTTGATATTATTATTAAAGCGCATCCGGACGTTTTTAACCACAATATTGAAACCGTCGAGGCCGTTTTTAAAACCGCACGCCCGCAGGGTAATTACAGAACCTCGCTTGAGGTCTTAAAATATATCAAGGAAAATTCTGACATTAAAACAAAGTCCGGTTTGATGATAGGTCTGGGCGAAACCTTTGACCAGATTGAAGCGACTTTCAACGATTTACGTGAAGTCGGGTGTGATATTTTAACTGTCGGGCAATACATTCAGCCTTCTAAACAGCACCTTGAAGTCGCAAAATATTACTCGCTTGAAGAATATGAGGACTTGAAGGCTCTGGCGCGTAAATGCGGGTTCAAAAATTTTCAAATAGGCCCGCTTGTCAGAAGTTCATATAATGCATACGAGTGTGCAGGTATCTAAATTTATTTTTTATGATAAAATGAGTTTATGAAGAGAATTTTGTTTGTATTCGGGACGCGTCCCGAGGTTATAAAGTTAGCACCGTTAATCCTTGAGTTGAGAAAGTTTCCGGAACTTTACGATGTTCGTATTTGTAACACCGAGCAGCAGAAGGAACTTTCTAACCAGACACTTGAATATTTCGGGCTGAAGGCTGATTACAATCTGGATTGTATGAAACCTGATCAAACATTACTGGAAGTTCAGGCACGTTTGTTGAAGGCGCTGGACGGGGTTTATAAGTCTGAAACCTTTGATGCAACAGTCGTTCAGGGGGACACAATTACTGTTTTGAGCGGTGCTCTGGCAAGTTTTTATAATAAAATTCCTGTGCTTCACGTTGAAGCAGGGCTGCGTTCTTATGACCTTTTTGAGCCGTATCCGGAGGAAGCTATGCGGCAGATGACATCCCGCATTGCGGCGTTAAACTTCTGTCCGACCGAAACAAATAAAAATGCACTTTTGAAAGAAAATATATCTGCCGATACGATTTTTGTGACAGGAAACACCGTTATTGACGCACTTTTCTGTCTGACGGAAGAAACACTAAACCGTGCGGGAGAATTCTTTGCCGCTCAAGGTGTAAAAATTGATGATAAATTAGTTCTGATTACGGTGCACAGACGCGAAAATCACGGTGAAAGACTGGATAGAATTCTTTCTGCGATTGAATTTCTTGTCAAAAAGTATACTAATCATACATTTGTTATACCTGTTCATCCAAATCCGAACGTTAAGGATAAAATTCATGCGCGGCTCGGCGGTTATGAGAATGTAAAACTTTTAACTCCGCTTGACTATCCTAATCTGGTATATCTTATGAAAAATGCCAAATTAATACTGACGGATTCCGGCGGAATTCAGGAGGAAGCACCGTCTTTTGCCTGCCCGACAATAGTTTTACGCTATGAAACCGAACGTAAAGAAGGTATTGACGCAGGTGTTTCTATTCTGGTCGGGGCTGATTATGACAAAATTATTGCAGAAAGTGAAAAAGTTCTTTCCGTTGAACGCTCCGCGTCACGCCTGAAAGCCCAAAATCCTTATGGAAATGGAAAATCTGCCCAAATCATTGAGCAGATTATTCGTGAAAGGATTTAAGTTTTAGTGTTGGCTTGTTAAAAAAGATTTATATTCTTATTTGAGTATAGTTTCTTTTTTAATTGTGTTCATTGCGTATTTATATTCCGGTTTGTAGTTCATACTAGGTAATTTTGCTTTGTAGAATTCTATTTCTCTGTCGCGCAGTTCTCTTCTCTGGCAGACTTTTCTTGTTCTTCTGTTTGTAGAATAGAGGACAATTCCGGCAAGAGTCAGAACAGTGAGCGTCCAGTTGAGTTTTTCGTGTCCAAATCTTTCGCCTACAAATATCGGAGCGGAATCAGGTGTGTTGAAAATTATGTTTGCACTTGCCGCATTTGGTGCCTGAATTTGAAGCTTAAGTTCGTTTTCTCCTGTGTTTTCTATTACCAGCGGGTTTGCGCCTTTTACGTTTTTATAAATCGTATTTATGTTATTTGCCGGTTTAATACCTTTCAGGGTAAGTGTAATTTTGTCGCTGCCCTGAGAGCTTTTTTTCACCTTTGCAGGCGTATCGGAACGCAGAACAATATTATATTGCCCTTCGTTTTGCTCAAAGACAACAGAGTTCAAAAAGTTCTCTGCTGCAAAACTCACCGGTGCAGCCATCCCCAGGACTATTAATGATGTTAAAACTCTTTTGAACATTTATCCCTCTTTTCTTACACATCAATATTACTTGTTTTTAAATCAACAGACATCAATCAACAGGTTTATATGCATAAACCAATAGGATGAAATCGAGGGATTGAAAATTAATCTGTCGGATATTATCCGTGTTAATTGTACCAGATATTGAACACCGGTTCTGAGTTGTTCGGGTTTATGTCAACTTCATTACCGCGGAAAATCATTGTGCAATAATTAATAGCTCTCTTCCAGCGCGGATTATACCATTTTAACGTGTTCAGACCTGTTAACAGCAGTTCTGAATTAAAAGTAGAAAGTTTACCCTGCGCGTTTCTGACACGGAAAGTCTTAAATTCTATTTCTGCATGGTCGGCAAGACAGCCGTTTTCTTTGACAAAATCGACCGTACCATACATTGTCACACCTTTTTTGATAAAGAGCTTACCATTTTTATAAACATCTTCAACTACAAGAAACGGAATATTATCGCCGACCTCGGTTTCGTCATAGGCCGTTGAAATCGGCTCAAGCGGTGAGATCTTAATCGGAATTTTTTCTTCCGCAGCAATCGTCAGACCTGCATTAAACAGTAGTAAAAGTGTTATAAAAATTGTCCGAGAAAGGCTCGCGCCCAGTTGAGCCGGAGCCATATTTGTATCAATCGCTACCATAAACTCATGAACCAAATGGGGGAGCCACTTAGTGGCCGAGCCTTTTGAGTGACGTATTAGACAGCGCAGTCGCGGGTTGACCTGCGGGAGCAGGGCAAGCAGGCGACGTAGAACTGCTTTATTTATTTTTTTCATTCTTCTCTCCATAAGCCAAATACATCTTTATCCGGCAAAATTGTAACTTCGCCGCCACGCGCCCATAAATCAAACCAGGTGAGATATTCCATAACCTCATTGTGCTGGCTGCCGTTCAGGGCAAGCGTCCCGGTATATTTTTCGCCGCTTTGGGTATCATAAAACTGATCTATTACAAGAATTGCCTCTTTGCCAAGCATTCCGTTAGGTTCATATTTAACCACCAGTCCGCGGAGGATTTTGTCGGTATTTACTATTTTAAAGTTAACATAATCACCTTCCATAACTTTGTCATTGGCTGTCGTTATCTTTTCAACAGGTGTTATGTTGACGAGTTCTTTCTTTGCAAAAGCCGGGGTTACACTAAGCGGCAGGTTTGCCAGTATGAATAACAGCAGAAACTTTTTCATTACAGTGCCTCGCGTTCCTGTTGTTTTTGTTTGCGCACTGATTCGCTATGGCGGAAGCCTTTTAACTCTTCTTCAAACATATATTCAAAATTTTTGTAATACGCATCGTTGGTTTTTGAGCTTGATAAATATTGCGGATATTTTCTGTAAATATATTTGTACATAGCAAGCAATCTTTTAGAACCTTTCGGGTGTGTGTTTAAAAATCCCCAATCGCTCAAAGGTTCAGCAGAAAATTTATTGAGCATTATCATAGCAGAGATAGGGTCATAACCTGCGTTTACCATATAATCGATAGCTTTTAAATCGGATTTGTATTCATAAGATTTAGAATTCCATTGATTAACAATAATTTTAAACGGCCCGTCGTAAGATTCAACCGCGTGCGCCATTTCGTGTCCGATAATAAAAGCCAGTTCATCATCGTTGTCAATCAACCCCAGAATTCCTGAATAAATTTCTATCTGACGTGTAAGAGGGTTAGTAACGGCATTGACTTCTGTATTGCTGGTTACAATGACCGGAACTCTTTTGTTGATTTTGTTTTTAAGTATTAAATTTTTGCTGACCTGCGAAATTTTCTCCTGTGATTTACCGGTTTTAGACCAGAAGTTATACATGTCTAAATCCGTAATCATAATAGTATCCTGCGCAATTGCGCCGGTTCCTAATAGTAAGCTGAATGCTAATAAAACGATGCCTTTTTTCATAACTTTCCCTCTACTCTGATGTGCTTTATGATACTATAAATAATAACTTCTGACAACTATTTATTTGAGCATACCGGTTGACATAATACGGAACATGGTACATAATGAAAGAGGCAATAAGTAAATAAGGCAATAAGTCGTAATGGCCGAATGGATGAGATAGAATAGTCCTGTTGCCTTATGATAAAGAAAGGATGGAAAAATGAAAAAACAGAAAAGTGTAATGAGTTGTACGGGGGGGGGGGGGGCCTGCTGAGCCGGTTCTACAACCGGAATGCGTGCTCACGGACGACGTAAAAAGTACCTGTCATCCTGAACTCGATTCAGGATCTATCCAGCGATGCGAGCTACCGGTGTCGTTGGACAGATTCCGAAACGGTCTTGCTCGACTCGCGGAAAACGTGCCTACGTGCTTTCAGCACTCCGCACTCCGCTCGCTCGCGCAGTTCGGAATGACACCGCCGGTCAAGGCGGCTTCCTGTTTTGGTTGGTCGTTAAAAAGTCATGTTCAACCCTTGTGGATGGCACTCAGTGCCTTTACCATGGCAGCCCGGCTGAGCCGGTTCCATAATGGGCTGCTCGGCTTACGGTCAGCGTTCACAATGGCGGAAATATTATTATCCCTGACGATAATCGGTGTGGTTGCAGCGATAACGTTGCCAAGCCTCACCGGTAACATTAATGAACGCACGTGGAATACGCAAAGAAAAGCGCTTTATGCCAGATTTTCACAGGCAATCGCCCTGATGCCGGCACTGAACGGTTACGGAACATTGAAAGAAGAAAGTTCCTCAGGTGCCGGTGATGCAGTGGACACGGCAACAGAAACCTTCCTCTCTGCAGGGTTAAGCAAGGTGTTAAAAATAAATAATATCTGTGATTATGAACATCTTACTGACTGCGGGTTTGTTGAAAATATTGTAAACCTTGGCGGTTCAACGATTTCAACGCCGCGAACTCTCGGTGAGTTAAATTCTAAAATTATTCATATTTCAGCAGACAGTTTAACGGTTACTTCTTCTTATTCACAGATTGATACGAAGGCTGCGGCTTTTGAAACCCAGAACGGTGAAACGGTTATTGCTTATTACAATCCGTATTGTCAGGGAAATATGAATGAATTGAGTACTGGAAACTGGTATTTTGTACAACGTAAAGTTTGTGCTAATTTTATTTATGATCTTAACGGCAATAAGGGGCCGAATACCGTAGGAAAAGATATCGGATTTATGAGTGCGCTTTATCCTACAGATTCTGTGATAGTGGCTCCATTTGTTGTCAGTTCAAAAGAAAAGGACTCTGTAAGCTATGAAGAGGCGTTGAAGTATTGCACATCGCTGGATCAGGAATACAGGCTGCCTAATGTTGATGAACTGGCGTCTATGTTTTTTAATCAGGAGTTGATGAATATTTACGACAGATTTTTCTGGTCGTCAACGGTCTTTGATTCGCGAACTACCTGGATGCAGAGCTTGAATGTAGGCCGGAGAATTCGTGGTGACAAAATAAGAGATGACGCAAGCGCTGTTTGTGTAAAAAGAAATTAAAAATGTTTTTGACGGGTGGCGGAGTTTACTCTGCGCCCGTCTTTTGTTAATAATTGTGAAATATTTGCCCGCTATTTTTAATTTCTTATAGAAAAAATTTTTCCTTTTTTATACAATATTGTCATAAAGGTGGAAAATTAAAAATTATGCAGATTATTTTGAATTTATTATATATTTATGTAGCTATTTACACAGCCTACTTTTTCGCTTTAGCAGTAAGAAATTTATTTGACAGAAAATATAAAATCGAAAAAAGAGTTTCGACCGGTATTGAGGAAGAAAATCTCGCTGTTGTAATCTATTCGCATAATAATAAACTTACACTCGGCAAACTTATCAATCAGATAAAACTCCAGAACTATCCGATTGACAGGTTTAAAATATACGTTATTCTTGATAACTGCATTGACGGCTCTGAAGAACTTTTTGAAAATGAACGCTATGTCAGCGTAATTAATATTAAAGAAATAGGCACTATCGGTAAGGATGAGGCTATTTCTCAGTTTATTAAACGTTTTGTATTTAATCGTGAATTTGACGCATACGTATTTATTGACGGGGACAGAAGTATTCCTGTAGATTTTCTCTCGTCAGTAAACAGTGCATTGAAATCTTCAAATGTTGTGTGCGGTGAAACGATTTTATTATTTGAAAATCTGCTTTTTGCCGAAAAAATTAAATCTGCATTCCAAAAATATAATATGAATTTTATCCAGAAAGCACGCGGTCTTTTCGGACTTGCCTGCCTGCCTGACAGCGGGGTGCTCGCCGTAAGAAAACCTTTGCTTGATCAGATTAAACAAATTGATTTTAAAAATATTGATGAAGAACTTAAATACAATCTTCTTCTTTCAAAAATCAAAACACCTTGTATTTATAATCCGAATATTCAATCCTGCGTTGAAACTTACGAGTATGAATTTAAACGCCCGCGGCTTTCAACCAGATTGCGGCTTTTTGCAAAATGTATCACTCAAATTTTTACCAAAAATTGGGTGTTTGTGGAACACGTTTTTTCACTTTTGCAGCCGAACATCTGCCTGACGGGGTTAATATACCTCTTGCTTCTCGGTTTCGCGTATAAATACTATTTCTTTGTCGGATTTAAGGGTGTTGTGCTGACATTAATGGTATTTATCGTTGGATTTTTACTGAGCCTTTTGAATTCAAGATTGAACTTCAAGGAAACAGTATATCTTGCGATGTATCCGTTTTATTCTGTTGCGCATATTGTTAAACATTTCCCGCCTGTAAAATATCTGACACAGTTTATTTTCAACAAAATCCACGGGATTGTTGATGTGGAAAAATTTACGATTGACGTTATGGTTCAGGTCGGTCAGGCGCAGCTTCCTTGCAAACTTGAATTTATATCAGAAAATGACTTTGCAAAAGTTAAGTTTGTATATAAGAGAAAATCCTTTGTAACGCAAAAACATATCAGAATGATTGACGCGTTGCAGGAATTGAGGGTTAAACTCAGTGAGTACGGATATGTTCTGAGAATTTGCGGAGCCTGCGAATACTTCCAGTCAACAAATGACGGAACAAAAAATATGCTCAAAGGCTGCTGTAATTGTACAAAGCCGAGTATTACGTTACAGCCGGTAAAAGAAACTCTTGTTTGGAATTCGTGCTCAGAATTCTCACCGAGCCAAAAGCTTAACGTATATAATGACGTTCGTTAATTAATTCTTTTATCATATAAAATGACCCGCAGATTATGTTGAGTTTGTCGGGTGTAATCTCTTTGCCGGTGTAGGGTTTTGACGGGTAAGGGCAGATGCAGGCGAGTTCTTCTGCCGGCATGGAGTTGGGATTGTTAAAATGATAAAAATAGATTTCATCATTCGGGGTAAAAAGTGTATTCATCATTTTTTCGTAATCTTTGTTGCGCAGAACACCGAAGATAAACCGCCGCGGCTCGGACGGGAAATAGGTGTCAAGGCTTTCTCTGAGCGCGAGGGCGCCATTCGGGTTGTGGGCACCGTCTATGATTAAGTTCGCATCAGGGTGAAATTCAAACCGGCACGGGTGCTGAACTTTTCCTAGCGCCTTTTTAACTGTTGATTGCGGAATTTGCGGGAAAAGTAGTTGAATACAGTTCAGTGCAAGGGCAAGATTTTCTGCCTGATATGTACCTTTCAGTGCCAAATCGCTGGTATCGGAAAATGGTGTTACAAGAAGAAACAGGGAATTATTTTTGTCTGCGGCGTCTTTAATTTCTTCGTAGCCTTCTGACGTTATGACAGGGCAGTTTGGTTTAATTATTCCGGCTTTTTCAAACGCGATTTTTGAGCGTGTATTGCCAAGGCGTTCTGTATGATCAAGGTCAATGTGCGTTATAATTGCGCAGAGATTTGATTTGATAACATTTGTTGCGTCAAACCTTCCGCCCAGCCCTGTTTCCAGTATGGCGTAATCTATATTTTCATCCGCAAAATACTTGAACATTACAGCTGTCAGAATTTCGAATTCCGTAAGGTCAATGTTATTGGCGTTCGCAAGTTTGATAATTTCCGATACGAGTTTCGCAAATTTTTCTTTTGTAATGTCTGTCCCGTTAATTTTAATGCGTTCTGTATATTCAAAAATGTGAGGGCTTGTGTAAAGTCCTGTTTTAAATCCGGCTTCTTTTAAAATTTCTGCAAGAATTGCGCAGACAGAACCTTTGCCGTTGGTACCGGCAACGTGGATACATTTTAGTTTATCCTGCGGGTTGCCGAGTAGCTCTAAAATTGCGCTTATTCTTTCCAGCCCGAGGTTAATTTTAAACTTACCCTGAGATGTTAAAAGTTTAATTGCATCGTTGTATGAAAGAATATTTTGCATTATACAAGTCCTTCATTTAACTGCATTACAATTTTGTCAACGCCGTTGAGCCGTGCCATTCTTGACGCATTCTTTTTAATTGTATCTAATTTCTCCTGATCATGCGCTAACTCCGAAAGGCAGGAGTATAATTTTTCGGGTGTTGCCTGGGAATCTTCAAGATAGATTGCAGCGTTATTCATACTCAAAAATTTTGCGTTAATTCTCTGGTGATCGGCGGCTGCGTGCGGGTACGGGATTAAAATTGATGCGACACCGCTTGCACAGATTTCCGATAAACTCAGAGAGCCCGAACGGGAAACCGCAATATCAGAAGCTTTCAGTACGGAAACCATGTCCTCAAAATACGGACGTACAATCAGGTTTTTATCTCTTTTGTAGTTCGGGTAAATTTTTAATAATTCTTCGTTAACTTTAGAGAAATGTCGCTTACCTGTCTGAAAAATGACCTGCAGACCTTCTTTTGAGAGCTGTTCCAGAATTTGTACCGCTGCACTGTTAATGGAATTTGCACCCTGAGAACCGCCCATAATGAGTATTGTAAGTCTGTTTTCAATGCCGAGATTTTTAACAGCCTGTTCGCGTGTTACGGTTCTGAATTCTTTTCGTATAGGGTTGCCGTTTACATAAAGTTTTTTGTTGTTAAGGTAATTTTTTGCGGAATCAAAAGCGAGCGAAATGCTTTTTGCACCGGGTGCAAGTTTTCTTGTGACAAGCCCGGGTTTTGCGTCGCAGTCGTGCAGGACATACGGAACGTGTAAAAGCCAGCCGGCCATAACGGTTGGGGCAGATACATAACCACCGGTGCCAAAAATAGCGTCCGGTCTGTATTTAAGAATATAAAAACAGGATTTTATGACTGCAAGAAAAAGTTTTACACCCCACATAAAAAAGTGCGGGTCGGCTTTTCGCGGCATACCTTCGACATCTACGTCAAGAAATTTGTAATTTTTTGAGCGGATTATTCCGTATTCAAGATTTTTTCTATTCCCGATATAATAAATATCTTTTGTTGTATCTCTTTTCAATAGTTCTTCAAAGATAGCAAGCGCGGGATAAATATGTCCGCCGGTTCCGCCGCCGGTTATAAAATATGTTAGTTTATGCTTTTTATGCTTTTTGTCCATTCTCTTCACTACCTATTTTTGTGATTCTTTTTTTAGAGATATTTAATAAAATTCCAATCATAATCATAGAGGTAACGAGTGACGATCCCCCATAACTTATGAACGGAAGCGGTACGCCTGTTGCCGGAATAAATGAACTTGTTACCCCCATATTTATGAACCCTTGAATTCCGATTGAAAAAGTCAGCCCGATTGCGAGGAGTTTGCCGTACATATCCTGCGAGCTTGAGGCGATTAAAATCCCGCGGTACATAATTGTGAGGAAAAGGATTATTATGAACACGCACCCGACAAAGCCCCATTCTTCTGCGATTACGGCAAAAATAAAGTCTGTGTGGCATTCCGGCAGATACGCACGTTTTTGAACAGACGCGCCGTATCCGAGTCCCATAAATCCGCCCGAGGCGAAAGCTATCAGAGATTGAATGATATTATAGCCTTTGCCAAGGGGATCCAGTTCAGGGTTAAGCCATGTTTTGATACGTCCGAGCTGGTATGCTTTAATCGCGCCGCCGCCTGCGATTGCAGAACTTGCCAATTTTACGATAATTGCCATAACACCTGCCCCGAATGCGCCTATAACGCCCCAGATTACAGGGAGTGCGCCGCCTGCGCAGATGTACATTACAAATGCAGTTATGCACAGAAGCATTACCATACTAAGGTTTGGCTGGATAAGAATTAAAAGAAGCGCAACTATAAGCGGGAAGAAGGTATAAGTCCATTTTTTCGGGTCAATAATACTTGCGTTGCGTTTGAATGCTGACGCTAAAAGCATTACAAAAATCGGTTTTGCAAACTCTGACGGCTGTAATTGCAGACCGCAGAAATTTATCCATCTGGTTGCACCGTTTACATTGACGCCCAGCGGGGTGAATTTTACCATAATCAAAAGTACAATAAGTGTTCCGAATGCAATTCCGTTATATTTTTCAAGATTTTTGTAGTTAAAGTTTGTGAAGAAAAGCATCGCAAAAAAACCTACAACAAATGCTGCGACCTGTTTTTGCAGAAAAATAAAAGGCGAAACCCCGTCAGATAGACATTTAGGGCCTGTGGCAGAAAAAATTGCCATAAATCCGATTATAATGAGGAACATAACCGCAGCGAGCAGGGTTTTGTCGGGCGGTGAAACTATCAGGCTTTTAATTTTACTTCTTGAAGCATTCAGGGGCGTTTTATTGTAATTTGCTTCTGACATAGTCCTTAAATACCTTTCCTCTTTCTTCGTAGCTGGAGAACATATCGAAACTTGCGCACGCCGGCGATAATAAAACAACATCCGGTTTCAGACTGATAGCTTTATCAATTGCGCCGGTGAATGTCCCTTCATTAATTATATTATTGAACCCGTTTTCGCGCAAATTTGTTTCAAATCTTTGCGCAGCCTCACCGATTAGGATAACGGTTTTGATGTGATTTTTTATGGAATTACAAAATTCTGTTAAATCGGTATTTTTATCGCGGCCGCCTGCGATTAGGGCAACGTCACAATTGTTGAATGAATCAATAGCAACAATTGCGGCTTCCGGGTTTGTGGCTTTTGAATCGTTGTAGAAGGTTATTCCGTTCAATTCGCCGCATTTTTCAAGACGGTGTTCGGGAGCTTTAAACTCCATAATTTTTTCCCGGATATTTTGGCTTGTTATGCCGATGAGTTTTGCGGCAATTATTGCGCACATAATATTTTGATAATTATGCTGACCGATTAGCTGGCATTCGCAAAGCTTAATAATTTTTTCTTCAACGCCGTTTTCTTTGTAGATGATTTCGCCGTCGCGGATGAAGGCGCAGTTTTCGCCCCTGTCGCCGTCAAAGAAGAATACTTTACCTCGGCATTTCGGTGCCAGCTCAACGAGTTTTTTATCCTGAGCATTAAGGATTGCAAAATCGGCCCCCTGCTCCCCTGCAAAAATTTTTGCTTTCGCATTGAAATAGTTTTCAAGTCCCTGATGCCAGTCAATGTGATCAGGTGTAAAGTTTGTAAATACTGCGATTTTCGGGCGGAAGGTGTTACTTGTTTCAAGCTGGAAGGAGCTTGCTTCCAAAATAAACCAGTCCAAATTTTCCTCAAGCAATTCGCACGGCGGAAGCCCTATATTTCCGCAGGCTTCTGCCTTAAATTGACTTTTGACGATATATGCTGTCAATGCTGTCGTCGTTGTTTTTCCGTTTGTGCCGGTGATTACGGCAAAGGGGGTTTTTGTAAGCCGCCATGCAAGTTCAATTTCGGAAATTATTTCAACCCCGCGGGTTTTGATTTTTTGTATAACTTCCGCATGCGGCGGAATCCCCGGGCTTGTAACTACGAGATCCGCGCTGTTGATGAAATCATCGCTGTGGCCTTCTGTTTCAATTTTTGTACCAACTGCCTGCAGGCTTTTTACTATAGGCTCAAATTCAGGTTTTACAGAGCGTCCCTCGCTGATAAAAATTTTTGCACCCTGTTTTTGTGCGGCATGCGCTGCTGCGATTCCGCTTTTTGACAGACCCAATATAAGAACATTTTTATTATTTAATTCCATATAAACTCCAGTGTATTAAAAATGCTATTACTGATAAAACGGCTGACGTAAGCCCGAAAACAAGAACAATTTTTTTCTCAGACCACCCGCAGAGTTCAAAATGGTGGTGGATAGGCGCCATTTTGAATACTCTTTTTCCGGTCAATTTGAAGCTTGCAACCTGAATCATAACGGATAGAGTTTCAATGACAAAAACCCCGCCGATAATTACAAGGAGTAATTCAAATTTCCCCATAACTGCGATTACGCCGAGTAACCCGCCAAGAGCCAGAGAGCCGGTGTCACCCATAAACACCTGAGCTTTGGGCTTGTTATATTTTAAAAATCCTGCCAGCGCACCTACAACCGTTGCGGAAATAATTGCTTCCTGATAAGCACCTTTTACCCAGCAAATAATTGAACACGCTGCAAAGGCAAAAACGCCCGTAAAAGACGCCAGTCCGTCCAGCCCGTCAGTCAGGTTGTAAGCGTTTGAGGCACCCGTAATTACAAAAACCGCAAAAATCGGATAAAACCAGCCGAGTTCCAGTGTCAAATGACCGACTTGCAGTTCAGTTGCGTGTGGATTCATCATCATCATATATGCAACCGGCAGAACCCCGATTGCTATCTGGCGCAAAAGTTTACCCCGTGCACTCAAACCGTCGTTGCCGTGACCCTTGATTTTAATATAGTCGTCCTGAAACCCTGCAAAAAAGTAAAAAAGCAAAGTCATAAGGATTATAATACTCGTTGTTGAAAATTTTTCCGCTAAAAACAGTGTCACTATTGACGAAAAAATAATCGCCGCAACGATAAAAACCCCACCCATTGTCGGTGTTCCCTGTTTTTTTGCGTGAGCTTCCGGCGCAAGTTCTTTTATGTACTGACCTATCATTTTCTTTTTCAAAAAGTCAATGAACGGTACCCCGAAAAGGATACACAAAATCATACTTAATAAAAATCCGACAAAGAGCATTGTCATTGGTTATCACTCCTTTTTAATATCATTTATAATCTCTTCAAACTTCATTGCGCGCGAAGCTTTAAGGAAAACATTAGAACCTTTTGGCGCGTGTTTTTGCAGGAATTCTGCGGCTTCTTTGTTTGTGTCGACACTGGTAACATCAAATCCTTTGAGGGCGTCTGCAATATTGCGGCTTAAATTACCTACGGTTAGAAATTTTGTTCCTTCCGGTGCAATTTTTGCCAGAGCCTCACCGACCTGTGAATGAAGCCGTGCTTCCTGTTCGCCGAGTTCGCCCATATCGCCTAAGACAACAACGGGTTTCGGGTACAGCCCTAAAAATGCGGCAACAGATGCCTTCATTGATTCAGGATTCGCGTTATAACTGTCATTTATAATGTTTAATCCTGCAATATTTTCGGCTTCCCAGCGTTTTTCAATAGGTTTATAAGATGCAAGCCCGTGGTTGATTTCCGCAGGTGCCATTTGTAACGCTAATCCTGCTTCTATTGCGCTTATCGCGTTTTCGACATTAAAGTCGCCTTCCGTGAAAATTTCGTATTCATCCTCTTTATAAATAAATTTTGTATAGCCGGCTTTGCGTTCTATGACTTTTGCGCCGCTAATTGAGAAAAATGTTTTTTTACCGGCGAAGTTATTGAATTTGCGTAAACGTTCGCAGTCGTGCGCGATTAAAACGCCCTGCGGGTTAAGGTGCTGCGCGATTTCGCATTTGGCAATCGCTATGTTGTCAAGCGAACCTAAACGCCCGAGGTGCGCGGTTCCTGCGTTTGTGATAATCGCAACATCAGGTTCGGCATAGCGCGAGAGAAGTTCAATTTCGCCAAGCCCGCGCATTCCCATTTCGACTATTAAAACTTCGGTATCAGGCGTCATAGAAAAAATTGTCTGACAAAGTCCGATTTCATTGTTGTGGTTAGAAAGAGTTTTTACAGTATTAAATTTTTCCTTTAGAACTGCAAAAACCATTTCTTTTGTGGTCGTTTTGCCCGAACTTCCCGTAATCGCGATGACTTTTGGCGCGATTTTGTGCCGGTAGAAGTTTGCAAGTTTTAGATAAGTTTCAAGCGTGTCTGAAACTTTGAGAACGATTTTTGCATTTTCCGGGTAATCATCACGGGTTATAAAACACCCGATTGCGCCGCTTTCGATTGCTTTATCAAGAAAATTTTCGCCGTCAAAATTTGCGCCTTTCAACGGAAGATAAAAATCACCCTTTTTAATCGTCCTTGTATCGGTCGAAATTTCAATATTATCAATAGTTTCGATTGTTTTTATAACCTGCGCGCCGGACGCTGAAATAATCTCTTCTAACTTCATATTTTAATTATACCGCTAACACATGCACAGTGGCGATTGTTTAAGAAATGTGTAGTTAATTGTCCGAGAAAGACTCGCGCCCGGCTGAGCCGGAGCCATACTTGTATCAATCGCTACCGTAAGCGTATGAACCAAATGGGGGGAGCCACTCAGTGGCCGAGTCTTTTGAGTGGCGTGTTAGACAGCGAAGTCGCGGGTTGACCTGCGTTACCCGCCTGACAAATCAAAGATTTGAAACGGCGGTGATATTATGCTCGCCTGCTCCCCTCGTTCCCACGAGGTGACCCCGCGAGCACCGGCTGACGCTTTAAGCAGGGCAAGCAGGCGACGGAGAACTGCTTTATTCTTCCACAAGCGTATAATCAAGCGGTAAGTCCCTTAGAAGCTCTTCAATTTTAATGTTTAGCATAGCTGAGGCTTTAACCAGCGAAGAAAATTTTGCATCGAATTTTCCGTTCTCAAGTCTGCTCCACGATGCAGTCGTAAGCCCGCCTCTGGTCATTACAAAAGCATTCAGTGATTCCGATTGTTTCAGCCTTAATTCTTTAATCCTTTTCCCCAAAATAATGGAATTTTCTTTCTCAACGTATTGCATACATGTAATAGTAGTGTTATAATGGAAATAAATCATTACACGCGTGTAATATGTCGGAACCAAATTATACGTATGGATTTAAAAGAAAGGATAGCAGGCTGTGTCTGTTATAAATTAGACGCAGGCAAACTCAAAGAAAGAAAGGATAGATAAATGAAAAAAACATTCACAATGATGTTAGGCTTTACTATGGCGGAAATATTACTGTCATTGACAATTATTGGCGTTGTCGCAGCGATAACGTTGCCAAGTTTGACCGGTAACATTAACGAGAGAACATGGAACACGCAACGGAAGGCCCTCTATGCACGATTTTCCCAAGCAATTGCGCTTATGCCTTCACTCAATGGATACGGCACCTTGAAGGAAGAAAGTTCCGCAGGCGCAGGGGACGGTGTGGATAATGCGGCCGAAACTTTCATCTCCGGCGGATTGAGCAAAGTCTTAAAAATTAACAACATCTGTGACAATGATCATCTTGAGGATTGCGGCATTGTAAGTCAATTCACAAACCTTAACGGCAGCCAGAAAACTATACCGCTTACCTTGAGCGAGTTACACTCAACTCTCACTGCCCGCAGTGCATTTACTATAAGCGGCGTGTCTTATCCGGCGTTTTCCCAGCCGGATGTTAAAGCTGCCGCCTTTGAAACAGCTAATGGCGAAAGCATTGCTTTATATTACAACCCCACATGTGTTCCTGATTTAGCTGAAACAGGTTCTAATATGGTTATGCAAAGAAAAATGTGTGTAAATCTCATATATGACCTGAACGGAAATAAAGGCCCGAATACTGTCGGTAAAGATATGGGTGTGATGGCGGTATTTTATCCGTCAGACAGCCTTGTAGTGACTGCGACGCCGTCAGTTCAGGATGCCGTAAGCGGTACCGTAACTAACTCTGAAGCCAGTAAAGCTTGTAATGCAATGAGTGAAGATTACAGGCTGCCAAATAGGGAAGAACTGGTTACAATTTATATAAATACTAATTTATTTGGCAGAACCAGCGGGCGTTACTGGTCATCAACGAGAACCGCACCGCACGGTTATGCTGTCCAATGGCATGTTGGGCTTGACAACGGAATTTTGGGCTGGGATGCGACTAGTTCTACGAGTCATAAGTGGAAAGTTTTATGTGTTAAACGCAGCTAGTAAAGAAAAGCGGGAACTTTTTTAAAGTTCCCGCTTTTATTATATTTACTTTATCTGTACTACACACCTGCCATTTGAGGTTGTGAATTGTTCATCCAGCTTCTGTCGCTTAAGATTTGGTTTTTAATTTCTGCCAGATCCTGCTGCATCAATCTTCTTGGAGAACCTTCTTCCATTGAGTGGTTTCTCAACAGATATGAAGGGTGGAAGATTGTAATTGCTCGGTAGTCAACACCGTCGACGCTTATTGTCATCCACTGACCGCGAACTTTTGAGATAGTTGTTTTCTTGTCAAGTTCTACAAATGATTTAAGGGCAGTTGCACCGCAAAGTACGATTGCCTGAGGCTTAATGATGTCAATTTGTGCTTTTAAGAATTTGCTGCAGCATGCTTTTTCCAAATCAGTAGGAACTCTGTTTTCAGGCGGTCTGCATTTTACTGTGTTGATAACGTATAAATCATCCTGTCTTGAGATGCCTGCTTCTGCCAAAAATTCGTCCAAAAGTTGTCCGGCTCTGCCTACAAACGGTTTACCTTCCAAATCTTCTGTTTCACCCGGAGCTTCACCTATTAAAACGATTCTTGCCGTTTCAGGGTTGCCGTCTGAAAATACCAAATTTGTACGTGTTGCGCCCAGTGCACAAGACTTACAGCTTTGACATTTCTTTTCTACTATCTCCAAACATTCTTTCTTCATCATTAAGTCTCTCCTTACTGCTATATATTCCTATATTATATCTTTTACAATATCTCTTAAGTTCTTTAATTACAAGGTTTGAAAGCAAAAATACTGCAAATAGATTAGGTACTGCCAAAAATAACGTAAAAGCATCAGACAAATTGATGATACTTTTGAAATTCATAGCAGAACCGATGACTATGAATAAACAATATATTACCTGAAAAGTGCGGGTTGTCAATTTTGTATCGCCGAATAAAAATGTCCAGCTTTTAACCCCGTAGTATGAGCCGCAAAGCATTGTGGAAAGTACAAAGCAGCTTGCCATAAATGTTAAGAGAACAGGGAAAAACGGACATACACTTCCGAACGCTTTTGAGGTCAATTCAATTCCTGCAAGTCCCGTATTTTGCAGGTAAACTCCGGAAACAACGATAATGAATGCTGTTGCGGAACCAACGATTACTGTATCAACAAACGGCTGCAGCATTGCAATGAAGGCTTGCGCAACAGGTTTAGAAGTTCTTACTGCCGAGAAGGCAATCGGGGCTGTGCCTAAACCTGCTTCGTTAGCGAACATGGCACGTCTGAACCCCCAGAGTAAGCAGGCAAACATTCCGCCCTGCATAGCTTTAGGTTCAAACGCCTCTTTCACAATGGTGACAATAGTTTCAGGGATATGGTGGATATTCACCAGACAAATTATAAACGCTGAAATTACATACAACGAGCACATAACCGGTGTTACTTTTGAGGTAAATTTTCCGATAGCTTTAATCCCGCCGATTATCGTGACAAATGTGATAACAGCAACGATTAAACCAAGAAGCCAGCTTTGACCTGCGAAAAAGCTGCTCTCGCCGCCCGTAACCTCTGTAATCTGTGCGGTCATTGCGTTTATCTGGAATAAGTTCCACCCGCCAATCATTGCAAAAATACAACATAAGGCATAGATTTTTGCCAGATGCGGTGCAATCGGCGCAAGATATTTCCCTTTTAAACCGCCCAGAATATAATACATCGGCCCGCCGGCAACTGTTCCGTCTTTATTAATTTTACGGAACTTCAATCCGAGCAGAACCTCTGCAAACTTTAACGCCATTGAGAAAAAGCCTGCTATAATCATCCAGAAAATTACACCCGGCCCGCCGATTGAAACCGCAGCAGCCGAACCCGCAACGTTGCCTATTCCGGCAGATGCCGAAATGGTTGCCGTCAAAGCCTGAAAAGACGAAACTTCTCCCTTTTTTTTGCGTTTGAAGTTGTCTTTATGCTCATAACGTTTTGCAATCAGGCGGATTGCGTGTTTAAACCCCCAGATTCCGATAAATCTCAGGCGGAAAGTAAAATACAGTGCCGCTGTAATAAGCAATGCCACAAGCAGTTCAACCTTTACTCCTCCAATAGTTACGGAGCAAAAAATAAGGCTTGAAATTTTATCGGCTACAGGTGAGAGTAAGCTGTCAATTATGCTATCTAAACTCATTCCTATATAATATTATAAATAGTTTTTTATATCAACCCATGGATTGAAAGGCAGGCAGGAGTTTAATTTTGAGCTTCCATTTTTCTAAGACAGTGTCTGAAATATGTAAGCATTATAATACACAGAACAATTGCGCTCACAATCAGGCTTATCCAGAAGCCTAAAATCGTCAGGTTATATTTAAAAGCAAGCGTATAGCCCAGCGGAATTGAAATCAGCCAGTACGCCGTAAAGTTTGAAATCATAACGATTTTGGTATTCTTCAAGCCCTTGAAAATTCCGGCAAGGGAAATTTGCAGCCCGTCGAAGATTTGGAAAATCCCGAGAAAAATAACAACAGGAACTGTAATTTTTATCAGTTCCGCATCTTTTGTAAAGAAACCGATTAACGTAGAAGGGAATAAGGTTACAACCACGGCGCTTATTGCCATAAAGCCCGTTGCCATTGCCATACCAATAAAGGAATAGCGTTTGAAATCCACCAAATTTTTAGCGCCGTTTGCATAACCGGTTTTAACAGCAATGGCATTCGCAATCGCCAGCGGAACCATAAATGAAACGGTCGTCAGTGTACAGATAATATTTTGCGCTGCCGCATAAACGCCCGAAACTTTACCTAAGAATATAACAATAATATTAAACGCGACAAATTCTACAAGAATTGCGCAGGAAATCGGCAGCCCTACCTGGATTAAAGTTTTATAAAAACCGGTTCGGTGATAATTTCTCGGGTGCATTTTGTACAATGCGTAAAAATACAGGCTTAAGCCCATAACATATCGTACAATCAAGCTGGCAATAGCAAGCCCCGCGACTCCCAGCGATGGGATAGGGCCCCAGCCGAAAACCAGAACTATATTCAAAAATACATTTAAAAATACGCAAAATACAGTTACAAGATTAGGTATGAATACTATTTCAAACGCTTGCAAATATTCTTTTATCGCCGCGTGAATGTATGCGCCAAAAGTTGAAAATACAGTAATCAGCATATAATCCTTAATCAACGGGACGAGTTTCGCTTCAAACCCGAGTTTATCAACAAGCGGTATACATCCGAGCATTACAAATGAGATTAGAAAACTTAGAATTATCGCAAATCTTACTGATGAAAAGAAATATTTCCTGGCATTGAGGTTCTCCCCCCTGTAATTTGATAGAATCGGGGATATTCCGCTCAAAATTCCGATACCGAAAGTCATAATGCAGTTGAGAATTGCCGTTGCAATACTTACGGCCGCAAGTGTATCCGTTGAATGGCGTCCCGCCACAAGCACATCCCCGACTCCGATAAGGATAAATCCCAAATTTCCCATTATTATGGGTAAAGATATATTTACTAATTCTTTGACGTAATGCTTTATGTTAAAAATGGACATAACACCTTTATATCCTATAAAAATTTTAAATCAAGCTCTTGTTATGCTGTATTTTTCAAATATAATAATTTAAGTTATGAAAAAGTTTAGAGAAAATGTAAGAAATTTTTGTATAATAGCCCACATTGACCACGGCAAATCAACGCTTGCTGACAGACTTCTGGAATTTACCGGAACCGTTGCGCAGCGTGATATGCAAAACCAGATTTTAGATTCAATGGATATTGAGCGCGAACGCGGAATTACAATCAAACTCAACTCCGCAAGAATGAATTACAAATCAAAAGCCGGCAAAGATTATATCCTGAACCTGATTGATACTCCCGGCCACGTTGATTTTTCCTATGAAGTTTCACGCTCTCTTGCGGCCTGCGAGGGCGCGCTTTTGATTGTTGACGCAACGCAGGGCGTTGAAGCTCAAACGCTTGCAAATGTTTATCTTGCAATTGAACAAAATCTGGAAATTATTCCTGTAATCAACAAAATAGATTTACCGTCCGCGGATGTCGAACGCGTTAAGCAGGAGATTGAAGAAGTTTTAGGAATTGACGCCTCAATGGCAATTCCCGTGAGCGCGAAGGCGGGAATAGGCATTGAAGATGTTCTTGAAGCCGTTGTGGAATTTATTCCGCCGCCTGAGGATACTTCTGATAAACCTTTGAGAGCACTTGTGTTTGATAGTGCCTATGACCAGTATTTAGGAACGGTTTGCTGTTTCAAAATTATGGACGGCAAAATGCGTCTGGGGGAAAAAGTCAGATTTATGGCGTCCGGAAAAGAATATGAAATTGTTGAACTCGGTTATCAAACCCCGACCCGCGTTCAGGTTGATGAATTAATCTGCGGGGATGTAGGGTATTTCGCCGGCTCTATCAAAGAGTTAACCCGTTTTGTTGGCGATACGGTAACAAGCGTTGAAAAACCGGCTAAAGAACCGCTTGCGGGATATAAAGAAGCTCTTCCAATGGTGTTTTCAGGCATGTATCCTGTTGATAACGAAGATTACCACGATTTGAAAGAGGCGCTCGAAAAATTAAAACTTAACGACAGCAGCATTACTTTTGAGCCGGAAACTTCAAGTGCATTGGGTTTTGGCTTCCGCTGCGGATTTCTGGGAATGCTGCACATGGAAATCGCGCAGGAACGGCTTGAGCGGGAATATAATCTTGCACTTGTCACAACCGCGCCTTCCGTAGTTTATAAAGTTCATACAACCGACGGCAAGGTTGTTGAAATCGACAACCCCGCCAACCTTCCGCCGGCACAGGTCAGGGATTATATTGAAGAACCTTATGTTAAAGTTCAAATAATCACCCCGAACGATTACGTCGGAACCTTAATGGATTTATGCCAGACAAAACGCGGAATTTTTATTAATATGACCTATATTGATAAAGTTCGTGCCAATCTGGAATATGATATCCCGCTTAGCGAAGTTATTACCGACTTTTACGACCAGTTGAAATCCAGAACCAAGGGTTATGCAAGTTTGGATTACGAATTCCACGATTACAAACGCTCAAAACTTGTTAAACTGGATATCCTTCTTGCCGGCGAGGTAGTGGATGCGCTTTCCGTAATCTGCCACGAGGATAACGCTTTCTACATAGGTCAAAAACTGACCGCAAAATTAAAAGAAATTATCCCGAAACAACTGTTTGAAGTGCCTGTTCAGGCGGCAATCGGCGGACGCGTAATCGCAAGAACAACAATTAAGGCAATGCGCAAAAATGTTCTTGATAAATGTTACGGCGGCGATATTACGCGTAAGCGAAAACTTCTTGAAAAACAAAAACGCGGTAAAAAACGTATGAAATCCGTCGGCCGCGTAGAAGTTCCGCAAGAAGCTTTCATGGCAGTATTGAGCCTTGATGAAGAGTAAAGGGCAGTCTTACAGAATGCCCCTTGATGGTATATTACCGTTTAACACACCAGACCTGTGCTGTTGTGGTGTCTAAATCTACTATAGTCCAGTGTCCGGCTCCGTTAATTGAAGAAACTATATAACCCAAATTTTCACTTCTGTTTAATATTCTATCACTAGCCCAGGAAGTATCTATAACAAAACTGGAGGAGTTATTTAGCAGTTTCCTGTTAATAAACATTGCTGCAAGTTCTTCTTTATTAGGAGTTCGATTGTTTTCATCTAGGTTCCGGCAGGTATTACCGGCTTTGTCTTGCAAAACAGTTGTAGTTGAATATTTATCAGGAACAGGCATTACTACCATAGGATCAGATGGATATAATACACTTATAAATCCAATATCCTTCCCCATAGTATTTGGCCCTTTACTTCCATTCAAATCAAAAACGAAATTTGCACACATATAAGGCTGAATCCATTCATAACCGGGACGTTCGTTATACCTTCTAGCCTGACAATACGGATTATAAAAGGCAAGAACACTTTCCCCGTTTGCCGTTTCAAAAGCTGCTGCTTTAGTATCTGTTTGAACATAAGACCATTCCTCAGCAGAATGAGAATGATTAAACGCTGAATTAAAGGCGGCAAGTGTTTTCGGGATTTCTACATAAGCAGTGCTGCCATACAAATCAGTTACTTTATTACTCAACCCGCAATCCTTTAAATGTTCACTATCGCAGATGTTATTTATTTTCATTACTTTGCTTAACCCTGCTGTGACAAAAGTTTCAGCGGCAGTGTCCTCAATGCTTCCGCTCTCATCCTCTGTCAGTGTTCCGTATCCGTTCAAAGAGGGCATTAAGGCAAGAGCCTGCGAAAACCGTGCATAAAGCGCTTTTCGTTGTGTGTTCCATGTTCGCTCATTAATGTTACCTGTCAAACTTGGTAACGTAATCGCTGCAACTACGCCGATAATCGTCAATGACAGTAATATTTCAGCCATTGTGAAGGCGATACGTCGTCCGTGAGCCCGTAAGCCCATTATGGCTGTCGACTCAGTCGACCCTTACCCCCCCCCCCCTGGTCAGAATGCCCATACTACAAGGGTTTTCAGCTTCTCGTTTTTTCATGAGTTCTATCCTTTCTTTTTTATAGTAGTTGTAAAGAGTCAGGCCGGAGAATAAATTTCTCCGGCCTGTGATATTAAGAAAGGATAAATTAAATTTATCGCTTAACGCATCTGGCTGCCAGATTTTCGGTTCTTGGACGTATACGTCTGTAGCCGGTCATGAAGGATTGATCCCAGGCTTGGCTGCTATTAGCTGCATTAATTTCCGAAGACCAGACGGCGTGTGTGCTTGAAGTATCGCCAAAGTCTAATAATGTCATATTGGCAAACATTGAACCAAGTTCATCTAAGTTTGGCATCCTGTATTCAGGGTCAAGTTCCCTGCAATATTGCTGTGCTTCGTTGTGATCTGTGGTATAAGAACTGGTTGCTGAATTTCTATACCATGGCTGCGGTGCTGCGACAACGCTGTCTGTTGCATATAGCACCGTCATTATTCCAACATCTTTACCAACAGTGTTAGGCCCTTTATTCCCATTTAAGTCATAAATCATATTGACACAAATTTTAGGCTGTACAAAGTAATTGACACTTTCTGACATATCGGGCTGGCATTTCGGGAAATAGAATAATATAACGCTTTCACCGTTAGCGGTTTCAAACGCTGCGGCCTCGGAATCATCCTGCGAATAGCTGTAAGTTGTTGTAGCATCCGATGCCAGCATATTTGTCATCTTTTCGTTATAATCCGACATTTTTAGTGGTGTTGAGTAACTAAAGGTATTTCCGGTAAGTGTTGTAAATTTTGGTGCAATACCGCAGTCTTCCAGATGGTCTTTGTCGCAAATATTATTAATTTTTAGAACTTTACTCAGTGCTCCTGTAATAAAGGTTTCGCTATCAGCATAGCCGTTGATGGAACCTATTAGCGGTATTGCCTGACTCATACGTGCATAAAGAGCTTTTTTCTGTGTTGCCCATGTTCGTTCGTTGATGTTACCCGTCAAACTTGGAAGCGTTATAGCTGCAACTACGCCGATAATCGTGAGAGATAATAAAATCTCTGCCATTGTGAATGCAGTGTTTTTAATTGGGTTCAATTTCTGGAACTGCCGGTCTGCCATAGTGGATGCACTATGAGGAACACCCGCGCTGGTGTTCGTACTTGAAAATCGTTTCATGTTCTATCCTTTCGTATAATAGTATATTTTTACAAAAAATATACTGTGTAGCAATATATTTTTAATTTTATTATACGGTACCACACTATAAAAGTCAATATAATATACTATGATACCCTATTAAATATTTTGTTAATTGGGGGATAATTTAGTTATGCAAGATATTAAAAAGTTATTGGGCAAAAGAATTAGGGAATTAAGAAAGGCGCGTCACCTTACTCAGGAAAGGTTGGCGGAACTTGTTGAAATCGGGCCTGCGAACATAAGTTATATTGAAACCGGCCGTTTTGCACCATCGGGCGAAACTCTTGTTAAATTGGCCCAAGCTTTAGGGGTTCATATTTACGAACTTTATATGTTTGAACATTATAATAAGTCCGTTGCCGACATAAAATCCGAATTAATAAATGCGTTGAATAACGATGACAAATTAGTGTCAATGATGTATAAATTTTATCTGGCTGTGAAATAGTATTTCTGATTTTTGTCCCTTTGTACGGGTTTTTGTTATAATTATTCCCCCTTTGAATATTTTTGTGTTATATTAAGGTAAATGGAGGAAATTATGCACACAGAAGAAAGAACATTTGTTGCCGTTAAACCCGACGGTGTGAGAAGAGGTTTAGTTGGTGAAATTTTAAAAAGATTTGAAGCTAAAGGCTACAAGATTATAGGTCTAAAAATGTTGCAGGTATCAGATGAATTAGCCGCAGCACACTATATAGAACACGCAGATAAACCTTTTTATCCGCGTTTAATACAATATCTTCAAAGCGGCCCGATTGTTGCAATCGCCCTGAAAGGTTATAACGTAGTTGCGGGTGTTCGTCATTTAATGGGTTCTACTGACCCGAACGAGGCGGAAGTCGGCACTATCAGAGCTGATTTCGGACAATTGAAAGAATACAATATCGTACACGGTTCTGACAGTACGGCAAGTGCTGAAAGAGAACTGGCTCTTTACTTCAAGCCGGAAGAACTCATTGAAGGCAATAAGTGCATGTCTGAACTGGTAATAGAAAGCTTAGATGCCCAATAGGTAAAATAGGTAAAAATGAACGGTGAAGAAAAATATTTCAGCTATAAATTAGTTCATAAATGCCGGCAGTCAGGTGCGCGTGCAGGAATTTTTGAAACTCCGCACGGGACTATAGAAACGCCCGTTTTTATGCCTGTCGGAACGAATTCTGCTGTTAAAACGCTTACAACAGATCAAATTTACGACACAGGCGCTCAGATTATCCTCTCAAATTCTTACCACCTTTATTTGCGTGCGGGTACAAAACGTATTCGTAATTTTGGCGGAATTCACGGCTGGATGAACTGGCATAAGCCTGTGCTTACCGATTCCGGCGGATTTCAGGTGTTTTCGCTCTCAAACCTGCGAAAAATTACCGAGGACGGTGTGGAATTCCGTGACCCGAAAGACGGAAGCAAGCATTTTATTTCACCGGAAAAATCAATGGAAATTCAGCAGGATATCGGCGCGGATATAATTATGGCGTTTGATGAATGCGCACCTTATCCTTGCGACCATGAACATGCAAAAAAAGCAATGGAGCGTACGCACCGCTGGCTTGAACGCTGCGTTAAGGCTAAAACCAATCCGCGTCAGGCTCTTTTCCCGATTGTGCAGGGGGCGTTTTTTGACGATTTAAGAAAAGAAAGCGCTGCTGTGATTTCTCAATATGATGCTGTCGGTTACGCAATTGGCGGTGTAAGTGTCGGCGAGCCGGCTGATGTGAAAAATTATTTTGTGAAACTTACAGCCCCGTTGCTTCCGGAAAACAAACCGCGTTACCTTATGGGTGTCGGCACTCCGGAAGATCTCCTTGACGGAATAAAAAGCGGGGTTGATATGTTCGACTGTGTGCTTCCGACCAGAAACGCGCGTCACGGCTCTTTCTTCACATGGGAAGGCAAGAGAAATATTAAAAATAAAGCGTTTGAAGATGATGCCGGCCCTCTGGATGAAAAGTGCGATTGTTACGCCTGCCGAAATCATTCCAAAGCATACATCCGGCACCTCTTCAGATGTCAGGAAAGTACGGCGGCAACGCTTTTATCAATTCATAATACAAAATTTCTTGTTGATTTTGCTAAAAAAGCGCGTCAGGCAATACTTGAGGACAGATTTGACGATTTTTACAACGCGCATTACGAAAAATTAAATAAATAAAAGGCGGATGACAAGTCCGCCTTTCTGTGTTATTATATTTTTAAGAAAAAGGCCCCGAGAAAGGATGGAATTCGGGGCTTGGTCTATACTTACATATAAACCTGATTTGAAAAAATTTTTAGTTGTACCTGTGGATACACATTGCTGAGTGTGCCCGTGTACGTGCGTGCGACGAATACACGCGTCCCAGAGAGGCATGCACAACATAGCCCTTACTGGAATCTGTTGGGGAAATTTTACTTGTCCAGTAGTGATAGTTTGACTCAGTGCTGCCAATCCCTAATAGAGGGTAATTTATGGAAATCGCCATAAATTCTTCTAAGCTTGGCAGGCGGGCATCATCATCCAGTTCTCTGCATTTTTGGTTTGCCTGCTGCTGGTTAACAGAGGTAAACGTATTTGTATAAATTACAGGTGCAACAACAATTGAATCTGACGGATAAAATACTGACAAAACACCCATATCTTTACCCATAGTGTTAGGGCCTTTATTCCCGTTTAAATCATAAACAAAATTTGCGCATATTTTTTGTTGGGCGAAATCATCTAACTCGCCTCTGCCCAATTCCGGAATACAAGTAGGGTTGTAATATGCAAGCATGCTTTCGCCATTCGCGGTTTCGAACGCAGCGACTTTTGAATTGATGACATATACAGAATTGGAGGCGCCTGTCAGTTCTGTGAAACTGCACTGAAAATTGGGATTTAGTTCAAGCAGATCCAGAGGTATATCTTTTTTGGAACCAAATATGTCTGTGTATTGTTCTGCAAAGCCGCAGTCTTGAATATGTTCGCTGTCGCAGATATTATTAATTTTCAAAACTTTTGACAATCCGGCTGTGACAAAAGTTTCTGCTGCCGTATCGACGCCGTCACTGGCACCTGCAGAACTTTCTTCTGTCAGAGTTCCGTATCCATTGAGCGAAGGCATAAGTGCAATTGCCTGCGAAAATCTTGCATAAAGCGCTTTACGCTGGGTATTCCATGTTCGCTCATTGATGTTTCCCGTAAGACTCGGGAGCGTAATCGCCGCAACCACACCGATGATTGTGAGAGATAACAATATCTCCGCCATAGTAAAAGCTAAGTTCTTCATATTCTATCCTTTCTTCAATTTAACTATATATCATAGACTATAGTCAATAACATATAATCATTATAACATTACAATATGAAACATGCAAGCGGCAGATGATAAAGAATTATTAGAAAAGAATAAAGATATATTGTTAAAAGCAATCGGCAATGTGGTTAAGCGCGAGAGATTGCGTACAAAAACAGGGATAAATAAATTTTCTTACGAGTATGATATTGGTAACGGATTATTGTCGTATCTGGAAAAGGGTGTCAGCGATACAAAGATTACGACAATGTGGAAGCTGGCAAATGCTTTCGGGATGAAGTTTTCGGATTTTGCCGGAATGATTGAGGCTGAACTCCCGCCGGATTTTGATTTTTATAAATAATAATTAGAATTGGATTAATTTTATTCTGTAAAGTTAATATTCTTGCTTTTTTAATATAAATCTTTTATTCTTGTTAGAGGAGGATTTGTGATGAAAGCTTTAAAAATACTTTTAGGATTTTTTCTTTTAGCCGGCTTATTTTGCACGCAGGTTTTTGCGCAGGAGCCGACCCATTGGAACAAGAATATGCTTCTGGTTTATATGCCGGAGGGTAACGAATATACTCCTATGATGTCCAAGGCATTTATTGAGTGGGAAGGAAAGTTTGCGCGTAAGATACAGTTTATACAAACGACATTTGAGCGTGATGTAAGGCTTGCCGAGATTGAAGTGAAGTTCAATCAGGTGAGCGGTGAAGAAGCGAAGAATTCCGGTTCTACTGTTTTGACGGGTCAGACAAATACTTACCGTCACGGAACAATAACAATCAATACTCTTTACAACGAAGAGATTGAAAAAGATCCTGCAAAGAAAGCAAAGAATGATGCGGAAATTTACAGGATAATGCTTCACGAAGTAGGGAAAGTTATGGGTTTGCCGTCGTCTGAAAACCCGCAGAGTGTTATGAACGACAAAATCGTTGACGGGCAAACAATTTTGCAAGAGGACATTGATAAAGTATATGAATTATATGGCTGGCGCGCAAGAGGCAGAGTGAAGTAAAAGCATGACTTTCCGTTGAAGATCATTAATATGTAAGATGTCCGAGAAAGTTTCGCGATAAGGAACGTGAGCGAAACTTTTGAGTGGCGTATTAGACAGCGCAGCCACGCGCGACCCGCGGTTCAGCGGGGCGGAAGTGGCGGAGAACTGCTTTATTGTAGTAGCAATGTACGAAATCACTCGAAATTCCTCATCTAAAAGTAGGATTTTTTGAGAAAGAGGGGTACATAATATATAAATATCATGTAATATGGTAATTATAAGAAAGGGCTAAAACCTATGTACAACAGCTTTTATCCTCAATATGATCTTGCGGGAAGAATTCAACACTCAAAAATCGACACCGGAATCGGCAATATGCAGCCGATGCGGACAAGCAGGGTCGAAACAGCGAACTCTCCTGATTTCAAACAGGTTTTCTCGGGTTTACTTGAAAACTTCAATCAGGAACTCAATGCCCCTGACAATATGTTAAAAGACGTTATGTCAGGTAACAACAATGTCGATGTCCACGACGTTATGATTGCAATGGCTAAATCAGAAGTTACGGTTAACATTGCAACTCAGGCAGTTGGTAAAGTTATCAACGCCTACGATAGAGTAATGCAAATTCAGGTATAATTTTTGTAAATAGTTTACCAGACTTAGTTAGGGAATGCGGTTGACACCGCCAAGAGAGAACAAATGGAATTTTTGTCAAAATTACAAGAGAATAAACCTTTATTTTTTGGACTTATTGCAGGGATAGCACTTTTACTTGTGCTTGCAATTGTCGTGCCGATTACGGTAAGTGCCGGAAACAGTAATAAAAAAGGTGATGTTGAAGTCAGCATGGAACCTATTAAAGAAGATGTTGACCTTTTAACAACCGATAATTTGGGTAAAGCTCTTGAAATTCAGGCGTTGCTTGCAAAACAGGATATTGCGGCAAGCAGAGCCGTAGACGGTACAAAATCCAGAATTTATCTTAAAAAAGGCGACTGCACCACTGGCCGTAAAAGATGTACAACCGAACAGCGCGACAAAGCAATTATTGCAATCGTTGAAAGCGGGCTTTTTGACCAGAATGTCGGCTTGGAAATTTTTGATAAAGGCGACTTTACTTCTACAAAAGAAGATAAAAAAATTAGACTTGCACGCGCTATTAACGGTGAATTATCAAGATTAATCAGAAAGATTAATCCGATAGAAAACGCGTCTGTTTTTATTTCCATTCCTGAACAATCATTATTTACGGCTAATCAAAAACCTGTCACAGCAACGGTTCAGGTTACTATCCCGATTGGAGAAAAATTAGATCAGACAAAAGTTAAGGCTATTTCAAATCTGCTTTTAGGCAGCGTTTCGGGCTTGACACCGGAAAATATAGCTATTACGGATACAAACGGCAATGTTTACCACAGTCTTATGGGCGCGCAGGATGAAATGCTTGCAAAACTCGAAGAAAACGACCGTTATATGCAGAAAAAAGTTTCCGCGCAACTGGATAGACTCCTTAACGGCAAAGGAAACTATGTTGTTACGGTAAGTACGTTTCTTGTTCAGGCGCCAATGGAAAAATTCAGTATAATTTATGACCCTAATCAAAAGACTGCGGTTACGGAACAGTCTTTTCAGGAAGGATTAGGCGATCAGACCGCTGATTCAAACAAAGGTATTAACGCAGTAAGTGTTTATCTTCCAAACGGTCTTGCACCGGGGGATGTAAATTCTACGCAGAACAGAAATTATTCCCGTCAGGCAACTGAAACCCAGTACGGAGTTACCAAAACGCAGGTTAATGAATATATTAAACCGGGTGTAATGGAAGAGATTTCAATTGCTGTAACTATTGAAAAGAGTGCACTGCCGGCAAATACAACAATAGAAGAGTTGAAAGATTTAATCGCAAAGGCGGCAAGCCCGAAAGCAAGAGCAGAAAATGTTTCCATAGCATTCTCGGATTCTCAGGATCCATATCTTGCTTCCGACAGACCTGTTAAGCTGGCAGAACCTGACAAAACAGGCAACCCGTGGTGGCTTGCGGTTGCTATCTCCGGTCTTGCAGCACTGTTTATCATAGGGCATGTTTCTAATAAGATTAAACGTGCAAGAGAAGAACAGCAGCAGGAAGTTGAAAGCTTACGTCAACTTGCCAGCCAGCAGGAACAACAGCTTCAAGCTATCAATATGCGGGCAAATCAACTGACTGCACAGCAATCAGAGCTTGCGCAGGGGCTTATGGAACAGCAGCAGCGCGGCGCATTAACGGACAAAGGCCCGCAAATGCCTTCTGTTGACCAGCTTGTAGAAGCATTAACCGGAATTTCAGCAGATATTTCCGATATCTCGGACGAAGATGCAGCTGAAAAAATCAAGAGCTGGATAGAAAAATCATAAGACTGGCGAGCCGCGGTTTGACCCGCGGGGCAAGCCTGTTGGGAACAATAATAAAAAGGAATAAATAATGGCGATAAAGGGTTTTGATTATAAAGCTTTTGCACAGGATATGCACGCACAGGCCAGTGAGCTTGTGCCGGCGCATTTTACACCCGATCAAAAAGAATACATCACAACAACCCTTTTGAAATTCGCGATGATTGCAGGTGAAGCCCTCGATAAAGACGGGGAGTTTAACGCAGATCAGGCGGTAATGATTACACAGATTATCGCCGAGTGGTCGTTCCACAAGTCTGTTGACCTTGTTAATTCCGGTATTCCGCGGCAGTACTGGGATCCGATTATGCAAAAAATCGCGCTTACGATTTTTGAGGTTTCAAAAAACGCTTTCAGGCAGAATGTTCCGCAGGAGCAGGCGCTTGAGGCGATTGAGCACCATGTCCGAAACACTTATGTCCACGCAATTGAAGAATTGAAAAAGAGAAATCTTATTGACGATGAGTTAATGGAGAAGGCCGTAAGTCAATCAAACATTGACGCAATGGCTCAGAGCGCGGATGAACAAATGCAGGCCGAAGCCCAGCAGCAAGCGGCTGCGGCACAACAGACTCCACAGGGCAGAGCGCCTCAAGGTGCTCCGCAGGGTGCAGTTAATCTTCCTAAAGCCCCTAACGGGCTGGAAAAACTTGATGCCGAATCTGCCAAGATGCTGCGCCTTGTCACTGTTGCAATGCTTTTTCAACGTATGCAGCAGGATAAAGTTCAGGTTATTTTGAATCAATTTAATCCGGATGAGGCAAATGATATTATTCGTTATATGGGTATGGATGATTTAACCGGAAAAATTGATCCCCGAACGGTTATGCAGTGCTTGAGAGAATTCCGTGATATTCTGCCGGCACAGCCGCTAAACCTTTCACCGACAAAGATTGTAAATAAAATTAAAGCACTTGGAGATTTCATCGACCGTCCGAAACTGGAATTGTTTTTGAAGCCTGAAAGAGCACGTGTAAGACGTTTTGTATTCAGTGCGCTGGAAGGTGAAGTAGTGGATATGCCCCCTAAAGTTGCGTGCATTATTGCCTCACATATTGAAAGTATGGTATAGTATAGGGGTTAATAAGTTAATAGGTTAAATAGTTAATAAGGAATATAGCCAAAATTGAAGAGAATAAATCCGGGTTAATTCCCATAACCCTTATTAACAGCGGTCGCAGACCGCGATTAACTCATTAACCCTAAGGTAGAATAAATGATTATCAAAAAGAACATAAAGAAAACCGAAGTCGAAGAGGTTAGTCAGCCGCAAGCCGCAGAAGAAACGGTCAAGGAGGGCGAGAGTTACAAGATAGACCTTTTTGATCTGGATAATATAGATTTCAAACAACGTTATGAAAGACGCCGCGGGGATAGGCGCAGAGGGTTTCGCCGTATTGACGACAGGAATCTTATTTCGCGGGCACGTGAAGAGGCTGCGACAATTCGTGAAGCTGCTGCAAAAGAAGGTTATGACAACGGAATTGCGCAGGCCGAACATGATATCGCACAGTTGAAATCCCAGATTATAAAATTTGCCGGTGCCGAGCAGGCGGTTTTTGACGCAATAGCGCCTGAAATCCTTGCAATAAGCATTGATATCGCAAAAAAAATCATTAAAACAGAAGTACAGCAAAATCCGGATTTGATAATTGCCAATATTCAGGAGTGTTTAAAAGAGTTATCCAAGGAAGAAACAAAGGTAATGTTGAAGTTGAACCCGTCTGATGTTGCAAATGTCAAACAACAGATTCCGACAATGTTGGAAAATGCGGGATTAGATGTTAAAATAATGATTGTTCCGGATGCTTCAATCACGCAGGGCGGCGGAATAATTCAAACAACAAACGGGATAATAGATGTTACTATCGACACACAGGTCGATATTATCACAAAAGCATTGAGAGAGATTTAACGGATGGCACAGGCTCAGGCACAACAAGGAAGCGGTTCAGGCGGAAATCCATTAAGTGAAATATTTATGGCAGTCTTTGTACTGTTCCTTATTGTCATATTGTTGGTTGAACTTCCAAACTGGGTTGTTAACGTTTGTATTTGTTTAAACATTACCCTCGGAATTGTCCTGATGATGTTTGCGCTTTATGTTCAAAAAACTCTGGAACTTTCGTCCTTCCCGTCCATTATTCTTCTGGGAACGATGTTCAGGCTTGTATTGTCAATAGCTTCAACCCGTTTAATTCTGGCAAAAGGCGAGGCGGGTGAAGTAATACACGCGTTTGGAACCTTCGTAACCGGCGGTAATATGATTGTAGGTGCCGTAATCTTCTTAATTATTACGGTTGTACAGTTTATGGTAATCACAAAAGGTGCCGAACGTATCGCGGAAGTTGCGGCACGTTTCGCATTAGACGCAATGCCGGGTAAACAGATGACGATTGACGCGGACTTTAACGCAGGGTTGATTTCGCCGGAAGAAGCAACTAAAAAACGTGAGGACTTATCAAGAGAATCAAACCTTTTCGGTTCCATGGACGGTGCTATGAAGTTCGTAAAAGGGGATACTATTGCCGGTATTATTATTATGTTAATTAACATTATCGGCGGTTTAAGTATCGGGTGTTTGATGAACCAGATGCCTATTGCGGATGCGCTTTCCAAATATACAATTCTTACAATCGGTGACGGTCTTGCATCACAGGTTCCGTCACTCTTGATGTCAATTGCGGCCGGTATATTTATGACACGTTCTTCCGCGCAAAGCTCTTCTCTTGGTTCTGATGTTGCCGGACAGATTATGTCAAAACCGTATGCACTGTTTTTCTCGGCGTTATTTCTGGGCTTACTCGCCGTAACCGGCCCTGTAACAGGTTTGCCGTGGCTGCCGTTTACGGTTGTCGCAATTGCGCTGGGTGTTGCAGGATTTTCCGTATTAATCAATGCGGATGTTCAATCACAATTGGGTCAACTGGAAAACGTACGTCAGAACATGCAGGATCTTGTTAACCCGAACAGAATGTATGAACGTTTGGGGGTAGATACTTTAAGCCTGCAAGTCGGTTCTAACCTTCTTGTTATTGCCGATCCGGATCAGGAAGGTCAATTGCTTCCAAAGATTGCGGCTTTACGTCAAAGAATTACGGATGAACTCGGTTATATTATCCCGAACATAAGAATTATGGACTCATCTGCTCTGGATGCGAATGAATATATGATATCAATCCGCGGTAATACCGTTGCCACGGGTTATGTTTATCCGGGTAAATTTATGGTCATTGCGGATCAATGGGATTCAATCAGAAAAGATGTTCCGCCGGATGCGATTATCGGTATTGACCCGACATATCAAACTCAGGCGTACTGGATTTCGGCAGAAGCCGCTAAATCAACCCGTGCAGTTCAGGCAGTTGACGCAACAGACGTAATCGTTACCCACCTGCAGGAATGCGTAAGACGTTACGTTGATGATGTCATGACAAAAACCGACGTACTTAAACTTATGGAACTTGTACGTTCTCAAGACCCTACACTTGTCAATGACCTTGTACCAACGATTATTTCAACAAGTGATTTGAGAAAGATTTTTGTAAACTTAATCAGAGAAAAAGTTTCTATAAAAGATATTATATTTATATTTGAAAGACTTTGTGATTACGCGAGATTTTCCAAAGAGCCGGATATTTTGTCCGAACGTTTGAGAGCGGCGCTGGGCCGTCAAATTTGTTTGTATAACGTTCAGGATGATAAAGTTCTGTATGCCTTAACGCTTTCGGCTGAATGGGAAAAAATTCTTGATGATAGCTGCCAGAGAACCGAGCTTGGAACAATGTTCCTGTTAAATCCTATGCAGGTACAGGAATTAATCGAAACCACGGCAACAACAATGATGAGAGCGCATCAGGCGTGCGGTCAGCAGCCTGTAATTCTTTGTTCACCAAGAATAAGACTTCCGTTATACCAGCTTCTTGAACGTCACATGCCGACAGTCGTTGTAATTTCATATTCCGAACTCATAACAGATATTAAAGTTGAAGCTGTCGACACTATCGGAGAAGCGTATGCGTAGTCTTGACAAGCCATAAATAAATATGCTACTGTCACTATTGTAGGGCTAAGTACACTACTTCCTCGTCACACACAATTAACGAAGAAATTGGACGAAAGGAGGTAATGCTATGGTTAGTAAAATAATAATGCTATTACTAGCGTTTTCAATTGCAGTAATAGCACTAAAGTTGAATTAACCGTAGGGTGCGAAGAAAGCCTTGAAGATAATTGCCTAACTCTTTAAGGCTTCGCCCTACATATTTATTATTTATGATTTTTTATCATTTGTCAAGTGTCGGGATTTATGAAACAGATTATCTTATTTTTAATCAAAATATATCAGAGTATTTCCAGATATACGCCGGCGCATTGCCGGTTTTACCCGACGTGTTCGGAATACACAAGACAGGCTATTGAAAAATACGGGCTGCTAAAAGGCGGCTGGTTGGGAATTAAGCGAATTTGCCGCTGTCATCCGGGAAACCCCGGCGGTTATGATCCGTTGCGTTAGTATTAGCTAAATGCGGAGAACGATCTTTCGGTGTTTTTCTGCATAACGCCTTTAATAGATTCGAGTTCTTTTTCAAGCGCACTGTGTTCGGTGTCGAGTTTTTTAATTTCGATATCTAATTGTTTGTCCTCTGCTTGAATTTCGGTAAGAGTTTTCTGATATTCGGCTTCGGCTTTAGCGATTTTGGTTTCGTCCTGAGATTCGTAGATGTCGCTTGTGCTGGAATATTCAATACCTTCCCAGCGGATATTTGTGCTGTTGGTATCGTTTTTCAATGTTGCTTGAGAAAGCGTAACAAGTCCGTTGTTGATAGCGAATTGAAGCCATTCTTGATTGCCGGCCAGATCGTCAGAAATAACAACATAGTTGTTGTTGTCTTGTGTTGATGTTTTAGAAACGTTTGGCACGGTGAAGTAGTCAAATTCAGCCTGTTCATCGTATACGGAATAAATTTCATCAGAAGTTGAGTTTCCGTCCATGATATACCAGAGGTTAGTGTACCATTGAGCGAGTGGTTTGTCGTAAATTTTGTCGGTATATTCCGGCATTTCCGGCGGCTGCGGAGCCGCGATTTCCATAGTCGGCGGAACTCCCGTGAATGGTTCCGGCGGAGTAGGTTCTTCCGGTTCTTCCGGGTTCAAGCCTTTCATATCACCTTCGACAAAGTCTGTAAGGAAAGATGAAACTGTTACGCTACCTTGTGTAATGGTGAATTCTCCGGTTCCTGAACCTCTGGTGCTGAGTTGTTCTGCACTATTTGCAATAATATAGTACATATCAATAGCTTTTTGCTTTAATGTTTTTTTCTCGTAAGAATATGTTCCGTCACCATTCGCGATTTCAAGGAAGTCACTTGCCAGAATTTCGTAGGTACTAGGATCTCTACCGTTTTCTCTTGCAATTTCTAATAAGTTTTTTGTTCCGTCTGTGCCGACATCGTGTCCATCACAAACGTACTTATCTTCATTTTCTCCCCACATCGCATCTGAAATCGGTTTTAATTCCGGCATAGAATAAGAGCCAACTTCAAATAATGAGCTTAATTGTATCTTGTTGCCGCTTGCATCTGTGGCAGAAGTATCGTATGGTAAATTTGGTCCGTTGTAGTCGATTAATTTATTTAATACGTGTAAAAAGCAGCCCGGGTCATTTCCTTTTGCCGCGTTGTAGTGACTGTTACCGATAACAGCATTTGTGAAGTCATCGTATAATTTAGGCAGATTTTTCAACTCTTCATATTCTGCATAATCCTTCAGATATTGTTGATAATCTTTTTGATATTTTGCAAGTTCTTCATTATATTTGTTCAACTCTGTAGTATATTCGTTCATTTCTTTATTGTATTCAGCCAGTTCTTTATCATATTCAGCTTTTTCTTCGTTGTATTTATCCATTTGCTCATTGTATTCATCCATTAATGCCGCGAAGTCTTCTCTTCCTTTATCAAAGAGTCCGTAGCAGTCAAGAAATTCATACAAATTATCTGAATTTTCAAAGTTAGCTGCGTCAGTTGAACTAACGTAGATTTGATTTTCGTTATTGAAAAGTGCATACTGATTTTTCAATGGAGTGTATTGGTTAATAGAATTAAATGTTAAATTAACTTTTTCTTGCGTTCCGGAATCATCATAAGAAATATATTCCAATTTTGTGCCGTCAAGGGCATTAATGTAATTTTCACTGGCAATAGTATTTCTTGCTGCCAGTTGAATTTTGGCATTAGAAATCATCTCTGATTCCAACTCGTTGTTGTTAATCCGTTGGGTTATGCTTAATAATCTTGCCTGTGATGCTGATAATCCCATAATTCTATCGTCCTTTAATTCCTGTATCGGAACTAAAAGGCTGAAACTTTAAAATATTCGGGATTTTGTTACAAAATGTAATCTATGAGAACGCAGAGAATGATCTTTCGGTGTTTTTCTGCATAACGCCTTTAATAGATTCGAGTTCTTTTTCAAGCGCGCTGTGTTCAGTGTCGAGTTTTTTAATTTCGATATCTAATTGTTTATCTTCAGCTTGAATTTCGGTAAGAGTTTTCTGATATTCGGCTTCGGCTTTAGCGATTTTGGTTTCGTCCTGAGATTCGTAGATGTCGCTTGTGCTTGAGTATTCAATACCTTCCCAGCGGATATTTGTGCTGTTGGTATCGTTTTTCAAGGTAGCCTGCGAAAGCGTAACAAGTCCGTTGTTGATAGCGAATTGAAGCCATTCTTGATTACCGGCCTGATCATCTGAAATTATGACATAATTATTGCTGTCTTGGGTTGATGTTTTAGAAACGTTTGGCACGGTGAAGTAGTCAAATTCCGCCTGTTCATCGTATACTGAATAAATTTCATCAGAAGTAGAGTTTCCGTCCATGATATACCAGAGGTTAGTGTACCATTGAGCAAGCGGTTTGTCGTAAATTTTGTCGGTATATTCCGGCATTTCCGGTTCTTGCGGAGCTGCGATTTCCATAGTCGGCGGCGTTTCAGTGAACGGTTCCGGCGGGGTCGGTTCGTCCGGCGGATCAAGCGTTAAGTTCTTTAAGTCGCCGTCTGTAAAGTTAATAAGAATATCTACCATCATCTCCGGTTTTAACATTGAATACGGAAATTCTGCGGATACTCCTTCTGCGTACCCCCAGTTTTGTGACAAATACATCATATCAATCGCTTTTTGTTTAAGGCTTTTCTTTGAAAAAGTTCCGTCCGGATTTTCAACAAAGTCGCTTATTAAACGCCACATTTTTAATTCTGTATCAGAAATTGTTCCTGCGGCATGATCTTGCAGTGCTTTTTCCAGGGCATTTGTAACACCCGTTATACCGCGATAATCATCGGTTCCGTCGCAAACACGTTTGTAGTTGCCGTCATCATCCAATTCATTGATGCCGTCTGAAACCTGCTGCATTTCTTCATTACACGTGTTATTCATATAGCCGCCAGCATATCCGCTACAATTAACATTATCCCCTACAGAGGTTGTATATGGACCATTTAAACCACCATCATCTATCGTCGCATTATAATCAATAATATGACCTAAAACGTGCATATAACAAGATGCGCGGTTGTAAGTTCCGTCAGGGTGAAGTGCTGACCAGTAACACCCCATGCTGGCTTGCGGATAAGTTGATAATGGAAGTAAGTCCTCGCTTTTCCCGACTGCGCCGCTGAATATAGCGTATAAATCCGGAGAATTCAGCGCATCTTCGTATGCTTGCTTGTCTGCAAGATATTGTTGATAGTCTTTCTCATATTGCGCAAGTTTTTCATTATATTCGTTTAGATTTGTAGTATATTCGTTCATTTCCTTATTGTATTCGGCAAGCGCTTTGTCGTACTCATCTTTTTGCTTGTTGTATTCATCCATTTGCGCTTCATACTCTTGCATCTTTTCGTTATATTCCTCCCTGCCCTGATCAAAAACCCCGTAGCAGTCCAAAAATTGATACAAATTAGCGGAATTTTCAAAGTTGGCAGCGTCAGTTGCGCTGACGTAGATTTGATTTTCATTATTGAAAAGAGCATACTGATTTTTCAGCGGAGTGTACTGATTAATAGAGTTAAATGTGAGCGAAACCTTCTCCTGCGTCCCCGTATCGTCATAAGAAATGTATTCCAATTTAGTACCGTCAAGGGCGTTAATGTAATTTTCACTGGCAATAGTATTTCTTGCTGCCAAATGAATTTTTGCATTAGAAATCATCTCGGATTCCAACTCGTTGTTGTTAATCCGTTGAGTTAAACTCAATAATCTTGCCTGTGACGCTGATAATCCCATGGTGATTCCCTTTTTGTATACAGTATTTTTATCGGCGTAAATCCGCTAAACTTTATAGTTTTCCGGCCTCTGTAACAAAATATTAAAATCGCTGAAAAATTTTTTAAAAAAAGTGTTGACTTTAAAATTTCACTGTGTAATAATAATGGACGTGGCTGGAAGGCCATAAGCCGAAGATTTAGAATTTAGTTAATAATAGTAATATAGACGAGATTAAGAAATTTTAAGTTTTTTGTGAAAAGTAGTTGACAAACAATTGTCAGCGAATACAATAAGAAAGCTGGCCGTTTGAAGATTTGTTTAAAACGGTTTGAAATATAGAAAGACTACCCTGAAATGATTGGAGTGTCTGAAAAGAGACAAAAATAAATAGGGTTAAGTTATTTCGTACATTGACAAAAGGATAGTGAAAGACGAAGCAAGAACTTGTTAATTCTAAGAAAATGGTTCAAGGAATAAAGAAATAAAAAAGAAGTCGAGCAGTTCATATGCTAGCCGCGTATGAACGAAGGACATAACTTTTCTGACAATGGAGAGTTTGATCCTGG